>NZ_JAULSC010000180.1 GCF_030518195.1 Nocardioides cremeus
TCGTCGCTGGGGAAGTGACCGCGGTTCTTGGTGACCTTCCTGAGCTGGTAGTTCAGCGACTCGATGGAGTTGGTGGTGTAGATGACGCGGCGCAGCTCGGGCGGGAACGCCAGGAACGGGGTGAACCGCTCCCACGCGGCGGTCCAGGTCGCGACCGCGTGGGGGTACTTCTTGCCCCAGTTCGAGTCCGCGAACGCGTCCAGCTCGCGGCGCGCGGCCTCGGCGTTCGCTGCGGTGTAGACCGGCTTCAGCGCCGCCGCGACGGCCTTGCGGTCGCCGTAGCCCACGA
>NZ_JAULSC010000181.1 GCF_030518195.1 Nocardioides cremeus
TAAAACAAAGGGAAGAAATATAAAAAGACACATGATGGCGTGAAAGAAGCGCAGCCAAGTGGCACAAGCCACTAGATTTGAAGAATGGTTGTGGTGGAATATGCGCTACATATAACAATACATATGGATATATATATTATCTTCCCCTCATCTTAAAAGGTTTCTCTTGTTTTGCTTGGAAAGCTTAATCAACGACATCAATGCAGCCAAAGTGCTGCTCAACACCATAGGCACCGGCAGCCTTCCAGGTGTCGTCCTGGAAGGAGAAGACGCTAGCCTTGGGGCCGAC
>NZ_JAULSC010000182.1 GCF_030518195.1 Nocardioides cremeus
GGCGATGCGTGAATGTCCATGCCAACGGCGTTTCCCGCCCCTCTCGTCGAGCATCTGCATTCACCTCTGCTGCCGGGCCCACCTGCCACGCTAGGCCCAATGCGGCTGCAGCAACAGCCTGCCCCTCGGCAGCGCTTCCTATTGCCCGTTGCTCGCCCCCCGGCTCATCGGTACACGCCCTGCACGCGAGCCCGCCAGACGGCTTCAAACACCTGTTCTCCGCCCTCGGGCCCATGCCGAGTCAGCTCCCACGCCTACTGCAACTGCTACACGCCTGCTGCTACGCTGC
>NZ_JAULSC010000183.1 GCF_030518195.1 Nocardioides cremeus
TATCGTTTTCGGTACACCGATGAAGCTTGCTCTCTCGTAGTCATCAGTATCGGCACATTCCACATTCACGTAGTGATGTATTGTGTGCCCTACACAGGTTCTTGTCTCGTACCCAGCTTTGTAGACGAACAATCGAAATTTCTTCCTACTCTTGTGTCTCTTACATACGCAAAAAAATTGGTGGGTGTGCGGCATCAGTATCCGCAGGCTGTTTGGGATTTGGAAATAGAAAAGCTCTGAAAGTACTGCCCACGCCGCATTTGGCGAGAGCTTCGAACACTAAAGACAT
>NZ_JAULSC010000049.1 GCF_030518195.1 Nocardioides cremeus
GCGCGGCGAGGCAGACGACGTCGTGTCGGGCAGATCCCATGACCGTCAGTGGGCAGTTCTCATGTCCGCCAGCGGGCAGTTTCGTGGCCGTCTCCGGGCAGTTTCTCGTGGCCGCCGACACGCGTAACTCATCTGCTGCCAACCGATGCCATGCAGATCCGCGTACCTCATGGCCCACCTCCAACCAGGGACCGGGCATACACCCAGGCGCCGAACGACCGTGCGGAACGAAGCCTTCAACCGCAAGATACCCGTGATTACATAGGAGGAAAAGGGTATTCGATAGGCTGATTCACGCCAGGTCCGCGAGGTGCCGCAACGATGGAACCACCAACGCTTGCTCCTCGGCCGCGGGCGCGATCCAGGCGACTGACAATCGATCAGCCACCACCCCCTCCTTGGCCGCCAGCAACTGCTCGCCGCGCTCCGTGAGGGCCAGGAGCCGGCGGCGCCGATCGTCGTCTGCCGGGACGCGGCGCAAAAGGCCGTTCGCCTCCAAGAACGCCGCCTGTTGGGTCACGGTCGGCTGACTCAGGGCGGTGTAGTCAGAAATTGCGACAATTCCCTCGGCGGCGCAAGCCTGAACAGCATCGAGAAGGACGAGTTGGGGAACGGTAACGTCCTCGAACAGGGGCTGCAGCCGACCTCGGATGCGTCTTACCACGGCAAGAAACGCCAGGGCCGCGTCGGCGAAGTCCTCCGGGCCACGCGGGGCGCGGGACGGCTGCAACGTTGAGGTCATCAACTGCATCCATGAGGCGACGCCTACGTGACTCCTCGGCGTCCGGGATCTTCCCGGCCCCGCCCGGGGTGGACATGACCGAGCTGTTCCTGCCCATGCTCATCATGAGTGACGCACCTCGGCACACCCAGCCGCGTCATCTGGTCAGCAAGGCCTTCACCGCGCGCCAAATCGCCCGGGTCGAGGCGCGCGTCCAGACCCTCGTCAACGACCTCCTCGACCAAGTTTCCGGCCCACGCTGCTGACCGCATCGTTAGAACGCGGACTCGTCGGCGACCCCGAAAGCCGCGAGGAGATGGCCATCGAGCCCTGGCGGCAGGCCACCAAGACCTACCGGGGCGGGCGCATGGTCATCGACGAACTGACTGAGAACCCGCCAACCGAAGGAGTAGCCCACGCTGTCCGCACGACCGCGCGCCACGACTGGGCAGCCATGGCCATCGCAGCCGGGCTGGCCAGTGGCCTCGACGAACCAGCGATTCGAGTGGGCCACCGCCTCGAGATCGAAGCGCGACGGAGCAACCAGCTTGCAGAACACACCGCGGCACGCGAGCCGCGACCGCGAAACGTGCTGAGCAAGATCAAGACGATCAGCCGTTAGGAGGTAAGCGCGAGTCGTTTCGACTACCGCTGGTCGGCGAACACCGCGAGCAGCCTCGGCGAGGATTTAGAACCAAGCCCCGCCCAGGGTGACGTCCCCTTGCTCCTATGTCAAGCAGCTGTCGCTGTCGACGCTGTGTTGGCCTCGGCGTCGGTCGTGAGGGCCTTGAAGACGACGTCGGATAGCCGTCTCTTGAGCGCTCTGATGGACTCGGCCTTGTTGTCTCCGGCGGCGCGCCGGCGCTCAAGGTAGGTTTTCGCGTCCGGGTGGTAGTGCGCTTGGGTGATGGCGATGCGATGGATCGCTGCGTTGATCTGTCGATTGCCGGTGCGGCTGAGTCGGTGTCGTTCGTTGTTCCCTGACCAGACGGGAAGCGGTGCGGTGCCGTTGTGGCGGGCATAGGCGTGCCGGGATCGGAAGCGTCGGACGCCGGCGGTCTCGCCGAGGATCTTGGCCGCGCTCAAGGTCGCACAACCGCAGATCTCCAGGAGTGCGGGTGCCTGCGCGCGCACCAACTGTTCCAGTTCTTGGTCGAGCTCCAGGATCTCGGCGGTGAGCAGTCTGCATCGCTCGACCAAGCCGCGTGCCAGCCGGGCGACGGTGCCATCCTCGCGGGTGAGGTGTTGCAGGATCGCCTTCAGATGCTTGGCTCGCCACAGGGAACGAGCTGGTGGCGCCCAGGCTGGGTCCAGCTCGTGCAGGTGCCACCGCAGCCGGTTGATCGCTCGGGTGCGCTCAGCCACGAGGTCGTCGCGATGGTCTGCCAGCAGTCGGACCTCTCGGGCCGGCCCGTCGAGGCTGGCGGTGGGAAGGTTCGGTTCGCGCAGTGCTGCTCGTGCCACCGCCAGTGCATCGATGGGGTCTGACTTGCCGTAGGTACGGGCGCCGTCTCGAGCGTGGGCCATCATCTTCGGAGGAACTCTGACGATCCGCTCACCAGCTCCGAGGAGGTCGCGCTCGAGTCGCCGCGAGAGATGGCGGCAGTCCTCGATTGCCCAGGTTCGGGCGTCGCCGAACTGCTCGGCCCAGCACAGCAACTGCAGGTGATCAGCTGTTGTCGTGCCCGTTGTTCGTTCGCCCAGTTTGGGGACTGCTGCACGAACGGGTGACAGTTTCGGTTAGGCCGCTTGGATCGCGGTTGTCATCATGATCAACTCGTATTCGACAGGGTCAATCGTCCGAGAGCGGCCTGTCGACGGCGTCGGTGGTAAGTCTTCTCGATCCACGTCACTATCGCGATCCGCAGATCCTCACGCGTCGCCCACGCCCGTCGGTTGAGGACGTTCTTCTGCAGCAGCGCGAAGAACGACTCCATGGCTGCGTTGTCACCAGCTGCCCCAACGCGACCCATGGAGCCGACCATCGAGTGACGGTTGATCGCGTGGACGAACTTCCTGCTTCGAAACTGCGACCCGCGGTCGGTGTGAACCACACAGCCGGCCACATCACCGCCTTCGATGCGGCGGCGAGCAACTGCGTTGTTCAGCGCCGCGACCGCCAGCGACGACTTCATCCGTGAGTCGATCGAGTAGCCCACGATCCGGTTGGAGTACACGTCCTTGATCGCGCAAACGTAGAGCTTGCCTTCGCCGGTCCAGTGCTCGGTGATGTCCTATGCCGACCTTGGAACTATGCCGACCATTTCAGCGGTCGCGCAGGTCAACGGTGATGCTGAGGTTCGGAAGGTCGGCATAGTCGCGTAGTCGTGGCCACGCTTTCAGACACGGGGTGTCTGTCTGGAGGTGTGGTTCGTGACGAAGAGATCTGCGATAGCCCGGTCGTACCCGGATCGGGTTCCTCGGGTTCCGGTGGGCCCCTTGGCACCGACGGTGCTGGGCGAGTGCTCGGCCTGGTTGAGCATCAAGGGTTACTCCCCGGGCTCGGCGGCCGGGGTGCTGAACGCGCTGGGCCGACTCAGCTTGTGGATGCGAACGGTCGGTGCCGGTGTCGAGGACATCGAGGAGGAGCTCCTCGCCAGGTTCGTGGAGGAGGAGCGCGCGAGGGACGTCGTCTGCGTCACCGCGATGAGGGCCCGAGGGACGATGCGCAGGTTCCTTGTGGCGAGCGGATACCTGGGCTCTGTGGTGGTCGAGGACTGCCACCCGACGCCGGCTGCGGCTGCAGTGGCGCAGTGGCGTGGTTGGATGCGCGACCAAGGCGGCCTGACCGAGCAGACCATCGCGGCCCGCGTCCATTACGCAGCCGGCCTCCTGGACGCGCTGACCACCGACGGCGGGGCCCTGGAATGGCGTCGGCTTGAAGTCCCCCTCGTGAACGCCTACGTCGCCGAGCGCGGACGTGGCTACGGGGCTGTCGCACGTGCGCACATCGTGACCGCTGTCCGGTGCCTACTGCGGTGGGCGCTGAGCACCGGTCGTATCGACCGGGATCTTGCTCCTGGCATCCTGAAGCCCCCAGGAACGAAGCGTTCCTTGCCGCGTGGCGTGAGCGCCGACCAGGTCGCTGCACTGTTGGGGGCGTGCGATCCCGCCACGGCGATCGGGACCAGGGACCGGGCGCTCGTCCTGGTCCTGGTGAGGCTGGGCCTGCGCGCTGGTGAGGCAGCGGGCTTGAGGCTCAACGATATCGACTGGGCCACCGGCCAGTTCAAAGTCACCGGCAAGGGCCGCGAGCACGTGCTCCCGCTCCCTGTCGACGTGGGCCAGGCGTTGGAGGCGTGGCTGCGGCACCGGCCTCCTGCCCTGGACAGGGCGGTGTTCGTGCGGATGAAGGCGCCTCGCCAGGCGATGACGACCTCGGGGATCTCTGGCGTCATCGCCCGGCTGTCGGGCCTGGCGGGGATCGACCCGATCTACGCGCACCGGCTCAGGCATACCGCCGCGATGAGCGTGCTGGCCTCGGGCGGTTCCCTGACCGAAGCGAAGGAGCTGCTGGGCCACGTCCACGCCGCCACCACGATGGCTGAGTGTGCCAGTCTGAAGTGGCCCCACTTGGAGCCGTAGTGCTGGCTTGAAGTGGCCCCACCCTCGACCTACTTGTCCCCGTACTTTCGTGCCCGTCTGCCAAGGCGAGTCACGAGA
>NZ_JAULSC010000184.1 GCF_030518195.1 Nocardioides cremeus
TCGTTATCTTACAGGCTTCTCTTTTTCGTGAATTGAAAGCCGAATGTCTAATAAGCTTGTTACACGCAACATGATCTCACCTCTATTCTATTAACGCTTATTTGCGTCGTACGCTGTTATCTTCACCGGAATTATCACTCTTCGTCGCAGAAGTGGTTGCCTGGTCTTCTCCCTGAATCGTCGTATCACCAACGACTACGCCTCCCTCCTGGTTCTCACCCTCCTTCACATCCGTGGCTTCCGATTCCTTTAACAGATGCCCCGCCGTCTGCTTCCTCCACAGCTCTG
>NZ_JAULSC010000185.1 GCF_030518195.1 Nocardioides cremeus
TTGGAAAAATTAAGTAAAGACGCAACAACATAATAAGCACATACACACAAGACTTTCCCCCCTATATGTGACGATTGCGGGATCACCAAATGTACGAGGGAACCCCGCAGTAGCATCCGTAGCAGAAGACACTGCCCCACCAAAACATCAAGCTGCTGACAGGGTGGTATGGGGTTTATATACTGGTCATGTACCCTGACAATGGGTGTGCAGTGATACGTACCTTGTACCTTTGTGATATTTATTGATAGGATCTTGTGTACTGTAAAAGGGAGATTATACTTGTTT
>NZ_JAULSC010000186.1 GCF_030518195.1 Nocardioides cremeus
CCATCCGGATGCAAGTGGATTCACTGCAGTTTGAGCAAAGCAACACAAGCCAAACAGCCCACGGCCAGCACGGTGCCCGAGACTTCTGGTCTCTTGATCCACGATCGGAGTCCTAGGCCCGGCTTGCGTAGAGAGGTATGACGTTGCGCCCTACGCATGACGTTTGGATCAATCAAGCCGGACTTTTCCATGGGACAAACATCCACCCGTGTTTCGTCTTGCTTTTCTGATTGATGATGGTGGTGGTGGTGGTGGTGGTCCTCGTGGTCGCGTACAACGTCGTTGTTG
>NZ_JAULSC010000187.1 GCF_030518195.1 Nocardioides cremeus
TGTGCAGGCGGCTGCAAGGAATATATTTCAGACCGTGATGACAGTACTTCTTGACTAGCGAGAAGAGAAAGTGATTGAAGCTCTAGCTCGGATTGGAGCGAACGAAAAAATCGAGATACTTGGACCAAAATTGTTCCGTGTAAAATCTGCTCGGGAGTGGAATTACCACGCTTTAGAAAAGGAGTGTTCAAGTTTGGATAGTATATCGATACAGTATCAAGACTGAAACCACCTTTGCGTTGCACTTTTGAGAAACTCAGACTTTCTAATCTGCAGGGAGGCGAGAC
>NZ_JAULSC010000188.1 GCF_030518195.1 Nocardioides cremeus
CGTGGGGGCGCGTCCACCATGTCACGCTGTCACGAGATCTGCTAGGTCACGATCTGTTCATTCCACTACTACCTATATACATTCCCTGTTGCTTCCACATGTACAAACACCACATACACCACATACACATTACTTCATTTGCACTTCCATCTTCCTCTCCTTCAGTCCTGGCTATTACACTGCTCCGGCCCCGACATGTTAATCCCCGTGTAAACCAGATGATCCTGATTAATGAACCCCACCGCTTTGAACCTAATACAATCACTCGCCTCCTGACCAAAACAGCG
>NZ_JAULSC010000189.1 GCF_030518195.1 Nocardioides cremeus
CCAACAATAGAGGCTGTTGGCTGGCTGGCTGTGTCAGGGTACGGAGACTTGGGGTCAGGATGTGAAGGGCCAACCTGTTTCATTGCCACGCAGCACAAGCAGCTTTGTTTGCTTTGAGACGAATGGTTTAGTGAGATCTGTTGTAGCCTACAGCGTATGGCGTCGTCTCTCTTTTTACCGCAAAGGCTATCTACATGGTTGGAAGTATAGGTTACAGCAAGAGCTGCGCTTTGTAGGCGTGGGATGTAGCAGAATTACTTGCATTGTTATTTTGTTTCCATTTTGGT
>NZ_JAULSC010000190.1 GCF_030518195.1 Nocardioides cremeus
TGACGACGGGGACGTTGACGTCGGTATATTTCTCCTGCCCCTGCGGATAGGCGTACCAGATGATGCCCATGAACGCGAGCACCGCGACAATGGTCAGCACGCCCTTGGGCATCACGCGGTCCGGCTCGGGCGGCGGGCGCATGCGGCCCATGTAGAACGAGCCGAGGTTTTCGTCGTCTTTTCTGTTCTGTTCGTTTGTCATCCGTGCATCTCCTCCACCGGCGTCACGCCCATCACCGCCAGCCCCGACGCGATCACCGTCGCGACGGACCTGACGAGGGCCAGCC
>NZ_JAULSC010000191.1 GCF_030518195.1 Nocardioides cremeus
GTAACAAGAAGGATTCTCTCCTTGATGAAGGACAGGGAGGCGAAGAAGCGTATGGCGTCCACGACAGAAGGTAATGACATCGCGGGGCTTGGGGTCACGTGATGTGCCATCCCGCTAAGATGGGATGGACGGGATGGCAGGACCAGAGGCAATGAGGATATAAGGATGGATGGGTTTCATTATTTACTCTCGTTGGGGTCAACTCGAATCGTACTTTCTTACTAGTTACTTTACTTAACAAGATTGTTACCTGTTAGTCTACGTATAGCAATATAGATTAAGTTGTC
>NZ_JAULSC010000050.1 GCF_030518195.1 Nocardioides cremeus
GCGCGAGTACGGGCTGCCCTGCGTGGTCAACACCCAGGGCGCCACCCGGGTGCTGCACACCGGCGACCGGGTGCGGGTCGACGGCGACCGCGGGACCGTCACGGTCCTGACGGGGTAGGCGCTCGCCCCTCGAGGACGTCGCGCACGGCGGGGGCGAAGGGGCTCCAGGCGAACCAGTGCGGCAGGTCGCGGACGAGCCGGGGAGGCCCCACGAGGTCGATGGCACCGCTGCTGCGGGCCTCGGCGTAGCTGAGGATGCCGGAGAAGACGCGCATCAGGGCGACGGGGTCGGTGCTGAGCACCAGGTCCGCTTCGAAGCCCGGCGGGTCGGTGCAGACCGAGGTCTCGCGCCGCTCGATGACCAACCAGATGCGCATCGGTGCCGCCCCGGTGTAGTCGAACTGCACCACGGTCCGCTGGGCCGGCAGCGCCTCGGCGACGACCCGCCGCGACATCCACCAGGTGAGGGTGACCGGGTCGACCTGGCGCGGCTCCGGCTCGCTGAACATCCAGTGCACCGCCCACTCGCCGAGCGCCATCACCACCCCCTCGAGGTCGCGGCCGGCGGCGGTGAGGTGGTACTCGTGCCCGTGCGGCGCCACCACCCTGTCCACGACACCGCTGCGCTCGAGGTGGTCGAGGCGCTGCTTGAGCAGGGACCGGGAGATCCCGGGCAGGCCACGGTCGATCTCGTTGAAGCGGCGGGCGCCGAGCACCAGCTCCCGGATGATCAGAGGAGTCCACCGCTCGCCGATGACCGAGCTGGCCAGTGCCACCGGGCAGTACTGCGCGTAGTCCTTCATCTCCTCATGGTCGACCCGCCCCGGGCAGGAGTCCAGAAGTAGTCCCGCCCAGGTCCAGTTGATGCCCTGGAGGGCCCGGGGGCGGCGGGCCGATGCTCGAGGTCCACCCACTTCCGAGGAGGAAGCCATGAGCACCACGACACCCGTTCCGCCGACATTCGACCCCCAGCAGTTCAAGGCGACCACGCGAGCGCAGTGGGAGCAGGCCGCCGAGGCGTGGCACCGCTGGGGCCCGGCCATCGAGCGCTGGCTCGGCGCCGCCACCGAGGCGATGCTCGACGACGCAAGGCTCGAGCCCGGGTCGCGGGTCGTCGACGTGGCCGCCGGTGCGGGCGGCCAGACCCTGGCGGCCGCGCAGCGCGTGGCCCCTGGCGGCCACGTGCTCGCCACCGACATCTCCCCGACGATCCTGCGGTACGCCGACGGCGCCGCCGCCGAGGCGGGGCTCGCGGAGGTGGTGTCCACCCTCGAGGCCGACGGCGAGGACCTCTCCGCGGTGCCCAACGCCTCCGTCGACGCGGCGATCTCGCGGGTCGGGCTGATCTACTTCCCCGACCAGCGGCAGGCGCTCTCGGAGATGTGCCGGGTCGTGCGCCCCGGCGGACGCATCTCCTCGGTGGTCTACTCGACTCCCGAGCGCAACGGCTTCTTCGCCGTGCCGGTCGGCATCATCCGGCGCATCGCCGGGCTCCCGGCACCCGCGCCCGGGCTGCCCGGCCCGTTCAGCCTCGGCCAGCCAGGGGTCGCCGAGTCGGCGTACGCCGAGGCGGGCCTCGAGGACATCACCGTCACGACCGTCGACTCCCCGGTGCGGATGGGCTCGGCCGCCGAGTGCGTGCGCTTCGAGAAGGACTCCTTCGGCGCCCTGCACCAGATGCTGTCGGCGGTGGGGGAGGCGGAGCGGGTCGCTGCATGGCAGGAGATCGAGGCGTCGCTGGGGCGGTTCGAGGCCGAGGACGGCTTCGTCGGTCCCTGCGAGATGCTGGTCGTCTCGGGCACCCGGCGCCAGGGGTGACGGACGCGGGGATGACCAGACGCCGACGTCCGTCGGCCCGGAGGACGTCAGCGGCGCTCCGCGGTCCCCACGTCGGCGTACCCCTCGCGATGGGTGGGGTACGCCGGGACCCAGCCGGTCGAGCGCAGCCGAGCGTTGGAGATCCGCTTGCCGTGCGCCCGCGCGGGATCGCCGGCGGGTGGTGCCGGGACGTCGATCTGTCGCGCCAGGTGGCCCGCGACGTCGCCCATCAGCGCCGGCTCGTCGTCGTTGCCGAGGTAGATCGGCTCGGGCGCCTCGGGGCGGGTGAGCAGGTGGACCGCGGCCGCGGCGGCGTCGTCGCGGTGGATGCGGTTGGTCCAGCGGTGCGGGTCGTCGACCTGGCCCTCGCGCACCCGGTCGACGAACCTCGACCCGGTGCCGTCGTACAGGCCCGAGCAGCGCAGCACGGTGCCACCCGGCACCCGGGCGGCGAAGAGCTCCTCGGCCTCCAGCAGCACCCGCGCCGGGCCGTCCTTGGGGGAGGGGGCGTGTGACTCGTCGACGAGGGTGCCGTCGGGCACGTCGCCGTGCACCCCGGTGGAGGAGATCAGGACGGCGCGCTCGGGCAGCCGGCCGGCGGCCTCGACGGCGTCGAGCGCGCGCCGCATGCCGTCGACGTACGTCGCGCGGTAGGCCCCCTCGGAGCGCGGCCGGGCGGTCAGGGCGACGACCAGGTGGCGCAGCTCGAGCGCGGGCAGGTCGGGGACCTCGTGGGCCAGGTCGACGGACAGGCCGTGCAGGGGCGCCGGCACCAGCTCGGCCCGGCGGCGCAGGGCGAGGACGCGGTGCCCCCGCTCGGCGAGGCGCAGGCCGATGCGCGACCCGAGGTCGCCGCACCCGATCATCAGCACGTCTGCATCTGCGGCATCCACGTCTCGACCCTAGGTCAGCGCCCCTCACCCACCCGCCGACCGCGGCCCCGAATTGTGTGCGTCGGGTGCGGTGTGTGACGGTTGAGCCACCGACGCGGGGTGGAGCAGCTCGGTAGCTCGCTGGGCTCATAACCCAGAGGTCGCAGGTTCAAATCCTGCCCCCGCTACTGAAATGTGGCCCGTGACCTGCGGAAACGCAGATCACGGGCCACTAGTCATTTGAATCCTTCCGGCTTGTGTCGCGCTTTGTGACCCAGAAACCCCCGCGCCGAGGCGTTCAAGAGCTGTCTCGGAGACTCTCCCGGGGGCTTCCGTCCGGCCGAGAGTCGGCCAGAACAGCTTCATACGCGGCGCAACGACACTGGTCATCCGTCCCGCGTGACGATCGGCCTACGGCACTCTTGCCCGCGAGCATCGCCGAGGTGGCGGAGGTGCAGGATGAATTTTCGAGATGCGCGATGCGCGAGTGATTGCGTCGCTGGCGTGTCCGAGATCTTGCGGAGATCGGCGAGGCGTTGATCGTTGCTGATGTGTGTCGGCGGCCACGAGAAACTGCCCGGAGACGGCCACGAAACTGCCCGCTGGCGGACATGAGAACTGCCCACTGACGGTCATGGGATCTGCCCGACACGACGTCGTCTGCCTCGCCGCGC
>NZ_JAULSC010000192.1 GCF_030518195.1 Nocardioides cremeus
TGCTCGATGTGCGAAAAGTGCGTGAGAAGGAAGAGGGAGAATGCAAAGTTTTGCTTGCTATGAAAGAACGGCGCATGGGTAGTGGAAACGGAAACAACGGTGGTAGTGGCGGCGGCGGCGGCGAGGAACCTGGTGCTGCGACACCTCCGCTTGGCCGCGGCCCCCGCGTCGTCGGTGGCCCTCAGGCCGGCAGCGGCACTGCAGGGGGCCCTGTCGCGGCGGCGGTGGATGTCGTCGGAGGACGCCAAGGGGTCGTTCCTGGACAAGGACGAGGTCACCGAGCGCG
>NZ_JAULSC010000193.1 GCF_030518195.1 Nocardioides cremeus
TCCCGACTGGATCGGTGTAGTTGAAGACCAGCCTGGTCACGACGCCGGAGTCGTCGGTCACCTCGTAGTCCATGTCTACGGTGTCGCCCGGCGTCAGGGTGGTGGGGGAGGTCATTGTGAAGCTCGTGACCTGCGGCACCGTGGAGTCGGCAGATGGGTTAGTGACCTCGAAGGTGGCGGTGGAGAAGTCGAAGTTGTGGGTGGTGGGGCCTGATGCGCCGCTGGGTACCTTCATGACTTCGCCGCCAGCGGGGAAGTAGTACGCCTCGTTGCCGTCGCTGTGGT
>NZ_JAULSC010000051.1 GCF_030518195.1 Nocardioides cremeus
CGCCCTGGTGGTCGTTGACCAGACGTACAGCCCTGGCCTTCAGCTCCTGATCGATCTTCTTCGGCATGGTGCTCATCCTCCTGGACTCAAACAGGAGCGGCATCAAACCTGGGGCGCTTCAAAGATCCGCCAACTCGGCCTCGATTCACTCGTCGATGCTTGGGTGATCTCGGAGGAGGTCGGCATTCGTAAGCCCTTACCGGGCATCTTCCATGCGCTTGCCGCGCGTCTTGAATGCCCGTTAGACGGATGGATGATCGGCGACAGCCTTGAACTCGATGTCGTAGGCGGTGCAGCCGTCGGGCTTCGGACCGCCCTGATCTCTGGAGCCGAGCCGACCCAAGACGGAGCCCATGCGGACCTTCTCGTTGCATCGGTCGCAGAGGCGGCTGAGGCGATCATGTCCGACGCAACCTAAGGTTCGGAACTGCCGCGATCCGCGCGGTCGTGCCGAGATGTGCGGTCGACTCCTGGTACTGGCCCTGACAGCGACGGGCGATCAGCCTTACGCGGTAGACGTGCCAAGGGCCTCTAAGCGCCGACGCGCGTCGCTGAGCCCCTTCTCGTTTTCAGCATGGTCGATACCGCCCGTGAGGTCGTTGGTAGCAAGCCGCTCTGCGAAGTAGGCCCCTTGCACGACCTCACGGAACCGACTGAACGCGTCGAGGTGTGCCAACTCATTGGTAGTCAGTGGCCCATCGGTTTCGTAGGTGGACAGGAAGTGCGAGGCGTGCTCGCGCCCGCCGAGGTACATCACCGCTGATGCCACGTCGTACAGGACCGGGCCGCGCCTGGCTCCCGCCCAGTCGATCAGACCCGTTACTCCCGTGCGGTCATCGTGGATGAACGCGCCAGGCAGTGGGTCGGTGTGCAGGAGTGACCACGTGAGCGTCAGCCCGTCGGTCTCCCTGCGAACTGCGCTAATCGCTGAGCGGAGCCAGCGATGATCACCTACGCCGGGCATCGCAGGCGACAGCCAATCCACTCCGAACGTGCTCGTGCTCGGGCCAGTGGCTGGGTCGCTAGCCATGTGCACGCCCGCCAGTGTCCGTGCGATCCACCGCTGCTCGTCCTCAGACTCGCCTTCCAGTTCCCGACCTGGTACGTGCTCAAGTAGGGCCAAGCCCGCCGTGAGTTCCACGATGCTCCCGTTGCGAGTTGGGACCGGGCGGCCGGTAACGAAGCCAGCCTCGGCCAGGGCAGTCGCCGCCTCAGCGCCCGCCACCAGGTCCGCGAGACCGTCGCGCGAAACCGACTTGGCCACGAAGGTCGACCCCTCATGCACGACGAGCCACGTTTCCGAGTTCATTCCACCGTTCAGCGGTGTCACCGATGCGGACTCCAGCCCCCAATAGGTGGACAAAGCCTCTCTTGTGTTCAGCACTCGCGCACCCTCTCACGCGGTTTAGACAGGACGTCCGGATCTGCCGCGTAGCGTGCGCGTCGGCGCGCGCTCATCTGCCGCGATCCGCGCAGTCGCGCGAATTGCAGTAGCGAGCACCTGATGCACTGAACGTCGGAGTTAGGGGTCACCGACGAAGTGCCCGTTCGATATCGTCCAGTTCGTGCGGAGTCAGCCCGCGCTCGGCGTCGGGCGCGATGAGGTGCGCCCTGATCCCCCGTTCCTGCAGTCGGGTTGCACAGAACTCGCCTCTCGTTTGCTCTGCGTGCTCGGAGGCTTCCCCCTGATCGAGTTTGCGGCCCAGGTCGTCATCGCACCAGACGATGGTGGAGACGTCGTAGTTGTCGTCCAGCCACGCGTCAAGGGCCCACCACTTCCACCAAGGCATGAGGTCCCACGCCTTCCCAGCGCGCTCGTGGGCGCGAATGCGGCCCTCCTCCGGACCGGCGATCGATGGCCAGTCACGGCCTGGGAAGGGACGCATTGAGGACCGCATCTCGGCGTCCCAGTCAGTGAGCCACCAGGACCGCACCCCCGGCACCTGAGCAAGCGCATCGAGCCGCACGCACAGGCTCGCGGAGACGAGCACCGGACCCAGCAGCCGACCCGCGACGACGTCATCTCCCCAGGTCGTCGTCCCGTGAAGAGGGGACACGACGCCATCCACGTCGACTACCAGGGCTTTGGTGTCCCTCATGTGGCAGGTCTACCGGATGCCGCCGACATGATGCCCCTCAACCCGCGATGCGGCTTGTCTACAGGTGCACACATCCGGCGCGTATCGTACGCCCGGCGGCCATCCGGTTCTGCCGCTGCTGGCACGAACGTGCCGATGAGCGGATGCGTCCGTCCGGGCACCGTGCCATGGTTCAGCGTGATCACCACTCTGACGAGCGAAGCGCTTGGCGCTTGTGTCGCCCTCTACGTCGACACCTTCAATGCACCGCCTTGGAACGAGTCGTGGAACGCGAAGGATGCTGCTCAGCGGCTCGGCGACTTCCTCGCTACTCCCCGCGCCCACGGTGTCTGTTCGCGGGACTCCGACGGAGAACTGCTCGGCTTCGCGGTCGGTCATCTGGAACGTTCGGGAGCCGACGACCACTTCCTCCTCAAGGAG
The DNA here is from genome assembly GCF_030518195.1 of Nocardioides cremeus. Classification (GTDB taxonomy): domain Bacteria; phylum Actinomycetota; class Actinomycetes; order Propionibacteriales; family Nocardioidaceae; genus Nocardioides; species Nocardioides cremeus. The sequence continues at coordinate 2,520 of NZ_JAULSC010000051.1, forward strand.
ATGTGCGTTCGCACGAGCATGCAACGCAGGGGCCACGGCACCCGACTGCTGGATGCTCTCGCCGAACACCTCGGAGACGTTCGGCACTGGTACCTCCTGACCGCCCGCGACAGCGACGCGTCAGCCTTCTACGAAAGGAACGGCTTCCGCCCCGCCGGACGGATGGGCGTCTTCGTCCGACCGTGACCGCGCGGAGCGCACTATCGGACTGACGCGCGAGCATCCGCGCGCTCATCTGCCGCGATCCGCGCGCCTCGCTGTCACACCTCAATCGCAGAGGGGGGCCGCCGCCCCCTCGCCGGGCATCTGCGGCAAAACAGCAGGCGCGTGCGCCCACCCGCTGCTCAACCCTGATCCACCGACGTTGGATTCGTGATCGGTGATTTCGCTGATTCGCGGTGGAACTCGGGGAGTGGGCGTGGCTGACTGTCGGCGGCCACGAGAAACTGCCCGGAGACGGCCACGAAACTGCCCGCTGGCGGACATGAGAACTGCCCACTGACGGTCATGGGATCTGCCCGACACGACGTCGTCTGCCTCGCCGCGC
>NZ_JAULSC010000194.1 GCF_030518195.1 Nocardioides cremeus
CTAGACTGCTAATAGTTATCTTATTAGTAGTAGTTAACTACTAACAAACTAAGTTTTTAAGAGGGGTTAACAGCTAATTAACTACTAGATAGTTAATTAGTAGTTGGTAACTACCGACAAATAAACTAGTAATAGTAGTTAACTACTTAATAGTTAATTGGTAGTAGTTAACTGCCGGTAAGTCAGTTGTTAACGGTAGTTAACTACTAGTTATTTAATTGGTAGGAGTAGTTAACGGTAGATAACTACCAATTATATTAAGTTTTTGTTATATCGGACGAAATT
>NZ_JAULSC010000195.1 GCF_030518195.1 Nocardioides cremeus
TACTATGTACGATGCCGTTGGTGGCTTCAAACTCGGTGGCGGAGGTACGACAAACATGTGCCGCGATATACTAGCAGAATATCGAGGCAACAGAATTTTCAGCAAGGTGGTCAATGCTATCAAGCAGACCAAAGACTCTAAAATGGTAGTCATTGCTTGTGCAGATGGATCTTCGTACAACGGTCTATTTGCACTATCCCACTTAACTGCTTGGGCGACATCAAGTTTGAGCCACCACTAGCACCCGGGAAGCAAAATGCAATCCAAGACGGTCATATAAACTTT
>NZ_JAULSC010000196.1 GCF_030518195.1 Nocardioides cremeus
CTGTGTCCATACCCCTGAGAACGCTCAAAGAGTGTGAAACGAGCACACAAAGACTTTCTAGGCTACAGGAGAAAAAGGGTACCAAAGTTTGTATCTCGTACATCATCCTTCGCAGTCTCCCGTATCTGGGCACGTGTAAACCATCTACGGATTTACCTTACGCTGTGAATTCAGTATTTGATAGTCGGATATTGGACCGCACTAATGATGAGGAGTGGTTATTCTTGTGAAGACACTGATTCTGTACCGTCCTATATCTCACATCTATAATAGTTGAAAGACACT
>NZ_JAULSC010000197.1 GCF_030518195.1 Nocardioides cremeus
GAGCGCGCGCGCCTGAGAAGTCGCTGAGGCCGTTTGGGGTTACCCGCGGGTGCCGGTCAGAATGGGATGTTCCTCCGATGCGAAGGTGACCCATGTCCGACGAGCAGCCCGCGCCCGCGGACGATGCGGGCGCCCCGCGCGCCGAGGCCCGCCGCAAGCCCGACACCCGTGGGCGCTCCGGTCGTCGCAAGGCCCGGGCCCGCCGCCGGCACACCGTCGCCCGGGTCCTCGTGGCCACCACGCTCGTGCTGGCGATGGTCACCGGGCTCGCGATGGTCTTCCTCT
>NZ_JAULSC010000198.1 GCF_030518195.1 Nocardioides cremeus
CGTAATTCAATATCTGGCGTCGCACCCAGCCATCACCTTTGTACCAAGAGCGTATTATGCAGCGTCTAGAATGTGAGGTGAGAGGTTAGTACAAGCAAGAATAGCTATAGTAATACTCAACGAAATAAGACGAATATCTAATTTCATTTAACTGCCTGAAGTTTTAAACGGAATAGAAACTTACACATTTCAGCCTTGATGAAAACAAGCGATGTCGCAGTGTCAAGCAGTCTCTAACGTGGTTGTATAGATTCATATCGACTCACAGGATCATTCCAGTAAGTT
>NZ_JAULSC010000199.1 GCF_030518195.1 Nocardioides cremeus
GCATGGAATTACTACCATAACTGGTAACCTGTGAAGGAGACTCTGCAAATGCTGCCAAGCAATTGTTCCAAGACTGCATTCAAAGGCACGCCATCGGCCAAGATGTGAAATATCAACATGTTCGAATCTGCCATCAACCTTACATTGTTACCTCTAGTCTGCATGTAAAAGCCACCCATCCACAATTTCCATGCACTTGAACTATATCCGACTTCAGCACATCACTAGCATCAAAGCAAACAATGAACCCTTATAATAAATATACCTCGAGGATGATCGCTCCCG
>NZ_JAULSC010000200.1 GCF_030518195.1 Nocardioides cremeus
TGGACAGCTGTGGCGTCCAATCAGCATGAGCGGTTACATGACGATCAGAGGAAAGACGGCTGACGGACAGGGGTGGGTGGTATTGCTCGATTATGACGGAGGAACGTTTGCTAGCGAGAGTGCAGTTTTTCGGAATACGCCATGTTTCCTTGAGGAATGGCGCGGCCAGTCTACCCGTGACTACCCATTATAAAATCCGAGCACTCTATATGTTTCATAAGTGCTTAAAATTTTAAGATATTAAATTACATGTAGTTAGTTAGTTATATCATAAGGAGAATGAAC
>NZ_JAULSC010000201.1 GCF_030518195.1 Nocardioides cremeus
TCGTGGGCTACGGCGACCGCAAGGCCGTCGCGGCGGCGCTGAAGCCGGTCTACACCGCAGCGAACGCCGAGGCCGCGCGCCGCGAGCTGGACGCGTTCGCGGACTCGAACTGGGGCAAGAAATGCCCCCACGCGGTCGCGACCTGGACCGCCGCGTGGGAGCGGTGAGAATGACAAGCCCATTTGGCCCCACTGTGCTGCTTTGATTTGGCCCCACCCTCCGGGTCAATGCATCGGTTCCGGGGTTGGCTCCCGGGGGGGGGTCAGGTGGTGGCGGGGTCCTTT
>NZ_JAULSC010000202.1 GCF_030518195.1 Nocardioides cremeus
TACCGTACGTTGCCTGCCTCTGCACTTCAGCGTCTCACGCCGAATCTCCCTCTACTTACCCAGCATCGTTTCTGACTTGCCAGTCCAGGCGACAAACTGAAGAGACGCCTCGATCAACTCGAGACGCTCGCCGCCACCGTCGCTGAAGGCGCTGCAATAGCTGAGACAACCACTCCTGATGCCGTCGTCATCACAACTCCTGCACCTTCAAGTGTGTCGTCGAGAATATCGTCACGAAGCATCACAGCCGATGGCCAGATCATGTGTCATTACTTGGGACAAAG
>NZ_JAULSC010000203.1 GCF_030518195.1 Nocardioides cremeus
GCTACGAAAGCAATGAGAGATAAATAGTATGAGATAAGTGAGATCACGTAAATTTTCTATGCTGCTAGCTTGTGGTATTACGAGAGAGAATAAAGTTTGAGTTTTGGAACTGTGTAGGACCTAACTTAGGTATATTGGGGAAGATTAGAGAGCTTTGGATACTATTTGCAGCCGTGAGAGCGACGGTATATCTCGCAGAACCATTATCTTGTTTCATGGGCATAATAGCGGGTTAACTATGTATAATGCATGCCATGAGCTTTGATAATGAGTTGTTCCGTTGC
>NZ_JAULSC010000204.1 GCF_030518195.1 Nocardioides cremeus
GCATGATGGCTATCGGGCTGCGATCAACGAGATCTAGGCTCCATGCATGCACGCCGGCGCCTGGGTGGAGCCCGCTGCGACACGCACTAACCTCCTTCATGTTCGCGCTTACTCCATGTGGCCTTGAGCACATTGCAGCTGTACATCTATACCGGCCTCTCCAACACTCTGCTGTCGATCCGTCAAGCAAACTCCGCCTTTCCGTCAGAAGCAAGCATAACAATTTGCGTTGCACGCCCCCCAGACACCTCCCCTCGGTCGGACAAACCACGGATATAAGCTTC
>NZ_JAULSC010000205.1 GCF_030518195.1 Nocardioides cremeus
CTTGAGAAGGGGACGTGACTTACGATAAGGAAGGAAACAAGGATGAAGCTCATTTCAACGGATCTTTAGCTCTACGTCTCACAGGCTTGGCAGGAAGTCTGTAGGACATATCACGTGCGCGTGTTTTAGTACAGTGTCTGTGCGCAATCTGAGCTAAATTAGCCGTTGAGCCACCCGAACATCCAAACAAGAAAATCGTCCCAATCTCTACACAGCACCACTCCATCCTTGTGTACCTGATTCAAGAAGCGATTGAATATCTCAAATTGCGCAAACCAAGACAT
>NZ_JAULSC010000052.1 GCF_030518195.1 Nocardioides cremeus
TGTCAAGGGCCAGTGAGAACTGCCCAGTGGCGGACATGAAACCTGCCCGCTGACGGCCACGAGAACTGCCCGGTGGTGGCCATGGGATCTGCCCAAGGGGGCTGCGGCCACCACCGACCAGGGTGCTCAGCTCAACGGGCTCACCCCTTGGCCAGCCAGTGCTTGGGTGAGGCGCACGGAGTCGCCGCTGGTCTGGCAGACGTGGGCGTGGTGCAGCAGCCGGTCGACGGTGGCGGTGGCCAGCGTCTTGGGCATCAGTTCGTCGAATCCGGACGGGTGCAGGTTCGAGCTGATCGCGACCGAGCGCTTCTCGTAGGCGGCGTCGACGAGCCGGTAGAGCCCCTCGGCAGCGTCGGCGGCAACCGGCAGCAGCCCGATGTCATCAACGATGACCAGGTCGGCGCGCAGGACGCGGGCGATCGCTTTGGTGACGGTGTCGTCGGCACGATGACGGCGCAGCAGGACGCCGAGGTCTTCCAGCGTGAACCAGGCGACCTTCAGACCGGTCTCGACGGCCTGCTGGCCGAGCGCCTCCAGCAGGAACGTCTTCCCGGTCCCCGACGGCCCACAGATGACAAGGTTCTCTCGTCGGTGGACCCACTCCAGGGTCCGCAGTGCCTGCTGGGTCGGGGCCGGGATCGAGGACGCGTCGGGCTGCCACGCGTCGAAGGTCTTCCCGGTCGGGAACCCCGCCGCCGCACGCCTCGTGGCGAGTGCGGAGCGTTCCCGGCCGGCGACCTCCTCGGCGAACAGCGCCTTGAGCACCTCGACCGGTTCCCAACGTTGGGCCTTCGCGGTCGCGACGACCTCCGGCGCGTGCCGACGGATGTGCGGCAGCCGCAGCCGGCGCAGCAGGTCTTCCAGATCGGCTGGCAGTGGCGGCGCAGCGGAGGTCTTCATGCGATCACCTCGTCCTGACCGCGTCGCCGGTCCTGTTGACCGAGTTGTGCCCAGGCGCTGGTGCCCTGGGTCAGCGAGGAGTCCTCGCTGGCACGGTGCTCACCGTCGGCTGGCCGGCTGGCGTGGTGGTCGAGGATCGAGGACAGGTCGGCCTCGGCGAACCGGCCGTGGACGGCGGCGTGTCCGAGTGCCCAGTCGACCTCGACGGGGTTGAACAGCTTGGCCAGCGCGAGCGCTTGGGTCATCTTGACCCGCATCTTCGTGGTGCCCGCGGCGGCGGCCTCGACCAGCCACAGTCGGGCGCCCTCGCCCAGGTCGAGGAACTCCGTTTCCGCGGCGTTCCTGGCACGTGGTCGACGATCCAGCGGTCCCTCGGGCTGGGGCGGGAAGTGCTCGTCGTTGATCTTCGGTGTCCCGGGCGTGGCCCGGGCGTGGCGGGCGACCTCGACCGGACCATCGGCGCCGACGTGGACGATGACGACCTGCTCGTCGACCCCGACTCCTTGGGTGCGGACCCACACCGTGGCGCCCAGTAGGGACTGGCCGTCGTGGACGTGGGGGACCGAGTACTGGCCGGACTCGAAGGTCACCATCGGGGTGTTGGTCGGCACCACTCGGGTGGTGCCGAACGCCACCGTGTGCGGCACCGCGGGGACCGGGTGCAGCCGGGTGGCTTCCTCGGCGAGCATCTCGACCGGTGGTCGCTTGGTGAGCCGGTGCGGGCGGGTGTTGACCTTCTGACAGAACGCCTCGCAGGCGGCCTCGAGCTCAGCGAACGTCACGTACTCGGCGAGCAGGTTGGTGTCCTTGGGGACCAGGTCGGCCTTGCTGATCTTCACCGACGACTCGGTGCCGCCCTTGGACGCCGGATCCGCCGGGACACAGGTGTGCACGACCACCGAGTAGTGCTCGGCGAAGCTGACGAGCTGGGCGTTGCGGACCGGGATCCCGGCGATGTGCTCAACCGTGACGGTCTTCTCGTTGTCGGTCAACACGTAGGTCGGCACCCCGCCCAGCCGCCGGAACGTCTGGTCCAGCGCGGCGAACACGCTCGGCATCGTCTTGTCCCGCAGCGCGATCACCACTCGGAACCTCGACCACGCCAGCCAGGCGACGAACAGCACGGTCTTCACGCCGTCGACGACCGGACCGTCGCCGTAGTCGTACTGCAGCCACATCCCCGGCTCGGTGACCCACGGTCGGTGCACCCGCACATGGCCGGCCCGGTACGACGCCTTGACCATCGCGACCGCCCGGCGGGTGGTGCGCTCCGAACCCTTGTAGCCCATCGCAAGCAACTTCTCGTGGGCCACATCGGCGCGGACCTTGCCCTTCGAGCGTTCGACCCACTCCTCGACCTTGGGCAGGTACTCATCGATCAGCTGCGGCCGCGTCGCGGCCCGGTCCAGCTCGCCGCCGGCAGCGCGGCGGTCGACGTAGTGCTTCACCGTGTGGTGCGAGCAGCCGGCCAGCTCCCCGGCATCACGCAACGACCCTGTCAGGTCGTAGGCATCCAGAATTTTCATGATCTCCTCGGCAGACTTCAACTCATCCCTTCCTCGGGGCGATGGGGCGCTTCAGCACCGCTCATCGCACCCGAGGAAGGGGCCTCAACCGCGCAGCGCGGCGAGGCAGACGACGTCGTGTCGGGCAGATCCCATGACCGTCAGTGGGCAGTTCTCATGTCCGCCAGCGGGCAGTTTCGTGGCCGTCTCCGGGCAGTTTCTCGTGGCCGCCGACA
>NZ_JAULSC010000206.1 GCF_030518195.1 Nocardioides cremeus
TGTTGCTGTGGAGGTATGGTGCAGCGTGCTTGAAGATGCTTGTGGATCCGTCCTCCTTTGTACACCGGTAGACGTAGTTTGCGGTGCCGCCTGACAGTAACTTTACGTTGGTGTGTCCTGACTGGGTTGCAGAAAGGAAGTCGCTGAGTCCTTTCTCCGTTGTGAGACCGTATGGGGATGCCATGTTGTTGTCAATTTTGAAAGAATCGTAATTCTTCTAGGTCTTTTAGAAGCAATTCTACTTGGTGGCAAGTAATCTTCCTTTCTGTGCTGGAGTGATACG
>NZ_JAULSC010000207.1 GCF_030518195.1 Nocardioides cremeus
GAGCGACTAGGTACTCTTTCCTCTTGTGCTTACCTGAATTAGAATGCGACTGTTTAGGGAAGAAGGAGCACTTGACATGTTTCGCACCATGGACATCCATACGACACTAGCCGGGTTAATGCATATGCAATAGAGCACGTGCTTTCGTTATCAAGTCTGCTAGTTTACTATTTTAAAATGCACTTTTGCAGGGTATATATGTTACAATGATTAACGTGGTTCGTAATGCATCTCATAATGCTTCCGAACATGCTCCAACGTAGAATGCACTAGCCTGCTTTGG
>NZ_JAULSC010000208.1 GCF_030518195.1 Nocardioides cremeus
CGAATCTTGTTCTGAATTCAAGCCGACCAGCATGGTGACTAAAGTATGTTTTCAATAAATAAATTGTATCAAACCATAATATTTGCAAAGTTAGACCGAGCTACCGCACCCCCTCAGTCCTGCGATTGAGTGATACCTTGATCAGTTCATGGACCAAGAAGGCTTCTGTCCTTCTGAGGCCCAGTGATGAGTATTGTTCGGGCTGGGAGAGCAAGATCTGGTTTCTGCGCGATTATTGCATTCTCGTCCCGTAAAATGTTAAATTCGAGTCATGTTCGGCTT
>NZ_JAULSC010000053.1 GCF_030518195.1 Nocardioides cremeus
TGAGTATTTGAAGGCTTAGGGACCACTGGATCGGGTGGCTGGGGGCCGTGGATCTTGCCGTTGGGGGCCAGTGGCCGCAGGTGTGGGGGCCACCGGCCCCCAACGGCTGTTTTCACCGGTTCATCGAGGCGTGTTCACGCATGTTGTGGTTGCCGGTGTCGACCCAGATGGTGTTGTGCACGATGCGGTCCATGATCGCGTCGGCGTGCACTCCTGATCCGAGCCGCTGGTGCCAGTCCTTCTTGGCGTATTGGGTGCAAAACACCGTGGACCCGGTGTCGTACCTGCGTTCCAGTAGCTCGAGCAGCATGCTCCTGATGGCGTCGTCGGGGTGGTCGAGCAGCCATTCGTCGATCACCAGCAACGTGAAGGCCGCGTACTTCTTGAGGAACTTCGTCGCTCCTTGTGGCTTGTCACTGGCCAGCGCCCAGGCTTCTTCCAGGTCGGGCATGCGGATGTAGTGGGCACGGATCCGGTGCTGGCAGGCCTGCTTGGCTAGCGCGCATCCGAGGTAGGACTTCCCGGAGCCGGTGAAGCCTTGAAACACCACGTTCTGCTGTCGCTCGATGAACGTGCAGGACCCGAGCTGGGCGATCACCTGACGGTCCAGCCCACGTTCCTCGACCAGATCGAGCCGGCGCAGGTCGGCGCCGGGGTACCGCAGTCCAGCGCGGCGGATCAGGCCCTCGACCTTGGCGTGGTTGAACGTCGAGTGTGCCTCGTCGACCACCAACCGGAGCCGTTCACCGAAGCCCATCCCGAGTGTGAGGGTGTCGTCTTGGCCCTCGAGCGCCTCCAGCAGCGGCGCGGCGCCCATCTCACGCAACTTGCGCTTGGTCTCGATGTCGATGCCGTTCACTTGGCACCGCCCGCGTAGTAGCCGGCACCACGGACGTAGCCACCGGCTTCTGCTGGTTCCTCGCGTGGTGGCCGCAGTGCGGCGGTCTTGTCCTGCCCGGTGACCAGGATGGGGTGCAGGTGCGCATAGCGCGGGGACCGCACCCGACCTGCCAACGCCAGCCGGGAGGCTGCCTCGACCCGTTCGGCCGAGAAACGTCGCGACAGTCGCAGCACCGCCAGGGCGGCGTCCAGGCCCTGCTCGTCGACCGGGACGGACTCGAAGATCCGGTTCACCACGCTGACCGTCGCGGGGCCGATCCGCTCAGCCCAGTCCCTGACCCGGTCCGGGTCCCACTGGCGATATCGTTCGCCGACCGGGAGGTCGGCGTCGTTGGTGCGGTACTCGTTGGCCGCGTCCGGCGGCAGCAGCAGGTGGCTGCTCAGCCGCGCGGTGCCGCGGTAGGCCTGCAGCACCCGGTCGGTGATACGCAGGTCGACCAAGGCGCCGACGTGGGCGAACGGTACGGAGTAGAAGTTCTTCTCCCACACCACATGCCCGTTGCGTCCGACCCGGCGCCCGTAGACCCAGTGGCTGATCTCGTAGGCCGTTTGTGGCAGCGGCCGCAGCAGCGGCTGCTCCTCGGCCGTGAACACGCTCGCCCGCGAGCCGGGTCGCTTCTGGAACGGCTCTTCGTTGTAGGCCTCCACGCGGCTGGTGATGGCCGCCTTGAGCTCGGGCAGCGACGTGAACTTCTCATCACGTAGGTCGGCGATGATTCGCATCGCGACGTGCCACACGGTGTTCTCGACGCTGGCTTTGTCCTTGGCCTTGCGGACCCGGCCGGGCAGCACCGCGGCCGAGTAGTGGCCCGCCATCTCGCGGTAGGCGTCGTTGAGGACGATCTCGCCGTCACGGGGATGCTTGATCACTCCGGTCTTCAGGTTGTCCGACACGATCCGTGGCACCGAACCGCCGAAGGCCTCGAACATCGCCACGTGAGCCCGCAGCCAGGTGTCCTGCTTCATGTCCAGGGTCGGCTCCACGAATGCGTACCGGCTGAACGGCAGGCACCCCACGAACAGGTACACCGTCCTTGTGGCTCCGCTGACCGGGTCGCTCAGTTGCATCGTCGGGCCGGACCAGTCGACCTCGACCGTCTGGGCGGCCTTGTGACCCACACGCGACGCGACGCCGGTGACCAGCACGTGGCGCTGGTAGGTGCGGCAGAACCGGTCGTAGCCCATCGCTGGCTCGCCAGCCCCGGCGCATAAGTCGGTGTACTCGCTGTGCAGCAGCTTCAGCGTCACCCCGACCCGGGCCATCTCCTTGTGCACCTGGTCCCAGTTCGGCTGGGCGAACACGCTCTCGTGCTCACCGCGTCCGGGGAACAGCAGCGCGTACACCTCGTCCTCTGGGCGTTCAGCGACGTCGTCCCAACTGATGCCGGCTACGTCCGCAGCGTCCAGCACCGCAGTAATGGACTTGCGTGACATTCCCTGCGAGGACGCGATCGCTCGCCCTGAGAGTCCCTCGGCTCGCAACTGCAGCACGAGCTTCGCCTTGATCTTCCGTACCATCGATGATCCGCTCCTTCCGCTGTGCGCCCTATACGCACGGCGGGAGGAGCCTAGAAACGGATGGCCCCCAACCACGCCAACACCGGCCCCCAAGCCCGCCAACGAGCAGTCACCCCGACGGCCCCGGAACACGCCGCCGCTGGACCCCAGTAAGGCGAATATTCAC
>NZ_JAULSC010000209.1 GCF_030518195.1 Nocardioides cremeus
TCATTGAAGATGGGAGCTGTAAAGCTTGAATATATCATGATTAATGCCGGGTTGGAGGAGATGGATTCCATGTTGCTTTACGCGGGGGGGAAGGAAGGAAGGAAGGAAATCTGTATGTAGTATGTCAATGTAATGCCAGTACATGTTCGAATACTTGTTTCACGTTTCTTTTCACGTTTCTTTCGCCGTTCGGCTCTTTTTGCATGTATCCCATATTTCCAGTCTTCGCCCATTAGCATGTCGGTATACGCGATACTACCGCACCATAGCATACAATATCGG
>NZ_JAULSC010000210.1 GCF_030518195.1 Nocardioides cremeus
GACGATGATGACGGCGGGTCAGGGGGGGGGGTTGTCAACTTCGTGGTTCTCGGACATTTGGGCGATTCAGGGTAAGGCGACGGCACGCTGCGGATATAACCAAAGGCTAAGGACGTCAGGCACGGGTCGGGGCTTGTGGTAAGTAAGCAGGGCGCGGGTTGTGTTGCATGCCCGTTGCCACTGTATTGATAGTATTAGTTTGCCATCTCCCCTGCTTTGGGCGTTGCAACTTGCAGTGGTAGCAAGGGAGATGCGGATGGATCAGCAATGTCATGTCTGTAT
>NZ_JAULSC010000211.1 GCF_030518195.1 Nocardioides cremeus
GCAAAACTCACCGAAAATGTCTCTGGAACGTCAAGTCCAAGCTAAAATCGCTGCCAAGCGTAACCCACAACAAGATAGTGAAGCCCAAGAATGGATCCAAGCCGTCTTGGGAGCCAAATTCCCTCCCGGTAGAAACCTGACGGGTTTTAGCGAAAAGCCTATCCTGATCGACGGAAGGGGCCACTTGGTGGGCCGCCTCGCCGCTATCGTGTCCAAAACCCGGTTGCAAGGCACTCGAGGTATGGCCGGAAGAGGTGAACAGCGCAACAGTTCTGGCAATTT
>NZ_JAULSC010000212.1 GCF_030518195.1 Nocardioides cremeus
TGTCGGAAAGGCATCCTGGCGAGCTCTGCCATGCAGCCAGCAGCCAACCACCAGCAGCCGACGGCTGACTGACATGCGTCGTGCCGTCGACGTAGCTCGTGTCCTGTATGTCGTGCAGCGTGTGTCGAGTGATGGCGGGTGGAGAGCGGCGGTAGGGCTGAGGGCGAGAGCTGGGGAACAATCAAGGGTTCACAGACGGTGGGGCGCTGCCAAGACCCGTGCCTGCCTCCAGCCGCCATGCTGCCACAACGCGACTTGCTCACCCGCCACGCCCACACCGT
>NZ_JAULSC010000054.1 GCF_030518195.1 Nocardioides cremeus
CAGAAAGGACCCCGCCACCACCTGACCCCCCCGGGAGCCAACCCCGGAACCGATGCATTGACCCGGAGGGTGGGGCCAAATCAAAGCAGCACAGTGGGGCCAAATGGGCTTGTCATTCTCACGTGGGGATCTTCCCCAACGCCGCCGCGGTCGTACGCCTCGTCGGCGCCATCCTCATCGACATGCACGACGAATGGATCGCCGGCGACCGCCGCTACCTATCCGAGGAGTCCATGGCCCTGCTCGCCGACACCATGGATACTGAAGAACACGCCGCCATCAACAGCGGCGAGTAGGGTACCGAGGACCACCTCAAAGCCCACCACCCCGCGGGGCTCTGTCGCCCACTCGGCGCAGCCGAGGAAGGGGCCTTAACCTCGCAAGGCGGTCAGGCAGACGACTTCGTGTCGGGCAGATCCCATGACCGTCAGCGGGCAGTTCTCATGTCCGCCAGCGGGCAGCTTCGTGGCCGTCTCCGGGCAGTTTCTCGCGGCCGCCGACAGACGACCAAGCAGACCGACCTGGTGATGATCCCGCTGCGCATGGCGCTCTGGCAGCGCGAACGAGAAGGACACCCCACCGAGCCCGGCGAGCTGATCCATCACTCGGACGCGGGGTCGCAAGGCGGATTCAACCGGTCGTCGCAACACCTCGATCACGGAGGTGTTCAGGGATGGCGACAGGGCACTGGAGCAAGAAGACGAGCGATGCGCCCGAGGTGCTTCGTCGGCAGTGGCGTGCTGATCGGGCGCTGAGGCCGGCCATGCGCTCGCCGGGCCGGCCGGACCCGTCGCGGGTGGTGCAGCGGCAGTTCTGGCGGCTGATAGCCACGGGCATCACGACGGCGGAGGCGTCGATCGCCGTCGGAGTGTCGGTCCCGGTTGGGATGCGCTGGTTTCGTCACGCTGGCGGGATGGTGCCGATCAGCCTGGCCGAGCCCGTAGGCCGCTATCTGACTTTCGAGGAACGCGAGGAGATCGCCATCCTGCGCGCCCAGCACAAGGGCGTGCGTGAGATCGCCCGTGCGATCGGACGTGACCCGGGGACCGTCTCACGCGAGCTGCGTCGCAACGCCGCGACTCGTGGCGGTAAGCAGGAGTACCGCGCGGTGGTGGCGCAGTGGAAGGCCCAGCAGGCCGCCAAGCGCCCCAAGACCGCGAAGCTCGTTGACAACCCGCGGCTGCGGGACTACGTCCAAGACCGGCTCGCCGGGCACGTCCGCCGCCCTGACGGCACGATCGTCGCGGGTCCGACACCGCCGCCATGGAAGGGGCTGAACAAGCCGCACCGGGCCGACCGGCGCTGGTCGCTGGCATGGAGCCCGGAGCAGATCGCGCAGCGGCTGAGGATCGAGTTCCCTGATGATGAGTCCATGCGCATCAGCCATGAGGCGATCTACCAGGCGCTGTTCATCGAGGGCCGAGGCGCCCTCAAGCGCGAGTTGGTGGCGTGCCTGCGCACCGGCCGTGCGCTGCGCACGCCCCGCAAGCGGTCACAGAACAAGCCCGTCGGGCACGTCAGCGCCGACGTCGTCCTTTCCGAGCGCCCTGCAGAGGCGGCTGACCGGGCCGTGCCTGGCCATTGGGAGGGGGACTTGATCATTGGCACCGGCCGCTCGGCGATCGGGACGCTGGTCGAACGGCGCTCCCGCTCCACGATGCTGGTGCACCTGCCTCGCCTGGAGGGATGGGGCGAAGAACCGCGGGTCAAGAACGGGCCCGCACTGGGCGGCTACGGCGCGGTCGCGATGAACACCGCGCTTACCGCGTCAATGACGACGCTGCCACATCAACTGCGCAAGACGCTGACCTGGGACCGCGGCAAGGAACTGTCCGCGCACGCGGAGTTCGCCATCGAGACAGGCACGAAGGTGTACTTCGCCGACCCGCACTCGCCCTGGCAGCGACCCACGAACGAGAACACCAATGGTCTGCTGCGCCAGTACTTCCCCAAAGGCACCGACCTGTCCCGATGGAGCGCCGAGGATCTCGAAGCCGTCGCGCTCGCGATCAACAACAGGCCCCGGAAGGTCTTGGACTGGAAGACACCGGCGGAAGTCTTCAGCGAGCAGCTACGGTCCCTCCAAGACCCCGGTGTTGCATCGACTGGTTGAACCTGCCCAATACACGTCGGTGCGGCTGACCGAGCATCTGGCACTCGAGGAGATCCGGCCCTCGACCGGCTCGGTCGGCGATGCCTACGACAACGCCCTCATGGAGTCGATCAACGGCCTCTACAAGGCCGAGTGCATCCGCACCACCGTCTTCCCTGACGGGCCTTACAGGACCATCGCCGACGTCGAGTACGCCACCGCCGGCTGGGTCGATTGGTCACGATATGCAGGTGATCCGTTCCCGGGTCGTCAGGACTCGGGAGGAGGGTTGCCGTATCGATCGGGGACTCCTCCATGGTCTTCACGCCGTGTCTGCTGCGCACACCTCGTCCGGG
>NZ_JAULSC010000213.1 GCF_030518195.1 Nocardioides cremeus
TTCTTAACTTCTTTACGTATGAACCAACCTCCGCGTCCGGAGGGCGTTGATAGCGGAATCGTCGAGGAGATCCTGCGGGAGCTCGACATCAACGAACTCGTTGCTCTGAGCTATGAGCACTTGATCTTCGCGCAAGTCGAGCCCCGCCCGGCGGATTTGGAAGCGGGAGCGTGGCAGATCCGGTCGCCGTTTGGTGCGCCGGGCGACCTGTCCGGGGTCCTCACGATCGATGCCGACGGTAGGCGCTGGCATGACGCGCTTCGCCCGCCTCACATTCCGAA
>NZ_JAULSC010000214.1 GCF_030518195.1 Nocardioides cremeus
CTGACAATAAATAGTAGGCTACCAGTACCTTTTTCGTATCTCACTCGCATCGTGGAATTTGTCTAGTTTCACGCTTGGCAGGCCCATTCCCGTGCTGAGCTAAGAAAGACACGCAGGTACCGAGTGCATATGGGATGCCTGGGGGATGCCTGGGGGATGCCTAGGGGCGCTGACCTGTTCTCTGCTGTTGAGTCTGGCGTTCGCGCTGCTGCAGGACTGATGCAAACATGACCGAGGAAGCAAGAGGGCAGTCGTCTCACCAGCGAGTCGATGACGGCAGT
>NZ_JAULSC010000055.1 GCF_030518195.1 Nocardioides cremeus
TTCACAATGACCTCCCCCACCACCCTGACGCCGGGCGACACCGTAGACATGGACTACGAGGTGACCGACGACTCCGGCGTCGTGACCAGGCTGGTCTTCAACTACACCGATCCAGTCGGGAAGAACCGTCAGCTCCGAGCCGACAACCCATCGACCATCGCGATGACAGGCACCATCACCGCCCTGATACCCAACGACTGGGCTGACGGCACCTACACGCTGAGTTCCATCGCCATCCGCGACCACAGCGACGGCAACGAGGCGTACTACTTCCCCGCTGGCGGCGAAGTCATGAAGGTACCCAGCGGCGCATCAGGCCCCACCACCCACAACTTCGACTTCTCCACCGCCACCTTCGAGGTTGCTGATCGCCCCAGCCCGGAGGTCGACACGGTGGGCCCTGTCTTGAACTCGATTGAGATGTCGCCGACGGGCCCCTTCACCGCCGGCGACCAGATCACCTACACCTGGGACATCACCGAGGACAGCAGCATCGACAGCGTCCTCCTCCACTACACCGATGCTTCCGGGCGCGCGAAGTACGTCACCCAGTACGGCGACAGCACCGGCACAACCGCCACCATCGACGACAACTGGGCCAGCGGACGCGCCGAACTCACCCTCATCCAGCTCTACGACAACCACGGCAACTACACGGCGTACCGAGCCAACCAGTCCCCCGAACTCGACCTCAGCAGACTCAACTTCGAGGTGACCGGCACGCAGGCCGACACAGTGGGCCCTGTCTTGAACTCGATCGAGATGTCGCCGACGGGCCCCTTCACCGCCGGCGACCAGATCACCTACACCTGGGACATCACCGAGGACAGCAGCATCGACAGCGTCCTCCTCCACTACACCGATGCTTCCGGGCGCGCGAAGTACGTCACCCAGTACGGCGACAGCACCGGCACAACCGCCACCATCGACGACAACTGGGCCAGCGGACGCGCCGAACTCACCCTCATCCAGCTCTACGACAACCACGGCAACTACACGGCGTACCGAGCCAACCAGTCCCCCGAACTCGACCTCAGCAGACTCAACTTCGAGGTGACCGGCACGCAGGCCGACACAGTGGGCCCTGTCTTGAACTCGATCGAGATGTCGCCGACGGGCCCCTTCACCGCCGGCGACCAGATCACCTACACCTGGGACATCACCGAGGACAGCAGCATCGACAGCGTCCTCCTCCACTACACCGATGCTTCCGGGCGCGCGAAGTACGTCACCCAGTACGGCGACAGCACCGGCACAACCGCCACCATCGACGACAACTGGGCCAGCGGACCCGCCGAACTCACCCTCATCCAGCTCTACGACAACCACGGCAACTACACGGCGTACCGAGCCAACCAGTCCCCCGAACTCGACCTCAGCAGACTCAACTTCCGCATCGGGGTTGCCGCACCGAGCTATCCCAGCCAGGTTTTCGCCCAGCGGGGGGATCGTTCCGCGGTCGTGTCTTGGCGAGCGCCGTCGGACGACGGCGGCTCCCCGGTCACCGGCTACACCATCACCAGCACCCCCGACGCCGTGTCGAAGACCGTCCCCGGAGACCAGACCACCGCCACCATCGGCGGTCTGACCAACGGCACCGCCTACACCTTCACCGTGGTCGCCACCAACGCCATCGGCACCTCGACGGCGAGCGACCCGTCGAACGAGGTCACCCCCGCCGGCGTCCCCGACACCGTCACCAAGCCGTCCGCCACCCGCGGCGACAAGTCCGCGACCATCACCTGGACCAAGCCGTCCGGCAACGGGTCCCCGGTCACCGGCTACACCATCACCAGCACCCCCGACGCCGTGTCGAAGAGCGTCGATGCCGACGCCACCACCGCCACCATCGGCGGTCTGACCAACGGCACCGCCTACACCTTCACCGTGGTCGCCACCAACGCCATCGGCACCTCGACGGCGAGCGACCCGTCGAACGAGGTCACCCCCGCCGGCGTCCCCGACACCGTCACCAAGCCCACCGCCACCCGCGGCGACAAGTCCGCGACCATC
>NZ_JAULSC010000215.1 GCF_030518195.1 Nocardioides cremeus
GATCCCCGAGATCGCCCCCAGGATATCGCTCAGGGCGCGTGCCGGATTGTCGATCCCGAGCCCCGTGGTGAGCACCCCGACGATGGTCAGCGTGCGCCCGTAGGTGTCCCTGGCGTACCGGACCAGGCTGCCCCATTCGCTGGCCTGGACGGGGAAATACACCTCGGGCATGGGTACGTCGGGTGCGAACCCGTAGGCGACCTGGTAGAGCTGGCTCTCGGTCCAAAACGAGCCCTCGGCCGATCCGAAGTCGATCATGGCCGGGGTGTAGCCCCCGACCT
>NZ_JAULSC010000216.1 GCF_030518195.1 Nocardioides cremeus
CGACCGTCAGGTCGTTGAGTACAAATTCCTGGGACAAGCCCGTTTGGGCGACGTTACCAAAGCTGAGTGAGCCGAAGCTGCTGCCAAACGTGGCTTTGAAAATATTATTGTCCGCATCGTTGTCAAAGCTGCCACCCAGATTGGCCGCGGCGTCGCCAGTAAAGATTCCGCCGGCCGAATCGATATTGATCGAAGTCAGTTCGACACCGGCCGGCCCGTCCACGGCCACCTCACCCGAATTGGCGTCGTAAACGATCGAAGTCTGGCCATCGCCGCGTTGT
>NZ_JAULSC010000056.1 GCF_030518195.1 Nocardioides cremeus
CCCTGATCCACCGGCGGCGTCCAGCGGTGTGAGCGTGGCGTAGAACGAGGTGCCCTCTTGAGCAGGGAAGATGTCGATTGCGACGTCGAATCCACCTGTTCACGAGAGGCACCTCGTAAGTGAAACCTTCTCACACGGTCCGGCCTGTCTTCGATGATCCGAATCTGGTGTCGGCAGCGGGCCTGGTCCCCGCGCTGCGGCTTGCCGAGTCGGCCGGCCTGTACGAGCTGCTCGAGGCTGTGACGGTGCCCTCGCCGAACGCGTCGGTGAAGACCTCGAGCGTGGTCGGCGGGATGCTCGCCGGCGCCGACTCCATCGACGACATGGATCTGCTGCGCCACGGCGGTATGGGCCGGTTGTTCGGTGGTGTCCGTGCGCCCTCGACGTTGGGCACGTTCCTGCGCTCCTTCACCCACGGCCACGTCCAGCAGCTCGACAAGGTCGGCGCAGGGCTCCTGGCCGGACTCACTGAGCGGGTGCCGGGCCTGTTCGCCGGTGCGGAGGAGATCGCGTTCCTTGATGTCGACGACACCGTCCGCGAGGTCCACGGCTACGCCAAGCAAGGTGCCGCGTTCGGCTACACCGGCGTGCGCGGCTTGAACCTGCAACTGGCCACGATCTCGACGCCGACCGCTGCGCCGGTGATCGCCCGGGCCCGGCTGCGCAAGGGCAACACCGCATCGGCCACCGGCGTCGGGCGGCTGCTGGCCCAGGCGATCAACACCGCCCGCGCGGCCGGCGTCACCGGTCGGATCCTGGCTCGCGCGGACTCGGCCTACTACGGCTGGGCCTTCGTCGGCACCGCTCTGCGTCACAAGACCTGGTTCTCTGTCACCGCGCGGATGACGCCGAGTGTGACCGCAGCGATCACCAGCATCAGCCCGGATGCGTGGAAGACGATCGAGTACCCGAACGCGGTCTATGACGAGGCCGAGCAGCGCTGGGTCAGCGACGCCGAGGTCGCCGAGGTTCCCTTCGTTGCGTTCACCGGCCGCCGCAAGCGCGAGCACGTGGCCTGCCGTCTGGTCGT
The DNA here is from genome assembly GCF_030518195.1 of Nocardioides cremeus. Taxonomy (GTDB): domain Bacteria; phylum Actinomycetota; class Actinomycetes; order Propionibacteriales; family Nocardioidaceae; genus Nocardioides; species Nocardioides cremeus. Next base: position 1,031 of record NZ_JAULSC010000056.1, read on the forward strand.
GCGCCGGGTCCGCCGACTGCAACCACTGGCCAGCGACGAGACCGAGCAGGGCGAGCTGTTCGCGACCTACCGCCACCACGCCTTCATCACCAACAGCACTGTGGGCACGATCGAGGCCGATCAGCGTCACCGCGACCACGCCCTCATCGAGCAGGTCATCGCCGAACTCAAAGACGGCCCGCTGGCCCACCTGCCGAGCGGAAAGTACGCGGCCAACGCCGCCTGGGTCGCCTGCGCGGTGATCGGGTTCAACATCGCCCGCGCCACCGCCGTCGCAGCCGCGATGCACACCGCCCGATGGGCCACCCTTCGGAGCCGGGTCATCAACATCCCCGCCCGTATCGCCGCCACCGGTCGTCGGCTCGTGCTGCACCTGCCGACCCACTGGCCCTGGGCGCCCGGATGGGAGTCGCTGTGGTCGACCGCAACCGGCCCCCCACACCCGGTCACGACCTGACCACCCAGCCGGCGACGGCACGACCTGAGGACTCAAGTGGAAGAGCCGGATCAGACCGGCGGGTCAGC
>NZ_JAULSC010000005.1 GCF_030518195.1 Nocardioides cremeus
CCTGGTGGTCGTTGACCAGACGTACAGCCCTGGCCTTCAGCTCCTGATCGATCTTCTTCGGCATGGTGCTCATCCTCCTGGACTCAAACAGGAGCGGCATCAAACCTGGGGCGCTTCAGGTCGTGCTCAACGTCCACCTCACCGACACCGCCCTTCGCGGCATCGACCCCACCACCTGCCGGATGAGCGCAGACCCGTTCGCTCCCTCCGCCGGGCTCCACCTGGCCCGCATCGAGGAGACCCGCAGCTTCATCGGCACCGACCAGCTCGCCGAGTGGCTCCGCGTCCCCGGCACCCACGTGGCCTACCGCACCATCACCGATGCACCTGGCATCGCGGACGCCGAGGCGTTCGAACACCCCTTCCGCGCCACCCAGCACCGCAACACCAAGCCCACCGGTGAGGTCACCGCCGAGGACATCCGCCGCTTCGCCAGCGCACCCGACCTACGACCCCACCACCGCCGACCCCTCGACCTGAGCCAGGAGATCACCACCCCCGGCTACACCCCCAGCGACCGGCTCGCCGAACAGACCCGCCAACGCCACCCCCGCTGCGTCTTCCCCCACTGCACCCGCCGCGCACGCCGCCGCCGACCCGACGAGACCCACGCCGACCTCGACCACATCACCACCCACGACCCCCACGGCCCACCCGGCCAAACGACGACCTCGAACCTCGCCACCCTGTGCCGGCGCCACCACCGCGCCAAGACCCACACCGCCTGGACCCACCACCCCACCCCCACCGGGTTCATCTGGACCAGCCCGCACCGCTACCAGTACCTCGTCGAACCCCGAGGCACCACCGACCTCGGCCGACCACCACCCACCAGACCACCGACCCGGCTCGTCTGAACCAGCCGACTCGGCGCACCCCGACGCAGCACCACCGCGACGGGGGCACCGGCACGCCCGGACAGCCCGGTCAGAGTCCGGTGGTGCCGTCGATCGACTCGCGCACCCGCCGGATCAGCTCCGTGGTCGAGAGGTCTCCTCTGCGCCGGACGAGGACGAGACGTCCGCTCGCCACGGCCGGACCGTAGATCGCCTCCGCCTGCTCCATCGACAGGTCGTCGCCGTGCACCACGGTGGTGATCGCGTGGGCACGCAGGAAGTCCGCGGTCACCGCGAAGGGGGCGTCCTCGACCACCTCGTCGACGTAGCGGCACGCCGCGATGACGGCGACCCGCTCCGCGAGGGTCATCACCGGGCGCCGCTTGTACGACGCCGCCGTCGCGTCGGACAGCACGCCGACGACCAGCCGGTCCCCGTGGCGGCGGGCCTCACGGAGGAAGGCGACGTGCCCGGCGTGGAAGAGGTCACCGACCATGTCGACGTACACCCGCGACGTACCGGTCGTAGGCAGGTCCGCATCGTCCACGTCGGGGCTCCGCTCTCTCGGCCACGCAGCGCGGGGCGTCAGGCGTTCGGCAGCGCGCCGCCGTACCGGCGGTCGCGGGAGGCGTAGGTCTCGATGGCCGACCACAGCGCGCGGCGGTCGACGTCGGGCCAGAGCACGTCGGTGAAGACCATCTCGGCGTAGGCGGCCTGCCAGAGCATGAAGTTGGACAGCCGCTGCTCGCCGGAGGTGCGCCAGACCATGTCGGCGTCGGCGAGGTCGGGCAGGTAGAGGTGGCGCGCCAGCGTCTTCTCGGTGATCTTCTCGGGATCCAGCCGGCCCGCCGCGACCTCGCGGCCGATGGCGCGGGCGGCGTCGGCCAGCTCGGCGCGCCCGCCGTAGTTGACGCACATCGTCAGCGTCAGCACGTCGTTGTCGCGGGTCATCTCCTCGGCCGCGCGCAGCTCCTTGACCACCGAGCGCCACAGCCGCGGCGTGCGCCCGGCCCAGCGCACCCGCACCCCCAGCTCGTGCATCTCGTCGCGGCGGCGTCGGATGACGTCGCGGTTGAAGCCCATCAGGAAGCGCACCTCGTCGGGCGAGCGCGACCAGTTCTCCGTGGAGAACGCATAGGCCGACACGGCCTTGACCCCGATCTCGATGGCGCCCTCGACCACGTCGAAGAGCGAGCTCTCGCCCATCTCGTGCCCGCGGGTGCGGGCCAGCCCGCGCTGCTTGGCCCACCGGCCGTTGCCGTCCATCACGATGGCCACGTGCTCGGGCACGAGCTCGCGCGGCAGCACGGGCGGGGTGGCGCCCGAGGGGTGCGGGGTGGGCGTTCGTACGGCGCGTCTCACGCCCCGGAGCCTACGGCGCCACCGCCGCGCGGCAGCAGCACCCGCGCCCGCAGACCACCGCCCGGCGCGTCGTCGAGCTCGATGCGCCCGGCGTGGGCGGCGACGATGTCGCGGGTGATCGCCAGGCCCAGGCCGACCCCGGGCAGCACCTGGTCGCGGGCGGCGCGGGTGCGGAAGAAGCGCCCGAAGACCTGCTCGCGCTCGACGGGATCGATGCCGGGGCAGGTGTCGCTGACGCAGACCTCGACCTCGTCGTCGCCGGGCACGAGCTCGACGCGCACCCGCCCGCCGGCCGGGGTGTGCTTCAGCGCGTTGGAGAGCAGGTTGTCGACCACCTGGCGCACCCGCTGGCCGTCGACGTACGCCGCCTGCTCGCCGTCGGCGCACACCTGCAGCTCGACGTGTCGTGCGGCGGCCACGGGCCGGGCGGCCTCGACCTGCTCGCGCACCAGGGCGGCCAGGTCGACCGTCGTGCGCTGCACCGCCGTCGGGCTCGCGTCGGCCACCGCGGTGGAGAGCAGGTCGGCCACCAGCCGCTCGAGGCGGTGGGCGTTGCGGTCGGCGACCTGGAGGTGGCGCACTGCCTGCTCGGGCAGGTCCTCGCGCTCGAGCAGCACCGCGAGGTAGCCGACGATCGAGGTGAGCGGGGTGCGCAGCTCGTGCGAGACCGCCGCCACGAAGGCGTCCTTGACCTCCATCGCCTCCATGAAGTCCGTGACGTCCTTGTAGGCCAGGCCCGAGCCCGTCTGGCGCCCGGAGTCGTCACGGATCGAGCGCGCCGAGACCGACAGCGCCCGCCGCTCCACCCCCTGCCCGACCCAGATCCGGATGTCGTCGAACTCCTCGCCGAGCCGCGCCCGGTGGGTGGGCATCTCCCCGCGCTCCATCACGGTGCTCGCGTCGGCGTGGCGCACCTGGCCCAGCTGGCCCGCGACGCCGTGGTGGCCGTCGGGGAAGGCCAGCGCCATGAAGTCCTCGTGCCGCTTGTTGCGGCCCACGTAGCGTCCCTGCTCGTCGAGCAGCAGCAGCCCGACGTCGACGGTGTCGAGGATGGCCTCGGCCGTGCGCCGCTGGTGCGCGATCGTGTCGAGCGCAGCGGCCAGGTCGTGGCCCCGCCTGGTGGCCTCGGCCCGCTCGCGCTCGGCACGGCGCACCCCGGAGGCGACCAGCAGGCCGGCGGTCACCGCCACCACGGGCGGCAGCACCGCCCGGGCCAGGTCCGGCCCGCCGGCGCCGGCGTACGCGAGACCCGGGCCGGAGACGAGCAGCAGCGCGGCCGCGCCTCCCGCCCAGGCACCGCCCCGGCCGAGGTGCCGGGCCAGCCAGAGCACCGGCAGCACCGAGAGGATCGCGGCGGCGCTGCCCTCGGGGGTCAGCCGCGTCAGGTCGGCGAGCGCCACCGCCACGTAGGGACCGCGCGTGCCCGGCCGGGGCGCGAGCACGGTCGCCAGCGTCACGACGACCAGCAGCACCAGCCCGGCGGCCGGCCACGAGAGCCAGGTGGGCGAGCCGGTCGGCACGCGCAGCGCGACCTCAAGCAGCACGAGCAGCGCGAAGCCGCCCTGCAGCAGTCGCGGGTCGTCCTGCACGGCGCCTCCTCGGGTGAGGCTTTACCTTGGCAGACCGCGGGCCCCTCGGCCCTCCTCCACCACGCTCTCGTCGCGCCGTGTCGCTCCGAGCCGCAGCGGTACGGCGCTCAGCGCTCGACGTAGGCCAGGGACCGCAGCCCGCGCTCGACGTGCCAGGCCAGGTAGGCCGCCACCAGGCCGCTGGCCTCCTTGCGGGTGCGCTGGTCGGCCTGCGCCACGACCGGCCAGTCACCGGCCAGCAGGGCGCCGAGCAGCTCGACGGTCGCCGCGGCCGGCCCTGCCGAGCCCGGCAGCCGGCAGGTGCTGCAGAGCATCCCGCCCATCGAGGGGTTGAACCACCGGTGCGGGCCCTCGACGCCGCAGCGCGCGCAGTGGTCGAAGGACGGCGCGTAGCCGGCCACCGACAGCGAGCGCAGCAGGTAGGAGTCGAGCACCTGGCTGGGGCCCTTGTCGCCGGCGACCATGGCTCGCAGCCCGCCCACCAGCAGCAGGAAGTGCTGGGTCGCCGGCTCCTTCTCCTCGGTCACCAGCCGCTCGGCGGTCTCGAGCATCACCGTGCCCGCGGTGTAGCGCTCGTAGTCGGCGCCCAGCCCGCTCGCGAACGGCGTCAGCGTCTCGGCCTGCGTGATCGTGTCGAGGTTGCGTCCGTCGGCGAGCTGCAGGTCGACGTGGGTGAAGGGCTCCAGCCGGGAGCCGAACCGCGACGTCGTGCGTCGTACGCCGCGCGCGACGGCACGCACCCGCCCGTGCTGGCGGGTCAGCAGGGTGATGATGCGGTCCGCCTCGCCCAGCTTGTGGGTGCGCAGCACGACCGCCTCGTCGCGGTAGAGAGGCACTCCCCCATTGTGCCCGGGGGTCGGGCACCGACCGGTCAGGCGCGGCGGGAGCGCCGCGTGCTCGAGCGCCAGGCGCCTGCGCAGAAGTCGACCGCGACCTGGTCGAGCCGCTCCGGCGAGCGGCGCCACTCCAGGATCGAGCGCGCCCTGACGAACTCGGCTGCCGGCATCTCCTCGGCCAGCAGCGCGGCGTCGGCGGCCGGGTGCACGGGGTCGCGGGGGTGGCCCACCACCAGGGTCGGCACCGTGATGGCGCGCCGCTCGGCGGCCGACGGCGCGACCCGGCCGAAGAAGAGCCCGTGCACCACCGCGGCCACGGCGTCGGCGCGCTGGTCGAGGGTGTCGAGGCCGATGCCGGCCCAGAACGGCACCAGCCCCCGCGGCACCGGCCGGGTCAGGCGGCGCAGCGTGTTCACCGTGAACGGCGCGAAGCGGGCCGTCATCAGCAGCGGCCCGAACGCCACGATCGCGGCCTCCAGCGCGTTGTCGAGCACCGGCATCTCCAGCAGCAGCCCGCGCACCCGCTCGGGCTCCGTGGCCGCCACCTCGAGGGAGACGTTCGCGCCCAGGGAGGTGCCACCGACCACGGCCTGCGCAGCGCCCAGGTGGTCGAGCAGCGCGACCACCTGGGCAGCGAACGCGCTGACCGAGTAGGCCTGCGGGTCGGCCGGCCGGTCGGAGCGCCCGTGCCCGAGCAGGTCGAGGGTCACCACGTGGAGCCCGTCGGCCGCCAGGCGGCGGGCCAGGGGCTGGTGCATCCGCCGCGGCATCAGCTGGCCGTGCAGCAGCACGACCCACGAGTCGCCACCGCCGTACTCGGTGTACTCGAGGCGGTCGCGGGACCCCTCGGAGCCGAGGAAGAACTGACCGATGCGCTCGGAGACCAGCATGCCCCCCAATCTAGGGCAAAGACTCGCCGCTGAGGCCGCTCGTCCGGCGCCACGCCGTGCGTTCGCCGGACCACATCGCCCATACAGGTGATGATGTCGCCATGCCGACCTCGCGTCGCGCGCACCTCAGCGCGCCCTGGACCGCCCTGGTCCTGGTCGCGGTGTACGCCGTCGGGCTGGGCTCGGTGGTGCTGCGCCCCGCCGACAACCCGGTCGCGGTGTGGTGGCCGGCGGCCGGCCTCTCGGTGGCCCTGGTCGCGCTGACCCGTCCCGGCCGCCGCGAGCTGGCCCTGGTGGCGCTCGCGCTCGTGGTCGCCACCGGCCTGTCCAACCTCACCGGCGGCCGGTCGTGGCAGGTCTCGTTGTTCTTCGGCGTCGCCAACACCGCCGAGGCGCTGGTGGCGGGGCTGGTGCTGCGGGCCAGCACCGCGGTCGGGGCACCGCGGATCGGCGACCTGCGCGACCTGCTGCGCCTGGTGGTCGCCACCGTCCTCGGCGCCGCCACGATCGGGCTGCTGCTCCTCGCCGCCGCCGGCCCGTTGGGCCTGGGGGTGCCGCTCGAGGTGTCGCGCACCGTCTTCACCTCCCACGCAGCGGCGGTGCTGCTGGTCGTGCCCGCCGTCCTGGTGCCCCGCCGCCCACGCGACCCCTCCGGTCCCGACGAGCAGCCGGCGCCCCGCGGGGCCGCGGGCCTCGAGCTGCCGGCGCAGGTGGTGGTGACCACCCTGGCCACCGCCGCCGTCTTCGTGCCGCAGGACGCGCTGCCCCTGACCTTCGTCCCCCTGGTGCCGCTGACCTGGGCGGCGCTGCGGCTGGGCCCACGCCTGACCGCGCTCGAGCTCGTCGTCTTCGCCGCGGCGGTCACGGTGCTGACCCAGCGCGGCGAGGGTCCCTTCGCCGGTGGCGAGCTCGGCCCGGTGGCCGGGGCCGGCATCGCCCAGGCCTACCTCGCCTGCGCGGTGCTGCTGACCCTGCCCCTCGCCCTGCTGCTCGAGGAGCGCAACCGGCTCTTCGACGAGGTGCGCTCCGAGCGCCGGCTCTTCCGCGCCAACTTCACCGACTCCCTGGTCGGCCAGCTCCTGCTGCGCGAGGGCCCCGACGGGCTGCGCGTCGACGAGGCCAACCAGACCGCCGCGGACCTCCTGGGCCGCTCCCCCGACGACCTGGTCGGGTGCGAGGTCGACGAGGTCGTCGTGGTCGAGGACGGCGGGCTCGCCGCGCGCCTCGTCCGCCCGGGAGCCGGCGGGGGCGCCGGCCCGGCGGCCGGCTGGCGGGGCCGGGGCGGTGTCGCCGGCCGGGCCGATGCCCGGGTCAGCATCTCGGTCAGCCGGATCTCCGCCGGCGCCGGCGCGCCCGTGTGGTCCGTCCAGCTGCTCGACGTCACCGCCGAGCAGCTCGCGCACCGCCGGCTCTCCGACGCCGAGAAGCTCACCAGCGCCACCCTCGACACCACCGCCGCCATCATCCTGGTGACCGACCTCGACGCCCGGATCGTGCGGGTCAACGCCGCCACCGCCGAGATGACCGGCTACACCGAGACCGACCTGGTCGGCAAGCGCCTGTGGGAGACGACGCTGGCCCCCGACAGCGCGCACGACCTCGAGTCGCTCTTCCTGTGGCCCAACCGCTCCGGGGCCCCGGTGGTGCGTGAGCACGACGCGGTGACGCTCGGCGGCGAGCGACGCCGGATCGTGTGGAGCAACAACCTGGTCCGCGACGAGGACGGCATGCCGGCGTACGCCGTGCTGACCGGGATCGACGTGACCACCGAGCGGGCCAGCGCCGGGCTGGTCACCCACCTGATGCAGGCGGCTGTCTCGACCGCCATCGTCGGGCTCGACGCCCGCGGTCGCATCAGCGTCGTCAACTCCGGCGCCGAGCACCTGCTGCACCGCGAGTCCGTCGACCTGGTCGGGCTGCCGTTCACGATGCTGCTCGACCCCGAGCAGCTCCAGGCGCGGCTCGGCTGCACCGACCACGACGCCGTCTTCGCCGCCCTGACCGCCTCGCTCGGCGAGGAGGAGCAGCCCAACCGCGACTGGTGGTGGGTCGACGGCGAGGGCGAGCGGCGTGTGGTGTCGATGTCGCTGTCGGCGACCGGCAGCGACACCGGCGCCCAGGTCGGCTTCCTGTGCGTGGGCCGCGACGTCACCGAGCAGCGCCGCGCCCAGGACCTCGTGGTCGCCGCCCTCGAGAAGGAGCGCACCGCCGTCGAGCGGCTGCAGGCCATCGACGAGGCCAAGAACGAGTTCGTCTCGACCGTCTCGCACGAGCTGCGCACCCCGGTGACCAGCATCGTCGGCTACACCGAGCTGCTCCAGGACGGCACCCTGGTCGCGCCCGCCGACGACCAGCTGCCGCTGCTCGACAGCATCGCCCGCAACGGCCAGCGCCTGATCGTGCTGTGCAACGACCTGCTGCTGCTCTCGGGGCTCGACTCGGGCGACGTCAGCTGGAAGGCCGAGGAGGTCGACCTGGCCGCCCTGCTCGAGGCGGTGCGCGAGGCCACCGCCGCACTGCTCGTGGGCCGCGACCTCGACGTGGCCTGGGAGCGGCCCGCGCACCCCGTGGTGGCCCTCGGTGACGGCTCCCAGCTCGAGCGGGTGCTGCTCAACCTGGTCGGCAACGCCCTGAAGTTCACCGAGGACGGCGGGGTGGTGCGGGTCCGGCTCGAGTCAGCCCCCGGCGAGGCCGTCCTGGTCGTCAGCGACACCGGCATCGGCATCCCCGTCGAGGAGCAGGACGGCCTCTTCGAGCGCTTCTTCCGCTCCTCCACCGCCCAGGAGCAGGCCATCCAGGGCACCGGGCTGGGCCTGTCCATCGTGTCCTCGGTGGTGCAGGCGCACGGCGGGTCGATCGCCGTGCGCTCCGCCCACCTCGAGGGCAGCACCTTCACCGTCCGGCTGCCGCTGAAGTCCTAGCGCCGGGGCCGGCCCTCAGGCGCGGTTGACCGCGCTGATGACCGCCTTCAGCGAGGCGGTGACGATGTTGGCGTCGACCCCCACGCCCCAGAAGATCCGGTCGCGCACCGAGCACTCGACGTACGCCGCCGCGAGGGCGTCGCCGCCCGAGGACAGCGCGTGCTCGTGGTAGTCGAGCACCCGCACGTCCCACTCCTGCGGCAGCTCGTTGAGCGCCCCGACGAACGCGGCGATCGGGCCGTTGCCGGTGCCCTCGAGGGTGCGCATCTCGCCCTCGACCGCGACGTTGACGGTGAGCGCGTCCTTCTCGCCGGCCGCCGAGCTGGTGTGCACCGAGTCGAGGCTCAACGGGCTCTCGCGGTCGAGGTACTCGGAGCGGAAGACCTCCCAGATCGCCTCGGGCGTCATCTCGCCGCCGTCGGCGTCGGTGCGCTGCTGGACGACGCGGCTGAACTCGATCTGCGCGCGGCGCGGGAGGTCGAGCTTGTGCTCGGCCTTGAGCACGTAGGCGACCCCGCCCTTGCCGGACTGGCTGTTGACCCGGATGACCGCCTCGTAGGTGCGCCCGACGTCCTTGGGGTCGATCGGCAGGTACGGCGCCTCCCAGGGCAGCGAGCCGACCGGCACGCCCTGCTCGGCGGCCTGGCGGTCGAGGTCCTCGAGACCCTTCTTGATGGCGTCCTGGTGGGAGCCGGAGAAGGCGGTGTAGACGAGGTCGCCGGCGTAGGGGTGGCGCGGGTGCACCGGCAGCTGGGTGCAGTACTCGACGGTGCGGCGGATCTCGTCGATGCCGCCCTCGACCGCGAAGTCGATCATCGGGTCGACGCCCTGGCTGAAGAGGTTCATGCCCAGCGTCACCAGGCAGACGTTGCCGGTGCGCTCGCCGTGGCCGAAGAGGCAGCCCTCGACCCGGTCGGCACCGGCCATCATCGCCAGCTCGGTGGCGGCCACCGCGGTGCCGCGGTCGTTGTGCGGGTGCAGCGAGATCACGGTGTTCTCGCGGCGGGTCAGCTGGCGCGAGAACCACTCGATCTGGTCGGCGTACACGTTGGGGGTGGAGACCTCGATCGTCGCCGGCAGGTTGAGGATGATCTCGCGGCCGTCCTCGGGCTGCCACACGTCGCTGACGGCCTCGCAGACCTCGAGGGAGAACGGCAGCTCGGTGGAGGTGAAGATCTCGGGGCTGTACTCGTAGCCGATCACGGTCATGTCGAGCACCTGCTCGCCGTGCTTCATCACCAGCTCGGTGCCGCGCACCGCGATGTCCTTGACCTCGTCACGGCTGGCCCCGAAGACCACCCGGCGGAACATCGGCGCGAGCGCGTTGTAGAGGTGGATGTTGGCGCGCGGCACCCCGACCAGCGACTGCACGCTGCGCTCGATGAGGTCCTCGCGGGCCTGGGTGAGCACCGAGATGGTGACGTCGTCGGGGATCCGGTCGCCCTCGATGAGCTGGCGCACGAAGGCGAAGTCGGTCTCGCTGGCCGAGGGGAAGCCGACCTCGATCTCCTTGTAGCCCATCTTCACCAGCAGGTCGAACATGCGCATCTTGCGCGCCGGCGTCATCGGGTCGATCAGGGCCTGGTTGCCGTCGCGCAGGTCGGTCGAGAGCCACCGGGGCGCCTGCTCGATCGTGCGGGAGGGCCAGGTGCGGTCGGGCAGGTCGATCGGCGGGAAGGAGCGGTAGCGCTCGACGGGCATGCCGCTGGGCTTCTGCGCTGATCCGATGGTGGAGAAGGTGCTCACGGTGATGGTCCTCGCTGGTGGTCCGGGGGTCTGGCTCGGCGGCCGGCGCGCAGGACGAACACTCCGCAGCGAGGGGGTCCGGCTCTGGCTCAGACCTCGCTGCGGCAGCGAAGGAGGAGGTGCTGTCGCATCATGATGAGCCCAGACTAGCGCACCCCGCGAGGCCCGCGCCCGGGCGTCCACGGCCGGTCCGCGCCGCTCCGGCCACCGCCGGCCACCACCGTCGCGCCGAGAATCACCCGTAGAGGTGAGCCTCGACGACCGTCCGGCACCGCCCTCGTTGACTACCTTCCCTTCTCGTGAACGAGCCGAGGGGACTGCCGGCCCGGCGCTCGGGCCGTCCGCTCCGCGTCGGGGTCGTCGACGAGCCCGAGCTGGTCGCCCGGGGCGTCGAGGCGATGCTGCGCCCGTACGCCGACCGCGCGCGGCTGGCCGACGACGACGGCAGCCACAACGGGGACCCCGTCTTCGACGTGGTGCTCTGCGACCCCTTCCCGGTGCCGCCGGCGGCCCGTGGCAGCCACGACGGCCTCGGCCGGATCGCCGGCCACGCCCCGGCCCGGGTGCTGGTCTTCAGCTGGCACACGCACCCGGTGGGGGTGCGCCAGGCGCTCGACGCCGGTGCCCACGGCTACCTCGCCAAGACCGCCAGCGGGCCCGAGCTGCTCGCCGCCCTGGAGGCGGTGGTGCGCGGCGAGCGCCCCACCCCCGACCTGCGCCCACGCAGCGCCGGCGTCGACTTCCCGGGGCTGAGCACCCGCGAGTCGGAGGTGCTGGCGCTGATCTGTGAGGGGCTGAGCAACCAGGAGGTCGCCGACCGGCTCTTCGTCAGCGTCAACTCGGTCAAGACCTACATCCGCCAGGTCTACGGCAAGACCGGGGTCACCCGGCGCACCCAGGCCGTGGCCTGGGCGCACCGGCACGGCTGGCTGGGCTGAGCCCCCGGCCGGCTGCTTCCGGCTACCGTGGCGCCATGGCCAGGCTCCTGGTGGTCCACCACTCCCCCACCCCCACGCTGCGCTCGCTGAGCGAGGCCGTCGTGGCCGGCACCCGCGACGAGGCGCTGAGCGGCGTCGAGGTCGTGGTGCGCGAGGCCCTCGAGGCCGACGCCGACGACGTGCGCGCCGCCGACGGCTTCCTGCTCGGCACCCCCGCCAACTTCGGCTACATGTCGGGGGCGCTCAAGCACTTCTTCGACACCATCTTCCTGCAGTCCGGCGGCGACCTGGGCCAGGACGGCTCCGCCGGGCAGGGAGCGGCGGGCGGCAGCCGGCGGCCCTACGGGCTGTGGGTGCACGGACGCTACGACACCACCGGCGCGGTGCGCTCGGTGCGCAGCATCGTGCAGGCACTGGGATGGACCCAGAGCGCCGAGGTGCTGGAGGTGCTCGGCGACGTCGGCGAGCCGCAGCTCGAGCAGGCCTACGAGCTGGGCGGCACCCTGGCCGCGCTGCTCTGCGACGACTGAGCGCACCGACCACCGGGCGGCTAGGATCACCGCGCCCGCCGGCTGATTCCCGACGACTGCCAGGCAGCCCCACGCAGCCCCTTCCGACCCGCCACTGGAGACCACGTGCGCCACCCGAGCCGTGCCACGGCGCTCGCCGGCGCCGCGACCGTCCTGGCCCTGGCGCTCTCGGCCTGCACCGGCTCGGCCGGTTCCGGCGACGCGCGCGGTGCCGGAGCCACGCAGGGCCGCAACCCCGACCCGGCCCTGGTCGACTCGACCTCGGTGCCCGAGCTGGGCCAGTGCCGCAACCTGCGCCCCGAGGACGTCGCGCTGCCGGCCAACGCCACCGCCGCCGTCGACTGCACCGAGGAGCACACCGCCCAGACCTACGCGGTGGGCACCCTGCCCGACAAGCTGCACGACGCGGCGTACGACTCCGACGAGCTGGGGGCCTGGGCCTACAAGACCTGCTCGAAGGGGCTGATGGCCTTCCTCGGCGCCGACGAGTCGTCGGTGATGCGCACCATCGTGACGTGGTCGTGGTTCCGCCCGTCCGAGGCCGCCTGGGACGAGGGCGCGCGGTGGTACCGCTGCGACGTGATCGGTGGCGGCGGCGAGGGCGTCGACTACCGGCCGCTGCCCAAGACCGCCGAGGGCCTGCTGATGGGGCTGCCGCCCGACGAGTGGATGGTCTGCGCCGACGGGCCGGCCGTGGCAGGCTCGCCCAAGGTGCCCTGCTCCGAGGAGCACACCTGGCGAGCGGTCACCACCATCAAGGTCGGCGAGCCCGGCGACGACTACCCGGGCGACCGGGTCGTCGAGGTCACCAGCCGCGACTTCTGCTCCGACTCGGTGGCCGCCTGGCTGGGCTACCCGCTGGAGTACGACTTCGGCTTCACCTGGTTCAAGGAGGCCGAGTGGCAGGTCGGCAACCGCCGCTCGGTGTGCTGGGCGCGCACCTCGTCGTGACCCGGCTGCCGCGCACCGGCGCCGCCACGCTCGCCGTGGCGGTGGTGCTGGGGCCCGCGCTGGTGGCCTGCTCCGCCGACGAGCCGGACCCGGCCGACGCCGGACCGGTGTCCGCGTCATCGGCGCCGCCGGCCTCGTCTGCACCCGTCGAGCCGCCGGAACCGTCCGAGCCGCCCGAGCCGGTCGAGCCACCGCCTACCGCCACCTGCTACCGCCTGTCGTACGACGACGCCGTCGCGCCGACCTCGACGGCGCCGGCGGTGCGCTGCGCGAGCCCGCACACGGCGGTGACCTTCGACGCCGGGCCGCTCGACACCGTGGTCGACGGGCACCTGCTGGCCGTGGACTCCGAGCGGGTGCAGGCCGAGGTGGCCGAGCGCTGCCCGGCCGCCCTCGGCGACTTCGTCGGTGGTGGGCCCGACGCCCTGCGGCTGAGCATGCTGCGCAGCGTGTGGTTCACCCCGAGCCTCGAGGAGGCCGACCAGGGTGCGTCGTGGTACCGCTGCGACGTGGTGGCCCTCGCCGGCGCCGAGCAGCTGGCCGACCTCACCCCGCCGATGCGGGGGGTGCTGGGCACCGAGGCCGGGCGAGAGCGGTACGGCATGTGCGGCACCGCCGAGCCGGGCACCCCCGACTTCAGCCGGGTGCTGTGCTCGGCCGAGCACACCTGGCGGGCGGTGCAGGTCGTCGACCTCGGCGCCGGCCAGGGCGACGCGGCGTACCCCGGCGAGGACGCCGCCCGCGCCCGCGGCCAGGAGCCCTGCGAGGCGGCCGGTCGCCAGGCCGCCGAGGACCCGCTCGACTTCAGCTGGGGATACGAGTGGCCCGACGCGGACCAGTGGGCCGCCGGCCAGCGCCACGGCCTCTGCTGGGTCCCCGACTGAGCCGACCCGTCCCAAACTTCACCCTGACCCGGCCCGAATCTCTCCCTGACCCGGCCCGAACTTCGCACCCAGTCGGCCCAAACCGACCATGGGAGATTCAGGCCGGGTCGGCGGGAAGTTCAGGCCGGGTCGGCGGGAAGTTCAGGCCGGGTCGGCGGGAAGTTGGGGCCGGGTCGGCTAGAAGCCGAGCTTGCGCAGCTGGCGGGGGTCGCGCTGCCAGTCCTTGGCGATCTTGACGCGCAGGTCGAGGTAGACCGGGGTGCCCAGCAGCGCCTCGATCTGGACCCGGGCGTCGGTGCCGACCTTGCGCAGCCGCGCGCCCTTCCGGCCGATCATGATCCCCTTCTGGGAGTCGCGCTCGACGTAGACGACGGCGTAGATGTCGAGCAGCGGCTTGTCCTCGTCACGCCCCTCGCGCAGGCCCATCTCGTCGACGACAACGGCGATGGAGTGCGGCAGCTCGTCGCGCACGCCCTCGAGGGCGGCCTCGCGCACCAGCTCGGCGACGATCGCCTCCTCGGGGGCGTCGCTGAGTTCGCCGTCGGGGTAGAGCTGCGGGCCCTCGGGCAGCAGCCCCACCAGCAGGTCCTCGAGCAGCGAGACCTGGTCGCCCGCCTGCGCCGAGACCGGCACGATCTCGGCCCACTCGATGCCGAGGTCGGCGCCGAGGGCCTGGATGTCGAGCAGGTGCTGGCCGATCTGCTCGGGGGTGGCCAGGTCGGTCTTGGTGGCGATGGCGACCTTGGTGGTGCGCTTGATCTTGGCCATCTCCGAGACGATGAACCGGTCACCCGGCCCGACCTTCTCGTTGGCTGGGAAGCAGACCGCGACCACGTCGACCTCGGCCAGCGTGGTCTTGACCAGGTCGTTGAGCCGCTCGCCTAGCAGCGTGCGGGGCCGGTGCAGGCCGGGGGTGTCGACCAGGATCAGCTGGGCGTCGGGGCGGTGCACGATGCCGCGCACCACCGTGCGGGTCGTCTGCGGCTTCGAGGAGGTGATGACCACCTTCGAGCCGACCAGCGCGTTGGTCAGCGTCGACTTCCCCGCGTTGGGCCGTCCGACGAACGAGGCGAACCCGCTCCTGTGCTCCGGTGTGCTGCTCATCGTTCCCTCGCTGCGTCGTAGTCGGCCCAGATCTCCTCGTCGGACTTGCCGGCGGCCTTGCCGGCGCGCCAGATGGGCCCCGGGTCGACCGCCCTGGGCTGGCGCTGGGCGCCACCGCGCCAGTAGCCCATGACGTCGTACGCCGTGCTGGGCAGCCGGCGCTCGCGCATCAGGTGCTTGCGGATGGCCCGCATCTGAGCCGACTCCCCCGCCATCCAGAAGTAGCCCTCACCCTCGGGCCAGACCAGGTCGCCGACCACCTCGGCCAGCGACGACTCGCCGTCGCCGGGCTGGGCCAGCCAGGTCACGTCGCTGCCGTCGGGCAGGTAGCCGGGCACCCGCTCGGGGACCTCGGCCCACACCCGGGTCGGCAGGTCGACCTCCTCGCTGATGCGCGCCATGGCGGGCATCGCGGTCAGGTCGCCGACCAGCATCAGCCAGCGCGCGCCCTCGGGCAGGGTGAAGGAGCCCTTCGGCTCGGTGACCACGACCCGCTGGCCCACCACGTCGGGCAGCTGGGCCCACTCGGTGACCAGGCCGACGTCGTGGACGACCACGTCGAGCACCAGCTCGCCGCCGGTGAAGGAGCGCACCGTGTAGTAGCGGCTCTGGAACTGCCCGGGCACCACGAGGCCGACCCACTCGTCGGGCACCCCGGTGCTGGCGAAGCCGCCCAGGCCCTCGCCGCCGAGCCGCAGCCGCAGCAGGTGGTCGGTGATCCGTTCGCGGCCCAGCACCTCGGCCTCGAAGGTCATCGCTCGCGTGCTCACCCGCCGAGGCTACTCACCACGAGGGACGCAGCGGGAATCCGTCGTCGCCGTCGGGGCCGGTGTGCACGGCCAGGACCTGGTGCAGCTGGATCTCGTTGCGCTCGAAGCCCAGCCGCGAGCCGGCCATGTAGAGGCCCCACACCCGCGCGGTGCCGTCGCCGACCTCGGCGACGCACTCGTCCCAGTGCTCCACCAGGTTGGCGCACCAGTCGCGCAGGGTCATCGCGTAGTGGCGGCGCAGGTTCTCCTCGTGCACGACCTCGAGCCCGGCGTCCTGGGCGTGGGTGATGATCGTGCCCGAGCCGATGAGCTCCCCGTCGGGGAAGACGTAGCGGTCGATGAAGGCGCCGGTCTCGCGCGGGGTGTTGTCGGGGCGGGTGATGCAGTGGTTGAGCAGCCGCCCGCCCTCGCGCAGGTGGTCGCGCACGAACCCGAAGTACGCCGGGTAGTTCTTCACCCCGACGTGCTCCATCAGCCCGATCGAGCTGATCGCGTCGAAGCCGGTCTCGCGCACCGCGCGGTAGTCGCTGTGGCGCACCTCGGCCAGGTGGGCGAGCCCGTCGGCCTCGAACGCCTCGCGTGCGTACGCCGCCTGCTCGCGGCTCAGGGTCACGCCCAGCGCCTGCACGCCGTAGTGCTGCGTCGCGTGCCGCACCATCCCGCCCCAGCCGCAGCCGAGGTCGAGCAGGCGCATCCCGGGTCGCAGCCCGAGCTTGCGGCAGACCAGGTCGAACTTCTCGGCCTGGGCCTCCTCGAGGCCGGCGTCGGCGTCGGGGTAGACCGCGCAGGTGTAGGCCATCGAGGGCCCCAGCACGTGGCGGTAGAAGGTGTTGGAGACGTCGTAGTGGTGCGAGATGACCCCGGCGTCGCGGTCGAGCGAGTGCCGCACGCCCTCGACCACGCGGCGCCAGCGCGGCAGGTGCTCCTGCGGCGGGGGCGGCGGCGGCTTGAGGTTGGCCAGCCCGAGGCCGCGCAGCAGGGTCACGGCCTCGCCGATCGAGGGGGTGCGGAAGCGCAGGTGGTTCTGCAGCAGCGTCATCGCCTCGTACGGGTCGCCGGGGTGCACCCCGTCGATCTCCAGGTCGCCGCTGACGTAGGCCCGGGCCATGCCCAGGTCGCCGGGCGCGGTGAGCAGGTAGGCCAGCCCGCGCTGGTCGAGCAGCCGCAGGGTGATCGCGGCCTCGGTGGGGCCGGCCGCGGACCCGTCGTACGCCTCGAAGCGCACGGGCATCCCGTCGCGCATCAGGGAGGCCACCGCGTCGCCGATGGGGATGGTGGAGGTCACTGTCGTCGCACCGCCTTGTCGTAGAGCGAGGTGAGCCGGTCGTCGGGGTCGTGGAGGCTCTTGACGGCGCCCAGCCGCTCGCCGTCGTAGAGCCGGTCGAAGGTCGCGCGGTCGTAGAACGCCTCGGAGTAGAGCGACTTGTGCCCGCCCAGCGCGTGCACCTGCTCCTCGATGGCGCGGTTGGTCGGGCCCTCGGGCGCGTCGGGGCCGACGTGCACGGTGCCCCAGAAGCCGACGTTGACGTAGACCCGGTGCGGCGCCAGCGGGTAGGTCGGCCAGTCGCGGTGGGCGACCAGCGGGCACAGCCACACCGGTCGCATCCCCACGTGCTCGTCGAACCACGCGAGGAACTCGGGCAGCCGGGCCAGCGGCACCTCGACGTCCTGGACGACCCGCTCGCGCTGCGGGCGGCCCGCGCGCCGGTCGAGCCGGTCGACGAGCCCGAGGCGGGCGTCGAGGCCGACGAGGCGGTGGTAGACGTCGGAGCGGCGCCAGCGGCGCGGCCACAGCCGGCGCACCAGCGGGTGCTGGGCCCCGAACGCAGCCGAGCACCAGAACCAGTCGGTGTCCCAGCGCCAGAGGTAGTCCTCCATGGTGAGCAGGTCCTCGCCGCGCTCGCGGACCGAGCGGTAGTAGACCTGCTGCCCGGTGTAGTCGGAGGTCGGCGCGTCGGTGGGCTCGGTCCAGGTGGCCAGGGTCAGGACGTGCTCGCCGGGCTCGAAGGAGACGCCGTCGAGGCCGTCGACCCGGGTGCCCTCCCACTCCCGCGTCGCGGTGATCTCGTCGATGGCCGCCACCAGCCGGGCCGGGTCGTCGAACCGCACGTGGCGCAGCCGCACGTGGCCGGGGACCGGCTCGAGCCCGATGCGCAGCCGGGTGGCGTAGCCCAGCGAGCCGTAGGAGTTGGGGAAGGCGTCGAAGAGCGCGTCGCCGGGGCGGGTGGTGACGACCTCGCCGGCGCCGGTCAGCACGTCCATCTCGAGCACCGACTCGTGCGGCAGGCCGCTGCGGAAGCTCGTCGACTCCACGCCCAGGCCGGTCACGGCGCCGCCGAGGGTGATCGTGCGCAGCTGCGGCACCACCAGCGGCACCAGCGAGTGGGCCAGCGTGGCGCTCACGAGGTCCTCGTAGGTGCACATGCCCTGCACCTCGGCGGTGCCCGTGGCGGGGTCGACCTCGATCACGCCGGTCAGGCCGGTGACGTCGAGCCCGGGGCCCGTGGGCTCCGCCCTGGGGCGGAAGAGGTTCGAGGTGCGCTTGGCCAGCCGCACCGGCGCGCCCGCCGGGATCGCGTCGTACGACGCCCGCAGCCGCGCCACCGCCCGCTCGTGCTCGTCCCAGCCGATGCTGCCCACCTCCTCCAAGTTACTCCTCCCGGGCCCCCGGCGCCGGGCACTTCGGCCGTCCGGGTGGGGCAGTGCGACCCGGGGCACGGTAGACAGGGCCCGTGACGTGGCGAGGCATGCGCGCCCTGCTCGGGTCGGCCCACCTGGGCCCGACCCTGGCCGTGACCGCGCTCGCGGCCCTGCTCACCGTGCCGGCGGGCGTCGGGGGCGGGCGCGCCGTGCTCGTGGTGGCGGCGGTGCTGACCGGCCAGCTCTCCATCGGCTGGAGCAACGACCTCGTCGACGTACGCCGCGACCGCGCGGTCGGTCGCACCGACAAGCCCCTGGCCACCGGGGAGCTCTCGGAGCGGCTGGTGCGCTGGTGCTGTGGCGCGGCGCTGGTGGCCACGGTGGTGCTCTCGCTGGCCGCGGGCCTGCCCGCGGGCCTGGCGCACCTGCTGCTGGTCGCCTCCGGCTGGGCCTACAACCTCGGTCTCAAGGCCACGGCGCTGTCGTGGCTGCCCTACGCGGTGGCCTTCGGCGGGCTGCCGGCCTTCGTGTGGCTCGCCGGGCCCGATGCTCCCCCGCTGTGGGGGGTCGCGGCCGGCGCGCTGCTGGGCGTGGGCGCGCACCTGACGAACGTGCTGCCCGACCTCGGCGACGACGCGGCCACCGGCGTGCGCGGGCTGCCGCACCGTCTGGGTCCGCGGCTGCTGCCGGTCGCGGCGGTCGCGGTGCTGGTGGCCGCCAGCGTGGTGATCGCCCTCGGCGCTCCGGGCCTGCCGCGCTGGGCGCTGGGCGCCGGGGCGCTGCTGGTGGCGGCGCTGGCGGGGCTGGCGCTGGTGCGCGGCGGACGGGACTCGTTCCGCGCTGCGGTGGGCATCGCCCTGGTCGACGTGGCGCTGCTGGTGGTGGCCGGATGAGCGACTCCCACGACCTGGTCGTCGTCGGCGCCGGGCCCGCGGGCTCGGCCGCCGCGCTCGCGGCCCTGGCGCACTCCCCCCACCTGCGGGTGCTGCTCGTCGACCGCGCCGACCTGCCCCGTGACAAGTGCTGCGGCGACGGCATCGCGCCCCACGTGCTCGACGTGCTGCGCCCGCTGGGGGCCGCCGACGTGGTCGAGGGCTGGCGCCCGTTGCGCCACCTGACCCTCTCCCGCGGCTCGCGCGAGGTCGCGGGCCGGATGCGCCGCGAGGTGCACGTCATCCCCCGCGAGGTCCTCGACGCCCGCCTCGCCGAGCGCGCCGTCGAGCGCGGGGCCGACCTCGTGAGCCACCGGGTGCGCGAGGTGCACGCCACCGGCGACGGGGTGGACCTCGACCACCTGCGGGCCCGCGTGGTCGTCGGCGCCGACGGGGTGCACTCGGCGGTGCGCGCCGGCACCGGTCTCGACCCGACCGCGCCCCGGGCCCTGGCGCTGCGCGGCTACGCACCGACACCGCCGGGTCGCCGCGGCCTGCAGGTGATCCGCTACGGCGAGCGCCGCCAGCCCTCCTACGCCTGGTCCTTCGACCGGGGCGACGGCCTGGCCAACGTCGGGTACGGCGAGCTGGTCGGCGGCGCCGATCCGCCGAGCCGGGCGCTGCTGCTCGAGCAGCTCGAGGAGCTGCTGCCCGGCGCCACCGACGGCGGGACCGCCTGGCGCGGGCACCACCTGCCGCTCTCGGGGCTGGGCTGGCGCCACCCCGACGGCCCGGTGCTGCTCGCCGGCGACGCGGCCGGGCTGGTCAACCCGATGACCGGCGAGGGCATCTACTACGCGGTCGCCACCGGCGCGCTGGCCGGCCGGGCCGCGGCGCGCGCCCTGGCCGCGGACGAGCCGGCGGCCGCGGGGGCGGCGTACGGGCGGGAGGTGCGGGCGCTGCTCGGACGCCACCTGCGCCACACCTGGGCCGCGGCCCGGCTCTCGCGGCACCCGCGGGTCGTCGACGCCGGCATCGGCGCCGCGGCCCGCGACCAGCGCGTCTTCGACGACCTCGTCGAGATCGGCCTGGGCGGCGGCCGGATCGGTCCGCGCCTGGGCCTGGGTCTGCTGGGCGGCCTGCTCACCGGACCGTCCCGCCCGGCTCCACCCACGACTCCGCCGTCCGACCACCACCTGACCACCACCTGACCACCACCTGACCACCACCTGACCACCACCTGACCACCACCTGACTGGGGACCCCACCATGCAGATCCTCGCTGTCCGCGGCACGCTACCCGAGCACACCCACACCCAGGACGAGATCACCGCGGCCTTCGCCGACGTGATCGCGCAGGGCCGGCTCGACGAGCGGGTGCTGCGCCGCTTCCACCGCAACGCCGGGGTCAGCCAGCGCCACCTCGCGCTGCCGCTGGAGGCGTACGGCGAGCTCCGCGGCTTCACCGAGGCCAACGACCACTTCATCAGCGAGGCGGTCGCGCTCGGCTCGCGCGCCGTCGAGGAGGCGCTCAAGGCGGCCGACCTGACGCCCAGCGACGTCGACCTGGTCGTCTCGGCGACCGTGACCGGGCTGGCGATCCCCTCCCTGGACGCGCGGATCGCCAGCGCCACCGGCATGCGCCCCGACGTGAAGCGGGTGCCGATCGTGGGTCTGGGCTGCGTGGCCGGCGCGGCCGGCGTGGCGCGGCTGCACGACTACCTGGTGGGCCACCCCGACCAGGTGGCGGTGCTGGTCGCGGTCGAGCTGTGCTCGCTGACCGTGCAGCGCGACGACGTGTCGGTGCCCAACCTGGTGGCCAGCGGGCTGTTCGGCGATGGCGCCGCGGCCGTGGTGGCCCGCGGCGAGGCCGGCGAGCCGGGCGCCGCCCGGGTGCTCGACACCCGCAGCCGGCTCTACCCCGACTCCGAGCGCACGATGGGCTTCGACGTCACCAGCGGCGGGCTGCGGATCGTGCTCGACGCCGCGGTGCCCCAGATCGTCGGGCGCTACATCCGCGAGGACGTCGACGGGTTCCTGGCCTCCCACGACCTGACCCGCGCCGACGTCGAGTGGTGGGTCTGCCACCCCGGCGGGCCCAAGGTGATCGAGGCGCTGCAGGAGGCGCTCGAGCTCGAGCACGAGGACGTGCGGCTGACCTGGGAGTCGCTCGACCGGGTGGGCAACCTGTCGTCGGCCTCGGTGCTGCACGTGCTCGAGGACACCCTGCGCGACAAGCCGCCCCGGCCCGGCTCCTACGGGCTGATGATGGCGATGGGCCCGGGCTTCTGCTCCGAGCTCGTGCTGCTGCGCGCGGAGGGTGGGGTCGCGTGGCCTCGCTGACCTTCTTCACCGTCGTCGTCGCCCTGGTCGCGCTCGAGCGGCTGGCCGAGCTCGTGGTGTCCAAGCGCAACGCCGCCTGGTCCTTCGCCCGCGGCGGTGTCGAGACCGGGCAGGGCCACTACCCCGTGATGGTCGTGCTGCACTCGGGGCTGCTGGTCGCGATGCTCGTCGAGGCCTACGTCGTGCGCCCCGACGTGCCGCTGGCGCTGGCCGCCTCGATGCTGGTGCTGGTCGTGGCCTCCCAGGCGCTGCGCTGGTGGTGCATCGCCACCCTCGGGCCGCGCTGGAACACCCGGGTCATCATCGTGCCGGGGCTGCCCCCGGTCACCGGTGGGCCCTACCGCTTCTTCTCCCACCCCAACTACGTCGCCGTCGTCGTCGAGGGTGCCGCGCTGCCGCTGCTGCACCTGTCGTGGATCACCGCGCTGGTCTTCACCGTCGCCAACGCGGCGCTGCTGACCGTGCGGTTGCGGGTCGAGGACGCCGCGCTGGCCACGCTGCCGCCGGCACCCGCAGGACCGCCCGAGCCCGGACCGCTCGAGCCCGGGCCGTTCGATCCCGAGGCGCGACGTGCATGACCTGGTGGTCGCCGGCGGTGGGCCGGTGGGGCTGGCCGCCGCGCTGCACGCGCGCCGCGCCGGGCTCGACGTCGTGGTCGTCGAGCCCCGGGCCGGGGTCGTCGACAAGGCCTGCGGCGAGGGGCTGATGCCGGGGGCGCTCGCGCGCCTGGCCGACCTCGGCGTCGAGGTCGAGGGCATCGACCTGGCCGGCATCCGCTACCGCGACGGGCAGCGCAGCGCCGACGCGCGCTTCCGGGCCGGGCCGGGCCGCGGCGTGCGGCGTACGACGTTGCACGCGGGGTTGTCGCGCCGCCTTGCCGAGTCGGGTGTCGAGGTGCGCCACGAGGCCGTGCGCTCGGTGGTCGACCACGGCTCGCACCTGCTCGTCGACGGCCGGGCGACCCGCTACCTGCTCGCCGCGGACGGGCTGCACTCCCCCGTGCGCCGGCTGCTCGGCCTCGACGCACCGGTGCGCGGCGCTCGGCGCTACGGCCAGCGCTGCCACCTGCGGGTCGCGCCGTGGAGCGACTTCGTCGAGGTGCACTGGGCGCCGCACGCCGAGGCCTACGTGACCCCGGTGGCCCCCGACCTCGTCGGCCTGGCGGTGCTGAGCGGGCGCCGCGAGCCCTACGCCGCGCTGCTCGAGGGCTTCACCGGGCTGCGCGAGCGGGTGGCGGACGTCGAACGGACCCGCGTGATGGGCGCCGGGCCGCTGCGCCAGCAGGCGCGGCACCGGGTCGCCGGACGGGTGCTGCTCGTCGGCGACGCCGCGGGCTACGTCGACGCGCTCACCGGCGAGGGCATCGCGCTCGGGCTGGCCGAGGCCGCTGCCGCGGTCGCGGCCGTGGTCGCCGACGCTCCCGAGGGCTACGACGCCACCTCGCGCCGCCTGCGGCGCCGCCACGAGCTGCTCACCCTCGGCCTGGTCACCGCCACCCGGCACCAGGCGGTGCGCCGGCGCCTGGTCGCCGCGGCCGACCGGGTGCCCTGGGTCTTCGGCGCGGCCGTCAACCAGCTGGCGAGGCCGGCATGAGCGGGTCGGTGGCGGAGCCGGCCCGGGAGCAGGTGGTGCTGCTCGACGAGGCCGGGCACGCGGTCGGGGTCGCCGACAAGGCCGGCGTGCACCACGCCGACACTCCCTTGCACCTGGCGTTCTCCTGCTACGTCTTCGACCACGACGGCCGGATCCTGCTGAGCAGGCGGGCGCTGAGCAAGCGCACCTTCCCCGGGCTGTGGACCAACTCCGCCTGCGGCCACCCGGCCCCCGGCGAGGCGTTCCTCGACGGCGTACGTCGCCGGGTGCACGAGGAGCTAGGCCTCGAGCTCGACGACCTGCGGGTGCTGCTGCCCGGCTTCGGCTACCGCGCCGAGATGGACGGTGTCGTCGAGCACGAGCTGTGCCCGGTGCTCGTCGCGACCACCTCCACCGAGCCGCGCCTCGACCCGGCCGAGGTCGAGGAGGTGGTCTGGGAGTCCTGGGCAGACTTCCGCAGCGGCGTCCTCGACGGCACCCGCGACGTCAGCCCGTGGTGCCGCCTGCAGGTCGAGGCGCTGCCGGAGGACCCGCTCAGCGCCCCGGGCCGCCCCCTCGACGAGCTCCCACCCGCCGCCCGCCCGAGCTGACCCGGCCCCTACTTCGCCTCGACCCGGCCCAAACTTCGCCTCGACCCGGCGCAGATCGACCGTCGGAGCACAGCGACCCGGCGGCGCACCGCGGCGCAGGAAGTTCAGGCCGGGTCGGCGGGAAGTTCAGGCCGGGTCGGCGGGAAGTTCAGGCCGGGTCGGCGGGAGATTCGGGCCGGGTCAGGTGCGGGTGGTGCCGGCGAGGGCGCCCTTGGCGTCCCCGCGGTGCACCGGTACGCCGCTGCCGCCGAGGTCGCGCAGCGCGTCGAGGTCGCGCGGCGTCACCGCCGCGGCGTCGGTGAGCACGACGGCGGCCTCGAGCCCCGTGGCGCCCGAGGCGACCGCCATGGCGACGCAGACCCCGAGCGCGGAGACCTGCAGGGAGGGCAGGTCGACGGTGGCAGCGGCGTAGGTGCGCCCGTCGGCGTCGCGCACCGCGGCCCCCTCGGCGGCGCGGGTGCGGGCCCGGGTGGAGCGGGCGAGGGTGACCAGCTTCTTGTCCTCGGCGGCCAGCGCGTCGGGGGCGGGGCCCTCGGCGGGGTCCTCGGCGGGGGTGCTCACTGGTCCTCGTCGTCCTCTCGGTGGTCGCGGCTGTCGTCGCGACGGTTGTCGGGGCGGTCCTCTTCGTCGTCGCTGTCGTGCACCGGCTCGAGGCGCGAGATGAGCACGGTGACGATCTTGTTGCGGCGTCCGGCGCTGTCCTCGGCCACGAAGCGCAGCCCGTGGGCCTCGACCGAGGAGCCGGGGATCGGCACCAGGCCGAGGTGCTTGGCCATCAGCCCGCCGACGGAGTCGACGTCCTCCTCCTCGACGTCGTCGCCGAAGATCTCCTCGAGGTCGTCGACGGGGAAGCGCGAGGAGACCCGCACGACGCCCTCGGCGAGGTGCTCGACCTCGATCTCGTCCTCGTCGTACTCGTCGGTGATCTCGCCGACGATCTCCTCGAGGATGTCCTCGATGGTGACCAGGCCGGCGGTGCCGCCGTACTCGTCGACGACGACCGCGATGTGCTGGCGCCGGGCCTGCATCTCCTTGAGCAGCCCGTCGACCGCCTTCGACTCCGGCACCCAGTGCACGGGGCGCATCACCGACTCGATGCGCTCGGTGAACTCGGCGTCGGGCGCCTCGAAGTCGCGGCGCACGATGTCCTTGAGGTAGGCCATCCCGACGATGTCGTCGAGGTTCTCGTCGACCACCGGCAGCCGCGAGTAGCCGCTGCGCAGGAACAGCGAGAGGCTCTGGCGCAGGTTCTTGTGCTTCTCGACGTAGACGACGTCGTTGCGGGGCACCATCACCTCGCGGGCGGTGGTGTCGCCGAGCTCGAAGACCGAGTGGATCATCCGGCGCTCCTCGCTCTCGATGAGCGAGGAGGCCTCGGCCAGGTCGACGAGCTCGCGCAGCTCGGACTCGGTCGAGAACGGGCCCTCCCGGAAGCCCTTGCCGGGCGTCAGCGCGTTGCCCAGCCTGATCAGCACCTGCGGGATCGGGCCGAGGACCCGCGTGACCAGGCTCAGCGGCCCGGCCGAGAGCAGGGCGACGGTCTCGGCGTGCTGGCGGCCCATCGTGCGCGGGGCGACCCCGACGACGACGAAGGAGACCAGCAGCATCACCGCGATGGCGGTCAGCACGCTGGCCCACCACGCGCCCTGCATCAGCTCGTCGACCTGCAGGGCGACCAGCACGATCGCGGAGACCTCGGCGGCCATCCGCAGCAGCAGCGCGGTGTTGAGGTAGCGGGGCAGGTCGTCGAGGAGCCCGATCAGCCGCTTGGCGCCGGCGCGTCCCTCGGCGAGCAGCTCGCCGGCCCGGGCGTGGGAGAACGAGGCCAGCGCGGCGTCGGCGGCCGAGAAGATCCCGGCGAGCACGACCAGCGCGGCCGCCGTCACCAGCAGCCCGACGTCACCGCCGCTCATGCGTCGTCAGTGGCGCGCCACGCGGCCAGGAGCTCGTCCTGCAGGCCGAACATCTCGCGGTGCTCCTCCGGCTCGGCGTGGTCGTAGCCGAGCAGGTGCAGGATGCCGTGCACGGTGAGCAGCTCGATCTCGGCCACGGTGCCGTGCCCGGCGCTCTCGCCCTGGCGCCGCGCGATCTCGGGGCACAGCACCAGGTCGCCGAGCACGCCCTCCTCGGGCTCCTCGTCGACCAGGCCGGGCCGCAGCTCGTCCATCGGGAAGGCCAGCACGTCGGTGGGGCCCTCCTTGTCCATCCACTGCTCGTTGAGCTCGGCGATCGTGGCCTCGTCGACGGCCTTGATGCACAGCTCGGCCTGCGGGTGCACGTGCATCCGGTCCATCACGAACCGGCTCAGGGTGGAGAGGCGACGTACGTCGACCTGCTGGCCGGACTCGTCGAGGACCTCGATGCTCATGGTCGGTTCCCCTGCACGGGCCGGGCGCGCTCGGCGCGCGCGTCGAAGTCGTCGTACGCCGCGACGATGCGGCCCACGAGCCGGTGCCGCACGACGTCGCTGCTGGTCAGGCGGTTGAAGCCGATGTCCTCGACGCCGTCGAGGATCTCCTCCACCACCCGCAGGCCCGAGCGGGTGCCGCCGGGCAGGTCGGTCTGGGTGATGTCGCCGGTGACGACGATCTTGGAGCCGAAGCCCAGGCGGGTCAGGAACATCTTCATCTGCTCGGGCGTGGTGTTCTGCGCCTCGTCGAGGATGATGAAGGAGTCGTTGAGCGAGCGCCCGCGCATGTAGGCCAGCGGGGCCACCTCGATGGTGCCGGCGGCCAGCAGCTTGGGGATCGTCTCGGGGTCGATCATGTCGTGCAGCGCGTCGTAGAGCGGGCGCAGGTAGGGGTCGATCTTCTCGCTGAGGGTGCCGGGCAGGAAGCCCAGGCGCTCGCCGGCCTCGACCGCCGGGCGGGTCAGGATGATCCGGTTGACCTGCTTCGACTGCAGCGCCTGCACCGCCTTGGCCATGCCGAGGTAGGTCTTGCCGGTGCCCGCCGGGCCGATGCCGAAGGTGATGGTGTGCTTGTCGATCGACTCGACGTACTTCTTCTGGTTCAGCGTCTTGGGGCGGATCGAGCGGCCCCGGTTGGAGAGGATGTTGAGGCTCAGCACGTCGGCGGGGCGCTCGGTGGTCTCGGTGCGCAGCATCGTCAGCACCCGCTCGACGGTCTCGGTGCTGATGCCCTGACCGGTGCGGATGATGGTGACGAGCTCGTCGAGCAGCCGCTGGGCCAGCGCGATCTCACCGGGGTCGCCCTCGAGGGTGATCCGGTTGCCGCGCACGTGCACGGCGGCGTCGAAGGCCTTCTCGATCATGGCGAGGTGCTCGTCGCCGGGCCCCAGCAGGCTGACCATGTCGATGCTGTTGGGCACCACGACCGTGTGGTGGCTGCGTGCTCCGCTGGCGGGGCTCTCGGCGGGGGTGCTGCGGTCATCGGAGTGGGACATGGATGCCCGGAGGGCGCCTCTCTGTCGCGGGGACGGTGGGTCGAGCGCCTCCCATGCTACGGCGTGGCCCCGAGCAGCACCCACTCAGTAAAGACGGTCCCGACGTAGGCTGGAACCATGGCCGGGGGCGAGCACGACCTGCGCGAGTGGGACGACGAGGACCCCGACGCGCACGACGACGACTCGGCGCCCTACTGGTTCCCCGGCGAGACGATGCCGCAGCACGCGCGGGCGATGGGGCTGACCCACCACACCGTCGAGGGCGCGCTGCTCGACTTCGGGGGCCGGCTCGACCCCGCCAAGCGCGTGCACTACTGGACCGCGTGGGCGCTGCTGGTCGTCTTCGGGCTGCCGGTGGTCTTCGCCGTGATGCGGCTCGCCTACCTCTTCTGAGCCGTCGCCCGGGTCACAGCGAGCCGGTGGGCTCGCCGTCGTAGGCGACCTGGAGGGTGCCCAGGCACATCTCGTCGGTGGAGCCCTCGCCCCAGAGCACGTAGCGCTCCTCCTGGCCGGCGAAGGCGGGCAGCTTGTCGCGCAGCCACTGCCGGTGGGTGCAGGTCACGGTCAGGGTCTCCCCCGCCTCGAGGCGCAGCGGCTCGACCGGCTTGGAGCCCTGGTCGTCGAAGTCCCACTGGTCGATGTCGAGCAGCGTGCGCTCCTCGGGCGTGCCGGCGTTGGCCACGACCGAGATCTCGCGGCCCAGCAGGTGCATGTGACCGGCCGCGCCCAGCACCGTCATCGGTTGGCTGACCCGGCGGGTGCAGGTGGTGGTCTCGGAGGGTCCCTGGCCCTCGCCGCACAGCAGGTGCAGCACGTCGGCGGTCGAGGCGGCCGCCCCGAAGCGCTGGCGCAGGTCGACCATCGCCGCGTCGCGCTCGCAGAGCGGGCCGTCGGAGCGCGCGGCCCGGCAGGGCAGCTCGACCGGGGCCGGCATCAGGTAGGTGTGCAGCGGGGTCAGGTCGCGGCTGCCGGGCATCCAGCGCAGCCGGGTCGACGACCGGTCGGCCGACTGCCCGCGCAGCAGGTTGTAGTGCACCTGCATGACCACCTGGGTGCCGGCCTCGAGGCGGATGCCGTGGCCGTCGCGCAGCTGGGTCTCGTCGCCGCCGGGCGCCCACGCCGCCAGCCAGCTGGCGTCGGAGATGTCGGCCGCAGCCCCCTCGACGCCGCTGCCGCCGAAGCAGGTCCAGCCGGGGTCGACGGTCTTGTGGTCGAGGGCCCGCGCTGCCTCGACCTGGTCGGGCTCGACGCGGAAGAGGATCACGTGGTGCACGACCTCGGGGTTGCCGGGCACCACCTGGCTGCCGGTCAGCCACACGTCCTCGTCGAGGCCGGGGTCGAGCAGGAAGCAGCGGTAGTCGTCGGTGCCGGCACCGCCGGGGGCCGAGGGCGTGTACTCCTCGGTCATCTCCAGGCTCATCCGCCGCTCCCCGCGGCGCAGCGGCAGCTCCTTGCCGGGCGGCAGCGACGAGAGCTGCTCGGCGACGACCTCGGGCGGGTCGACCGGCGAGAGCACGCTGGCCGGGTCGCCGTCGCGACGGTCGTCGGTGCCGAGCACGGCCACGCCGGCCACGACCCCGGCCACGGCGAGCAGGCCGGTCAGGGCGAGCACGACCAGGCGGCGTACGCCGACCCGGCCGGCGGTCGGACCGCTCATCCGGGCGGCCACGTCATCGGCCGGCCCGCCAGCACGTGCAGGTGGGTGTGGAAGACCGACTGGCCCGCACCCTCACCGGTGTTGAGCACCAGCCGGTAGTCGTCGTGGCCCTCCGCGGCCGCCACGGCCGCGGCCGCGGTGACGAGCTCGCTCATCACCGCGGGGTCGCCGGCAGCCAGCTCGGCGGCGTTCGCGTAGTGCGTGCGCGGCACCACCAGCACGTGCGTCGGCGCCTGCGGCGCGACGTCGCGGAACGCGACGGTGCCCTCGGTGACGTGCACGACGTCGCCGGGGACCTCCCCCGCGACGATCTTGCAGAACAGACAGTCGCTCACTTGTTGCCTCCCGCCACGCATCGTCCCACAAATCCGTTGCCGCGCCGCGGTAAACCCCCAGGGCCCCTCGGGCGTCGCACTAGCGTGACCACCCATGCGAGCGCTCCCCCACGACGCCCCGGCGCCGTGAGCGACGAGCCCGCGCGCTGGAGCGCCGACGAGGCGCTCGAGCAGCTGTACGCCGCGCACTGGCGCGAGCTGGTGCGGCTCTCGGTCCTCCTGCTGCGCGACGTCGGCGCCGCCGAGGAGGTCGTGCAGGACGCCTTCGTGGCCGTCCACGGGCGCTGGGACCGCATCCGCGACCCGGCCAAGGCACTGGCCTACCTGCGCCAGAGCGTGGTCAACCGCTCCCGCTCGGCCCTGCGCCACCGCGCCGTCGTCCAGCGCCACCTCGCCAGCCAGCCGCCGCCGACCACCGCGGCCCCCGCCGACGAGCGCAGCCTGGTCGCCGACCGCCGCGCGGCCGTCCTCGACGCGATGCGGGCGCTGCCCGAGCGGCAGCGCGAGGTGCTGGCCCTGCGGCACTACCTGGACCTGTCCGAGGCCGAGATCGCCGACGCGCTGGGCATCAGCCGCGGCGCCGTGAAGAGCCACGCCTCCCGCGGCTCCGCCCGCCTGCGCGAGCTGCTCGCGTCGTACCTCGAGGAGCCCTCATGAGCACCCACGACCGCGACACCGACCGCGACACCGACCTGGCGCGCCTGCTGGGCGAGGCGGTCGACGACGTCGAGCCCGCCGACCGGCTCGACGAGATCCGGTCCCGCACGAGCAGCCCGGCCGCGCAGCGCCGCTGGTGGTACGCCGGCGGCGCGGCGCTGGCCGCGGCCGCGGCCGTGACCGCCGTCGCGGTGCTCGGCCCCGGCACCACCCCGACGTCGGCGCCCGACCCGGCCGAGCAGCCCTCCGCGACCCCCACAGCGAGCACCTCGCCGACCACCGACCCGTCGCCGACGACGCCGACCACCCCGGCGCCGCCGGTGGCCGAGACCGTCACCGCCGCCGTCTACTACGTGGGCGACACCCCGCGCGGCCCCCGGCTCTACCGGGAGTTCCGGGCCCTGCCCGGCGACGGCTCCGTGCCGCTGGCCCCCGCGGTCAGGGCCGCGGTGGAGGGCGACTCCGACGACCCCGACTACCGCTCCCCCTGGGCCGGCACCGGCGCCACCCTGGTCGGAGCCACCGGAGACGCCGAGCTCGTCACGGTCGACCTCGCGGGCGACCTGCGACTGCGGCCGGGCGGCCTCGACCCGGCCGAGGCCGCGCTGGCCGTGGAGCAGGTGGTGCGCACCGCGCAGGCCGCCGTCGGCTCGGCGGCCCCGGTGCAGCTGCTGCTCGACGGCCAGCGCACCGACCAGCTCCTCGGCGTACCCGTCGCGGAGCCGCTGGCCCAGGGCGAGGACCTCGACGTGCTGGCCCTGGTCAGCATCAGCGACCCGGCCGAGGGCGAGCAGGTCGAGGGCACCTTCACCGCACGGGGTCGCGCCTCGTCGTTCGAGGCGACCGTGCCGTGGGAGGTCCGCGACGCCACCGGCGCGGTGGTGCTCGACGGCTTCAGCACCGCCGAGGGCTGGATGGGGCGTCTCTACCCGTGGGAGGCCGAGGTCGACGTCTCGGGCCTCGAGCCGGGCCGTTACACGTTCGTGGCCATGACCAGTGACCCCTCCGACGGCGAGTCGGGCGGGCCGATGACCGACACACGGACCATCGTGGTCCCGTGAGCACGAGGGAGAGCACCATGACCAGCCAGCAGACCAGCCAGCAGACCAGCCAGCAGACCAGCCGCAGCCGCCGCGGCCCGCTGCACCGCACCCTGGCCGGGGCGGCCGTCACCGCCCTGGCGCTGGGCGTGCTCGCGGGGTGCGGCGACGACGGCAGCGACCGCGCCGACGACCCGGCCCCCGCCGGCAGCACCAGCAGCCCCGGCAGCACCGGGCCCAGCGAGCCCACCACCAGCGACGAGCCCGCCGAGAGCCCGAGCGTGACCACCGAGCCCGACCCGGGCGAGACCAGCACCGTGCCGGTCTACTACGTCGGCGACAGCCCGATGGGCCCGCGCCTCTACCGCGAGTTCCGCAGGGTCAGCGGCGACCCGGCGCTCGGCGCCGCCGACATGGTCGCGGCCGGGGTGCCCGCCGACCCCGACTACCGGGCCGCGTTCCCGGTCGACGGCAGCTTCTCCTCGGTCCGCCTCGACGAGCAGGCCGGGCTGATCATCGCCCAGGTGCCCGACGACCGCTGGGCCGACCGCCCCGCCGACATGTCGCGCAAGCAGGCCGAGCTGGCGGTGCAGGCGCTGGTCTACACCGTGCAGGGCGCCCTGCAGAGCCGGGCGCCGGTGCAGGTCGTCGGCGAGCCCGGCGGGCCGGCGGTGCCGATGTTCGGCATCGACACCGACGGCGGCGTGGCCAACGTCGACCAGCTCGACGTGCTCGCGCTGGTCAGCGTCACCAGCCCCGAGTCCGGCGCCGAGGTCTCGGGCACCTTCACCGCCAGCGGGGTGGCGTCCTCCTTCGAGGCCACCGTGCCGTGGGAGGTCCGCGACTCCTCAGGCACCGTCGTGCTCGACGGCTTCAGCACCGCCGAGGGCTGGATGGACCGCCTCTACCCGTGGCAGAGCGAGGTCGACGTCTCCGGCCTCGCCCCCGGCGAGTACACCTTCGCCGCCATGACCGACGACCCGTCCGGCGGCGAGGGCCCCGGGCCGTTCGAGGACACCAAGGTCATCAGCGTCGGCTGAGCCGGGGCCCGTACGCCGCCGCGGGGCCGCCGCGACTACAGGTCGCGGTGGACCTCGCGGGACGTCGGGGTCTCGGCCGACCTGGTGAGGTTGAGGATCGCCAGGGCGAGCCCGCCCCAGATCACCAGCATCGCCACGACCATCATCACGATCGCCGTCGTGCTCATCGCTGCACCTCCTTGCTCGCGTCGGTGTCGTAGGTCGCGCCGTCCAGCGCCGTCGCCGAGCGCCAGCGCAGCCGCGCCAGCACGAAGCCGATGACGACCACGGCCCCCGCCGACCCCCAGCCGAAGACGGCCAGCATCCAGGTCGGGTACGGCGCCTCGGGGTCGCCGTACGGCGTCTGCACGTCGGTGACGAACGCGTCGACGAGCACGTAGCCCAGCGCGATCGGTGTCACCACCCCGATCAGCGCGCGCCACCACAGCCCGACGTGCACCGAGCTGTGGTCGTTGAGGTGGGCGGCCAGCTGGGGCAGCGCCCGCAGGCCCCACACGACGACGACCATCGAGACCACCGCGACCAGCAGGATGCCGAACTGGTTGATGAAGTGGTCGACGATGTCGAGCACGTGCAGGCCGCTGGTGGTGCCCAGGAAGAGCACGCTCACGGTGGCCATCGGCAGCGCCACCACCAGGGTGGCTGCGACCCGGCCGATCTCGAACTTGTCGCGCACCGCGGAGATGACCACCTCGGTGATGGAGATCAGCGAGGTGATGCCGGCCAGCACCAGCGAGACGAAGAAGAGCACACCGATCAGCGCGCCGGCCGGGGCCTCGTTGATGATCGCCGGGAAGGCGATGAACGCGAGACCGACGCCTCCTCCGCCGGCGACCTCGCCGACCGGTTGCCCGGTGTCCTGGGCCATGAACCCGAGGGCGGCGAAGACGCCGATGCCGGCCAGCAGCTCGAAGCCGGAGTTGGAGAAGCCGACGACCAGCCCGGAGCCGGGCATGTCGGTGTGGCGGTGCACGTAGGAGGCGTAGGTGATCATGATGCCGAAGCCGATCGACAGCGAGAAGAAGATCTGCCCGAACGCCGCGGCCCACACCGTGGGCTCTGCCAGCGCGCTCCAGCTGGGGGTGAACAGCGCGTCGAGGCCGCTGCCGGCCCCGGGCAGGAAGAGCGAGACGACCACCAGCGCGCCGAAGCTCAGCACCAGCACCGGGATGAAGACCATCGCGGTGGCACCGACGCCCTTCTGCACGCCCAGGGCCAGCATCGCGATGACCAGCGCCCACATCACCACGAGCGGCACCATCACGCCGGCGACCGGCTCGGCGGTCACACCGGGATCGCTGACCTGCAGGAACTCACCGATGAAGAAGCCGGCCGGATCGGCACCCCACGCCTTGGTGAAGGAGAAGAACGCGTAGCGCACCGCCCACGCGAGCACCGCGGCGTAGTAGATGGCGATGACCGCGCAGATGCCGACCTGCCACCACCCCAGTCCCTCGGCGCCGCGGCGCATCCGCGCGAACGACAGCGGCGGCGAGCCGCGGAACTTGTGGCCGATGCCGTAGTCGAGCAGCAGGAACGGGATGCCGGCGGTCAGCAGCGCGACCAGGTAGGGGATGACGAAGGCCCCGCCGCCGTTCTCGTAGGCGACGTAGGGGAAGCGCCAGATGTTGCCCAGTCCGACGGCCGAGCCGATGGCGGCCAGGATGAAGACCCGGCGCGACGAGAACGCGCCGCGGCGCTTCTCCTCCTCGACGGCGGTGGACGCGCTCATCAGACCTCCCAGGACGTGGTGACAGGTGCCTCGCCCGTCACGACGTGACCGACGACACCCACACCCTAGGACCGCCCGCCCCCGGCCGAGAACCGGGTCGTCAGGACCAGCGCGAGGTGCGCGCCAGCAGCGCGGCGCAGGCCACCACCCCGGCGGTCGAGGTGCGCAGCACCTCCTCGCCCAGGCGTACGACGCGCGCACCGGCCTGGGTGAACGCGGCCAGCTCGTCGGGCGAGACGCCGCCCTCGGGGCCCACCACGACCACGACGTGGCCGCTGGGCGGCACGTCGACGCCCGACAGCGGCTCGGTCGCGTCCTCGTGCAGCACCACCGCCAGGTCGGCGCCGCGCAGCAGCTCGGCCACCTCAGCGGTGCCGGCCAGCGCGTCGACCTCGGGGTGCCACGACCGACGGGCCTGCTTGGCCGCCTCGCGCGCCGTGGAGCGCCAGCGGGCCAGCGACTTGGCGGCCCGCTCGCCCTTCCAGACCGCCACCGAGCGCGAAGCCGCCCACGGCACGACCCGGGCCACCCCGACCTCGGTCAGCACCTCGACGGCCAGCTCGCCCCGGTCGCCCTTGGGCAGCGCCTGCACCACCGTCAGCGCCGGGGCCGGCTCAGGCACCCGGTCGGCGCTGACGACCTCGACGTCGAAGACCCGCTTGCCGGTCGAGGTCACCTCGCCCACCACCGAGCGGCCGCGGCCGTCGGTGAGCACGACCTGCTCGCCCACGCGCAGGCGGCGTACGGCGACGGCGTGGTGGGCCTCGTCGCCCTCGACGGTGACCGCGGAGCCGGCCGTGGCCGACTCCAGGCTCGGCACGAGGTGGACGGGGAGCGTCATCGACGGCTCAGTGCGCGTTGAAGGCGTCGCGCAGGCGGCCGAAGACCGACTTCGCGCCGCCCGGGCGGACCTGCCCGTCGGGGGCCTCCTCGCCGCGCAGGGCGGCGAGCTCGCGTAGCAGCTCCTCCTGGCGGGCGTCGAGGCGCCCGGGCGTCTCGACGGCCACGGTCACGACGAGGTCGCCGCGACCGCCCCGCAGGCCGGGGACACCGCGCCCGCGCAGCACCTGCTCCATGCCCGACTGGGTCCCCGGGCGCACCTCGAGCTCGAAGGACGTCTCGAGCTCGGGGTCGCTGTCCTCGGAGGCCACGTCGGCCTCGAGGGTCGGGATCGTCAGCGTGGTGCCCAGGGCGGCGGCGGTCATCGGCACGGTGACCGTGCAGTGCAGGTCGTTGCCCTGGCGGGTGAAGACGTCGTGGGGTGCGACGTGGATCTCGACGTAGAGGTCGCCGGCAGGCCCGCCGCCCGGACCGACCTCGCCCTCCTCGGCCAGCTGCACGCGGGTGCCGGTGTCGACGCCCGCGGGGATCTTGACCGTCAGCGCGCGGCGCGAGCGCACCCGCCCGTCGCCGGAGCACTCGCGGCAGGGCTCGGGGATGACCGTGCCGAAGCCGCGGCAGGCCGCGCAGGGGCGCAGCGTGCGGATCTCGCCGAGGAAGGAGCGCTGCACGTGGGCGACCTCGCCCTGCCCGCGACAGGTCTCGCAGGGCACCGGGTGGCTGCCCGGGGCGGCGCCGTCGCCGCCGCAGGTGGTGCAGCTGACCGCGGTGTCGACCTTGATCTCGCGGGCGACGCCGAAGGCGGCCTCGGCGAGGTCGATCTCGAGGCGGATCAGCGCATCCTGGCCGCGGCGTACGCGCGGACGCGGACCACGGCCCTGGCCACCGCCCTGACCGCTGCCTCCGAAGAAGGCATCCATGATGTCGGTGAAGGAAAACCCGGCACCCTGGCCGAAACCACCGGCCCCGGCACCGCCGAACGGGTCGCCGCCGCGGTCGTAGGCCGCCCGCTTCTGCGGGTCGGAGAGCACCTCGTAGGCCCGCGAGACCTCCCCGAACTTCTCCTTGGAGGCAGGGTCGGGGTTGACGTCGGGGTGGTACTGGCGCGCGAGCTTGCGGTACGCCTTCTTGATGGCGTCGGCGTCGGCGTCCTGCGAGACGCCGAGGGTGTCGTAGAGGTCCTGGCTCACCATGTTCCTAACAGGTCTTGACTGGGTGCTGGTGCGTGCTGGGTGGGTGCGGTGCTGGTGCTGCGGGGGCGGCGAGGACGCTCAGGCCTCGTCGAGGATGCGGGAGACGTAGCGGGCCACGGCTCGCACCGCAGCCATCGTGCCGGGGTAGTCCATGCGGGTCGGACCGACGATGCCCAGCGTGGCCAACGACTCGTCGGGCGGGCCGTAGCCGGTGGAGACGACGCTGGTCGAGGCGAGCTCCTCGTAGGGCCCCTCGGCGCCGATCCGCACGGTCACCAGCCCGCCGGTGCCGGCCTCGCCGAGCAGCTTGAGCAGCACGACGTGCTCCTCGAGGGCCTCGAGGAGGGGCCGCACCGCCGAGTCGAAGGAGTCGCCGTAGCGGGCGAGGTTGGCGGCGCCGCCGACCGCGATGCGGTGGTCGGAGCGGTCGTCGCTCAGGGCGTCGAGCAGCACCTCGACCACCGGGGCGCTGGCGGTGGCCGCGTCGGGGCGGGCCGGGTCGGCGGCAGCCGGCGGCAGCGCCCGCAGCGCCGTCATCGCCTCGGCGATGGTCTGGCCGGTCACTGCGCGCAGCACCTGCTGGCGCAGGTCGGCCAGGGCGTCGTCGGTGAGGTCGGTGGCCAGCTCGACGAGCCGCTGCTCGACCCGCCCGGTGCTGAGGATCAGCACCACGAGCAGCCGGCGCGGGGCGAGGGCGACGATCTCGACGTGGCGCACCGTGGAGCGCGACAGCGTGGGGTACTGCACCACCGCGACCTGGCGGGTCAGCTGCGAGAGCAGGCGCACCGAGCGCTGCACGACGTCGTCGAGGTCGACGGCGCCGTCGAGGAAGCTCGAGATCGCGCGCTTCTCGGCCGAGCTGAGCGGCTTCACCGTGGTGAGCCGGTCCACGAACATCCGGTAGCCCTTGTCGGTGGGCACCCGCCCGGCGCTGGTGTGCGGCTGGGTGATGTAGCCCTCGTCCTCGAGCACGGCCATGTCGTTGCGCACCGTGGCCGGCGAGACGCCGAGCCCGTGCCGCTCCACGAGCGCCTTGGAGCCCACGGGCTCCTCGGTGTGCACGTAGTCCTCCACGATGGCGCGGAGCACGGCGAGCCTGCGGTCCTCCTGCACGTCGCCTCCTCCACCTCGTCAGCCTGGCCAGCCCGGGTCAGGCTGGCGTCTTCGCGCACGACGAGGTTGGCACTCGTCGCCACGGAGTGCCAATCCTACAAGGCCCGCGCGGACCGCTCACCTCTTGACCTCGGAGCAAGGTTAGGCTTGCCTTACCTGCATGGACCTCTCCTCGCTCCCCGGCCCCGCGTCGTACGCCGTCGCCGCCGCGGCCCGCAGCATCCTGGCCTGTCCTGCCGCTGCCGACCTCGAGGTCGACCGGCTCCCGCTGGCGATCGACGACGCGGTGCTCGGCGAGGCGGGCGGTCGCCCGACCCTGACCTGCGAGGTCGGGTCGCCGCTGGCCCGGGCCGCCGCCGCGCGCTCGGTGGCCCGGCTGCGGGTGGGCAGCGCGGTGCGCGGCGGTGCGGGCGACGCCCTGGTGCTCGCTGGCAGGCTGGGCCCGCTCGAGACGACCACCTGCGGCTCGTGCGCCGACGAGCACCTCGTGGTGACCCTCGACCCGGCCGCGGCGCTGGTCACCCTGGCCGGCCACCGCCACCAGCTGCCGCTCGGCGACTACCTCTCCCCTGCCCACCAGCTCAACCGGGGCCACCTGCAGCGCAGCCTGGAGCACCTCGAGGAGCACCACCACCTCGACCTGCGCCGCAGCGTGGCCGCCTCCACCGGCACCCCGCTCGACGACGTGGTCGCGGTGCGGCTGCGCGACCTCGACGCGCGCGGGGTCGGCCTCGAGTGGGTCGACCCCGGCGGGGCCCACCAGGTGCGGCTGCGCTTCCCCCGCCGCGCGGCCAGCACCGCCGAGCTGGGCAGGCTCCTGCGGGAGGGCATCGCCGCGCCCCTAGGGTGAGACCATGGTCTTCTCCGAGGTCGCCGACCGGGTGTGGGTGGCCCGGCACGAGTGGTACGACGTCAACGTCAGCGTCGTCGCCGGCGACCGGGGGCTGGTCGTGGTCGACACGCACGGCTCCGCAGCCGCGGGGCGGCGCGTGCTCGACGACGTACGCCGCCTGGGCGCCGGCGAGGTCGTGGCCGTGGTCAACACCCACGCGCACTTCGACCACGCCTTCGGCAACATCGCCTTCCGCGAGGCCGATCCCGGGGTGCCGATCCACGCCCACGAGGACGCGGTGGCATCGCTCAGCGCGACGAGCCCCGCCGACACCGCCGCCACCTGGGCGAGCGGCGCCGACGACCCGCGCCGCGAGGAGGTGCTGGCCACCGAGGTGGTGCTGCCCGACCACACCTTCTCCTCGGCCACCGTGCTCGACCTCGGCGACCGGGTCCTTGAGCTGGTCCACCCCGGCCCGGCGCACACCGCCGGCGACCTGGTGGTGCTGGTGCCCGACGCCCAGGTGCTGCTGGCCGGCGACCTGGTCGAGGAGTCGGGCCCGCCCGCGCTGGGCGCCGACAGCTTCCCGATGCAGTGGCCGCTCTCGCTCGACATCGTGCTGGGCCTGACCACCGGCGCCAGCACGGTCGTGCCCGGGCACGGGGCGGTGGTGGACCGCGACTTCGTCGAGGTGCAACGCAACGAGCTCGGCATCGTCGCCGAGACCATCCGCGACCTGGCCGGGCGCGGGGTCCCCGTCGACGAGGCGCTCGCGACCGGCGAGTGGCCCTGGGATCCCCGCCACCTCGAGACGGCCGTGCGCCGCGGCTACGAGCAGCTGCCCCGCAGCCAGAAGCGTCTCCCCCTGATCTGACGGTCCGGGCCGGCTCGGCGCGAGGTTCGGGCCGGGTCAGCGCGAAGTCCGGGCCGGGTGGGCGAGGGTGAGGACCGCGACGGCCGGGGGTGGCTAGCGTCACCTCATGAGCGAGAACGACAAGACCCCCGAGCCCGGGACCGAGCACGACGCGGGGCCCAGCTCGATCGGGGACGACCAGCTGCCCGCCGACCTGGTGGCCTCCGAGGACAACCCGCTGGCCGAGGGCCTGGAGACGGGTGAGGACGTGCACCTGCGCGAGGAGGGCAAGCGCGCGGAGCAGATGCCCGACCCCGAGGACGAGGACGACGACCAGGGCGGCGACCAGGGCGACAACCAGGGCGACGGCAACAGCGGGGCGTGACGCGCCCGACACCCTGAGCGGGTCGCCACCGGCGCGCCCGCCGCGCGAGGTCGGTGCGCTCTCCTAGCCTCGTGCAGGTGAGCGACCGATACGGCCACGACGTCCTGTCCGGCGACTGGCGCGCCCCGAAGCGCGGCCGGGCCACCGAGGCGCCCGCGACCCTGGGCGAGGTGGTCGAGGAGGTCACCACCGACTTCTGCGGCGAGGTGGTGCAGGTCGACCGCGACCTCGACACCGTGACCCTCGAGGACCGGCGTCGCCGCCGACGCACCTTCCCGCTGGGCCCCGGCTTCCTGCTCGAGGGCCGCCCCGTCATCCTCACCGCCCCCGTGGTCCGCTCGGCGCCGGCCCGCCCGACCCGCACCGCGTCGGGCTCGATCGCGGTCCACGACGCCAAGGCCCGGGTGGCGCGGGCCAGCCGGATCTTCGTCGAGGGCCGTCACGACGCCGAGCTGGTGGAGAAGGTCTGGGGCGACGACCTGCGCATCGAGGGCGTCGCGGTCGAGTACCTCGGCGGCGTCGACGACCTGGCCGACCACCTGCGCGACTTCCGTCCCGGCCCCGGGCGCCGGGTCGGGGTGCTGGTCGACCACCTGGTGCGTGGGTCGAAGGAGAGCCGCATCGCCGACGCGATCGTGCGCTCGCCCGTCGGCAAGCACGTGCTGATCGTGGGGCACCCCTTCGTCGACATCTGGCAGGCCGTCAAGCCCGACCGGCTGGGCCTGCAGGAGTGGCCGACGATCCCGCGCAGCATCGAGTGGAAGAAGGGCGTGTGCCAGCACCTGGGCTGGCCGCACCGCGACCAGGCCGACATCGCCCGGGCCTGGAAGCAGATCCTGGGCCGGGTGCACTCCTTCGGCGACTGCGAGCCCGCGCTGCTGGGCCGGGTCGAGGAGCTGATCGACTTCGTGACCGAGGAGACCCCGTGAGCCAGCCGCAGCCGCCGTACTCGTCCCATCCCTCGGGCCTGACCCCCGACGAGCGCACCTGGGGCGGGGCCGCGCACTGGTCGGCGCTGGTGGCGGCGTTCGTGGCGCTGGCCTTCCTGGGCCCGCTGCTGGTGCTGCTGCTCAAGGGGCCGAGCTCGCCCTACGTGCGCCGCCAGGCGGTCGAGTCGCTGAACTTCCAGCTCTCCATGCTCATCTACGCCACGGTCTCGGCCGTGCTGGTCCTGGTGCTCGTCGGCTTCCTGCTGCTCGCGGTCGTGGGCGTGCTCTGGCTGGTCTTCACCATCCTCGGCTCGGTGCGCTCGGCCGACGGCGGCGAGTACGGCTACCCGCTGACGATCCGGATGGTCAGCTGACCAGCTCGCGGACCACGCCGTCGGCGAGCAGCCGCGCCCGCTCCGTGAGCGCGATCCGCCCGGCCCGCTCGGCCAGCAGCCCCCGCTCGACCAGCCCGGGCACCGCGGCCCGGCCGGTGGCGTCGAGCACGTCGACGTCGAGCCCCTCGCGCAGCCGCAGCTCGAGCAGCACCCGCTCGACGCGACGGTCCTCGGGGGCCAGCACCTCGCGGGCCTGCGCGGGGCTGCGGTCGGCACCGATCCGGTCGGCGTACGCCGCCGGGTGCTTGACGTTCCACCACCGCACGCCGCCCACGTGGGAGTGCGCGCCTGGGCCCACGCCCCACCAGTCGCCGCCGGTCCAGTAGAGCAGGTTGTGCCGGCAGCGCGTCGCGGCGTCGGTGGACCAGTTCGAGACCTCGTACCAGCCCAGCCCCGCGGCCACGAGGCGCTCGTCGGCCAGCGCGTACTTGTCGGCCAGGTCGTCCTCGTCGGGCATCGGCAGCTCGCCACGGCGCACCCGTCGCGCCAGCGCGGTGCCGTCCTCGACGATCAGGGAGTACGCCGACACGTGGTCGGGCTCGCAGGCCACCGCAGCCTCGACCGAGGTGGCCCAGTCGGCCCGGGACTCCCCCGGCGTGCCATAGATCAGGTCGAGGCTGACCTGCTCGATCCCGGCGGCGCGGGCCCACTGGACCACCGCCGGCACCCGGCGCGGGTCGTGGGTGCGGTCGAGGACCTCGAGCACGTGCGGCACCTGCGACTGCATGCCGAAGGAGACGCGGTTGATGCCGACCTCGCGCAGCCGCTCGAGCGACGAGGCGTCGACCGAGTCGGGGTTCGACTCGGTGGTGACCTCGACGTCGGGGGCCAGGCCGAACTCCTGCGCGGCGGCCGCGACCACCGAGCCGAGGTCCTCGGGGCTGAGCAGCGTGGGCGTGCCGCCGCCGAAGAAGATGGTCGAGACCGGCAGGTCGCGATCGCCGAGCACCCGCCGGGCGCGGCGCACCTCCGCCACGGCCGCCTGGGCGTACGTCGCCCGCGAGGCACCGGGCGCGCCGCCGGCGGGGCCGAGCTCCTCGGCGGTGTAGGTGTTGAAGTCGCAGTAGCCGCAGCGCACCGTGCAGAAGGGCACGTGCACGTAGAGGCCGAAGGGCCGCTCGCCGAGCTCGGCGAGGGCGGCCTCGGGCAAGGATCCGTCGGAGGGGACGGGCTCGCCGTCGAGCGGGGTGGAGGGCATCGGCCCATCCTCCCCCACCCCGGTGCGGCCCCGGCGTGCCAGGCCCCGGACGGACGAGGGCCCGCGCACCCCGGGTGTGGGGTGCGCGGGCCCTGGTCGAGGGACGCGCTCAGCTGTAGAAGCTGGCGATCTTCTCCTTGTTGTTCGACTCCACCACGTTGCGCTTGACCTTCATCGAGGGGGTCAGCTCACCCGACTCGATGGTCAGGTCGTGGTCGAGGATGTCCCACTTCTTGATGGTCTCCCAGCGGTTGAGCCGCTCGTTGAGCTGCTCGACGTAGCCGCCGATCATCTGCTGGACCTGCTCGGAGCGCACCACCTCGGTGTAGTCCTTGCCGGCCATGCCGTTCTCCTCGGCCCAGCCCGCCATCGCGTCGGGGTCCAGGGTGACCAGCGCGACGACGTAGTTGCGCTCGTTGCCGAAGACCATGAACTGGCTGACGTAGGGGCACAGCGCCTTGAACTTGGCCTCGATCGCCGACGGGGCGATGTACTTGCCGCCGGAGGTCTTGAAGAGGTCCTTGATGCGGCCGGTGATGGTCAGGAAGCCCTCGGCGTCGAGGCTGCCCTTGTCGCCGGTGCGCAGCCAGCCGTCCTCGGTGAAGGTCTTCTCGGACTCCTCCGGCAGGTTGTGGTAGCCCTGCATGACGTGCGGGCCGCGCAGCTGCACCTCGTCGTTCTCGCCGATGCGGACCTCGGCGCCGGGCAGCGCCTTGCCGACGGTGCCCATCCGGTACTCGTCGGGGTGGCCCACGGTGGCGCCGGCGGCGTTCTCGGTCATGCCGTAGCCCTCGAGGATGAGGATGCCGGCGCTGTGGAACCACTGTGCGATCTCGGAGTTCAGCGCCGCGGAGCCGGAGATGAAGAAGCGCACCCGTCCGCCGAAGCGGTCGCGGACCTTGCTGAAGACCAGCTTGTCGAAGAGCCCGTGCTGCAGCTTGAGCGGCAGCGGGACCGACTTGCCCTGGCGCTTGAGCTCGTCGACCTTGGCGCCGACCTCGAAGGCCTTGGTGAAGATCTTCTCCTTCGCCCCGCCCTCGGCCGCCTGCATCATGTGGATGCGCGAGTAGGCCTTCTCGAAGATGCGGGGGGCCGCGCCCATGTAGGTCGGCTTCACGACCGCGAGGTTCTCGATGATCTTGTCGACCCGGCCGTCGATGGCCGTGGCGAAGCCGCAGGCCAGCTGCGAGGAGAGCAGCACCTTGCCGAAGGAGTGCGCCATCGGGAGCCACAGGAACTGCAGGTCGTCCTCGTGCAGGAGGTCCTGGACGCGGATGGCCTCGCCCTCGAAGACCCACGAGCGGTGCACCAGGCGCACGCCCTTGGGCCGGCCGGTGGTGCCGGAGGTGTAGATGAGCGTGGCGAGCTGGTCGGGCTGGATCTTCTGGGCGGTCTCCTCGACGATCCCCGGGTGCTCGGCCAGGTAGGCGCGGCCCAGCTCGGCCAGGGCGTCCATGTCGATGACCCAGTCGCCGTCGGTGGTGCCCTCGAAGGTGACGACCTTGATCACCTCGGGCAGCTCGTCGCGGTGCGCACGCAGCTTCTCCAGCTGCTCGTCGTCCTCGGCGAAGACCACCCGCGAGCCCGAGTCGCTGAGGATGTAGGAGGTGTCCTCGCCGTTGGTGCTCGGGTAGACCGTCGTGGTCGCCGCTCCGGCGCACATCACGGCCAGGTCGGCGAGGATCCACTCGTAGCGGGTGCCCGAGACGATCCCGACGCGCTGCTCGGTCTCGATGCCGAGGGAGAGCAGGCCGGCCGCGAGCGCGGTGACGCGGTCGCCGGCCTCCGCCCAGGTGACGGACTCCCAGGTCTCGCCGACCGGGAAGCGGTAGGCCTCGGCGGTCGAGGACTTGGCGACACGGTCGAAGAACTGGACGGCGACGTTCGCGGGCATCGTGTCGACGAAGCTGGCGTCGTGGTTGGCAGGCATGGCGCTCCTGGCTGTGCGGCGGGTGGTGCGGTCGAGTACGGCAGTAACCTAGATCACTTTGCGTACTGGCGCGTAGCGACCCCGGGCAGGTCGTGACCAGATCGCGACCTGGAGTCCACGGACTGGTCCGGACCGCCGGGTCGCCGACGTTCGTGCGCAGCGGTGCGGACCGATTTCACGCACCACGTGTAGACCTCTGCTTTTCGGGCACAATCCGAAGCGGGGACGTCTTCCATGGGGGGCGGCGTCGCCTGCCTTGGGGGGTAGTAGTTCTAGTGCAGCAGTCGATCCACGCGCGCAGCGGCCTGTCCGGCATCGGACCCCTGCTCGTGCTCACCGACCTCGTGGCCGTGCTGGCCACCGGGCTCCTCGTCGACCGCGGCCTGTGGCCGGTGGCCCTGGGCACCGCCGCCCTGGGCCTCGCGCTGGTCGCCCGGAGCCTGGGTCTCTACCAGTCGCGCCTGGTGCTGTCGGTCCTCGAGGACCTGCCCGCGCTCCTGGTCACCACGCTCACCGCGGGCCTGCTGGTCCTCGGCCTCGGTCTCGACCCGGCGGCCCCGCGCAGCGACGCCCTGGCCCGCGCCGCCGTCTTCACCGCGGCCCTGGCCGCCATCCTGGTCACCGGCCGGGTGGTGGCCTACGCCGTGGTGCGCACCGGCCGGCGCCGTGGCCTCCTGA
Source organism: Nocardioides cremeus (assembly GCF_030518195.1). Taxonomy (GTDB): domain Bacteria; phylum Actinomycetota; class Actinomycetes; order Propionibacteriales; family Nocardioidaceae; genus Nocardioides; species Nocardioides cremeus. The sequence continues at coordinate 43,608 of NZ_JAULSC010000005.1, forward strand.
TGCACCGGGTGGTCATCGTCGGTGCCGACGACATCGGCACCCGGCTCGCGGGCGCCCTGCTCGCCGACCCGGCGACCGGCCTGCAGCCGGTGGGCTTCGTCGACGACGACGCCGACCCCCGCTACCTGCCGGCGCCGCTGCTCGGCGACCTGCGCGCCCTGCCCCGGGTGATGCGCGACCTCAACGTCAACGACGTGGTCTTCGCGTGGGGCGCGCGCACCGACGACCAGACGATCGCCCTGGTGCGGCACTGCCAGCAGATGCAGTACCAGGTCTTCGTGGTGCCGCGCTTCTACGAGGTGATGGGTCTCGACCGGGCGCGCCGCATCGAGGTGGTCAGCGACGTCAGCCTGGTGCGCCTGCGCCGCTGGGCGGTGCGGCCGGGGTCGATGCTGGTCAAGCGCTCCCTCGACATCGTGGTCTCGGCGCTGGCCCTGGTGCTGCTCGCGCCGGTGCTCATCGGCACCGCCGTCGCCGTGCGCCGCGAGCTCGGCTCGCCGATCATCTTCCGCCAGACGCGCGTGGGCCGCGACGGGCGCACCTTCGAGCTGCTGAAGTTCCGCTCGATGGCCGCCTCCACCCGCCAGGGCGACACCACCTGGAACATCGACACCAGCGACCGCCTGGGCCCGGTGGGCCGCTTCATCCGCCGCACCGGCGTCGACGAGCTGCCCCAGCTGTGGAACATCCTGCGCGGCGACATGAGCCTGGTGGGCCCGCGCCCGGAGCGGCCGCACTTCGTGGCCCAGTTCTCCGAGGAGACCCCCGGCTACCGCCACCGGCACCGGATGCGCACCGGGCTGACGGGCTGGGCGCAGGTGAACAACCTGCGCGGCGACACCTCGATCGACGACCGGGCGCGCGCCGACAACTACTACATCACCAACTGGTCGCTGTGGGGCGACGTCAAGATCGTGATGCGCACGGTGCGCACGGTCGCGCGCCGCGAGCCCCGTCGCGACGAGGAGCTCATGGACCTCGTCGTGGAGGCCGGGACTCCACCAGACTCAGCGCGAGCTGGCTGACCCGCCGCGCGGCCTCGGCGGCGTCGCGGGTGGCCAGCACGTGCCGCCAGCCGCGCATCCCCTCGGCGTCGGCCAGGCCGGGCTCGGTGAGCCGGCGCACGATCGCCTCGGCGAAGTCCTCGGGCCGGTCGGGGCGCACCATCGCCCCGCACTCGTAGGGCAGGCTCTCCTCGATCCCCTCGATCCACGAGGCGATCACGCTGCGCCCGGCCGCCATCGCCTCCATCGGCGCCAGCGCGGCTCCCTCGTACTGCGAGGGGAAGACCACCACGTCGGCGGCGCTGAGCCAGGACGGGACGTCGGTGCGGGGCCCGACCATCTGCACGCCCTCGAGGTCGGCGGCCTGCTCGCGCAGCAGCTGCTCGTCTGGCCCGCTGCCCACCAGCACCAACCGGGCACCGGGACACGCGCGCCGCACCGCCGACCAGGCCTCCAGCAGCACCTGCTGGCCCTTCTGGGCGCTGAGCCGGCCGATGCAGACCACGGTCGGGGCGTCGACGACGAGGTCGAGCGCGCGGCGGGCGTCGCGGCGCTCGTCGTCGTCGGTGAGGGTGAAGCGCTCGAGGTCGACGCCGTTGGGCACCACCGAGATCGGCGCCAGCACGCCTCGCTCGCGCCCGACAGCGGCCTCGCCGTCGCTGACGCAGATCAGGTGGTCGGTCCACCGGGCGGCGAAGCGCTCCCAGCGGGCGGCCAGCACCGCCTTCGGGCCGCTGCCGGCCAGGAAGGACCAGCCGTGCGGCTGGAAGATCGTCGGCACCTGGCTGCGCACCGCCATCCGGCCGAACAGGCCCGCCTTCGAGCTGTGCAGGTGCACCAGGTCGGGCTCGACGTCGGCGACCAGGCGGGCGTAGCGACCGACCTCCTCGACGACCGAGGGCCCGGGCTCGCGCGCCGCGTCGAACCAGCGCACCTCGGCCCCGAGCTCGCGCGCTGAGTAGCCCAGCCACCCCTCGGAGGGACAGGCCACGGTGACGCTCCAGCCACGCTCCACCTGGTCGCGGACGTAGGTCAGCAGCACGCCCGCGGTCCCCTCGCTGGTGGGCACCGAGGTGTGCAGGACGCGTGGCCGGCCCGGGTGCGGGGCCCGCTGGCGGCGGCTCAGGCCGCCCACTTGTCCTTGCTCCGCCCGACGAGGACGGCTCCCAGCAGACGGGATCCCGAGGCGACCAGGCGGTAGTGCACCTTGGTCAGCTCGGGCGGGCGCAGCTCACCCTCGGTCACGGCGAGCAGCACGGCGCCCTGGCTGCCCATGATCGCCGCGTCGTCGTTCATCGTGATCGAGTTGGCGATCACCACGACCACGTCGAACTGCTCGCGCATCTCCTGCGCCGCACCGGCGAAGCTGGTCTCCAGCAGCCGGCCGTGCGACTCGGCGCCCCAGCGCCCCGACGAGACCACCTCCAGCCCCTCGACCGGGCCGGCGTTGAGGGCCGAGGACAGCGGTGCGCCGCGCAGCACCTCGTAGAGGCCGGCGGTCTGGGGCTCGAGCTGGGTGGGCCGGTTGGCGCCGGCGCCCATCCGGGCGTCGACCAGCAGGGTCGTGCGCCCCACGCCGGCCAGCGAGATCGCCAGGTTGGCCGCGATCCAGGCGTTGAGGTCGCCGTCGGTGACCCCGGTGACGACGACCATGCCGGCGGGGTCGCCGCTGGCCTCGACCTCCATCGAGACGCGCAGGCGACGGAAGACGTCGGCGTCGGGCGTGCCGGCGTACATCGCCAGCAGGCCCGGCTCGCGCGGAGGCTGGATGTGGGCCAGCACCGGCAGGTCGATGATCTCCTCGACGGTGGCGGCGCTCGAGACGGTGTAGGTGCGGCGGTCGCGCACCAGCGCCGCCGAGACGGCCAGCACCAGGGCGAGCAGCGCGCCCACGCCGATCGCCAGCAGCAGGTTGGGGCTGGAGAAGGTCACCGGCGCCCGGGCCGGGTCGCTGGGCGAGAACCGGAAGGCGCCCTCGCTGGGGTCGTTGAGCGGCAGCGCGGCGGAGACCAGGTTGGCGATGTCGGCGGCGACCTGCGGGTCACGGTCGTCGGCCTCGACCTCGATCAGCACCGTGCCCTCGACCCAGCGCGCGTCGATGGCGCGGCGCAGCTCGTCGGTCGTGCGCTGCACGTCGAGCTGGGCCTGCACCTCGGTGACGATGTCGGTGGAGTTCGCGTTCTCGGCCAGGGTGCCGCGCAGGGCGTCGAGGTCCTCGACGGTGCTGCCTCCGGCGGCGGCCGCGGCCACCTCGGCGCGAGCGGTGTAGGTCTTGGGCGCCACGGCCACACCGGCGGCCACGGCCGCTCCGACGAGGACGGTCACCAGCAGGACCAGCAGGCGTTGCCTCCACAGGGCACCGCCGAGCTCACGCATCTCCATTTTTTCTCTTCCCCCCAGAAGCACTGCAGTTGGACCTTCAACGACCAGCATGCCCGGAGGTCCCGCGCCGACCGGTGTGAGGTGGACGACCCGGGTCCTGGAGCCGGCCCAGTCCTTCGTGTCTCCTACCCATCGACCCAGTGTCCAAACGTGCACCGAGGCGCTGCGCCGCCGATCTCATCCCCGACGCCCAGCTCGGCGTACAGCCCGAGGTAGTCGGCGCGCATCGCATCCACGGAGTAGCGCTGCGCGACCAGCTCGCGGCCCCGCGCGACCAGCCGCTGGGCGTGGTGGGGGTCGTCGAGGACCGCGGACAGGCCGTCGTGCAGGGCCTCGACCTCACCGGGCTCGACCAGCTCGGCCGCACCGGCCAGCTCGACCAGTCCGCCGACGCGGCTGGCCACCAGGGGCACGCCCGCGGCGAGGCTCTCGAGCGCCGCCATCGACAGGCCCTCGCGGTCGCTGGCCACCACGGCCACGTCGCTGGCGGCCAGCAGGGCCGGCACGTCGCTGCGCGTGCCCAGCAGCCGCACCCGGCCGCGCAGGCCGAGCCGGCCGATCAGGCGGTCGAGGCGCTCGCGCTCGGGCCCGTCGCCGACGACCAGCAGCGTGCCGCTCGCCCGCCGGGCCCAGGCACCGACCAGGAGGTCCTGCCGCTTGGGCGGCACCAGGCGGGCCACGCACAGCGCTACCTGCTCGTCGCGGGCCAGGCCGAGGGAGAGCCGTGCCGCGGCGCGCGAGGCCAGCACCGGCACCGGCACCGCGTTGGGCACCACCCGGACCCGCTCCTGGGGTAGGCCGTGCAGCACCAGGTCGGCGGCCACCGAGTCGGAGACGGCCACCACCAGGTCGGACCAGCGCTCCAGCACCCGCACCGCGGGGGCGTAGTCGCCGGGCGCCAGCCCGTGCACGGTGCTCAGCACCGGAGGCCGGCCGGTGGCCAGGGTGCCCAGGCGCCCGGTGAGGGTGGCCCGCACGTTGTGGGCGTGCACCAGGTCGGGCCGCCCCCGCACGCTCCAGCGCGCCACCCGGGCGCTGGCCGCGGCCAGGCGTCGCGTGCCCGGCACCCGCATCGGCACCCGCAGGTGCTCGATGCCTGCCGCCGCCAGCCCGCCTGCCCGCCAGCCCTCGTCGCTGGCCACGCACACCCGGTGGCCGTCGACGACCAGGGCGGCCGCGAGGTCGGCCACCAGCGTCTCCGCCCCGCCCGAGCCCATCTCGGCGATCGACATCAGCAGGCGCACGGCACCTCCAGGTCGTAGAGCGCGCCCAGCCGGTCGAGGCAGTGCTCAAGCGTGTACGCCGCGAGCACGCGCTCCCTGGCCGCGTCGCCCATCGCGCGCCGACGCACCGGGTCGTCGCGCAGGACGCACAGCGCCGCCGCCACCCGCGCCGCGTCGCCGGCGGGCACCAGGAGGCCCTCACGACCTTCGCGCAGCACCTCGGGCACGCCGCCGACCGCGGTGGCCAGCGCGGGCAGGCCCGCCGCCATCGCCTGCAGGAGCACCATCGGACAGCTCTCGGCCAACGAGGTCAGCAGCAGGGCGTCCGCGCGCCCGAGGACCTCCTCGGGCCGCGCCACACGACCGAGGAGCTCGACCCGGTCCGCCAGCCCGGCGGCGTCCAGCCTCGCCACCAGCACGTCGCGCGACGGCCCGTCGCCGGCCAGCAGCACCCTGACGCCCTCGACGCCTGCCAGTGCGTCGACCAGCACGTCGAGGCCCTTGACGGGCTCGAGCGACCCGATCCACGCCACCACCAGCTCACCGGGACGGGCCGGGCCGCGGTCGCCCGGGCGGAAGCGCAGGTGGTCGACGCCGTTGGGCACCACGTGCACCCGCGCGGGGGCCAGCCCCACGTGCTCGACGGCGTACGTCGCCACCGCCGCGCTGGGCGAGACGACCTCGGCGCCGCTCCACCGGGTGATCCAGCGCTCGCCGTGCAGGTAGTACAAGCGGTCGCGACGGCGGCGGTCCGCGGCACGGCGGTTGCCGTCCACCAGGTCGCTCAGGGCGTCGGGCACCCCGTGCAGCGTGTAGACCACGCGGGTGCCCCGCAGCGCGGGGGCGAGGGCACGACCCACCCAGCCGGCGCGCCGGTCCTGCAGGTGCAGCACGTCGGGGCGCAGCCGGCGCAGCTGCCCGGCCAGGCGAACCAGGCCGGGCAGGTCCCGCTTCGAGGTGGCCGCCACCGGGTGCCACACCACCCCCGCACGCTCGGCGCGGGCGGTGCCGGGCCCCGTCGGGCCCACGACGTGGGAGTCGACGCCACGGCCCGCGAGCCCGACGGCGACGTCGACGGCGTGGTCGACAGGGCCGCCGTGCTGCTGGGTGAGCACCTGGACGACCCGGCGGGGCGCGCCCGGGGCACCCACCTCTCAGTCCTCCGGTTCCGGGTCGGGCGGCTCGTCGACGAGCAGCACGGCACCCAGCGCCACGAGGAGCCACAGGGGCAGGAAGAACTGCTCGCTGAGGAAGCAGGCCGCCGTCATGGTGCCGACCAGGGCGGCGAGGACGGCCGAGGCCAGGGCCGAGCCGTCCCGGCGCCAGGCCCGCCACGCCCCGCGCAGCCCGGCGACCAGCAGCCCCACGAAGCCGGCCAGGCCCAGCAGGCCCAGCTCGGCCGCGACCTCGAGGTAGGTGTGGTGGGCCACGTCGAGGTCGTTGGTGGCGCTGACGGGCAGCTGATCGAGCCAGCGCTCGTGCTCGGCCCCGAAGGAGCCGGGTCCCTGGCCCAGCAGCGGGGCGTCGAGGGCCATTGCACCGGCGGCCTCCCACAGCTGCAGCCTCTCGGCCACGTTGCGGTCGGCCACCGCGTCCTTGGCGGTCAGGCTCTCGCCGACGAGGTCGGGGAAGAGCCCCACGACCAGGGCGGTGAGCACCAGCAGCGACCCCAGGACGCCCATCAGCTGCTGGAGGCTGACCTGGCGGGCGACGACGGCGACCACCAGCATCACCACGAGGCCGACCAGGGCCCCGCGCGAGAAGGTGCCCAGCAGGGCGAGGGTGATCAGCACCGTGGCGACGTCGTAGACCCCCGGGCGCCAGCCGGGGCGCCGCACCGCCAGCGAGAGCGGGAGCGCCGCGAGCAGGAAGAAGGCGAGGTCGTTGGGGTCGCCGATCGGGCCAGCCACGCGCCGGTCGAGGCCGTCGGTGAACCGGTCGAGACCCAGCGTGTAGGAGACGATGCCGGCCAGCGCGGCGAGCGCGGAGGCGCCCACGTAGACCCGGGCCAGCGTCATCGGGGCCAGGCGGCCCGCGCGCATCGTGTCGACCAGCACCACCAGCAGCGCCAGGAACCCGGCCCAGCGCACCAGCACCGCCCCGCCGTCGGGCACCCCGTTGACGGCGGTGGACGCCAGCAGGGCCACAGCGAGCACTCCGGCCGCGGCCAGCGCCTTGGTGCGCGGCCCGCTGTGCAGCCGCCCGCGGCTGCGGCGCACGAGCCACGACCCGACCGCCAGCGCCGCGAGCACCTTGGTCGCACGCGGATCGAGCACGGCCAGGTAGTCCTCGAAGAGCGAGGCGGCCACCACGAGGCCCAGGGCGACCTCGAGACGGGTCAGCATCACCACCAGCGCCAGGCCGGCCACGAGGAGGGGGCCGACGAGCTCGGGCGCCAGGCCGACCGCGGCCCCACCGACCACGGCGAGCAGCGCCGGCACCAGCACGAGGGGCCACTGGCGCGTCGCGCCCACCGTCGCCTCCGCCGGGGGGCGCTCGGGCTCCCCGGCCGTCCCGGGCTCGGTGGTGACCCCGGCGTCGGTGCCGCTCATGCCAGGACCTCTCGTCGGCGCAGGAGCCCGAGGACGGCGCGCCAGGCGTCGGCGCCGACGGCGCGCATCACGACCAGGAAGACGAGCACGGCCACCAGGGTGGTGGCCGCGAGCGCCGCCACTCCCCCGCCGGCGACCGGGTCGAGCGCGCGCAGCCCGAGCACGGCGAGCGCCATCGCGGCCGAGGCGACCAGCGCGGGGCGGACGTCGGCGCGCAGCCGGGCCGCGGAGGTGCCGGGCACGGCCCGGCGGGCCAGCGCGAGCGCCGGCACCGCCACGGCGGCCACGACCGCGACCTGGACCAGCGCCACCGCGACGATGCCGCGCTCGACCACGAACAGCAGGGTCACGCCGAGGACCACCAGGTGACCCAGCCGCACCGCCATGGCCACCCCGGGGCGGCCGGCGGCGTTGAGCACGGTCAGGCACACCTGCAGCAGCGCGAGCAGCAGCGCATAGCCGGCGAGCAGGGCGAGCACCGGCGTCGCCGGCGCCCACTCGGCGCCCAGCAGCACCAGGTCGTCGGCCAGCAGCACCAGCAGCAGGCAGGCGGGCAGCATCAGCGAGAAGGTCACCGCCAGGGCGACCTCGGCGGCCCGCGCCCGGTCCCCGCCGCGCGCGCGGCACAGGTAGGGGAACGCGGCACCGGTGACCACCACGGCCACCATCAGGTAGGGCATGTTGGCGATGCGGTAGGACAGCGAGTAGTGGCCCAGCGCCAGCGCACCCAGCACCCGCGCCACGAGCAGGTAGTCGAGGTTGAGCTGGACCACCTCGAGCAGGTGGGCGCCCGAGAACGGGGCACCGAAGGAGACCAGCGCCCGCGCGTCGGCGCCGTCCCAGCCGGGCAGCACCGGACGGTGCACGACCCAGGCCAGCAGCATCATCAGCACCGCCTGGGTGACCTGGCCCGCGACCAGCGCCATCACGCCGACGCCCTGGGTCACCAGGGCGATCGCCACCGCGGCGCCGACCACCGCCGAGACCGTGTCGGGGACGATGCGACGCGCGAAGGCCAGGCGCCGGCGCAGCAGCTCGGTGGTGACACCCGCGACGGCCAGGCACGGCAGCACGACGGTCAGTCCGCGGATCACCGCTGCCCCCCCGTCGTCGGCGCGCAGGCTGGAGGCCAGGAGCGGAGCGGTGACCCACAGCAGTGCGGCGAGCGCGCTGCTGGTCACCAGTCCCAGGCTCAGCGCGGTGCGGGCTGCCCGCTCGACGCGCTGCGTGCTGCCATCGAGGTGCACCAGCGCGTTGGCGGTGCCGAGGGTGCCGAGGATGGCCGCCACGTTGGCCACCAGGCTGCCCAGCGCCACCAGGCCCAGGGCCGAGGGAGTGAGCAGGGCGGCCAGGGTCAGCAGCACCACCGTGTGCGCCGCCTTGACCACGATGCCGTTGGTGGCCAGCCACAGCGCGCCGCGCGCGGTGCTGCCGGCGGGGTCGTGGGGGGTCACCGGCGGCGGGCTCGTGCGCGCACGCGTCGACGCCGTCATCTGACACCCCCCGGTGGTCGTCGTGCGGCCCCGACGGGCACTGCACGACTTCATTGTTACCCAGACGGTTTCGGTTCACACCTGTACGGTCATACTCTCGGCAGGTGCCGCGCTCTCGGCGGCATCGACGTGGTGTCACCAGGGGGTCGTGTGCACAAGCTCGTCGTGGGGGCCTGCGCCCTGGTGCTGACCGGCCTCCTCACCTCCGGGTGCAGCACCATCCGCGCCCAGGTCGACGGGTCCACCCGCGCCGACAGCGCGTCGATCGAGATGGCGCCCGTGCTCGAGACCGCCGAGTGGGCCGTCAACGACGGCCTCGTGTCGGTGATGGTGCGCAACGACGACTCGCGGGTGCTGCGCACCGCGACGGTCGCGCTGCAGGGCGTCGACGCCGACGGGGTGCTCGTCGGGGTCTGGGACACCGACACGATGGCCGGCGAGAGCGCCTGCTGCACGGTCCTCGACCTCGAGCCCGGCGAGGAGTTCGGCCTCTACTTCGCCGTGGGCCCCGACGCCGAGCGGATCGACGACGTCGAGCTGTCCTTCACCGAGATCTCGTGGGCCAAGGCGGGCTCGGAGGCCGCCGAGCCGGTGGCGGCCGCGCTGCCGCAGGACACGATGCTGGGCCCGGACCGCACCGTGGTCACCGCCCGTGTCGAGACCGGCGACCAGGACGTGCCCCGCGCCCTGGTCCAGGCGGTGCTGCGCGGGCGCGCGGGCAAGCTGATCGCGGTCGTGACCGGCCGTTGGAGCTGCTTCGAGGCCGGCGAGGAGCGCCGCATCCGGATGGAGCTCTTCCAGCGGGTGCCGGTGGGCACCGCCGTCGACACCGTCACGGTCGACCGGCTCGACAACGCCCCGCAGCCGACCTGCCCCTGAGCCGGGGCCCGGCCCTGCCGCTCAGTGGCCGCGGAAGAGCCAGCCCAGGGGCCTCGGGTCCGCCGGGGCCTCCTCGAGGTCGTCCTTGGCCGGCTCGTCAGCAGCCTGCGCGCCCCGAGCCCGTACGTCGCTGCCGCCTCCGTCGCCGGCGGTGTGGCGGACGTCGGCGCCGTGCAGCGCCGTGACGGCGTACAACGACTCGCGCGACTCGACCACGACCTCCTCGTCGGGGGCCGGCACCGGCTCGCGGTCCTGCTCGGGCTCAGCCTCGACGACCTCCACCGCCTCGGGCGCGGCCTCCGGCTCCGGCTCGCTGACCGCCGCCGCGACGGGCGCGGCGACCGGCCGGTCGGAGTCCACGAGGTCGGCCCCGGCGTCGGCCAGGCTCTCGGCGGTCCTCTGCACGCGCTGCACGGTGGAGTGCGCGCCGGAGAGCAGCGAGCCCAGGTCACCCAGGCTGCCTCCGATGTCGGCGAGCAGCCGCTCGACGCGGGCGCGCAGCTCGCCGGCCTCGGCCGCGGCCTGGTTGGTCAGGTCGAGCGCCTCGGCTCGAGCCTGGGCCAGCGTCGCCTCGGCGCGCTGACGGGCCTCCTGCACGAGCGACGAGGCGAGCGTCTCGGCCTCGGCGACCATCGACTCGGCCTCGGCGGCCGCCTGCTCACTGATCCGGTTCGCCTCGGCCACGATCTCGGAGGCCTCGCGGCGAGCAGCGAGCTCGGCACGCAACCGTGTGGTCTGCTCCCCCGCGCTCGAGGCGCCGGCCTCCGCGCCTTCGCGCACGCTGTCGGTGTCGTCCGTCACTGGCCCCCCTAGCTGTGGGCCCGCCCGGTGGCGGGCCCGACGGTCCCGGTCAGCCTACCCGCAGAATCCGCCGTTACACCCGTTCACCCGAAGCGGGACGACGCCCCCCGCCTCACTCCTGCACGGCCTTGGCCACGCTGACCAGCCGGGTCACGTGGTCGCGCTCGGCGGGCCCCAGCCGCGACCCGCTGGCCACCGCGTCCTGCACCACCCACAGCACGCCCAGGACCTGGCGCACGACGGTCCAGGCCACCGCGCGGTCCTCGTCGAGCCCGGCGGCGTCGACGACGGCGTGGAAGCGGCGCCGGACACCGCCCCGCACGTCGCCGGCCAGGTCGTCCCACCGGTTCCACAGCAGCGGAGCCGGCTCCCAGTGCGGGTCGCCGCTGAGCGGCTTGGGGTCGATCGCCACCCACTGCGCCAGGTCCGGGCCGGTGGCCAGCACGTTCGCGTAGTGCAGGTCGCCGTGCACCAGCACCCCGTCGCAGCGCTCGTCACCGGCCAGGTCACTGATGAGCGAGAGGCACTGCTCCACCATCCGGCGCGGCAGCGGCGCCTGGGGCGGCAGCGCCCGCAGCGGCTCGACCTGGCGGCCGACGTACTCGCTGAGCCGGCGCAGGCGTGGTGGCGCCGCGACGTGCAGCAGCGGGTAGAGCGCCGCGACCTGCTCGCAGTCGGCCACGTCCCAGCCACCGCCCAGGTCGGTGCGCTCGAGCCGGTCGAGCAGCAGCGCACGGCGCCGCGGGTCGGCGCGACGCAGCCGGACCGCGCCGTGCCCGGCCCAGTGCTGCAGGGCCAGCGCCTCGTGCCCGGTCTCCTCGTCGGGGAAGGCCACCTTGAGCACCGCCGCGGACCCGTCGGGGTCGCGCACCGGCAGCACCACCGCGGTCTCGCCCCACCAGAGCTCGGTGCCCGCACGCAGCGACCACTCCTCGACCAGGTCGCCGAGGCGGCCCGGCAGCGCGTCGACGTACGCCGCCCACGCCGGCCCCCGCTCGGCGAAGGCCAGCACGGGGTCGGGCAGCCGGGGCAGCGCGGCCACGACGACCTACTTCTTGGTCTTCTCCGGGGCGGGCGCGTTGGAGAGCGCGGCCACGAAGGCCTCCTGGGGGACCTCGACGCGGCCGACCATCTTCATCCGCTTCTTGCCCTCCTTCTGCTTCTCCAGCAGCTTGCGCTTGCGGCTGATGTCGCCGCCGTAGCACTTGGCCAGCACGTCCTTGCGGATCGCGCGGATGTTCTCGCGGGCGATCACCCGGGCGCCGATGGCGGCCTGGATCGGCACCTCGAACTGCTGGCGCGGGATCAGGTCCTTGAGCTTGCCGGCCATCATCACGCCGTAGGAGTAGGCGCCGTCGCGGTGCACGATCGCCGAGAACGCGTCGACCGGCTCGCCCTGCAGCAGGATGTCGACCTTGACCAGGTCGGCGGCCTGCTCGCCCGAGCGCTGGTAGTCCAGCGAGGCGTAGCCCTTGGTCTTCGACTTCAGCTGGTCGAAGAAGTCGAAGACGATCTCGCCCATCGGCAGGGTGTAGCGCATCTCGACCCGGTCCTCGGAGAGGTAGTCCATGCCCTCCAACGTGCCGCGCTTGGCCTGGCACAGCTCCATGATGACGCCGATGTGGTCGCTCGGGCTGAGGATCGTCGCCTTGACGACCGGCTCCCGGACCTCGTCGATCTTGCCCTCGGGGAACTCGCTCGGGTTGGTGACGACGACCTCGGAGCCGTCCTCCATGAGCACGTCGTAGACCACGTTGGGCGCGGTGGAGATCAGGTCGAGGTCGAACTCGCGCTCGAGCCGGTCGCGGGTGATCTCCATGTGCAGCAGGCCCAGGAAGCCGATGCGGAAGCCGAACCCGAGCGCCCCGGAGGTCTCCGGCTCGTAGGTGAGCGCGGCATCGTTGAGCTGCAGCTTCTCGAGCGCCTCACGCAGGTCGCCGAAGCGGTCGCCGTCGATCGGGTAGAGCCCCGCGTAGACCATCGGGTTGGGGTGCTTGTAGCCGCCGAGCATCTCGGTGGCGCCGTTGTGCTGGGTGGTGACGGTGTCACCTACACGCGACTGGCGCACGTCCTTCACGCCGGTGATCAGGTAGCCGACCTCGCCCACACCCAGCTCGCCGGCCTTGACCTGCTCGGGGCTGATCACGCCCACCTCGAGCATCTCGTGGGTGGCGCCCGTCGACATCATCTTGATGCGGTCGCGGTGGTTGAGCGAGCCGTCGATGACGCGCACGTAGGTGATGACACCGCGGTAGGTGTCGTAGACGGAGTCGAAGATCAGCGCGCGGGCCGGCTTGTCGGCCGCACCGACCGGCGGCGGGGTCTGCTTGACGATCTCGTTGAGCAGCGCCTCGACGCCGAAGCCGGTCTTGGCGCTGACGCGCAGCACGTCCTCGGGCTCGCAGCCCACCAGGCCGGCGAGCTCGGCGGCGTACTTGTCGGGGTTCGCGCTGGGCAGGTCGATCTTGTTGAGCACCGGGATGATGTGCAGGTCGGCGCCCATCGCCAGGTAGAGGTTGGCCAGCGTCTGGGCCTCGATGCCCTGCGCGGCGTCGACCAGCAGCACCGCGGTCTCGCAGGCCTCGAGCGAGCGGGAGACCTCGTAGGTGAAGTCGACGTGGCCGGGCGTGTCGATCATGTTCAGCACGTAGGTGCCGGCCTCGGCGCCCTCGTCGTTGCCGTCCTCGACGCCCCACGGCATCCGCACGGCCTGGCTCTTGATCGTGATGCCGCGCTCACGCTCGATGTCCATCCGGTCCAGGTACTGCGCCCGCGCCGCGCGCGCGTCGACGACGCCGGTCAGCTGCAGCATCCGGTCGGCCAGCGTCGACTTGCCGTGGTCGATGTGGGCGATGATGCAGAAGTTGCGCAGCGTCGACGGGTCGGTCTGCCCGGGGACGGGCCAGGACTTCGGGGGAACGGCAGGCACGGGGTCTCAGGGATCTCTCGGACGACGGGGCACGGACGCGGCCATCCTCCCACGGGCGCGGTCGAAGCCCCGCGTCCCGGGGGCCGGCCTCACTCGGGGCTGACCACCATCTCCTTGGCCTTGGCGATCGCGAAGCCCCAGCCCTGCTCGAGGGTCGGCTTGGAGGGCACGGCGATCTCGTCGGGGTTGGTGACCACGTCGAGCAGCACCGGGCCGTCGTGCGCGAGCGCGCGGCGTACGGCGTCGTCGAGGTCGTGCGGGTCCTCGACCCGGATGCCGCGCATCCCGACCGCCTCGGCCACTGCCGCCAGGTCGGGGTTGTGCAGGACCGTGCCGAACTCGGCCATCGCCACCTGCTCCATCTCGAGCTTGACCATGCCCAGGCGGCCGTTGTCGAAGACCACCAGCTTGACCGGCAGGTCGTGGCTGACCGCGGTGATCAGGTCGCCCATCAGCATCGTCAGCCCGCCGTCGCCGCACAGCGCGACGACCTGGCGGTCGTGGTCGAGCGCCTGCGCGCCCAGCGCCTGCGGCATCGCGTTGGCCATCGAGCCCAGGTTGAAGGAGCCGAGCAGGCGCCGGTCGCGGTCGATGCGCACGAAGCGCGACAGCCAGGTGGTGGCCATCCCGGTGTCGGCGGTGAAGATCGCGTCGGAGGCGGCGTGGCGGTCGACGAGCCCGGCGAGCAGCTCGGGACGGATCCTGCGGTCGGGGTTGTCGACCTTGCGGCGCAGGAAGCCGGCGGGCTTCTTCTCGTAGGCCGGGTCGACGTAGTGCTGCTGCAGGTCCTGCCAGGTCTCGTACGCCGAGCGCGCGCGGTCGAGGTGGCCGCGGTCCTCGCGGCGCTCCAGGTGCGGCAGCAGCGCGCCCACCGCGAGCCCGGCATCGCCGACCACGGCGTGGTCGACCGGGTGCCGCCGCCCGATGTGGGTGCCGTCGCGGTCGATCTGCACCACCGTGGGCCCCGAGGGGTAGAACTCCTTGTAGGGGAAGTCGGTGCCGACCATCAGCAGCAGGTCGCAGGTCTCGAGGGCCAGCGTGGTCGCGGGGTTGCCCAGCAGGCCCGACTGGCCCACCTCGTAGGGGTTGTCGTGGTCGAAGGCCTCCTTGCCCTTCAGCGCCACCACCATCGGCGCGGCCAGCCGCTCGGCCAGCTCGAGCACCTCGTCGCGGGCGCCGGACGCGCCCTGGCCGACCAGCAGCGTGACCCGCTCGGCCGCCGCGATCGCGTCGGCGGCGGCGCGCACCGAGTCGGGCGTCGGGGCGGCGGTGGCGAGCTCGGCGACGAAGCGCGGCACGGCGGTGCCCTTGGCGACCTCGAGCTCGCCGACGTCGCCGGGCACCGTCAGCACCGCGACCCCGCCCTGCTGCAGCGCGGCGTTGCCGGCCTGCTCGAGCAGGGTCGGCAGCTGGGAGGGGTCGGTGACGGTGGCGGTGAAGACCGACACGTCGGCGAAGAGGACGTCGTTGTCGACCTCCTGGAAGAAGTCGCTGCCGATCTCGGCCCGGGGCACCTGCCCGCAGATCGCCAGCACCGGCGCGTGCGACTTCTTGGCGTCGTACAGGCCGTTGAGCAGGTGGATCGCGCCCGGCCCGACGGTGCCCATGCAGACCCCCAGCCGCCCCGTGAGCTGGGCCTGGGCCCCGGCGGCGAACGCCGCCACCTCCTCGTGGCGCACCCCCATCCAGCGCAGCCGCTCCTCGCGGCGGATGGCGTCGGTGACCGGGTTGAGGGCGTCGCCCACGACGCCCCAGACCTCGGTGGTGCCGTGGTCGGCGATGGCCTCGATGATCAGCTCTGCGACGGTCGTCATGGCCCCACGCTCCCGCGGGCACGCCCGGCGGCGGAAGGCCCCGGCGGGTGAGGTCGCCCGACCCTCCTGGCGCGTCCCGGGGTGTCGCGCCGCCTCGAGCGCGCCCGCTGGCGCACGATGGGCCGGTGCACCCGCCGCTGGAGGACCTGCCCCACGGACTGACCGCGCGCCGCCTGGAGTGGGTGCACCTGCCGCCCCACGTGCGCCGGCTCGTCGAGCAGCGCTGCGGCACCGCGGTGCTCGAGGCCCGCTCGGTGACCGGCGGCTACACGCCCGGCTTCGCCTCGGTGCTGCACGGCGCCGACGGCTCGCGGCACTACGTGAAGGCGGCCTCGGTGACCGCCCAGCGCTCCTCCGCCCTGACCTACGCAGCCGAGGCGGCCTCGCTGGCCGCGCTCGACGCGGAGTTGCTGCCCGCGCCGCGCTTGTCGTGGAGCCACGGCACCGAGCCCGGGCGGCGCCACCGCGCCGACGACTGGGTCGTGGTCGGCTTCGAGGCGGTGGCCGCCCGCGCGCCGAGGCGCCCCTGGCACGACGACGACCTCACCACGGTGCTCGACGCCCTGGCCGACCTGGCCGTCTCCCCCGCCGCGGCCGGCGTCGACCTGACCGACGTCGCGGAGGACCTCGCCGACTGGCCGGGCCGCTGGGCCGAGGTCCCCGCGGCACGGCCCGACCTCGACCCGGGCCACGTGCGCGAGGCGGAGGCGCTGGCCCGCGACCTGCCCGCTGCCGTGGCCGGCGGCTCCCTGGTGCACGGCGACGTCACCGACGACAACCTGCTGCTGGGCGACGACGGCCGGGTGCTGCTGTGCGGGTGGGCGTGGCCGGCGCTGGGCGCCCCGTGGCTCGACAGCCTGTGGGGCCTGGTGGGCCCGTGCTCCGACGGCGTGGACGTCGAGGCGGTGCTGCGGCGTACCCCGCTGCTCGCCGCGGCTCCGGCCGAGCACGTCGACACGGTGCTGGCCGCGACGGCGGCGTACTTCCTGGCCTCGGCGGGGGGCCGCTCCCCCGCCTGGTCGCCCTACCTGCGGCTGGCACAGCGCCGCCAGGGTGAGGCATGCTGGGCGTGGCTCGGCGAGCGGCGCGGGTGGTGGCCGGCTCCGGCGCCCCGCGTCGGCACCTCGACGCGGTCGGAGGATTTGGGCGGGCTCGTGCGCCGCTGATAATCTCCGATGTCGCGTGTGTGGCGCCCGTGTGCCCCTCCGCGCCCCGACTCAGCACCAGACCATTCGTTCTCAACACCAGCAAAGGCATTGCCCGTGGCGAACATCAAGTCCCAGATCAAGCGCAACAAGCAGAACGAGAAGCGTCACGAGCGCAACAAGGCGGTCAAGACGAACCTCAAGTCCGCTGTGCGCAAGTTCCGCACCGCCGCCGAGGCCGGCGACAAGGAGGCCGCGCTCGTGGCCGGTCGCGACGCCGCCAAGAAGCTCGACAAGGCCGCCTCCAAGGGCGTCATCCACAAGAACCAGGCCGCGAACCGCAAGTCCGCGATCGCCAAGAAGGCCGCTGCTCTCTGATTCCGCGTCTCCGCCCAGCGCGGAGACCGTCTGGTCCTGAGCCGACCCGCCCGACCTCGTCGGGCGGGTCGTCGGCATTTACAGGCTCAGCGCTCGCGCAGCTCGGTGACGGTGAGCACGAGCCGCTCCAGGGTGTACGACGCGTCGCTCGCGGCGCCCTTGATGTCGGCGTCGGCGCGGGCCACCGCACGCACCGCCTCCCCCAGCGCCGCGCTGGACCAGCCCTTGGCCTGGTCGCGCACCGAGCGCACCTTCCACGGCGGCACCCCGATCTCGCGGGCCAGGTCGGCCTCGTTGCGCGAGCGGGCGCCCTTGAAGCGGGCCAGCCCGCGCACCCCGCCGGCGAAGGCGGAGGTGATGAGCACAGCGGGGGTGCCGCCGTCGATGGCCCAGCGCAGCTCCTCGAGGGCCTCGAGGCGCCGCCCCGAGAAGGCCGCGTCGGCGACCGCGAAGGACTTGGCCTCGGCCCGGCCGCCGAAGTAGCGCTTGACCTTCTCCTCGGTGAGCGTCTCGCCGGGGAAGTCGTTGGTCAGCTGGTGGGCCGCGGCCGACAGCGAGCGCAGGTCCTGCCCCACGGCCTGGACCAGGGTGGTGGCGGCCTGCTGGTCCATCCGCGCACCCATGCCGCGGGCCTCGTTGATCACGAACGAGGGGTACTCGGAGGCCTTGAGCTCGGCGGACTTCACCTCGGTGACCGGGCCCAGCTTGCGCAGCTTGGTGAGCACCCCGCTGCCCTTCTGGCCGCCGCTGTGCACGAGCACCAGCGCGACGTCCTCGGCCGGGGCCGCGCAGTAGCCCAGCAGGCCGGCCACCGACTCCTCGGGCAGGTCCTCGAGCTTGCGCACCACCACGCAGCGGGTGCTGGAGAACAGCGACGGTGCCGACAGCTCACCGAGCGTGGCCAGGCTCAGCTCGGCCGCCGCGGCCTCGGAGAGCTCGGCCTCGGCGTCGTGGCCGCGCACCGCGCCGCGCACAGCGGCGACGGTGCGCTCGCCGAAGAACTCCTCCTTGCCCGTCACGAGCGTGACGCGGCCCAGCACGTCGACGGCGGAGGGGGCACGGGGGGCGGAGCGGGCGGCTGGCATGGTGCGCGCAAGCCTGCCACAGCACGCCGACACCGCCGCCCGGGGCGTCAGCGGCTCAGCCGCCGGCCACCCCGACCGGCTCGCCGTCGTGCAGCACCACCGCGAGCGGGCCGTCGGTGTCGGTGCGCAGCACCCGCGCCCCGGCGCCCTCGAGCGCCGCTAGCAGCCCGGGGTCGGGGTGCCCGTAGTCGTTGTCGGCGCCCACCGGCACCAGCGCCAGCTCGGCGCCCAGCCCGGTGAGCAGGTCGAGGTCCTGGTGCCGGCTGCCGTGGTGGGGCACCTTGAGCACGTCGACGGCCAGGTCGGGCAGCGCCCGCGCCAGCGCCGCCTGCCCGGGCGGCTCGAGGTCGCCGGGCAGCAGCACCCGCACCCCACCGACCTCGGCGAGCAGCACCACGCTCTGGTCGTTGGCGGTGCTGCCGTCGCCCGGGCCCTCGCGTGGTGCACTGTCGACCGGCGCCAGCGACTGCAGGGTCACCTCCCCCACGCGCTCGGCGGCGGCGTACGGCGCCACGCCGGCCTCGGCGCCCGCGGCGGCGACCAGCCCGCTGACGGCCGCCACCGCCTCGGGCGGGTCGAGCAGCGGGCTGGTGACGACGCGGTCGACCTGCCGGCCCTCCAGCACCCCGGCCAGCCCCTCGACGTGGTCGGCGTGGAAGTGGGTGAGCACCACGAGCGGGACGTGCTGGACGCCGAGGTCGGAGAGGCAGGTGTCGACCGCGACCGGGTCGGGGCCGACGTCGACGACCACGGCGCTGGCCTCGCCGGCCCGCAGCACCAGCGCGTCGCCCTGGCCGACGTCGCAGACGACCAGCACCCAGCCGGCCGGCGCGAAGGTCGTCGACGGCAGCCGCCCCACCACGGCCACGCCGGTCACCAGGCACATCGCGATCGTCGGCAGCGGACGCTCCAGCAGCCGCGGCGCCAGCACCGCCAGGAGCAGGCTGAGCGCGGTGAGCACCGTCAGGGGGACGACGCCGGTGCCCCAGTCGACCGCCGCCGCGGGCAGGGCGGCCCCGCGCTCGGCCACCGCCACGATCCAGCCCACGCACCAGGTGGCCACGGTGCCCAGCAGCCGGCCCACGGGTGGCGCGACCAGGCCCACCAGTCCCCCGGCCAGCCCGACCACGGTGGCCGGGCCCACGACGGGCGCGGCCAGCAGGTTGGCGGCGACCGCGACCAGGCTGACCTGGCCCGAGATGCCGGCCACGACGGGGGTGCAGGCCAGCTGGGCGGCCGCGGGCACGGCGACCGCCTCCGCCAGCCAGCGCGGCATCCACCGAGCCATCGCGTCGCGCCAGCCCGGCGCCAGCAGCATGATGCCGGCGGTGGCCAGCACCGACAGTGCGAAGCCCGCCGAGACCGCGAGCCCGGGCTGGACCAGCAGCAGACCGGTCACCGCGACGCCCAGGGTGCGGGGCCCGCGGCGGGCCCCGTCGGTGCCCAGGGCCACCAGCGCCACCGAGCCCATCACCGCCGCGCGCAGCACGCTGGGCTCGGTGCGGGCCAGCAGCACGAACCCGACGATGCCCGCCGCACCCACCAGCAGCAGCCAGCGCCCGCGCACGCCGGCGCCCCGTGCGAGCCACAGCAGGCTGCCGACCACCAGGGTCAGGTTGGTGCCGCTGACGGCGAGCAGGTGGGTCAGGCCGGTGGCCCGGAAGTCGTCGGCCACCGCTGGGTCGAGGCCCACGTCGTCGCCGTCGACCAGGGCCGGCACCAGCACCCGCTCGGGGGCGGGTCGGTGTGCGACCGAGTCGCGCAGCGACTCGCGGACCGCACCGGCACCGCGCCACCACAGGTCGGGCGGGTCGCGCACCTGCGGGGCGCCGGTGGCGTCGAGGACCGCCGCCAGGTCGTCGCCGTCGGCGGGGCCCAGGCGGCCCTCGGCCACCACGGTGGAGCCCAGGGCCACGTCGGCCCACTCCGATGGGGCCAGCACGAGCACCGGTGCGCGCAGGGTGTGGGCGCTGCCCCGGCCCTCGACCTCGCGCACGGTCACCCGCAGCCACACGCCGTCGGCGTACGCGCCCTGGAGTGGGCGGGGGTCGGCGGTGACCGTGGCCACGACCCGCACCACCGCTCGCTGCCCGGCGAGGTCGGCGAGCGGCCCGCCCGACACCTGGTCGTGGCGCAACGACGTGCTCAGCCCGACCGCAAGCAGCACCAGCAGCAGCAGCGCGCCGGTCAGGGCCGCGCCCTGTCGACCACGGGCACGCAGCAGCGCCACCCCCAGCCCGCCGCCGAGGCCGATGGTCGCCAGCGCGGCGACGGGGGCCAGGGCCCCGAGCAGTCCCCCGCTCCAGGCGGCCACGCCCACCAGCGTCATCCGCAGGTCGGCGGAGGCCCGCTCAGGCTCGGTGGGCTCGACGGGCTCCGTGGGCGCAGCGGCCTCGGCCCGCGCGGGCCTCACACCGTCACGAGCGGTGCCAGTTGGGCGAGGGTCGCCTCCCCGATGCCGTCGACCTCGAGCAGCTCCTCGACCGCGGTGAAGGCGCCGTGCTCGGTGCGCCAGGCCAGGATGGCCCCGGCGGTCACCGGCCCCACCTGGGGCAGCGTCTCGAGCAGGGCCTGGTCGGCGGTGTTGAGGTCGACCAGGGCAGCCCCCGGAGACCCCGGCGGCGCGGGCGGGACGCCGGCTGCCGGTGCCGCGACCGCCCCGGGCACCCCGACCAGCACCTGCTCGCCATCGACCAGGAGCCGCGCCAGGTTGAGCCCGGCCAGGTCGACCCCCGGGCGGGCACCGCCCGCGGCCTCGAGCGCGTCGACGACCCGGGAGCCCGCGGGCAGCACGGCGATGCCCGGCCGGCGGACCTTGCCGGCCACGTCGACGGTCACCTCGGTGCCCGGCTCGTCGGCACCGGCCGCCCCGACGACCCCGGCTGCTGCCGGTGCGGGCTCGGGCGGCACCAGGTCGACCAGCGGCGTCTCCACCTCGGCGACGGTCTCGAGCCGTGGGCCGCTCGGCTCGGGGTCGGAGCGCACCACCCACCACGACGTCACAGCCAGCCCGGCGGCGACCAGCAGCGCCACGACGCCCAGGTGCGCCGAGGACAGCAGCGCCCGCCCCCGCAGGGTCGCCGGCACCAGGTCGTGGGCGGCGCCCACCAGCTCGGGTCGCGGCCGCGCACGGCGGGCGGCGTGACGGCCGGGCACCGGGACCATCCCCGGGACCGGGCCAGAGACGGGCGGCGCCGCCGGTGCTGGCAGTGGCGGCAGGGGCGGGGGCGCCGGCAGTGCAGGCGTCGGCGGCCCGGCGAGCGGCCGGATGCGGGTGTGCGGCGCCCACCAGTCGTCGTCGGCGTCGGGGTCGGGCTCCTCCTCCTGCTGCGGCGGGGGCGATGGTGGTGGCGGTGGCGGCCGCACCGCCTCCAGCTCGGCGCTGAGCTGGGCCAGGCGGCGGGCCACGGCCTCCTGGTGCTCGGGGCTGGGTCGTCGACTGCGCATGCGGGCAACCTAGGAAGCCGACCCCCGCCGCATCGACCACCGGACGCCGGCCTGTGCACGACGCCCTGCCGGACCCGCCCTGTGGACACCATGTGGCACACCGAGCGCCGAGCCGGCCGGTTCACACCAGCCGGGTCGCAAGCCGAGCCGTTGGTCGAGCAGCGAGGGCCGAAGGCTCGAGCGACGCCGAGACCCCGCCACCACCCGGCGTACGGCAAGCACGTCGCTCACCCGGTCTCGACGACGCTCCTCGCTGGCGCTCGTCACTGCTCGACCAACGGAGCGCACCGCCGTTGGTCGAGCAGCGAGGGCCGAAGGCTCGAGCGACGCCGAGACCCCGCCACCACCCGGCGTACGGCGAGCACGTCACTCACCGGGTCTCGGCGACGCTCCTCGCTGGCGCTCGTCACTGCTCGACCAACGAAAGGCCCCACCGTTGGTCGAGCAGCGAGGGCCGAAGGCTCGAGCGACGCCGAGACCCCCGCAACCACCCGACGTACGGCACGTAGGCACCTCACCCGGTCTCGGCGACGCTCCTCGCTGGCGCTCGTCACTGCTCGACCAACGACAGGGCCGCACCGTTGGTCGAGCAGCGAGGACCGAAGGCTCGAGCGACGCCGAGACCCCCGCAACCACCCGGCGTACGGCGAGCGCGTCACTCACCGGGTCTCGGCAACGCTCCTCGCTGGCGCTCGTCACTGCTCGACCAACGAAAGGCCCCACCGTTGGTCGAGCAGCGAGGGCCGAAGGCTCGAGCGACGCCGAGACCCCCGCCACCACCCGACGTACGGCACGTAGGCACCTCACCCGGTCTCGGCGACGCTCCTCGCTGGCGCTCGTCACTGCTCGACCAACGACAGGGCCGCACCGTTGGTCGAGCAGCGAGGACCGAAGGCTCGAGCGACGCCGAGACCCCCGGGCGGTCAGGGGTGGAGGGGGGCGACGCAGACCGCGATCATGCCGGGGCCGACGTGGGCGCCCAGCACCGCGCCGAGCTCGCCGCACCACAGCTCCCGGCCGCCGAGCTGGTCGGCGAGCCGCTCGCGCAGGTGGTCGGCCAGCACCTCGGCGCGCTCGGGGTTGGCCAGGTGCGCGACGTACACGTCGACCTGCGCCTCGCCGGCCGCCTCGACGGCCAGCTCCTCGAGCCGGGCCAGTGCGCGGGCGGAGGTGCGCACCCGCTCCAGCGAGTCGACCCGGCCCTCGTCGATGCGCAGCAGCGGCTTGACCGCCAGCGCCCCACCGAGCAGCGCCGCGGCCGCGCCGATGCGCCCACCGCGACGCAGGTACTCGAGGGTGTCGACGTAGAACAGCGAGGCCGTGGCCTCGGCGCGCGCCCGCGCGGCGTCGGCGGCCTCCTGTGCCGAGCCGCCGGCGGCCGCGACGCGCGCGGCGGCCAGGGCGGCGTACCCGGTGCCGATGCCGACCTGGCGGGTGTCGACGCAGACGACGGGCAGCGGCGCCTCGCGGGCCGCGAGCTGGGCGGACTCGTAGGTGCCGCTCATCTCGCCCGACAGGTGCACCGACACGACGGCGCTCGCGCCCTCGGCGTGCGCCCGCTCGTAGGCCTCGAGCATCACCGCCGGCGAGGGCCGCGACGTCGAGACGGGGGTGTACTCGCGCAGCGCCTGCGCGACCCGGTCGGGCGTCGCGCCCTCGGAGCCCTCGTCGAGCACCTGGGCGCCGATCACCACCTGCAGCGGCACGACGACCAGTCCGTGCTCGGCCACCGCCTCGGGAGGCAGGCTGGCGGTGGAGTCGGTGACGACGACGACCGGCCCCTCGCCGGCTGCGGGCTTGCTCACGCCGTCACCCTGTCAGACGACGATGTTGACCAGCTTGGGCGCGCGCACGACGACCTTGCGCACGACTGCCCCGTCGAGGGCGCGCTGCACGTCGGCGTCGGCCATCGCCAGCTGCTCGAGGTCGGCCTCGGAGATCTCCGGGGAGACCTCGAGGCGCGCCTTGACCTTGCCCTTGACCTGCACCACCGCTGTGACGGTCTCCTGCACCAGCAGCGACTCGTCGACCACGGGCCAGCCGGCGCGGGCGACGGTGGGCTCGTGGCCCAGGCGCTCCCACATCTCCTCGGCGACGTACGGCGCGACCAGCGACAGCAGGATCGCCACCGCCTCCACGGCCTCGCGCACCGCCGGGTCGGCGCTGCCCGGGCCCGAGTCGATGGCCTTGCGGGTGGTGTTGACCAGCTCCATGGTGCGCGCGACCAGCACGTTGAAGCGCTGGGTCTCGACCAGCTCGGTGGCCTCGGCCACGGTGCGGTGGGTGGCCTGGCGCAGGGCGGTGTCGCCGTCAGACGGGGCGGTGCCCGGCTCGCTGGTGACGTCGCCGGAGAGGCGCCAGGCGCGCTGCAGGAACTTCAGCGACCCGCCGGGCGACATGTCGGCCCAGTCGATGTCGGCCTCGGGCGGCCCGGCGAAGACCATGGTCAGGCGGATCGCGTCGACGCCGTACGCGTCGATCATCTCGCCCAGGTCGACGCCGTTGCCCAGCGACTTCGACATGCCGCGGCCCTCGTTGATGACCTCGCCCTGGTTGAGCAGCGCGCTGAAGGGCTCGGTGAAGTCGATCATGCCCATGTCGTGCAGCACCTTGGTGAAGAAGCGGCTGTAGAGCAGGTGCAGGATCGCGTGCTCGACGCCGCCGACGTACTGGGCGGCCGGCATCCAGTCGCGCACCGCCTGCGGGTCGAAGGGGCCGTCGGTGAACTGCGGGGAGCAGTAGCGGAAGAAGTACCACGACGAGTCGACGAAGGTGTCCATCGTGTCGGAGTCGCGCTTGGCGGCGCCCCCGCAGGTCGGGCAGGACACGTTGACCCAGTCCTCGGCCGCGGCCAGCGGCGAGACGCCCTTGGGCTTGAGGTCGGAGCCCTTGAGGTCGGGCAGCTCGACGGGCAGCTGGTCCTCGGGGACCGGCACCTCGCCGCACGCCTCGCAGTGGATGATCGGGATCGGCGCGCCCCAGTAGCGCTGGCGGCTCAGCAGCCAGTCGCGCAGGCGGAAGTTGACGGTGCCGGTGCCGGTGCCGCGCTCCTCCAGCTGCTCGATGATGCGCGCGATGCCGGCGGCCTTGTCGCCCAGCCCGTCGAGCGGGCCGCTGTTGACGTAGGTGCCGTCGCCGGTGGTGGCCTCGTAGGTCTCCTCCGGGTTCGGCTCGCCGGTGTCGACGACGCGGCGCACCGGCAGCCCGAACTGCTTGGCGAAGTCGAGGTCGCGCTGGTCGTGGGCGGGTACCGCCATGATCGCGCCGGTGCCGTAGTCGGCCAGCACGTAGTCGGCCGCCCACACCGCGATCTGCTCGCCGGTCACCGGGTTGGTCGCGGTGACGCCCAGGTCGACGCCGGTCTTGGGCCGGTCGGTGGCCAGGCGGTCGATGTCGGAGGAGCGGCGCACCTCGTCGACGTAGGCCGTCAGCGCCTCGGCGCGCTCGGGCGCGACAATCTCGGCAGCCAGCTTGGCGTCGGCGGCCACCACCATGAAGGTCGCGCCGTGCAGGGTGTCGGGGCGGGTGGTGAAGACCGTGACGGTGCGGGTCTCCCCCGAGGCCAGGGTGATGTCGAAGTCGACGTGCGCACCCTCGGAGCGCCCGATCCAGTTGCGCTGCATCGCCAGCACCTTGGAGGGCCAGGTGGACTCCAGCGGCTCCATGTCGTCGAGCAGGCGCTGGGCGTAGTCGGTGATCTTGAAGTACCACTGCGACAGCTCGCGCTTGGTGACCACGGCGCCGCAGCGCTCGCAGGCCCCGTTGACGACCTGCTCGTTGGCCAGCACGGTCTGGTCGTTGGGGCACCAGTTGACCGGCGAGAACTTGCGGTAGGCCAGGCCCCGCTCGCGGAACTTCAGGAACAGCCACTGGGTCCAGCGGTAGTACTCCGGGTCGGAGGTGTTGAGCCGGCGCGACCAGTCGAAGCTGATCGCGTAGCGCTTGAACGACTCGGCCTGGGTCTCGATGTTGGCGTAGGTGAAGACGGCCGGGTTCTCGTCGCGCTTGATGGCGGCGTTCTCGGCCGGCAGGCCGAAGGAGTCCCAGCCGATCGGGTTGAGCACGTCGTGCCCGCGCTGCCACCAGTAGCGCGCGACGACGTCGTGCAGCGCCATGACCTCGGCGTGGCCCATGTGCAGGTCGCCCGAGGGGTAGGGGAACATCGTCAGCGCGTAGCGCTTCTCGGCGCCGGGCGCCGCGGAGCCGGCGCGGAAGGGGTCGAGGTCGTCCCAGACCTTGCGCCACTTGTCCTGCACCGCGACGACGTCGTACGTCGCCGCCTCGGGGGCGCCGTCGTCGCTGCGGTCGGTGGGTCGCTCGCTCATCTGGGTCTCTCTCACGTCTGGTGGCCGGCGTGTGGCCGCCGCTGGTCCGGGGCACAAAAAAACCCCTCGTGGCGAGGGGCAGCCGCGTCGAGTCGTCGTCGACGCGGCTAGGCAAGGAGCAGGGCGTGCTGCATGGGGGCAGTCTAGCGCCCGCCGCCCGGCAGGTGGAACCAGCCGGGCGGCGGGGTGGACCGCTGAGGTGCTGCCGGGGGGTCAGCGGTCCCGGAAGGCGACGACGACCGAGGGCCGCGGGAAGTCGTCGCTGTGCGGCCAGGTGGAGGCCTGGTCCTCGAAGGTGGCGCCGTCGACCTCGCCGGGGTGCTGCACGGCCACCCACAGCGAGCGGTTGTCGTCGGCGACGAGCGGCCCGCAGGCCTCGGCACCGCGCGGGACGGTGAGGAACTGGGTGACCCTGCCACGCTCGGCACCGGTGACCGGCACCCGGAAGACACCGTCGTTGGAGCCCAGGGCGTTGCCGTCGGTGGAGATCCACAGGTTCCCGCGGTCGTCGAAGGCGACGTTGTCGGGGCACGAGATCGGGCTGACCTGGGACTTGTCGAAGCCGGCGAAGTAGGTCTCCGGGGCCTCGGGGTCGCCACAGACCAGCATCAGGTCCCAGGTGAAGGTGCCCGCGCCGTGGTCGGAGCCGGCCGGGGTCATCTCCAGCACGTAGCCGTTGCGGTTGCCGGCGGCCGGGGTGAGCGGCGCCCCGATCGAGGAGCGCACCATCGAGGAGGTCAGCGGGTTCGCCTCGTCGGGCTGGAACGTCGAGCCGCGCTGGGAGTTGTTGGTCAGCGCGGCGTAGACCTTGCCGTTGACCGGGTTGGGCTCGACGTCCTCGGGCCGGTCCATCCGGGTCGGGGCCAGCTTGTCGGCGGCCAGCCGGGTGAAGAGCAGCACGTCGGCGACGCTCATGCCGGGCACGAACGACGTGGTCTCGTCGCAGAGGGGCAGCCACTCGCCGGTGCCGTCGTACTGGCCGTCCTCGGTGCCGTCACCGACCAGCTTGGCGACGTAGAGGGTGCCGGCGGTGAGCAGCGTCTTGTTGTGGCGACGCGCCCTGGCGGAGGGGCCGGTGCGCATCGAGTCGCGCGAGACGAACTTGTAGAGGTAGTCGCCGCGCTCGTCGTCGCCCATGTAGGCCACGGCTCGACCGTCGCGGGTCAGCGCGACGTTGGCGCCCTCGTGCTTGAAGCGGCCCAGCATCGTGTGCTTGACCGGCGCCTCGTCGGGCTCGTAGGGGTCGAGCTCGACGACCCAGCCGAAGCGGTGCGGCTCGTGCGGCTCGGCGGCCAGGTCGAAGCGCGGGTCGACGGCGCTCCAGCCGCGGCCCGAGCCGGTGATGCCGTAGCGGGCGTAGGCGTCGGTGTAGCGCTGGTCGAGCTGCTCGCCGGAGGGCAGGTCGAAGTACTGGTTGAAGTTCTCCTCGCCCGAGAGCACCGTGCCCCACGGGGTGGTGCCGCCGGCGCAGTTGTTGAGGGTGCCGAGCACGGTGGTGCCGCTGGGGTCGGCGCTGGTGCGCAGCCGCTCGTCGCCGGCGGCGGGGCCGTCGAGGACGAAGGCGGTGTCGATGTGGACCCGGCGGTTGTGGCGGGTCTTCTTGAGGCTCTTCACGCGGCGCCACGACCCGGCGCGGGAGCCGCGGCGGATCTCCACGACCGACATGCCGTGGTTGGCCATCGCGATGGCGGTGATCTCGGTGTCGCTGTAGACCCCGGCCGGGAACATCAGCGCCTCGTCGGTGTACTCGTGGTTGACCACGAGCAGCGAGCGGTCCTTGCGGTCACGCTTGGCGTCGCGCAGCGGGAGCACCCCGACGTAGTCGCAGTTGTAGCCGAACTGCTGCTTGGCGGCCTCGGGGCTCTGGCGGCGCACGTCGAACGCGGGTGCGCCGGCCACGACCCCGTCGCCCCAGCGGATGACCACGTCGTGGTCGAAGCCGGAGGGGGTCACGACCGCGTCGCGGCGGTTGGGTCGCACCGGCGTGAACGCGGCGGTCGCGAGGTCGCCCGAGACCGGGCGGGCGGTGGTGGGGCCGGTGGGGTCGGCGGCGGCGGGCGCCACGGCGGCGGCGGCCAGGGTGCCGCCGAGCACCATCACGCCGGAGCCGGCGGCGGCGCCCTTGAGCACCGAGCGGCGGGCCACTGCCTTGGCGATCTCGTCCTGCACGTGGCCGTGGCCGGTGCGGTTGGGCTCGGGGTGGTCGCAGGCGTTGCCGCAGCGGTACTGGCAGGTCATGAAGCTGCGGCCGCCGTGGCGGGTGCCGGTGGGGGTGAGCGGCAGCAGCGTGCGGCCGGCCGGGGCGGTGATGCCCTGGGAGGCGACGGGGCGAGCGGGGGTGCAGGTCATGGCGGGTGGCTCCTGGGGCGAGGGGTCCTGTGCGCCAGCGAACCTAGGGACGCTGCGGGAGCCCCGCGCGACGGTGCGGTGACGCGTCGCCGTCGGCCCGGTGAACGCCGGGTGCCGCGCCGCGACGCGCGGCGCTGGGCGGCCCGCCGGTCCAGCTGCGGTGGGCGTGCACCAGCGCCGCGGGCTCGGCGTACCCCAGTCGGGCGGCGACGTCGGCGACCGGCAGGCCGGCGCGCAGCAGGTCGGCGGCGAGCGAGCGGCGTACCTCGTCGAGCAGGGCGCGGTACGACGTGCCGGCGGCCACGAGCTGGCGGCGCAGGGTCCGGTCGGTGCGGCCCAGGGCCGCGGCCACGACCGGCATCGGGGCGCCGTCGGCCAGGCGCTGGGTGATCAGCACCCGCACCTGCTGCGGCAGCCCGGAGGCGCTGCGCCGGTCGGCGGCCAGGTCGCGGCACACCGCCTCCGCGAGCGCGCGTCGGCGCTCGTCGCCGCTGGCCAGCGGCCGGTCGAGCTCGGTGGCGGCGAAGCGCAGCACCGCCCGCCGGGGCCCCAGCTCGAGGTGCGCGCCGACGCCGCCGGGCAGCAGCGAGTCGAGCACGGTGCGCACGGCGGTCGCGTCACGCGCCACCAGGAAGGCCCGCACGTCGTCGGGCAGCGCGCTGCCGTCGAGCTCGGCGACCACGTCGTCGCCGACGACCTCGACGCGCGGCACCACGAAGGCGTAGCTGAGGTCGAAGAAGCGCAGCGCCACCGTCACCACGTCGAGCAGCGTGCGGCTGGTCATCAGCGCGAAGCCCAGCGCCCCGAAGGTGCCGACGTCGTACGCCGCCCCGACGGCGGCGCCCGCGTCGGGGGCCCGCTGGCGCAGCGCGCGCACAACTCGCAGCTCCTGCGCGGCGGTCACCTCGCGCACCCCGCCCGGCCCGAGGTCGTCCAGCCGCAGCCCGGTGCCGACCAGCAGCGCGGCCGGGTCGTGGCCGCGGGCACCGGCCCAGCGCAGCAGGTGGCGCACCCCGTCGGCCGAGCGCGGCACGTCGGCGTCGGGCGCCTGCACGGGAGGGAGCGGCCGGGACATGTCCGCCATTGTCAACTCTCTTGGCGAGCGGGCCTCCCCCGGTGCCGCCCGCCGGGCCTAGCGTCCGGGACATGACCTCCCCCGGCACGTCCGCCTCACCCGCCTCGTCCTCCCCCGGCCCCGCCGTCCGGTCGCCCCGCGTCGTCGTGGTCGGCGCCGGCTTCGGGGGTCTGGGAGTCGTGCACGCGCTGCACGAGCAGGGCATCAGCGACATCACCGTGCTCGAGCGCGCCGACGAGGTCGGCGGCGTGTGGCGCGAGAACACCTACCCCAACGCGGCGTGCGACGTGCCCTCCCCGCTCTACTCCTGGTCGTGGTCGCCGAACCTGGCCTGGGGCCGCCGCTACTCGCCGCAGCCCGAGATCCTCGACTACATCCGGCGCACCGCGGCCGAGCACGGCCTGCTCGACGGCGTGGTCACCGGCACCACCGTGACCGGCGCGCGCCACGACGGCGAGGCGTGGCAGGTCTCGACCGAGGTGGACGGCGCGGCCGGGCCGACGTACGCCGCCGACGTGCTGGTGCTGGCCACCGGCCAGCTCTCCGAGCCGGTGGTGCCCGACCTGCCGGGTCGCGAGGGCTTCGCCGGGCCGGCCTTCCACTCGGCGCAGTGGCGCCACGACGTCGACCTGCGCGGCAAGCGAGTCGCGGTGGTCGGCACCGGCGCCAGCGCGATCCAGTTCGTGCCCGGCATCGCCGACGAGGTCGCCTCCCTCACCGTCTTCCAGCGCTCGGCGCCCTACGTGGTGCCCAAGCCCGACCAGGCCTACTCGGCGCGCCACCACGCGCTCTTCCGGCGCCTGCCCGGCACCCTGGCCGCCGAGCGGCGCACGGTCTTCTGGCTCACCGAGCAGCTCAACGGGGCCCTGGCCGGCGAGAGCCGGCTCTCGAAGCCGCTGACGAAGGCGCTCGAGGCGGCCTGGCGCGCGCACCTGCGGCTCACCGTCAAGGACGCCGGCCTGCGCTCGCGGCTGGTGCCGGACTACCCGTTGGGCTGCAAGCGGCTGCTCTTCTCCAACGACTGGTACCGCACCCTGGCCCGCGACCACGTCGACGTGGTCACCGGGCCGGTGACCGGCGTCGAGCCCACCGGGGTGCGCGCCGGCGACGGCACCCTGCACGAGGCCGACGTGCTGATCTGGGGCACCGGCTTCGCGGCCACCGACTTCCTGCGCGGGCTCGACGTGGTCGCCCCCGACGGCACCCGGCTGGGCGACGTGTGGGCCGACGGTGCCCGCGCCCACCTGGGCATGGGCGTGCCCGGCTTCCCCAACCTGTTCAGCATCTACGGCCCCAACACCAACCTCGGCGGCAGCTCGATCATCGCGATGATGGAGGCGCAGGCGGGGTACGTCGCGCAGGTCGCCCGCCGCCTCGCTGAAGGCCGCGCCCGCGCGGTGGCCCCGCGCCCCGAGGTGTGGGAGGCCTTCGACGCCGAGATGCAGTCGCGGCTGGGCGAGAGCGTGTGGGCGGGGTGCACCAGCTGGTACACCGACGGGCCGCGGATCACCACCAACTGGCCGGGCCTGGTCGCTGAGTACCAGCGCCGCACCGCCACCGTCGACTGGTCGGAGTTGGAGGAGGTCGGCTGAGCTTCCCGTCTCCCACTCAGCGGGCGCGCCTCAGGCCGCCCGGTAGTCGTCGGCGAGGACGACTCGGAGGTGGGGGCGGTAGATCTGGACCTCGGGACTCAGCCGCCGGGGTTCCTGGGCTGGTGGGTCGCCGGGTGGCAGGGCTGGGGCGCGGGAGCGGACCTGGTGGCCGGTGGGCGTCGTCGTGGTGACGACGCCGTCGTGGGCGGTGGCGGTGGCGGTGAAGCCGGGCGCTTCCTTGGCCTGGTTGCAGGCCTCGCACAGCCCCTGCCCGTTGATCGCGCTGGTTGCACCACCGGCGTGGTCGGGGACGACGTGGTCGCGGTGCCGGATCGGGGCGTCGCACCAGGGTGTGCGGCACGACTGGTCGCGCAGGTCGATGAACAGCCCCAGCGACGCAGGGAAGGTGCGGGAGCGGGCGTCCATCGCGACCAGGGCTCCGGTGCTGGTGGTGTAGAGCCGCCGCAGCGTCGCCTGCGCCTCCGCCAGAGCGGTGGCGACCAGGCCGCGAGCCACACCGGCGGGTACCGGGCCGTAGCCGGCGATCCAGCCCGGTGCGTGCCCACCGTCCAGCAGCGTGGCGTCGGAGACGGTCAGGTTGACCGCCACCGGCACCTGGCTGGAAACGGGCACAGGAACTGGCGCCGGCTCGGCGGACCCTGTGCTGGCGGAGGCCGGTGTGGTGAGGGAGGTGACGAGGGCGTCGGCCATCACCTGGCCGCGGCTGCGCTCGTCTCCGGCGGCCCGGGCCTCATCCGCGGTCCGGGACAGGGCGGCGTAGACAGTGACGCCCTGGGCGACCGGGAGCAGCGCGGTCAGCCAGGTCATCGTGTCGGGCGCGGGTCGCAGCGAGACATACCGTTCCCCCTCGGCCCTGCGGGACCGCTTGAGGGCGGCGTGCGGGTCGAGCTCGTAGGCCCGAGCCCGCGCAGCCGCGACCAGCCTGCGGTCGCCCCAGCCCTCGGTGGTGGCGGGGTCGGCCATCAGCTCGGCATCGACCCGGCGGCGGTCCTCCAGTGACAGGCAGGCGGTCTCGCGGGCCACGAGGGTTGCGCGCCACTCGGTGCACCACCCGGCTCGCATCGCGGCCAGCGTGTGCGGCAGCTCGGCCACCAGGATCCTCGCCAGGCCGAGGTGGCGTGCGCCCCGGTTCGGCGACTCGCGCCGGGCCAGCGCGACCTGCGAGGCCACACCCGCGCCCTGCTTCTCCGCGCGGACACCCGCTGCGGCGTGGCGGTGGCGTACGACCTCGTCGAGACGGGCCGTCAGCTCGACCTGCAACGCCTCGAGCCGGCACTTCTCCTCCTCGGCCGCCCGCAGCGCCTCGACCAGCTCGACCTCGGAGAGGTCGGCCAGGTCGAGACCAGGTGCGGGAGCGAGTGCCATAACGACACTTTACTCGAACGTATGTTCGAGCGCAAGGGTGGGACGACCTGCAAGTGGCCCTCTCGGGGCCGTCACCGCCCTCCTGGCGGGACCCCGCGCACCCCTGGACCCGTTCCACCATCGAGCAGCCCCGTGGACATCGAGGTGCCTGAAGGACGACCGTCCGGGTCGGGTGCCGGCAGCAGATTCATGGGTGAGCGGTCGGTCCAGCCACTAGGTTCACCGACATGGATCTCGGGACCCACGGACAGAGCGACGACGAGCTGCGCAGTGCGCTGACCCGGCTGGTGAAGCAGCTCGTCCAGGACGAGCCGAACGCCGCGCGGCGGGGAGACGACCTGCTGCCCATCCTGGACGCCCACCTGGGCGTCGCGGCCGACGAGCTCGCCGTCGTGGTCGAGCCCATCATGATCCACCGCTGGGCCGACACGGACATCGCACTGGAGGCGATCGTCGCCCGCGATCCAGCCGCCCGGCTGCTGGGTGTGGGAGGTGGGGACCAGCGTCACCACAGCTCCCTGAGCGACCTGATGGCCAACGCAGAGTGGGGCCGCTTCCGCAGTGGCCAGGTCGACCGCCTCAACGTGGCGACCGGACCAGACACGGAGCGGGCGACGGTCGCCTTCGGCCTGCACCTCTTCCACCACGAGGGTGCGCCCATGGTGGTGGTGCAGCGGGTCGGCAACCCCGAGTACGGATCCCAGGCACGTCTCGAGGTGCTCGCCACCGACCCCGAGGTGGTCACCGCCATGCTCGCCGAGCTGCGCGAGGAGTCGATGCGTCGCAGCGTTCTCTGGCGTCAGGTCATCAGCTTCAGCACCAACCCCTACGAGCGGTCCATGTCGGGGTTGACCTTCCACCGCCGGCCGGACCTGCCCGCCAGCAACGTGGTGCTTCCGACTGGCACGCTGGAACAGGTCCGTGCCCATGTCGTCGGGCTCGCGCAGCACCGTGAGCTGCTGCGGGACAAGGGGCAGCACCTCAAGCGCGGCGTGCTGCTCTACGGCCCACCGGGCACGGGCAAGACCCACACGGTCCGCCACCTGGTGAGTGCGGCATCGGACACGACCGTGGTGCTCATGAGCGGCACCGAGATGGCGCACGTGGGCACGGCCGCCCAGATCGCCCGAGCGCACCAGCCCGCCGTCGTCGTCATCGAGGACTGCGACCTGATCGCGGAGGACCGCGACCACCACTTCGGTGGAGGCGCGTCCCCCTTGCTGTTCACCCTGCTCGACGCCATGGACGGGCTCGACCAGGACGCTGACGTGGTGTTCCTGCTGACCACCAACCGTGCCGAGGCCCTCGAGAAGGCCCTCACCCAGCGTCCCGGACGGGTCGACCTCGCGGTCGAGATCCCGCTCCCCGAGGAGGCCGACCGGCGCACCCTCATCCGTCTCTACGCTGCAGAGCTCGCCTTCTCGTCGGTGGCCATCTCCCGCGCCGCCCGGGAGTCCGCCGGGACCACCGCGTCGTACGCCAAGGAGCTCGTGCGCCGGGCCGTGCTGCTCGCCGCCATGGCCGGCCGTGAGCCCTCGGACGAGCACCTGGCGGCCGCCACCGAGGAGCTGCTCGCCGACTCCTCGCGACTCACCCGCGCCCTCCTGGGCTCGAACGACGACTCCGGCGAGACGAGTGCCGACTAGCTGGTCGCCATCCCCGGGCCGCCTAGGCTCGTCGCGGCAGGTCCGGCCGCGGTCGCCGGGCCCGCGCACCCACGTCCACGTCCCACGAGGAGAGACTGTTGATCTTCATCACCGCCCGCTTCCGCATCAAGCCCGAGCACGCCGACGCCTGGCCCGAGATCTCGCGCGAGTTCACCGAGTCGACCCGCGCCGAGCCGGGCTGCCTGTGGTTCGACTGGGCCCGGGCGCTCGACGACAGCGACGAGTACTTCCTCACCGAGGCCTTCGCCGACGGTGACGCGGGTGCGTCCCACGTGCAGTCCGAGCACTTCCAGAAGGCGACGCGCGAGCTGCCGGCGTACCTCGTCGAGACGCCGCGCATCGTCAGCACCGAGGTCGAGGGCACCGGCTGGTCCGAGCTCGGCGAGATGCGCGTCGACTGACGCGGCGACGGCCCGCGTGAGCACCCCCTTCGACCGGCTCGGCCCCGACCTGGTCACCACCGACCCCGAGGTCGTCGCGTCCTTCGCACGCGACGAGGCGGCACTCGGGGTGGCCGGCGGGGCCGGGCCGCTCGCCGTGCTCAGCCCCCGGAGCACCGCCGACGTGGCGGCCGCGCTCGCGATCGCCCACGAGCACCGGGTGCCGGTGGTGGTGCGTGGCGCCGGCAGCGGCCTGTCCGGGGCCGCCGCCGCACCCGACGGCTCGGTGGTGCTCTCCACCCGGCGGCTGGCCCGGGTGCTTGAGGTCGACCCGGTCGAGCGGCTGGCCGTGGTGCAGCCCGGGGTGGTCACCGGCGACCTGCGCGCGGCCGCGGCCGAGGTCGGCCTCTTCTACCCGCCCGACCCGGGCAGCGTCGCGTTCTCGACCGTCGGCGGCAACGTCGCGACGAACGCGGGTGGCATGTGCTGCGTCAAGTACGGCGTGACCGGCGACTTCGTGCTCGCCCTCGAGGTGGTGCTGGCCGACGGCACCGTGACCCGCACCGGCCGGCGGACGGCCAAGGGCGTCGCCGGCTACGACCTCACCTCCCTGCTGGTGGGGTCCGAGGGCACCCTGGGCGTCATCACGGAGATCACGGTGCGCCTGCTGCCGGCGCCCGGCCCGGCCAGCACGCTGGTCGCCACGTTCCCCTCGCTCGGTGCGGCCGCGGCCGCGGTGGCCGCCGTGACCAGGGCCGGGCTCGACCTGTCGATGCTCGAGGTCATGGACCGCACCACGCTCGACGCGGTCGACCGGCTGACTGGGATGGGTCTCGGCGCGGACGGTACGCCGGCGGCGATGCTGCTGGCGCAGAGCGACACCGCCGACGCGGCGCGCGCGCTCGAGGCCATGGCGGCGCTCTGCCGCGACGCCGGCGCCGAGGACGTCGTGCTCGCCGACGACGCGGTCGAGGGCGAGGCCCTGCTGGAGGCGCGCCGTCAGGCACTGCCAGCGCTCGAGCGGCTCGGCGACTGGATCCTCGACGACGTGTGCGTGCCCCGCGGCCGGGTCGTCGAGCTGCTGGAGGGGATCGAGCGGGTCGCGGCGGCGCAGGCGCTGACCATCGGGGTCTTCGGGCACGCCGGCGACGGCAACATGCACCCGACGATCGTCCACGACGCGAGCGACCCGGCCTCGGTGGCGGCCGCGGGCCGCGCGTTCGAGGCGATCACCGCACTCGCCCTCGACCTCGGCGGCACCATCACCGGCGAGCACGGCGTGGGCCGGCTCAAGCGCGACTGGCTGGCCCGCGAGCTCGACCCCGGGGCGATGGCGATGTCGCGGGCGGTCAAGGCGGCGCTGGACCCGCGAGGCATCCTCAACCCCGGGTGCGTCCTGGAGCCCTGAGGGCCTCCCAGCGCCGGCGCCAGTCACGGGCGAGGTCCCCGCCCTCCACGCTCTCGCGCTCGCAGGACACCAGCCGGTCGCGGGTGTCGGCGAGGCACTCGTCGCGCCCCGCACCGCCGTGCAGCAGGTCCCTGCTCTCGTCGACGCCCCACAGCTAGTCCCGCCCGCCGCGGCCGCGCACCTCGTCGCGACCGGGGCCGGGCACCAGGAGGTTGGGGCCCCCGTCTCCGACGAGCAGGTCGTCGTGGGTCGTGCCGACCACCCCCTCGACAGCCCGGAGGCGCACCACGCGCTTGCGCACCCAGCGGTCCAGGACGCGGGCGCGCCCCGTCCCGAGGTCGACCCGCACCCGGGCCCGCGACCCCGTGGCGACCAGCGCGTCCTGGCCGGCGCCGCCGTGCACGAGGCGGGTGAAGGCCGAGAAGCCCAGCAGGTCGTTGCCGCCACCACCGCGCACGACGTCGTCACCGCGGCTGCGGCCCACCACGTCGTCGCCTGGACCGGCCAGTATCTTCTCGGTGGCCGGGGTGGTGGTGATCACGTCGTCGCCCGCGCCGGCCCGCACCACGCGGGGGCCGCCCAGGCTGACATCGTCGTGGGCGGTGAGCGTGACCTCCTCCACCCCCGTCACCTCCACACCGCCGGGGAAGCGGTCGGGCGGGTCGTGCACGGCGACCTGCACCCCCTCGGACATGGCCGACAGGTCGACCCTGTCGTAGCCCTTGCCGCCCAGCGCGTAGGCCGCCTCCTGGGACACCGTGATCAGGTCGTCGCCGCCACGTCCCTTGGCGCCTCCCCGCACGAGGTGGAACACGTCGTCGTGGCTGGAGCCGGTGAACCCGCGCGGCGCACCGTGGTTGCCGAAGCCGACCAACCGGTCGCGGCCCCAGCCGGTCACCACCCCGGCCGCCTGGTCGACGACGACGCCGCGCGGCGCGCCCGCGTAGTCGACGCGCCCGCCGCCGGCCAGCACGTCGTCACCGCCCCGGGGCGCCAGGATGCCCCCGAAGTGGGTGCTGAGCCGGTTGGGCCCGTCGTCGCCGACCAGGGTGCCGCCGTCCCACGCCGTCAGGTCCTCGATGCCGCTGAGCCGGTCGTGGCCGGAGTCGCCCCGGGCCAGCCCGGTGCGCAGGTCGGCCGCGACCCGCCGCCAGCTGCCCCTGCTCTCCAGGTCGCGGTGCGCGAACGTCGCTACGTCTCGCCCCGGTCCTCCGCGCAGCTCGTCGTCACCGAGGCTGCCGTCGATCTCGTCGTCCCCGCCGCCACCGACCAGCACCTCGTCGCCCCGCGAGCCGAGCACCAGGTCGTCGAAGTCGGTGCCGCGCAGCTCCTCGACCCCGTAGACCTCCGTGTCACCGTGCCCGCGCACCAGCCACCGGTCGAGGTGGGCCCGCACCGGCGCGGGGTCGTCGGCGTGGTCCAGCCGGTCCTGACCGGGTCCGGCCAGGACGAGGTCGCGACCCGCGCTGGCACGCACACGGTCGTCGCCGGCGCCAGCGCAGATCACGTCGTCCCCCGGAGTGCCGGCCAGGTCGTCGTCGCCGTCGGTGCCGGTGATCGTGCAGCGCGGGTCCGGCTGCCAGTCCACGATCTCGTACGAGCCGGTGAGCAGCGGACCGGGCTCGCTGCGTCCCGTGTCGACCTCGACCACCCGCCGGCCCCCGTAGGTCCGCACCAGCACCCGCTCGCCGCTGGGGGCCCACACGAGGGAACCGGGCGGCCCGGGCACGGGCCGGGGCTCGGCGGCCGGGCCGCCGGCGGAGTCGAGGTCGACCACCACCAGCTCGTCCTGCGTGGAGAGCAGCAGCCGTTCACCCGTCGGGGACCAGGCGAGGTCCTGCGGTGCCTCGTCGAGCTCAGCCAACACCGTGGTCGCGCCAGTCGCGCGGTCCACGGTCACCACCTCGAAGCCCCACCTCGGGGTCGCGTCCGCACCTCGCGAGTAGGAGCGCAGGACACCCAGGCGCGAGCCGTCGGGCGAGGAGGTCAGGCCTCCGGTCCCTCCCACGAACGAGTGCACCAGGCGGGCGACGCCGGAGTCGACGGCGACCTCCCACAGCTCGCTGCCCGCGCCGGTGCGCACCAGCACGGCCGCGTGCTGGGACCCGGCCCAGACCATCTCGTCGACGAAGCGGTCGGGCACCCGCACCGGCCGGCGCTCACCGGTCACGACGTCCACCGCCATCGCGTCCTGGTCGCCGGGGGCCGCGTGGTCGAGTGCCAGCACCCGTCGGCGGTCGGGGGACCAGTCCACGGCCTCCAGCGAGGTGTAGGCGAGGTCGGCGGGATCGGCGGCGTAGAGCGGGGTGCGCGCGTCGTCGGAGTCCGTGGCCCGCGCCTGGAGGGTGCCGCCCGACCACGACCCGGCGAGCAGGGTCCCGCCCTCCGACTCCCAGGTGTACGCCGCCTCGGCGGCCCGGGCCGGGGACGCCGCCGACGGCCCGACCGGCAGCGGCACGACCACCGTCAGGGCCAAAGCCAGGGCCGCCAGCAGCCCCGGCACGACTAGCCACCGCGCCACGCCGAGCGGGACGGAGGACGCGACCGTGCGCCGGGTGGGACGGGGACGAGGACGCACGGCAGCTCCAGAGCTCGAGGACCGTCAGGTTAAGGGGCCGCACGCGGGTGCGGGGGCCGCCCCGCAGACCCGCTGGCCTAGGCTGCGGGCGCCCGACCCGAGGAGCGCCAGTGCCGACCCCACCGTCCACCACCGCGGCCCGTGCCGCAGCCGAGCGGCTGGCCGGGCTCGCCGTCCCCGCGGGGGCGCTGGGTCGCCTCGGCGAGCTGGCGGTCTGGGTCAGCAGCGTGCAGGGCGAGGTGCCGCCGCGCCCGCTGGAAGGGGTGCGGCTGGTGATCTTCGCCGGCGACCACGGGGTGGCCGGACACGGCGTGTCGGCCTACCCGCCGGCGATCACCGCGGCCATGGTGCGCACCTTCGTCGCCGGCCGGGCCGGCGTCAACGCCCTGGCCCGCGCCCACGGCGTGGGGGTGCGGGTGCTCGACGTCGCGGTCGACGCCGACCTCTCCGACCTGCCCGCCGAGGTCGGTGCCCACAAGGTGCGTCGCGGCAGCGGCGCGATCCACCTCGAGGACGCGCTGCACCCCGTCGAGACCACCCGCGCCCTCGAGATCGGACGTCGCGCAGCGCACGAGGAGGTCGCCGCGGGCGCCCAGCTGCTCCTCAGCGGCGACATGGGCATCGGCAACACCACCCCGGCGGCCGCCCTGGTCGCGGCCGGGCTCGGGCTGGACGCCGAGGAGGTGGTGGGTCGGGGCACCGGCGTCGACGCCGAGGGACTGCGCCGCAAGACCGCCGTGCTCGCCGCCGCCCTCGCCCGGGCGGGCCGTCGCGCCGACGACCCGGTCGAGACCCTGACCGCGCTCGGCAGCGCCGACCTGGCCGCCACCGTGGGCTACCTGCTGGCCGCGGCCGAGGCGGGCGTCCCGGTGCTGCTCGACGGACTGATGGCGGTCGCGTGCGCACTGAGCGCCGAGCGGATCGCGCCCGGCACGGGGGCCTGGTGCGTCGCCGGGCACCGCTCCCCCGAGCCCGCCCAGTCGCTGGCGCTGGCGCACCTGGGCCTGGAGCCGCTGCTCGACCTGGGCCTGCGCCTGGGCGAGGGCAGCGGCGCGGTGGCCGCGGTCCCGCTCCTGCGCAGCGCCGTGGCGCTGCTGCGCGACGTGGCACAGCTCGACGACCTGCTGCCCGACGAGGGCTGAGCGGTGCGCGACGCCTGGCTGCTGGCCGTGGGCACGCTGACGGCCGTGCGGGTCCCGCCCCCGGGCGCGGTGACCCCGCGCGTCGCGGGGGCCGCCATGGTGCTGGCCCCGCTCGCCGTGCTCCCGCTCGGCGGCGCCGTCCTGCTGGTCGGGCTGCTGGGCGTCGGGCTCGGGCTGCCGCCGCTCGTCACTGCACTGCTCGCCCTGGCGGCGGTGGCCGCCGGCACCCGGGCGCTGCACTGGGACGGGCTCTCCGACGTCGCCGACGGGTTGGTGGCCTCCTACGACCGCGAGCGGTCGCTTGCGGTGATGCGCACCGGGACGTCGGGGCCCGCTGGGGTCGTCACCACCGTCCTCGCCCTGGGCGTGCAGGCCGCAGCGAGCGCCGCGCTGATGACCAGCGCCCGCGGGGCGGTCACCGCCGCGGTGCTGGTCTGCCTGTCGCGCGCGGCGCTCGTGCTGTGCTGCGTGCGCGGCGTGCCCGGAGCCCGCGACGACGGTCTCGGGGCGTCGTACGCCGGCACGGTGCGTCCGGTGGTGGCGCTGGCCGTGTGGCTCGGCGTGGGGCTGCTGGCCGCCCTGGTCGCCGGGTGGGGCGGCGTCGCGGGTGCCGGGCTCGCGCTCCTCGTGGTCGGTGCGCTGGTGCACCGGGTGGTGCGCCGGCTCGGCGGTGTCACCGGCGACGTGCTCGGCGCCGCCGTCGAGCTCGCCCTGGCCGCCCTCCTGGTCGGTGCCTCCGCCCGCTGACCCCAGGCCCCGGCGCCGACACCCGGGGCGCCGGCACCCGGTCAGAGCCGCAGCACGCGCCCGGCCACGACCAGGTGCACCTCGTTGCAGGCCTCGGCCACCCGCTGGTTGACGGTGCCCAGCAGGTCGCGGAAGAGCCGGCCCGAGCGGTGCACGGGCACCACCCCCCAACCGACCTCGTTGCTGACCAGCACGACGTCGTGGGGGCACGCACGCACGGCCGCGGCCACCGCGGCCAGCCGGTCGTCGACGAGCGCCCGCACGTGGTCGGCGGGCGCGTCCCAGGCGTCGTGGTCGTCGACGACCCGGGTCAGCCACGTGCCCAGGCAGTCGACGAGCACCGGCTCCTCGGCGGCGCCCAGGGCGGCCTCCACCTGCGCGGTCTCGACGCTGGTCCACGACCCGGGACGCCGGGCCCGGTGGGCGGCGACCCGCGCCGCCCAGTCCTCGTCGACGAGCGGGTCGGGCACCGGCCCGGGGGCGATGTAGAGGACGGGGCCGCCACCCGCGAGGTCGGCGACCAGCGCCTCCGCGTGCGTGGACTTGCCGCAGCGCACGCCGCCGGTGACGAGGACCTTCACGCTGGCCTCCTGGAGCTGTCGGGAGCACCATCCTCCCCCGTGCCCAGCGTGAACGAGTCCAGCAGGCGGCAGCGACCCTCCTGCCACCACTGCAGGTCCACCCGGTCGACCCGGGAGGTCAGCGGCACCAGCCCCGCCAGGTCGTGCGCCACCGACGCCGGCGTGACCGGTCGGTCGTGGGGTGCCGGGCCGGGTCCGACCACGTCGAGGCTCAGGTGCGGCTGCACCTCCTCGGGCACGCCGTACCTGCCGGCGTACGGCGGGTGGTCGGGGTAGGCCCGCGCCACGAGGCGGGTCAACGTCGCGAACGGTTCAGCCGGCTCGGGGCGCAGGTGTACCAGCCCGTCGGCGAACACCCCCACGTCGCCCAGCCGCGCCTCGAACGCGGGGACGGCGCCGACCAGCGCCCGCACCCGGGCCAGGTCCCGCGGGCCGGGTGCCGGCACCCACGGCGCCAGCACGGTCAGGTGGGCGTGCACGAAGCCGGGGTCGGCCGCGACCCAGGCGGGGTCGTAGCCACGGGTGCGCTCGCGCACCCAGTCGTCGAGCACGGGCACCGGCACGGCCAGCACGGTGTGGCCGGGCCGCGGGTCGCTCACCTGGCTCCTCCTGGGACGAAATGACGAGGACCCCCGGTCCGACGCGTCCGCGTCGTCCCGGGGGTCCTCGTGCCGGTGGAGCTGAGGGGACTCGAACCCCTGACCCTCTGCATGCCATGCAGATGCGCTACCAGCTGCGCCACAGCCCCAACTGCCTGCCTCCCCGTTGCCGGTGAGCGACCTGCGGAACATTAGCCGACGACCCCGACGATGTGAAATCCGGGGTCAGGAGACGGTGCGGTTGTAGGCCTCGAGGCGCAGACGGC
This sequence comes from Nocardioides cremeus, assembly GCF_030518195.1. GTDB lineage: Bacteria > Actinomycetota > Actinomycetes > Propionibacteriales > Nocardioidaceae > Nocardioides > Nocardioides cremeus. Next base: position 84,835 of record NZ_JAULSC010000005.1, read on the forward strand.
CGTCGTCGGCGTGCTCCCGGAAGACCACCCAGCCGCAGTTGGCCAACCCCTGGAGGGTCGCGAACTGCGTCTCCGGCCAGCCCAGCAGGGCGCCGGTGGCGACCCGGATCGCGGCACCGTGGGAGACGGCCAGCGCGGTCCCGCCCTCGGGTGTCGCGCGCAGCAGCTCGCCGAGGGCCTCGCTCATCCGCAGCCCGACCTCGGCAGCCTTCTCGGCGCCCGGCACCACGTCGTACTCGCCGGAGCGGAACGCCGCGAACTCCTCGGCGTCGAGCGCGCGGTACTCCTCGTGGGTCAGGCCTTGGCGCTCGCCGAGGTGGAACTCACGCAGCCGCGCGTCGTACGCCGCCCACGACGGCTCGCGGCCGAGCTCGCGCAGGACCGGTGCGACGGTGGCGCGGGCGCGGGCCAGGTCGGAGCACCACACGACGTCGGGGCGCAGCGCGGCCACGACCGGCGCGGTGCGCGCAGCCTGGTCGCGACCGGTGTCGTCGAGGTCGACGTCGAGCTGGCCCTGGATCCGCTTCTCGCGGTTGGAGGCGGTCTGGCCGTGCCGGAGCAGGACCAGGGTGCGGCTCACGCCGGGTCGCGGGGGGTGCTGGGACCCGTGGCGTCGGCCGGCAGCTCGATGACCGGGCAGTCGCGCCAGAGCCGCTCGAGGGCGTAGAACTCGCGCTCCTCCTCGTGCTGGACGTGCACGACGATCTCGCCGTAGTCGATGAGGACCCAGCGCCCGTCGCGCTCGCCCTCGCGGCGGATCGGCTTGGCGCCGACCTCGCGCAGCTTGTCCTCGACCTCGTCGACGATCGCCTTGACCTGGCGGTCGTTGGAGGCGGAGACGAGGAGGAAGGCGTCGGTGATGGCCAGCTGCTCGCTCACGTCGTAGGCGAGGAGGTCCTGGCCGAGCTTGTCGCCGGCGGCGCGCGCGGCGGCGTGCACCAGCTCGATGGCGTGGTCGGTGGCGGTCATGAGGCTCCGGTGTCGGTGGATGGTGTCTCGGTGGCGGGGTAGAGCTCGTGCTTGGCGATGTACTGCACGACGCCGTCGGGCACGAGGTACCACACCGGCTCCCCGCGCTGGGTCCGCGCACGGCAGTCGGTGGAGGAGATCGCCAGCGCCGGGATCTCCACCATCGTGACACGGTCGGCAGGGATCGCCCGCAACGTCTCCTCGTCCATCTCGTAGCCGGGACGGGTGCAGCCCACGAACTGGGCCAGGTCGAAGAGCTCGTCGGCGTCGCGCCAGGTGAAGATCTCGGCCAGGGCGTCGGCGCCGGTGATGAAGTAGAGGTCGGCCTCCGGCAGCCGCTCGCGCAGGTCGCGCAGGGTGTCGATGGTGTACGTGCGGCCGCTGCGGTCGATGTCGACGCGGCTGACGTTGAAGCGCGGGTTGGCCGCGGTCGCGATCACCGTCATCAGGTAGCGGTGCTCGGCCGTGGTGACCTCGCGGTCGGCCTTCTGCCAGGGGTCGCCGGTGGGCACGAAGACGACCTCGTCGAGGTCGAACCACGCCTGGACCTCCGAGGCCGCCACGAGGTGCCCGTGGTGGATGGGGTCGAAGGTGCCGCCCATGACGCCGACCCGGCGCCGACGCGTCATGAGCCGAGGCTCAGCTGTGCTCGCGGCCGTTGCCGAAGCCGAGCAGCGCGGCGAGCAGGCCCAGCATGATGACCAGGACCAGCAGGCCGATGCCGTAGGACAGCACGTGGTCGACCTCGTGCTCGGCCTCGGAGGCCAGGACGACGGTGCTCTGCAGGATCTGGGCCGCGGTCATGGCGACAGACTACTGCCAGGTCTCCGGGCGGGCAGCACCCGGCCCGCACCCGGGCTGCAACCGGGCGCAGCGGCTCAGCGCACGTGGCCGTCGCCGGTGACGACGTACTTGGTCGAGGTCATCTCGGGCAGCCCCATCGGCCCGCGGGCGTGCAGCTTCTGGGTGCTGATGCCGATCTCGGCGCCGAAGCCGAGCTCTCCCCCGTCGGTGAAGCGGGTGCTGGCATTGACCAGCACCGCCGCCGAGTCGACCGCGGCCACGAAGCGGCGCGCTGCCGACTGGTCCTCGGTGAGGATCGCCTCGCTGTGCGCGCTGGAGTGGCGGCGCACGTGGTCGATGGCCGCGTCGATCGAGTCGACGACGCCCACCGCGATGTCGAGGCTCAGGTACTCGGTGTCCCAGTCGTCCTCGGTGGCCGGCACCACGCCCGGCAGCGCGGCGGTGGTGGGGTCGCCGTGCACGGTGACCCCTGCCTCCTGCAGCGCGGCCACGACCCGGGGCAGGAAGGTCTCGGCGAGGTCGGCGTGCACCAGCAGCGTCTCGGCGGCGTTGCAGACGCTGGGGCGGTGGGTCTTGGCGTTGAGCACCACCGCGAAGGCCTTGTCGAGGTCGGCGGCGCGGTCGACGTAGACGTGGCAGTTGCCGACGCCGGTCTCGATGACCGGCACGGTCGAGCCCTCGACGACGCTGCGGATCAACCCCGCTCCCCCGCGCGGGATCAGCACGTCGACCCGCCCGCGGGCCCGCATCAGCGTGGTCACGCTCTCGCGCGAGTCGGCCGGCACCATCTGCACCACGTCGGGGTCGAGCCCGGCCCCGGCCGCCGAGTCGCGCAGCACCTCGACGATCGCGGCGTTGCTGGCCGCGGCGCTCGAGGAGCCGCGCAGCAGCACGGCGTTGCCCGACTTCAGGCAGATGCCGGCCGCGTCGGCGGTGACGTTGGGCCGGGCCTCGTAGACCATCGCCACCACCCCGAACGGCACCCGCACCTGGCGCATCTCCAGCCCGTTGGCCAGGGTGCTGCCGCGCACCACCTCCCCCACCGGGTCGGGCAGGCCGGCCACGTCGCGCAGCCCCTGGGCCATCGCCTCGAGCCGCTCGGGGGTCAGCCGCAGCCGGTCGACGATCCCGGCCGGCGTGCCGTCCCGCTCGGCGCGGCGTACGTCGTCGGCGTTGGCCTCGAGCACCTGCGCGGCCCGCTCGAGCAGCGCGTCGGCCATCGCGTGCAGCGCGGCGTCCTTGGTGGCGCGGGTGGCCTGCGCGAGACCGTGGCTGGCGGCGCGGGCGCGGTCGGCCAGGACGAGCACGGGGTCGGTGGTGGGGGCGTCGATCATGGCGCGATCGTAGACGTGGCGGGAGGGGCCGCTGCGCGTCCTCCTAGGCTGCGGACATGCGCATCGTGCTGCTCGGCGACAGCCACCTCGACCGGGTCCGCCGCGACCTGCACCGGCTGGCTCCCGAGCCCGGCGCCGAGGTGGTCAACGCCGCCGTCGGCGGCTCCTTCGCCTTCGAGCTGCTGGGCCAGGCGCACGGGGTGCACCTGCGACCCGAGGACGCCGTGGTCGTCTCGGTCGGCACCAACGACGCCGCGCCGTGGAAGGCGGTGCCGCCCTACGACTTCGAGGTCAACATGCGTGAGCTGCTCGACCACCTGGTCGAGCTGGGCACCCCGCGCCGGGGTCGTCTGGTCTACCTCACCCCGCCCGGGGTCGACGAGGCGCGGCTCGGCGGGCCCGGCGACCGCACCGGCGCCGTCGTGGCGTCGTACGCCGCCATCGGCGCCCGGCTGACCACCGCCGCCGGTGGCCGCGTCGTCGACGCCCTCGCCCTGCTCGCCCCCCTCGGCGCAGCGGCGTACCTCGACGACGGCGTGCACCTCACCGGCGCCGCCTACGACCTCCTGCTCCCCGCCCTCGCCGACGCCCTGCGCTGACGCCGCCCGGCGGGACGTCATGCAGGCGGGACGTCCGTCGCTGCGGGAGGTATGACGTCGCGCGGCCGGAGACGCCGAAGGGCCCCGACCACGTCGTGGTCGGGGCCCTCGGTGAGGTGAGCGGAAGGCTCAGCCCTTGCGCTGGTTGATCTTCTCGGTGGCGGCGGGCAGGACCTCCTTGAGGTCACCCACGACGCCGAAGTCCACGAGCTCGAAGATCGGGGCCTCCTCGTCCTTGTTGACCGCCACGATCGTCTTCGAGGTCTGCATGCCGGCGCGGTGCTGGATCGCACCGGAGATGCCGTTGGCCACGTAGAGCTGCGGGGAGACGGTCTTGCCGGTCTGGCCGACCTGGAAGGAGTGCGGCATCCAGCCCGAGTCGACCGCGGCGCGCGAGGCACCCACGGCGGCGCCCAGCGCGTCGGCCAGGCCCTCGATCGGGGCGAAGTCGCCGCCGGTGCCACGGCCGCCGGAGACCACGATCGCGGCCTCGGTCAGCTCGGGGCGACCCGAGGCCTTGCGCGGCTGGGCGGCCACGATCTGGGCCTTCTTGGCCGAGTCGGAGATCGTCACCGCGAACTCCTCGACCGTGCCGGCGCCGGCCTCCTCCACCGGGGAGGTGGAGTTGGGCTTGACCGTGATGATCGGGGTGCCGTGGGTGACCTTGGCCTTGACGGTGAAGTTGCCGGCGAAGACCGACTGGGTGGTCACGCCACCCTCCTCGACGTCGACGGCGTCGGTGATCAGGCCCGAGCCGGTCTTGATCGCCAGGCGGGCCGCTACCTCCTTGCCCTCGTAGCCGGAGACCAGCAGCACCGCGGCGGGGCTGCTCTTCTCCACCAGCTGGGCCAGCGCCTCGGCCTTGGGGGCCACCAGGTAGCCCTTGATCTCGGCGTCGTCGATCACGTAGATCTTCTCGGCACCGAAGGACGTGAGCTTCTCGGCCGCGGCCGAGGCCACGTCGGAGCCGCCGAAGACGACGGCGGCGGGCTCACCGAGGCGCTTGGCCAGGGCGAGGAGCTCGAAGGTGGGCTTGCGGATCGCGCCGTCGACGTGGTCGACGACAACCAGGACTTCAGACATGTCGGTCGCTCCTCAGATGAACTTCTTGGAGGCGAGGAAGCCGGTGAGCGCCTCGGCGCCCGAGCCGTCCTCGTCGGTGACGATCTCGCCGGCGGTGCGCGGCGGGCGGGCGGAGGTCTCCTCGACCTGCGACCACGCCACGGACAGGCCGACCTGGTCGGCCTCGACGCCGATGTCGGACAGCGACCAGGTCTCCATCGGCTTCTTCTTGGCCGCCATGATCCCCTTGAAGGAGGGGTAGCGGGCCTCGCCGGTCTGGTCGGTGACCGAGAGCACCAGCGGCATGCTGGCGCCGATCACCTCGGTGGCGGTGTCGGAGTCGCGCTTGATGCGCACCTGGTCGCCCTGCGACTCGATGACCGAGGCGAAGGTGACCTGGGGCAGGTCGAGGCGCTCGGCGAGCATGGCCGGGATGACCGAGCCGGAGGCGTCGGTCGAGGCCATGCCGCACATGACGAGGTCGACGGGCTTCTCGGCGCCGGCCTTCTCGATGGCCTTGGCCAGCACCAGCGAGGTGGCGACGTAGTCGGAGCCGGCGATGGCCTCGTCGGAGACGTGGATGCCCTTGTCGGCACCCATCTGCAGCGCCTTGCGAACGGCGTCGACAGCCTTCTCGGGGCCGACGCACAGCGCGGTCACCTCGGTGTCGTCGCCGGCCTTCTCCTTGAGCTGCAGCGCCTGCTCGACGGCGTACTCGTCGAGCTCGGACAGCAGGCCGTCGACGCCCACGCGGTCGACGGTGTTGTCCGACTCGAACTGTCGGTCGGCGGTGGCATCGGGCACGTACTTCACACAGACAACAATGTTCATGGGATCTGGCCCGGTCAGGGCCCCTCCTGTGCACTCGGTGGTCTCGGCGAGGTTACCCGCGAGTCGCGGTCGGGCGGTACACCGTCCGCGGTTGGGTATCTCACATGCATGACAGCGGTGCTGTCACGGTCGAACGGGGTCGGTCAGAGGTCGATCAGGGCTGGTCAGAGCCGGTCAGGGCTTGATGACGCGCTCGAGCAGGCGGCCCACCACGAGGTAGGCGACCGCGCCCAGGCCCCAGTTGAACAGGGCGTTCTTGGTCTCGGCGTTGGAGCCGTCGAACTCGCGGATGCCGTTCTCGCGGGAGAAGACGCCCAGGTCGACGCCGTCGGCGAGGTCGAGCACGAAGGAGACCAGGCCGTTGTCGCGGTTGGCGTCGATCGCGATCAGCAGCGCACCCACGGCCAGCACCAGTGCCAGCAGCACGAAGACCGTCCAGACCAGGGTGCCCACGCGCGAGCGCAGCGCGGCCACGCTCATCGAGGAGCGGCCCCGCTTCGCGGTCGCCGCAGCGGCGGTGCTCTCCTTGCCGGCGCCCTTCTCGGCACCCTTCTCGGTGCTCTCGTCGGAGCCCTTCTCGGAGCCCTTCTCGGTGCGCTTGCCCAGCTTGCCCAGTGCCACGTGCGTCTCCTTCGACGGGGGGACCGACGAGCCGGCTCAGCTCCCCATGAACTGAGCCTTGCCCGGTCCGTTCTCGACGAAGGATGACATACCGATGGTCCGGTCCTGCGTGGCGAACAGCGAGGCGAACTGCATCCGCTCGATCTCCAGGCCCGTGTCGAGGTCGACCTCGAGGCCCCGGTCGATGCTCTCCTTCGCCGCGCGCACGGCGTACGACGCCGCCCCGGCGAACTGGCGCGCCCAGGCGGTGGCCTCCTCCAGGACGCTCTCGTCGGGCACCACCTTGTCGACGAGCCCGATCGCCAGCGCCTCGTCCGCCTTCACGAACCGGCCGGTGAAGATGATGTCCTTGGCCTTGCTCGGGCCCACCAGGCGCGAGAGCCGCTGGGTGCCGCCGGCGCCGGGGATGATGCCCAGCAGCACCTCGGGCTGGCCCATCACGGTGCGCTCCCCCGCGACCCGGATGTCGGCGGCCAGCGCCAGCTCGCAGCCGCCGCCCAGGGCGTAGCCGTTGACCGCGGCGACGACCGGCTTGGGGATGCGGGCCACCGCGGTGACCGCGGCCTGGAGCGGACCGGAGCGCTTGACCATGTCGGTGTGCGACATCTCGGCCATCTCCTTGACGTCGTTGCCGGCCGCGAAGACCCGCTCGCCGCCGGTGAGCACGACGGCCTTGACGTCGTCGCGCTCGACGACCTCGGCGACGACCGCGACCAGCTCCTCCTGCACCTGGATGGAGATGGCGTTCATCTTCGGGCGGTCCAGGCGGATGGTGGCGACCCCGTCGGCCACCTCGAGACGCACGAACTCGGCTTGATCGGCCACGGGCACAACCTCTCTGGTCGGTAAAGATCGACGGCGTGCGCTGGGCGCACCCGGGCATCGTGCCACTGGCGCGCACCGGCCTGGGAGACTGGTGCGTGTGACTCCTTCGACGTGGACCCACCTCGGCCAGACCGCGCAGGTCTGGCCGGGGCGCAACTGGCCCCTCGGGGCGACCTGGTCGGCCGAGTCGACGAACTTCGCCGTCTACGCCCCCGCCGCCACCGAGGTGTGGCTGTGCCTCTTCGAGGAGGGCCCCGACGGCGGCGAGCTCGAGGTGCGCCACCAGCTGACCGAGCAGTCCCTGGGCATCTGGCACGGCGCGCTGCCCGGGGTGCGCCCCGGCACGGCGTACGGCTATCGCGTCGACGGGCCGTGGGATCCCGCCGAGGGGCTGCGCTTCAACCCCGCCAAGCTGCTGCTGGACCCCTACGCGCTGGCCACCACCGGTGACCTGGTGCCCGGGCAGGCCGCCTTCGCGCACGTGTGGGGGCGCACGGACGTGCGCGACGACCACGACTCGGCCGGCCACGTGCCGCGCGGCGTGGTCGTCGACCCGACCTTCGCCGACTCCCCCGAGGGCCCCTTCGACTGGGAGGGCGACACCCCGATGCGCCGCCGCTGGCGCGACACGGTGATCTACGAGGCGCACGTCAAGGGCCTCACCGCGCTGCACGACCGGGTGCCCGAGCACCTGCGCGGCACGTACGCCGGTCTCGCCCAGCCGGCGGTGACCGACTACCTGCGCGACCTCGGGGTGACGGCCGTCGAGCTGCTGCCGGTGCACCAGTTCGTCTCCGAGCCGTCGCTGACCGAGCGCGGCGCCACCAACTACTGGGGCTACAACTCGATCGGCTACTTCGCCCCGCACGCGGCGTACTCGAGCTCGGGCGAGCGCGGCCAGCAGGTGCGCGAGTTCAAGGAGATGGTGCGCGCCCTGCACCGCGCCGGCCTCGAGGTGATCCTCGACGTCGTCTACAACCACACCGCCGAGGCGGGCCCGCTCGGCCCGACGCTGAGCTTCCGCGGCCTCGACGACCGCGGCTTCTACAAGCGCGTGGCCCCCACGGTCGACCCGCTCACCGGCGAGAGCACCTTCGACGACACCTACTGGGACGTCACCGGCTGCGGCAACACCGTCGACTCCAACAACCCGCTGGCGCTGCGGCTGATCCTCGACTCGCTGCGCTACTGGGTCACCGAGATGCACGTCGACGGCTTCCGCTTCGACCTGATGTCGGCGCTGACCCGCACCGGCTACGACGTCGACATGAACTCCGACCTGCTGGTGGCCATCGGCCAAGATCCGGTGCTGCGCCACGTCAAGCTGATCGCCGAGCCGTGGGACGCCTCGATGGACGGCTACCTGGTCGGCGGCATGCCGCCGCCGTGGGTGGAGTGGAACGACCAGTACCGCGACGAGATCCGCGACTTCTGGCGCAACCACAACCACGGCACGCACGCGGTGGCGACCCGGCTGGCCGGCTCCTCGGACCTGTACGCCGACGACGGCCGCTCGGCGTACGCCTCGATCAACTTCGTCACCGCCCACGACGGCTTCACGCTGCGCGACCTGGTCAGCTACGAGCACAAGCACAACGAGGCCAACGGCGAGCGCAACCGCGACGGCACCGACAACAACCGCTCGTGGAACCACGGCGTCGAGGGCGAGACCGACGACCCGGCGACGCTGGCGGTGCGCCGGCGCCAGGCCGCCAACATCATGGCCACGCTCTGCCTGTCCAACGGGGTGCCGATGATCACCGCCGGCGACGAGCGCGGGCGCACCCAGCGCGGCAACAACAACGCCTACTGCCAGGACAACGAGATCTCGTACGTCGACTGGCGCCCCGACGACGCGTGGCTCGACGTCTACGAGGTGACCCGGGCGGCCCTCGCCCTGCGTCGTGAGCACCCCGCGCTGCGCCAGCGGCACTGGTTCGAGGGCCGGCCCACCATCCGCGGCGGCCCCAAGGACCTCGCGTGGCTGCACCCGAGCGGGCGCGAGATGTCGCCGGAGGACTGGCACGACCCCGAGCTGCGCACGGTCGGCATGTTCGTCTCCGGCCAGCCGCTGCGCGCGCCCGGGCCCCGCGGCGAGCAGCAGGTCGACTCGTCGTTCATGATCTGGTTCGGCTCGGGCTGGCTGCCCCAGCGGGTCTCGCTGCCCGAGAACGACTGGGTGCAGCGCGGCGAGGTCGTGCTCTCCACCGACTCCCGGCTCGCGGTGGGCACCGTGGTCGAGGCCGGCGGCGAGCTCACCGTGGGCCGGCGCAGCGTCGTGGTGCTGCAGAGCACCACGACCTGAGCCGGCCCGGCGAGCCGCCGCGCGTCCTCACAGCACCGTCAGAGCGGCAGCGCGACGACCCCGAGCTCGGCGTCGGAGGCCAGCAGCGGGTGCTGCGGCAGGACCCGCACCGTGTAGCCGAACGCCCCGGCGTGGCTGAGCGCCACGTCGCCGTCGAAGCGGAACCGGCCGCCGCCGTAGGTCTCGGCCAGCGCCAGCTCGGCCCGCTCGGTGTCGATGATCGCGTCCTCGGCGTCGGCGCGGCCGTGCACCAGCTGCACCGTCACGTCGGCGGGGTCCAGCTCGCCCAGCGAGACGAAGGCCCGGGTCGAGAGCACCGCACCGACCTCGGGCGAGTCGCCGACCCCGCTGCTCTCGACGTGCTCGACGCGCACCGCCGGCCACGCGGCCAGCACCCGGCGCTTCCAGGCGGCCAGCTCGACGGCCCCGGCGTAGTCGCTGTTGAGCTCGCGGGCGTGGCCGGTCGCCGGGGCGTAGAGCTCGCGCACGTAGTCGCGCACCATCCGGGTCGCGAGCACCTTGGGGCCCAGCGAGCGCAGCGTGTGGCGCAGCATCTCGACCCAGCCGGTCGGCACGCCGGCGGCGTCGACGTCGTAGAAGCGCGGCGCGACCTGGTTCTCCAGCAGGTCGTAGAGCGCGGTGGCCTCGAGGTCGTCGCGACGGTCGGGGTCGTCGAGCCCGTCGGCCGACGGGATCGCCCAGCCGTTGCCGCCGTCGTACCACTCGTCCCACCAGCCGTCGAGGATGGAGAGGTTCAGCCCGCCGTTGAGGGCCGCCTTCATGCCCGAGGTGCCGCACGCCTCGTAGGGGCGCAGCGGGTTGTTGAGCCACACGTCGCAGCCCGGGTAGAGCGGCTGGGCCATCGCGATGTCGTAGTTGGGCAGGAAGACGATGCGGTGCCGCACCTCGGGGTCGTCGGCGAAGCGCACCATCTCCTGGATCAGCCGCTTGCCGCCGTCGTCGGCGGGGTGCGACTTGCCCGCGATGACCAGCTGCACAGGGCGCTCGGGGTCGAGCAGCAGCCGCTTGAGACGCGCAGGGTCGCGCAGCATCAGCGTGAGCCGCTTGTACGACGGCACCCGGCGCGCGAAGCCGATGGTCAGCACGTCGGGGTCGAGCGCGGAGTCGATCCAGCCGAGCTCGGCGGGCGCGGCGCGCCGCTCGACCCACGAGCGGGCCAGGCGGGCGCGGGCGTCGTCGACCAGGCGCTGGCGCAGCTGGCGCTTGACCGCCCAGATCCGCCCGGCGTCGACCTCGTCGGCGGCGGCCAGGAACGCGCCGGCGTCGTCGGAGTAGGGGTCGGCGCCCTCGGCCAGCCCGAAGACCTCACGGGCCACCCAGGTCGGGGCGTGCACGCCGTTGGTGATGGAGGTGATCGGGACCTCGGCCTCGTCGAAGGCCGGCCACAGGCCGCGGAACATCCCGCGCGAGACGTGACCGTGAAGCTCGGAGACGCCGTTGGCGCGCTGGGCCAGGCGGAAGCCCATCACCGCCATGTTGAAGACCCCGCCGTCGCCACCGTCGTAGTCCTCGGCGCCCAGCGCCAGGATCCGCTCCAGCGGGACGCCCGGGGTCGCGCCGCCCTCGCTGAAGTACTGCTCGACCAGGGTGCGGTCGAAGCGGTCGATGCCCGCGGGCACCGGGGTGTGGGTGGTGAAGACGGTCGAGGCGCGTCCGATCTCGAGCGCGGTGTCGAAGTCGAGACCCGGGCCGTCGGCGGCCGCGGTCAGCTCGCGGATGCGCTCCAGGCCCAGGAACCCCGCGTGGCCCTCGTTGGTGTGGAAGACCTCCGGCTCGGGGTGGCCGGTCAGGCGGGAGAAGACCCGCAGCGCGCGCACCCCACCGACGCCGAGCAGCAGCTCCTGGCGCAGGCGGTGCTCGGAGGTGCCGCCGTACAGGCGGTCGGTGACGTCGACGTAGTGCTCGGGGTTGCCCTCGACCTCGGTGTCGAGCATCAGCAGCGGCACCCGGCCCACCGAGGCCACCCAGATCCGGGCGACCAGGTCGGGCCCGCCCGGCATCGCGATGGCGATCGTGGCCGGTGCGCCGTTCTCCTCGCGCAGCAGCGAGATCGGCAGCTCGTCGGGGTCCAGGACGGGGTAGGTCTCCTGCTGCCAGCCCTCGCGCGAGAGCGACTGGCGGAAGTAGCCGTGGCGGTAGAGCAGCCCGACGCCGACGATCGGCACGCCCAGGTCGCTGGCGGCCTTGAGGTGGTCGCCGGCCAGGATGCCCAGGCCGCCGGAGTACTGCGGCAGGACCGCGGTGATGCCGAACTCGGGCGAGAAGTAGCCGATGGCGCGCGGGGCGGCGCCGCCGGCCGGGCCGGCGAGGGTGCCGGCGGCGGTGCGCTGCTGGTACCACCGCTCCCCCTCGACGTACGCCGCCAGGTCGGCGCGAGCCGCCTCGAGGCGCGCGACGAACTCGTCGTCGGCGGCCAGCTGCTCGAGCCGGTCGGCGCCGACGGAGGCCAGCAGCCGCACCGGGTCGTGGCCGGTGGACTCCCACAGCGCGGCGTCGACGGTGGCGAAGACGTCCTGCGTCGGTGGGTGCCACGACCAGCGCAGGTTGCCCGCGAGCTCGCTCAGGGCGCCCAGGCGGGCGGGGAGGACAGGACGGACGGTGAATCGTCGGATGGCGCGCACCCGCTGACGCTAGCGGCTGTGTGGAACGATCCAAAACCCTTTCACCGATCTCGGGGAGGTCACGGAACCATCACGGTGCCGGCTTTCCCTGGGACGAAGCGGTTCCACGCATAACCGGCCCCCCTCCCCGGCGTTGTAGGGCCATGACCACGAACCCCGTGCGCAACCGCCGCCGCAGGACGGCGGCACTGGCCCTGGTGACCGCCACCCTGGTCCCCGGCCTCGCGCAGCTCCCCGCCCTCGCCTCCAGCACCAGCGCCGCCCCCACGCCGCTCAGCGCCGACGACGTCACCACGCTCGGCGACTCGGTGCCCGGCCTCTCCGACCTCGACGTGCGCGGCAGCGTGCTGCCGAGCCTGGCCCAGCGCCGGGTCGCCGAGGACCTGGGCGCCGTCAGCCTGCGCTGGAACGACTTCGGCACCCCTGCCTCGATCCTGCCCGCTGGAGGCGTGCTCGCGAAGGCGGCCTTCCCGGGCGCCGGCGCCGCCAACGCCGAGAAGTCCGCCCGTGCCTGGCTCGAGGCCAACGCCGCGGTCTTCGGCCTGAGCGCCACCCAGATGCGCGGCCTCGAGCTGGTCAACGCCCAGGAGCTCGCCGCCTACGACGGCGCCCCGCACCCCGGGTACGCCGTGCTGCTGCGCCAGCGCTTCGGCGACCTGACCCCCGCCCTGGGCTCCATGGTCACCGTGGGCGTCGCCCGCGGCGAGATCGCCTACGTCTCCTCCTCGCTGGTGCGCGCCGAGGCCGACCTCGACGCCTCGTCGGCGAAGCTCAGCCCGCTGCAGGGCTGGCTGGCCGCGGCCCGCAACGTGGGCCGCGAGCTGGGTGCCGGCACGGTGGACGACATCGTCAGCAGCGTCACCGACGACTGGACGATGCTCACGGTGCCGGGCTTCGCCCAGCCCCAGCAGGTCCGCCTGCGGGCGCTGGCCAAGGCCGACGGCACGGTGCGCCCGGTCCTGGAGGCCAACGTGGTCGACAGCGGCGCCGGCGACGCCTTCGCCTACACGCTGCTGGTCGACGCGGTGAGCGGCGAGGTGCTGCACCGCGAGAACAAGGTCGAGCACGACCAGGTCAACGACGTCTTCACCGGCGCCTTCACGGGCGACCAGTGCGGCCCCGTGCACGACTTCGAGCTCGCCGACGACAAGACCCGCACCATCAACGCGCTGGGCTTGAGCACCCCGGCCGACGACATCACCGTCAAGATCTACGGGCCCGGCAAGCAGCTGCTCTTCACCCAGGACCTGCTCACCAGCCCCGAGCTGGCGACGTACTCCTCAGACAAGCTCAAGGCCGGCATCTACGGCGTCCAGGTCTGCCCGTTCGACTCCGCCTCGGCCGTGACCGGCACGTACTCGTTGCTGCTGTCGACCAGCGACCAGGCGGCGCCCTCGACCGGCGGCGAGCTGTTCTCGCCGCAGTGGCGCTACTTCACCGCGAACCCGTCGATGACCTCGGTCAACAACGAGTCGACGCCCAAGAACTCGGTCATCGGCTGCTGGGTCGCGGGACCCGACTGCACGCTGCCCACCGGGCCGTTCAAGAACGTCGCCTCGACCTACCCCTGGGACGCGCTGGACGCCACCGGCACCACCACCGCGACGACGGTCGGCAACAACGCCAACACCCACGAGGCGTGGGCCAGCCCGCTGACCCCCGGCGGCCTGTTCCAGGCCCCGGTCTCCCCCACCCGGGAGTACACCGCTGAGTTCACCGACGCCTGGAACAACTCCAGGTGCGACCCGGCGCAGCTGCGCCCCGGCGGCAACGACATCGAGTTCTCGACGCAGAACCTCTTCGTCTCCCACAACCGGATGCACGACTACAGCTACTACCTCGGCTTCACCGAGTCGAACTACAACCTGCAGCTCGAGAACTTCGGGCGGGGCGGGGTCGAGGGCGACCAGGAGATCGGCAACGTGCAGGCCGGCGCCCTCAGCGGTGGCCAGCCGACGTACCTGGGTCGCGACAACGCCAACCAGATCACGCTGCAGGACGGCGTGCCCGGCATCACCAACCAGTACCTCTTCCAGCCGATCGCGGGCGCGTTCTACGCCCCGTGCACCGACGGCGGGCTCGACATGGGCATCGTGGGCCACGAGTACACCCACGCCATCAGCAACCGGATGGTCGCCGGGCCCGACGAGGGCCTGACCTCCGCCCAGGGCGGCGCGATGGGCGAGTCGTGGGGCGACCTGGTGGCTGCTGAGTACCAGTTCAGCCACGGCTACGACAACGGCGGCAACATCTGGGCCGTCGGCGTCTACGCCACCGGCAACAAGCGCACCGCCATCCGCGACTACGCCATCAACCGCAACCCGCTGAACTTCAGCAACGTCGGCTTCGACACCACCGGCCAGCAGGTCCACGCCGACGGCGAGATCTGGAGCGGCACCCAGTGGTCGGTGCGCCAGGCGCTGGTCAAGAAGCACGACCGCCGGTTCCCGTACGCGAACAAGGGCCTGCAGCTGCGTTGCGCCCAGGCCACCGACGACGCCAGCCCGCTGGCCCCGCAGGCCTGCCCCGGCAACCGTCGCTGGGTGCAGCTGATGTTCGACGCCTTCCTGCTCCAGCAGGGCGCCACCTCGATGCTCGACGCCCGTGACGCGATGCTCGCCGCCGACCGGATGCGCTTCGGCGGCGAGGACCTCAAGGTGATGTGGAAGGCCTTCGCGCAGCGCGGCATGGGCAAGGACGCCTCCACCCCCGACGCCGACTCCGAGCACGTCAAGGGCGGCTTCGCCTCGCCGAAGCAGCGCAACGGCAAGGTCACCTTCAAGGCCTCGCGCGGCGCCGGCAAGATCTACGTCGGCGACTACCAGGCCCGGGTGACCCCCGTGGCCGACACCTCGCCGAAGACGAAGCTCGACGCCACCGTGCAGATGGTCCCCGGCACGTACCGGATGCTTTACACCTCCGGCAAGGGCGGCTTCAAGCGGTTCACGCTGCGCGTCAAGGCCGGCCAGAGCAAGACGGTGCGCCTGACCAAGCAGAAGAACCTGGCCGCGGCCGCCAACGGCGCGAAGGTCATCGACGCGACCGAGGGCTCGCTCAACACCGCCCACCTCATCGACGGCAAGGAGGCCACCAACTGGGGCGCGGTCACCGCGACCAACGTCGACGAGTCGAAGCCCTTCGTCTCCGTCGACCTGGCCCAGGGCACGCACACGATCCGTCGGGTGCAGGTCAGCGCGCTGCTGACCCCCGCCCCGGCGACCGACGAGACGATCCCGCTCGCCACCGACGAGGACCCGGCCTCCGGCTCGCGCTTCACCGCGCTGCGCCGCTTCGCCATCGAGGTCTGCACCAGCGGCTGCGACTCGGCCAAGGCGTCGTGGAAGCGGATCTTCACCTCGAAGGCCGACGCGTTCCCGGCCGGTCGCCCCCGCCCGGTGGCGCCCGACCAGACGCTGCGCTCCTTCAAGGTGCCGGCCAGCCGCGCCGCCGCGGTGCGCCTGGTGACCCTGGAGAACCAGTGCACCGGCACCCCCGGCTACGCCGGTGAGCAGGACAACGACCCGCTCAACGACACCGACTGCGCCACGGCCTCCGACCGCGGCACGATCGTGCACGCCTCCGAGCTGCAGGTCTACGCCCGCTGACCCACCCGCACCACCGCCGACCCGGCTCGTTCGAACGAGCCGGGTCGGCGCATTTTTTCGTAGGTCGAGCAGCGAGGGCCGAAGGCTCGAGCGTTGCCGAGACCCCGCAACCACACGACGTACGGCGAGCGCGATCGTCACCGGGTCTCGGCGACGCTCGTCGCTGGCGCTCCTCCCTGCTCGACCAACGACCGTCACCACCGTAGGTCGAGCAGCGAGGGCCGAAGGCTCGAGCGACGCCGAGACCCCTTGGGTCAAGGCACGTCCTCACCCACAGGCGGTCGACACCGGCCACGTGCGAGTGCGGGCAGGTCGCCGTAACGCCCCTCGATCAGGGCGATCCGCTTCGCCCGGCTCCACCCCTGGACCCGCTTCTCGTAGGCGTAGGCCTCGTCCCTGCGCCGGAACTCCACGGCCCAGACCAGCCTCACCGGTCGACGTCGACGGGGTTTGGTGTAGTCCGCTCCCTCTCCCCGGTCGTGCTGGCTGACACGGCGTTCGAGGTCGGTCGTGCTGCCGACGTAGAACGAACCGTCAGCGCACTCGAGGATGTAGGTCCAGGCCATGTCTGGAGGCTTCCCCAGGACAAGACCTCGGCTGTCGTACGTCGCCTCCCCTGTGGAACGAGCGCCGGCACCACGGGCCTGTGCCGTCAACGTGGTCACCTTCGAGTGCGGAGGGCCCGTCGTTGGTCGAGCAGCGAGGGCCGAAGGCTCGAGCGACGCCGAGACCCCGCAACCACACGGCGTACGGCGAGCGCGGTCCTCACCGGGTCTTGGCGACGCTCCTCGCTGGCGCTCGTCACTGCTCGACCAACGAGCGTCCCCACCGTTGGTCGAGCAGCGAGGGCCGAAGGCTCGAGCGTCGCCGAGACCCAGTGACCACACGACGTACGGCCCGCGCGGCACTCACCGGGTCTTGGCGACGCTCCTCGCTGGCGCTCGTCACTGCTCGACCAACGACCGGGTCGGGCCTCTCACCCTGGTGGCGGCTTGCAGGTGGGGGCGCTGGCCGGAAGGGTGGAGCCCATGGTCGGACGCATCCCTGTCATGGACGTCAGCCCGCTGGTCGACCTCGGTCGCCAGCCGGCGAAGGCGACCGTCGGTGAACCCTTTCCCGTCGCCGCCACCGTGTTCCGCGAGGGCCACGACAAGCTGTCGGCCGAGGTGGTGCTCACCGGCCCCGACGGCCGGCGTGCCGCCCCGGTGCGGATGGAGAAGCTGGCGGACCCACCTGACCGCTACCGCGCCTGGGTGACCCCCGACGCCGAGGGCGCCTGGACGTTCGAGGTGCAGGCCTGGTCGGACCCGCTGGCCACCTGGCAGCACGACGCGGGGCTGAAGATCCCCGCCGGGGTCGACGTGGAGCTGATGTTCACCGAGGGCCGGCTGCTGCTCGAGCGGGTCCTGGCCGACCTGCCGGCCTCCGACCCCGGTCGCGAGGTCCTGCGCCCCGCGATCACCGCCGCGCAGGACACCGAGCGGCCCGCCGAGGCCCGCCTGGCGGCGCTGCAGGACCCTGCCCTGCTCGAGGTGCTGCACGCCCACCCGATCCGTGAGCTGGTCAGCGTCGAGGGCCCGTTCCCGGCGTACGCCGACCGCGAGCGCGCGCTCTTCGGCAGCTGGTACGAGTTCTTCCCGCGCTCGGAGGGCGCGACCCGCGACGAGGCGACCGGCAAGGTCACCAGCGGCACCCTGCGCACCGCGGCGAAGCGGCTGGACGCGGTCGCCGAGATGGGCTTCGACGTCATCTACCTGCCCCCGATCCACCCGATCGGCGAGGTCAACCGCAAGGGCCCCAACAACACGCTGACCCCCGGCCCCGACGACACCGGCTCACCGTGGGCGATCGGGTCGAAGGACGGCGGCCACGACGCGATCCACCCCGACCTGGGCGACTTCGACGACTTCGACGCCTTCGTCGCGCGCGCCGGCGAGCTGGGCCTGGAGGTCGCACTCGACCTGGCCCTGCAGGCGGCGCCCGACCACCCGTGGGTCACCGAGCACCCCGACTTCTTCACCACCCGCGCCGACGGCTCGATCGCCTACGCCGAGAACCCGCCGAAGAAGTACCAGGACATCTACCCGATCAACTTCGACAACGACCCCGAGGGCATCCGCCGCGAGGTGCTGCGCATCGTGCGGCTGTGGATGTCGCACGGCGTGCGGATCTTCCGGGTCGACAACCCGCACACCAAGCCGGTGGAGTTCTGGGAGTGGCTGCTCGAGGAGGTGCGCCGCACCGACCCCGACGTGATCTTCCTGGCCGAGGCCTTCACCCGTCCGGCGATGATGCGTGGCCTCGGCGCGGTGGGCTACCACCAGAGCTACACCTACTTCACGTGGCGCACCGCCAAGTGGGAGCTCGAGGCGTACCTCACCGAGCTCGCCACCGAGACCGACCACATGATGCGGCCGAACTTCTTCGTCAACACCCCCGACATCCTGCACGCCTACCTGCAGTACGGCGGCCCGGCGGCGTTCAAGATCCGCGCGGTCCTGGCGGCCACGGGCTCGCCCACCTGGGGCGTGTACGCCGGCTACGAGCTGTTCGAGCACGTGGCGGTCAAGCCGGGCAGCGAGGAGTACCTGGACTCCGAGAAGTACCAGATCCGGATCCGCGACTGGGAGGGCGCCGAGGCCGAGGGCCGCACCCTCGCGCCGTACCTGACCCGGCTCAACCACCTGCGCCGCCAGCACCGTGCCCTCCAGCTGCTGCGCACGGTCGTGATCCACGGCAGCGACGACGAGAACGTGCTGGTCTTCAGCAAGCAGGCGGTCGCCGGCGACCCCACCAGCGACACCGTGATCGTCGTGGTCAACCTCGACCCGCACGCCACCCGCGAGACCACCGTGCACATCGACCTGCCCAGCCTGGGCATGGACTGGGGCGACTCCTACGTCGTCCACGACGAGATCACCGGCGAGGCCTGGAGCTGGAGCCAGCACAACTACGTGCGCCTCGACCCCCACCACGAACCCGCTCACGTGCTGAGCGTCAGGAGGACCGCGTGAACGACGCCCAGCCCACCGCGAAGGACCACTCCTCCGGGGCGCAGGCCACGCACGCGGACGGGCCGCCCCTGGGCGACGACCCGGTCGTCGACGGCCACACCGACTCCGGCGTCGACGCGGACCACGCGGCCCACGCGACCCCCGACTGGTTCAAGTCGGCGGTCTTCTACGAGGTCCTGGTCCGCTCCTTCCGCGACTCCAACGGCGACGGCACCGGCGACTTCAAGGGCCTGGTCGAGAAGCTCGACTACCTGGAGTGGCTCGGCGTCGACTGCCTGTGGGTGCCGCCGTTCTTCCCCAGCCCGCTGCGCGACGGCGGGTACGACGTGGCCGACTACACCGGGGTGCTCCCGGCCATCGGCACGATGGAGGACTTCCACTACTTCCTCGACGCCGCCCACGAGCGCGGCATCCGCGTGATCATCGACTTCGTCATGAACCACACCAGCGACCAGCACCCGTGGTTCCAGGCCAGCCGGTCGGACCCCGACGGCCCCTACGGCGACTTCTACGTCTGGTCCGACACCGACGAGCTCTACCAGGACGCGCGGATCATCTTCGTCGACACCGAGCCGTCGAACTGGACCTGGGACCCGGTGCGCCAGCAGTACTACTGGCACCGGTTCTTCCACCACCAGCCCGACCTGAACTTCGACAACCCCGCGGTGCACGAGGCGATGATCGAGGCGATGAAGGTCTGGCTCGACATGGGCCTCGACGGGTTCCGGCTCGACGCGGTGCCCTACCTCTACGAGCGCCCCGGCACCGACGGCGAGAACCTGCCCGAAACCCACGAGTTCCTCAGGAAGGTGCGCCGCATCGTCGACGAGGAGTACCCCGGGCGGGTGCTGCTCTGCGAGGCCAACCAGTGGCCGCAGGACGTCGTGGAGTACTTCGGCGACTTCGAGTCCGGTGGCGACGAGTGCCACATGGCCTTCCACTTCCCGGTGATGCCGCGCATCTTCATGGCGGTGCGCCGCGAGTCGCGCTACCCGATCTCGGAGATCCTCGAGCAGACCCCGGCGATCCCGCACAACTGCCAGTGGGGCATCTTCCTGCGCAACCACGACGAGCTGACGCTCGAGATGGTCACCGACGAGGACCGCGACTACATGTGGTCGGAGTACGCCAAGGACCCGCGGATGAAGGCCAACATCGGCATCCGCCGGCGCCTGGCCCCGCTGCTCGACAACGACACCAACCAGATCGAGCTGTTCAACGCGCTGCTGCTGAGCCTGCCCGGCTCCCCCGTCCTCTACTACGGCGACGAGATCGGGATGGGCGACAACATCTGGCTGGGCGACCGCGACGGGGTGCGCACCCCGATGCAGTGGACCTCCGACCGCAACGCGGGCTTCTCCTCGGCCAACCCCGGCCGGCTCGACCTGCCCGTGGTCCAGGACGCGATCTACGGCTACGAGTCGGTCAACGTCGAGGCCCAGATGGAGAACCCCTCCTCGCTGCTGCACTGGACGCGCCGGATGCTGCAGGCCCGCCGCCACCACCCGGCGTTCGGGCTCGGGGAGTTCCACGACCTCGGCGGCTCGAACTCCACGGTGCTCTCCTACGTGCGCACCTACACCGACGAGGACGGCCACGAGGACGTCATCCTCTGCGTCAACAACCTCTCGCGCTTCCCGCAGCCGGTCGAGCTCGACCTGCGCCGCTTCGAGGGCCGGCGCCCGATCGAGATCATCGGCGGCGTGCCGTTCCCCGAGATCGGCGAGCTGCCCTACCTGCTCACGCTCGCCGGCTACGGCTTCTACTGGTTCCGGCTCACCACGCCGGAGCACCACGAGGAGGGTCAGCTGCTGTGAACGACCAGACGACCGACCCGATGGACGCCCCGACGGGCACGCCCGACCCCCAGGTCTTCGTCGACTACCTGGGGCGCACCCGCTGGTTCGGCGGCAAGGGCCGGCCCTTCGCCGTCACCGGCGTACGCCGCGTGGGCCTGGTGCCCGGCTCGGTGCCGGGCGGCCCGGTGGTGCTGCTGTGCCTGGCCGAGGTGACCTACGACGACGTGGGCGACGAGGCCGCCGACAAGGTCGAGCACTACCAGGTGCCGCTGGCGCTCTACCCCGAGTCGCAGCAGCGCCTCGAGCACGCGCTGGTGGCGACCTGGGACGACCCGGGCGCCGGGCGGGTGCACGGCTACGACGCGCTGCACGACCGCGAGGCGATGGCCTGCTGGCTGCGCTCCTTCGACCGCGCGGCCGGTGAGCCGGGCGGCAACCTGGTCGACGAGGCCAGCTCGCTGGCCTTCCACCGGCTGCCCGGCCACGACCTCGACCTCGAGTCGCACTCGACGCTGTTCTCGGGCGAGCAGTCGAACTCCTCGGTCGCCTTCGGCGAGGACGCCCTGATGAAGGTCTTCCGCAAGGTGACCCCGGGGGTGAACCCCGACGTGCAGGTCCACGAGGTGCTCAGCCGGGTCGGCTCCCCCGACGTGGCCGCGCTCTACGGCTGGCTCGACTGGGTCGACCCCGAGCAGCGCACCGGTGACCACCACGACGCCGACGACCCGGACGACACCGGTGGCGGGGTGATGCAGCTGGCGATGCTGCAGCAGTTCCTGCGCACCGCCTCCGACGGCTGGGACCTGGCGCTCTCCAGCGTGCGCGACCTGTTCCGCCAGCCCGAGCTGCACGCCTCGGAGGCCGGCGGCGACTTCGCCGGCGAGGCGACCCGGCTCGGGCGCACCCTGCGCGAGGTGCACCTGCTGATGGCCGAGCACTTCCCCACCGCGACGGTGCGCGGTGCCGACCTGGCCGACACCATGGCCGGTCGGCTGCCGGCCGCGCTGTCCGCGGCCCCGGGGCTCGAGGAGCACCGCGAGTCGCTCGAGGCCCTCTTCGCCCGGGTCCGCGCGCTCGGCGAGGTGCCGGTGACCCGCATCCACGGCGACCTGCACCTGGGCCAGACCCTGCGCACCGCGCTGGGCTGGAAGATCGTCGACTTCGAGGGCGAGCCCGCCAAGCCGCTCGCCGAGCGGCTGCTGCCCGACTCGCCCTGGCGCGACGTCGCCGGGATGCTGCGCTCCTTCGACTACGCCCCGCGCGTGGTCGAACGCACCTGGGCCGAGGACGACCCCGAGGGGGCCGACGTCCGGGCCCGCAAGGCCGCCGAGTGGGCCAACCGCAGCAAGAACCACTTCCTGTACGCCTACGCCGACGGCGACATCGGCGACGAGCAGCGGACCCTGCTCGACGCCTACGTCGCCGACAAGGCCGTCTACGAGACCGTCTACGAGACCCGCAACCGGCCGACCTGGGTGGACATCCCGCTCCAGGCCGTCGCCGAGATCGGAGCACCATGACCCCCCAGCAGCCCGCCCAGGCCACCCCCAAGCCGGTCGACCGCGCCGAGCTCGACCAGCTCGTGCGCGGCGAGCACGGCCACCCGCACGCCGTCCTCGGCCCGCACCCGCACGAAGGCGCGGTCACCGTGCGCGTGCTGCGCCCGCTGGCCTCCTCGGTCACCGTGTGCGGCGAGTGGGGCGAGACCCCGCTCGACCACGAGCACGAGGGCGTGTGGGTCGGCGTGCTGCCGGTCGCCGAGGTGCCGGCGTACTCGCTCTCGGTCAGCTACGAGGGCGAGCCGTGGGACTCCGACGACCCCTACCGGTTCCTGCCCACGCTGGGCGAGATGGACCTGCACCTGATCAACGAGGGCCGCCACGAGCAGCTGTGGACCGTGCTCGGCGCCCACGTGCACCACTACGAGACCCCGAGCGGCACCGTGTCGGGCACCTCGTTCGCGGTGTGGGCGCCGTCCGCGCGCGGCGTGCGGGTCAAGGCCGACTTCAACTCCTGGGACGGGCGCGAGCACCCGATGCGGCAGCTCGGCACCTCGGGGGTCTGGGAGCTGTTCGTGCCCGACGCCGGCAACGGCACGTCGTACAAGTTCGCGGTGCTGGGCCCCGACGGCCAGTGGCGCGACAAGGCCGACCCGATGGCCGCCTGGGCCGAGAAGCCGGCCAGCACCGCCTCGCGCGTCTTCGAGTCCTCCTACACCTGGGGCGACGACGAGTGGATGACCGCGCGCGCCGAGAAGGCCGCGGTGCAGGCGCCGATGAGCGTCTACGAGGTGCACCTGGCGTCGTGGAAGAAGAACTACGACCAGTCGATGTGGTCGTGGGAGCAGATGGCCGAGGACCTGGTCGCCTACGTCGTCGACCTCGGCTTCACCCACGTCGAGCTGATGCCGGTGATGCAGCACCCGTTCGGCGGCTCGTGGGGCTACCACGTGACGTCGTACTTCGCCCCCGACGCCCGCTTCGGCGACCCCGACGGCTTCCGGCTGCTGGTCGACCGGCTGCACCAGGCCGGCGTCGGGGTCATCCTCGACTGGGTGCCCGGCCACTTCGCCACCGACGAGTGGGCCCTGGCCCGCTTCGACGGCACGCCGCTCTACGAGGACCCCAACCCCCAGCGCGGCTGGCACAAGGAGTGGGGCAGCCACATCTTCAACTTCGGGCGTCGCGAGGTGCGCAACTTCCTCTACGCCAACGCCATCTACTGGTGCGAGGAGTTCCACGCCGACGGGCTGCGCGTCGACGGCGTCGCCTCGATGCTCTACCTCGACTACTCCCGCGAGGAGGGCGAGTGGACGCCCAACATCCACGGCGGGCGCGAGAACCTCGAGGCCGTGCAGTTCCTGCAGGAGATGAACGCCACCGTCTACCGCCGGGTGCCCGGCGTGATGACGATCGCCGAGGAGTCGACCTCGTGGCCCGGCGTCACCCGCCCCACCGAGCACGACGGGCTGGGCTTCGGGTTCAAGTGGAACATGGGCTGGATGAACGACTCGCTGGCCTACCTGGCCAACGACCCCGTGCACCGCTCCTACCACCACGGCGAGATGACCTTCTCCCTGGTCTACGCCTTCTCCGAGAACTACGTGCTGCCGATCAGCCACGACGAGGTCGTGCACGGCAAGGGCTCGCTGCTGCGCAAGATGCCCGGTGACCGCTGGCAGCAGCTGGCCAACCTGCGCGCCTACCTGGGCTACATGTGGGCCCACCCGGGCAAGCAGCTGCTCTTCATGGGCGTCGAGATCGGCCAGGAGTCGGAGTGGGCCGAGGCCCGCGAGCTCGACTGGTGGCTGCTGGACCACCCCGAGCACCGCGGCGTGCACAGCTTGGTGCGCGACCTCAACCGCACGTACGCCGACTCCGCGGCGCTGTGGGCGCGCGACAGCTCGCCCGAGGGGTTCATGTGGCTCGACGGCAACGACGCGGGGCGCAACACCTTCTCCTTCGTGCGCCGCGCGCCCGGCGAGCCCGACCTGGTGTGCGTCTCCAACTTCTCCGCTGTGCCGCACCACGGCTACCGGCTGGCGCTGCCGGCCACCGGCGAGTGGGACGAGGTGCTCAACACCGACGCCGAGACCTACACCGGCTCGGGGGTGGGCAACTACGGCTCGGTGACCGCGGTCGACGGTGAGCACGCGGGCCAGCCGGCGCACGCCGACATCTCGGTGCCGCCGCTGGCCACGGTGTGGTTCCGGGCGCGGTCCTGAGCGCGGGGTCGGGCACGGGGTCGGGCACGGGGTCGGGCTGGCAGCCGCTGGCTACGGTGGCGGCGTGACCGACGAGCACCCCACCCTCACCGACGGCACGGTCACGCTGCGGCCGACCGCCCCGGCCGACCACCCGATGTCGCCGCACGACGGGGCCGCGCTGCTGTTCTCGGTCCTCGTCGACGACGAGGCCGTCGGCAGCCTCGCGGTGGTGCGCAAGGACGCGAGCACGGTGTGGCTCGAGGGAGGCCTCGACGACGCCCACCGCGGTCGCGGCTACGCCACCCGTGCGCTGCGGGTGCTGGTCGACTGGTCGCTCACCGCCGAGCACGAGGGCGGCCTGGGGGTGACCCGGGTCGAGTCGCGCATCCCCGTCGACGCCGAGGGCGCCCTGCGGGTGGCGACCCGTGCCGGGCTGCGCCGCGAGGGCGTCGAGCGGGTGGTGCCGGGCGAGAGCACCGCCGAGGGGTACGTCGTGCTCGCGCGGCTGGCCACCGACCCGCCGCTCAGCGAGCCCGGGGCGTTCCGGGCGCTGCTCAACTCCTTCCTGCCCCGCAAGCGCGCCATCAGCCAGATGCTGGTGCGCGACCGCGACGGGCGGGTGCTGATGTGCCAGCTGACCTACAAGCAGGACTGGGACCTGCCCGGCGGCGTGGTCGAGGTCGGCGAGTCGCCGCAGGTCGCCGTGGCCCGCGAGGTCACCGAGGAGCTGGCCCTCGAGATCCCCGCCGGCCGGCTGCTGCTCACCGACTGGCTGCCCACCTGGGGCGGCTGGGACGACGCGATCTGCCTGGTCTTCGACGGGGGCGAGCACGACGCCTCGATCACCGAGCGGATCGTCGAGCAGGCGCGCGAGATCCGCAGCGCCCGCTTCTGCACCATGGACGAGGTGCACGAGCACGCGGCCGAGTTCACCGCCCGCCGGGTCGCAGCCGCCCTCGCCAACCTCGACGGTGAGGGTGCGGCGTACACCGAGAGCGGGCGCAGCCACCCCTGACCCGGCCCATACTTCCCGCCGAGCAAACCCCAACTTCCCGCTGACCCGGCCCATACTGCCCGCCCACCCGGCCTGAACTTCCCGCCGACCCGGCCCATACTTCCCTCCAGACGGACGGGCCGGGTCGATGTGAGATCCGGGCCGGGTCAGCGCGAAGTTCGCGCCGGGTCAGCGAGAGATTCAGGCCGGGTCGGCGAGAGATTCGGGCCGGGTCGGCTGGGTGCGGAGCACCTCGGCGACGACGTCGCTGCCGGCGCGGCCCGCGTCGACGACCAGCACACCGGCGTCGGACGCCAGGTCGTCGTAGAGCCGGGCCATCTGCTCGAGCACCGCCAACGGCTGGTCACCCGGCTTGCGGGCCGCGGCCGCTGCCGGCTCGACCCGGAGCAGCACGGCCACGTCGGGGCGGGGGAAGCCACGGCGCAGCAGCCACTCCGCGACCCGGTGCCGGCCGTAGCGCAGCCGCAGGTCGACGATCGCGTCGAGCAGCCAGCGGTCGCAGACCACGTGCACGCCCGAGCCCCGCAGCCATCCGGCGTGCCGAGCGGCCCGGACGCTCGACAGAGCGACCGCCAGCACCCACACACCGTCCAGGGGTCCTCCTCGCCGCCTGCTCAGCTGGGCTGCGGCACCCGAGCCGGGGCCGGCGGTCTCGCCGGACTCGTCGGGGACGGTCGACACCGACCGGTCGCGACGCAGCAGCCGGCGGGCGAGGCGTCCCACGTGCACCAGCAGGCCGAGGTCGGCCCCGACCCTGGTCCAGTGCAGGAGCGCCGCCTCGTCGTGCCGTTCGAAGTGGTCGAGCAGCGCCAGCGACGCCGTGGACTTCCCGGCCCCGTCCATGCCGCTGAGGGCGACCATCCGCGGGTGCTCCACCGGGGTCGCCGCCGGCCGGGTCACCGGCTCGCCGAGCAGCCGGGCGCGCAGGGCGCGGCGGGCGCGCGGCGAGCGGACGACGGCGCGGGCCACCTCCCGGGCCGGGAGGTGCTCCTGCGAGGCGGCCGATCCGGCCCACGCCCGGCGGGCGATCCTGCCGAGCGCGGGATCGAGCCGCTCCGCCTGCGCCAGGACCTCCCTCGCACCGGGACCGGCGTCCGCGAGGGCTGCCACGACCCGCGCGGCGGTGCGCGGCCACGCCCGCCCCGCGACTGCTTCCGCCGCGTGCACGAGGACCCGGTCGACCGGTGCCGCGACCAGCAGCCCCGCGCGCCCTCGCGACGCGCGACGTCGTACGTCGCCCAACGGTGGGTACTGGGCCGGCCAGGCATGGGCGGCCAGCACGTCCACGACCACGTCGAGGTCGGGGAGCCGCCGCCACAGCACCCGACCGGGCTCCTGCGGGGCCGGCACCAGGCCGGCCTCGCGCAGCGCCCGTGCGACGGGCGCACCACCGTCAGGCGTGACGACGACGTCGACGTCGTTGCCCGAGAGGTCCTCCCCGCGCCACAGCAGCACGTGCTGCCCGGCGTCACGGGCCACGGCCAGGAGCACCTGCTCGACCGCCGCTGGGTCCATCTCAGTCCTCGCCGGGCTCGGCACCTCGCGAGCGCCGCGCCCGCCACAGCATGGAACCACGCAGTGTCAAGGCCGGCAGCCGGGACGCCCGGCCGCGCAGCGGGACGACCACCGCGTCGAGGCGTCGCCGGTCGGGGTAGAGCAGCGTCGAGGGGCTGGAGGCGTCCTCGACCGAGCCCGAGTCGATCCAGCCGAGCGCCGGGTCGTCGTGGAAGGCCTCCAGCACCGCCACCTCCAGCTGCAGCCCCGGCGAGCTCGACGAGAAGGCCTCGTCGAAGGCCGTCTTGACGTGGAAGGCCCCGCTGCCGCCGACGAGCACGCACAGCGCGGCCACGACCCTCTCGCCGGCGCGCAGCTCCCAAAGCTGGGCGCGGCCGGCGGCGCAGGCGTCCACGAAGGTCTCGGTGAAGGCGGCCGCACGGGCGGACGAGGTCGCCAGGGCGGTGCCTGCCTCGCCCTTCCAGCCGCCGGCCTCGAGCTCGAGGAAGCGGGCCAGCGCCGCCTGGGGGTCCACGGCGCTGCGGTCGACGAGCGACACCGCGGCGTCGAGCTCGCGCTCGAGCCGACGGCGCGTGCGCCCGAGCTTGCGGCGCCGCGACGAGCTCAGCCGCCCGTCGAGGTACGTCGCCTCCGCGCGGCGGTGCACCACCGGACGCTCGGTCGAGCCCAGCACCACCGGGGCCGCACCCCGGCGGCCCGCCGCCTCGAGCGCCGAGCGCACCGCTCCGTCGCCCGGCAGCTGCTCGAAGGAGAGCCAGCCGGTCGTGCCCGAGGCCAGCCCGGCCAGGGCGCTCCCCCAGGTCGCCCCGGGGTCGGGGCTGTCGAGCAGCGGGGTCTCGAGGAAGCAGTCGTCGTGGCCCCAGGCCCGGTAGGTGGGCACCGGCACGCGGCGGTAGCCACGCGCGCGCCGCACCGGCAGCGCCAGCTCGAGGCGGCCGGCGCGCTCGACGACCAGCAGCTCGGCGGTGGCGCCGTCGGGCAGGTGCCGCGCGGCGGCCAGCACCGGGCCGGGCTCGAGGTAGGGGTTGGGCTCGACGGCCCGGCCGGCGAGGTCGGCCCACGCCTCGCGCAGCCGCTGGTCGACCTCGCGCAGCGGCACCAGGCGGGCGCGGCGGGGCGCCGGCTCAGCCATCGCTCCCCCGGCTCGGCCTCCGCTCGCGCACCCGATCGCGCAGCACCGCCAGCAGCGGGCCGGGGTCGCGCAGGTCGGCGTGCGGGTGCACGGCCCCGAGCGCGTGGGCCAGGGTGGAGGCCAGGTCGCGCACCAGTCCGCCCCGCCGCTCGCGCCGGGCTCGCGCCACGTCCGCGAAGAACGACTGGAACCGCACTCCCGTCCGACCTGGCCCGCTCGGGGTCACGTCGTCGCCGAGCGCGGCCCGCGCCCACAGGTCCGGCAGGGGTACGCCGCTGCCGACGGCCAGCGCGAGGCTGCCGTAGAAGCGGCCGTTGAGGTCGATCAGCCGGGGCGGCCCGTCGGGCGCCGACATGAACTGCAGGTTGGCCAGGCCCCACCAGCCCATCTCGTCGAGCAGCCTGCGCACCCCGTCGAGCAGCTCGGGGTCGACGGGCACGGTGACGGCGCGACAACTGGTGAGGCGACCGGAGAGCCGCGGGCTCCACTGCTGCACGGCGCCGAGCAGCCGGCCCTGCCGGTCGACCACGACGCTCAGCGCGGAGAGCCGTCCGTCGACGACCTCCTGCAGCAGCGGTCCCCCGCCGGCCGAGGCCATCTGGTCGGCGACCTGCTGGGCCTCGTCACGCCCCGCGCAGACGCGCGCCATCAGGTGCCGGGCGCTGCCGCCGGCGGCGGGGTCCCAGTGCAGCCGGGCCTTGACCACCACCGGGCCGTCGACCGCCGCCAGCGCCGCGGCCGTCGCGACCTCGGTCTGCGGCACGGCCAGCCCGACGCGGCCGGCCGCCTCGACCAGGGCGAGCTTGTCGATGGCACGAACGACGTCGGCGTGCGCGGCGTACGGCACGACGCAGCCGATCTCGTCGCGGCGGGCCGACAGCAGCAGCACCTCGATGTCGTCGGCGCCGAAGACCACGTCGTAGCCGTGCTCGGCCACCAGCGCCGCGACGGCGGCGACGAAGCCGTCGGGGTCGCGCTCGGGCGCGGGCAGCGAGAAGTCGCGGCGCACCGCGCGCGAGTGTGCGATCTCGCCGTGCGCGGAGGCCACCCCGACCTCCCAGCCGGCGGCGTGCAGCGAGCGCGCGGCGGCCAGCACGTGCACCCCGCCGCTGTGCACGATCAGGGCGCGGCGAAGCGCCTGGCCGGTCACCGTGGCCTGGCTGGAGGAGGGAGGCACCCGCGAATCCTGTCAGAACAGCGCGGCCGCGGCTCCACAGGACGTCATGCGGGCGGGAGGTCCGTCCCTGCGGGACGCATGACGTCAGCTTCGCCCAGCAGGTCGCGGGCCAGCATCGTCGACCCGACGACGGCGGCGGGCATCACCGCCACCGCACCCAGCGGCACCAGGAAGCAGGCCTGCGTCGCGACCCCGAAGCCCAGCACGCGAGCGCGCTGGCCCCGCAGGACCGCGCGCCGGGCGACCCGGTCGAGCCCGCGCGCCTCGAGCGGGCGGGCCAGCAGCTCGCCGGCCAGCAGCCACCCCGAGACGGCCAGGCCGACGACACCGCCGACGACCGCGCCGACGACCGGCAGCAGCCCCACCAGCAGCACGCCGACGGCGGTGGCCAGGCCGATCGCCAGCAGCACCAGCGAGTCGGCGGCCGAGCGCCAGGCCGACAGGCCCGAGGAGGGCACCGGCCCACCCAGCGCCGCCTCGGTCTCGCGCCAGATCCGGGCGTAGAAGGGGTCGCCGACGAGCAGGGTCAGGGCGGTGAAGGTCACCGAGGCCAGCAGCAGGAAGCCGATCACCACGAGCACCGCCAGGCCGACGCGCAGCAGACCGCGCACCGCCTCGGCCCAGGCGTCGGCGAAGGGCGTCGCCCAGGCCACCAGGTCGCCCAGGTTGGCCAGCAGCGCGACCAGCGCACCGAGGACCACCAGCGCGACGAGCAGCGCCGGCACCGCCCCCAGCAGCATCAGCCCGGGCCGGCGCCGCCAGGTGCCCAGCCCCCGCCCGACGTACGCCGCTCCGGCGACGGCGTCGAGGAGGGCCACCGGATCAGAACAGCGCGGAGGCGAGGTTGCCGCGCCCGCGCAGCACCCGCTCGTCGTCGTTGCCGACGGCGGCGAAGAGGCCCAGCAGGTGCTCGCGGGCCTTGGTGCGGTCGTCGCCGCTGGTGCGGCGCACCAGGTCGACGAGCCGGTTGAAGGCGTCCTCGACGTGCCCGCCGGCCAGGTCGAGGTCGGCGCAGAGCGTCTGCGCGTCGACGTCGTCGGGGTTCGCCGCCGCGGCCGCGCGAGCCGCGTGCAGGTCGACGCCCTGGGTGCGCTGCATGACCTTGGCGATCGCCAGGCCGGCGACGGCCTCGGCGTCGGCGGGGTTGGCGTCGACGAGCTTCTGGTACTCCGCGACCGCGGCGTCGATGTCGCCGGAGCCGAGCGCCTCCTGGGCGGCGGCGTAGCGCGGGTCGACCTGCTCGGTCTCCTCCTCGTCGCCGACCGGGGCACCCGCCCGCGGCTGGTGCCGCCCGGTCATCCCCTGCGCGGTGAGCTGCTGGACGACCTGGGTCAGCGCCCCGCGCAGCTCCTCGAGCGGAACGACGTCCTGCAGCAGCGGCGCGGGGCGGCCCTCGAGGACGGCCACGACGTAGGGCAGCGACTGCACCTGCACGGCCTGCGCGATCTGCGGGGAGGTGTCGACGTCGACGAGGCCGACCAGGAAGCGGCCGTCGAACTCATCGGCGAGCGCGGCCAGGTCGTCGGCCATCTGGCCGCTCTCGGGCAGCTGGGTGCGCGAGTAGAAGGCCAGCAGCACCGGGGCGGTCATCGACGCCTCGATGGTGGTCTGGAAGTTCTGCTCGTCGACCTGCACGGCGTAGGCGCCACCCGCGCCGCCACCGGCAGCCGGCGCACCGGCAGCGCCCGCGCCGCCGGGGGCACCGGGTGCGGACGGCGGCGCCTGGGCAGGGCGCTTGAGCGCGGAGAGGTCGATCGCACCGGGACGGGAGAACGGCTGCTGCGTCATGGGGCCAATCCTAGGGATGCCCGCTCAGCTGCCCAGCCCCCGGTGGGTCCAGCCGGCGGCCCGCCAGGCGGTGGGGTCGAGGGCGCCGCGGGCGTCGACGACCGCACGCTGCGCCACGACCTCGCCGAGACGCACCGGGTCGAGCCCGCGGAACTGGTCCCACTCGGTCAGCAGCGCCACCACGCGGGCGCCGGCCGCGGCCTCGAGGGCCGAGTCGGCGTACTCGAGGTCGGGGTGGGCGCGGCGCGCGTTGTCGAGCGCCTGCGGGTCGACGACCACGACCCGCGCCCCCTCGTCGTGCAGCCGCTGGGCCACCTCGAGCGCCGGTGCGTCGCGCACGTCGTCGGAGTGCGGCTTGAAGGCGGCTCCCAGCACGCACACGCGTACGCCGCGCAGGTCGCCGCCGGCCTGCTCGCGGACCAGGTCGACGGTGCGCAGGCGACGGCGCCGGTTGATGTCGTCGACCTCGCGCAGGAAGCGCACGCTGTGTCCGTTGCCGAGCTCCTCGGCCCGGTGCACGAAAGCCCGGATGTCCTTGGGCAGGCACCCGCCGCCGAAGCCGAGCCCCGGCTTGAGGAAGCGCCCGCCGATGCGGTCGTCGAGGGCGAGGGCCGCGGAGAGCTGGTGCACGTCGGCACCGGAGGCCTCGCACACTTCGGCCATCGCGTTGATGAAGGAGATCTTGGTGGCCAGGAACGAGTTGGCCGCCCCCTTGACCAGCTCGGCGGTGGCCGGGTCGGTGACCACGCAGGGCACCTGCGCGGCGAGCAGCGGCGCGAAGACGGCCTCGAGAGCGGTGCGGGCCGTCTCGGAGGCGACGCCCAGCACCAGGCGCGAGGGCCGCAGGGTGTCCTCGATCGCGTGGCCCTCGCGCAGGAACTCGGGGTTCCAGGCGAGCTCGGCCGCCGTACCCGCCGGCGCCAGCGCGGCGAGGAGGGTGGCCAGCCGCTCGGCGGTGCCCACGGGCACCGTCGACTTGCCCACGACCAGGCAGGGCCGCTCGAGGTGCGGCGCGAGCGCGGCGACCGCGCCCTCGACCTGGGACAGGTCGGCGCCCATCGAGCCGGCCAGCTGGGGGGTGCCGGTGCACACGAAGTGCACCTCGCCGAAGGCCGCGACCTCCGCGACGTCGTCGGTGAAGCGCAGCCGGCCCGAGTCGAGCGCCTTGCGCAGCATCTCGGGCAGGCCGGGCTCGTGGAAGGGGACCCGGCCGGCGGCCAGCGCGGCGAGGCGCTCGCCGTCGCGGTCGAGGGCCAGGACGTCGTGGCCGAGGACCGCCATGCAGATGGCGTGCGTCGCGCCCAGGTAGCCGGTGCCGATCACGGTGAGTCGCATGGACCCACCGTGGGCAGCGCGCCCGACACCCGCGCGGCACCGCCGTGGAGGTGCGGTGAACGGATGCGGAACGGTTGGCAGGGCCGTCAGGCCGTCCGGTCTGCCGGCTGCGGCGCCGCCCCGGAGACGTCCCTGGCTGCGGGCCCGAGCCCGGCGTGCACGGCCAGCATGTCGTGCACGGTGCGGTCCCAGGCGAAGAGCTCGGCGCGGGCCCGGGCCGCGGGGCGCACCACCGCCTCGGGTCGCGCGGCCAGGGCGAGCACCGCGTCGGCCAGCTCCTCAGCGACCGGGCGCGCCCAGGCGCCGCACACGTCGTCGACCAGCTCGCGCGCCCCGCCGTACGCCGCCGTCACCACGGGGGTGCCGCAGGCCAGTGCCTCGAGCACGGCCAGGCCGAAGGTCTCGCCGGGGCAGACCGAGAGCGCGACGTCGGCGCGGCCCAGGTGCCGGGCCAGGGCCCGGCGGCCGGCGACGTGGCCGTGGAAGGTGACCGGCGCGCTGCCGGCCAGCTCGACGAGCTCGGAGCGGTGCGGCCCGGTGCCGTAGACGTCGAGGTGCACCGCGACCCCGCGCCGGTGCAGGGCGACGGCCGCCCCGACGGCCAGGTGCGGGCTCTTCTCCCGGGAGAGCCGCCCGGCGTGCACCAGCCGCAGCACCCCGCCACGGGGATCGCGGGCCTCGGGCGGGGCGAAGGTGTCGAGGTCGACGCCCAGGGCGACCCGGTGCAGCCGGGTGCCCGCGGCGCCGGCCACCTCCTGCAGCTCACGGCGGGCGAAGTCGGAGGTCACCACGATCTCGTCGAAGCTGCGGGCCAGCAGCCGGTTGAGCACCGAGACCGGTGCGGTGATCCCGGGGGCCCCGGCCTCGCGGCCGGTGCGCAGCGAGAGCATCGCGTCGAGCCGCTCGTGCGAGAACAGCACCGAGCGCACCCCGCGGCGCCGCGCCCAGTGCGCCACCGGCCACAGGGTCGCCTTGTCGGAGACCTCCACCGACGTCGGCGCGAACTGCTCGAGGACCTCGCCGACCCGCCACGGCTCGACGATCAGCCGGTAGCCGCCGCCGACGCGCGGGGCCCGCAGCTGCACGACGTCGCCGTGCTCGGTGGCGGTGCGCCGGTCGCGCGGGCCCGGCACCACCAGCAGCCGGGGCACCCCGGCGGCCGCGTAGCCCGCGCCGAGGGTCTGCACGGCCGTCTTCATGCCACCGGAGGCGGGCCCCACGAAGTTGGCCAGCTGGGCGATCCGCACCCGCTCAGGCCGCCGCTCGCTGCGGTCCCGGGCGCAGCACCGCCCGGTAGTGCTGCTCGACGAGCTGGTCGACGACGGCCGCCCAGCTGCGCTGGGCCACCTCGCGCGTGGCCCGGTCGGCCAGCTCGCGGCGCAGCGCCGGGTCGGCCACCAGACGGGCGACCTGCTGCTCGAGCACGCCCTCGGCGCGCGGGTCGTAGAGCAGCCCGGTGCCGCCGTGCTCGACGAGGTCCAGCGGCCCGCCGGCGGCCACCGCCACCACGGGCACCCCGCTGGCCTGGGCCTCCTGCACGGTCTGGCAGAAGGTCTCCGACTCGCCGGGGTGCACGAAGACGTCGAGGGTCGCGAAGGCCCGGGCCAGGTCGGCGCCGCCGAGCATCCCGGTGAACACGGCGCCGGGCATCCGCCGCTCCAGCGACTCCCGCTCGGGCCCGTCGCCGACCACGACCACCTTCACGCCGGGCAGCCGCGAGACCTCGACCAGGCGGCGTACCTGCTTCTCGGGGGCCAGGCGGCCGACGTAGCCCACCACCGTCTCGCCGCCCGGCGCCCACCGCTCGTGCAGCTCGGCGCTGCGCCGCTGGGGCCCGAAGAGGTCGAGGGAGACCCCGCGCCGCCACAGGTGCAGGTCGCCCACGCCGAGCGCCGCCAGCTGGCGGTAGGAGCTGGTCGAGGGAACCAGGGTGCGGTCCACCCGCCGGTGCAGGCGACCCACCCACGCGCCGGCGAGCAGGTCGGCGCGCACCCGGTAGTGGCGGGCGAAGCCGGCGACGTCGGTCTGGTAGACCGCCACGGTCGGCACCCCCAGGCGGCGCGCGGCGCGCAGCCCGACCGCGCCGAGCGCGATCGGTGAGGCCAGGTGCACCACGTCGGGGTCGAAGTCGGCCAGCGCCCGGTGCACCGCGGCGTCGGGCAGGCCGATCGGGAACGAGCGGTAGGTCGGCAGCCCGACCGAGCGCACCCGCACCACCGGCACCCCGTCGTACGACGCGGGGCCGGGGCCGGGCGCGACGATGATCGCCTCGTGCCCGGTGCGGCGCAGGTGGTCGACGACCTGGCGCACGGTGTTGGTGACCCCGTTGACCTGGGGCAGGAACGACTCGGTGACCACGGCGACGCGCATGAGGCCAGCGTCGTGCGCCCCGGTGGACGGGTCGGGCGCGGCGCGGCGGCGTGCGGGTGATCAGTCGGTGAACGCCGAGAGCAGCCCGTCGGCCGCGGTGTAGGGGTCGGTGCGGCCCTCGGCGACCGCGACGGCCAGCTCGTCGAGCTCCTCGCGACCGCCCACGTCGGCCCAGCGCCGGCGCAGGGTCGTGACGGCGATCGCCTCGACCTCGACCCGCGCCCGTCGGGTACGCCGCCGCCCCAGGGCGCCGGTGCGCTCCGACCACTCGCGGTGCCGGTCGAGCTCGGCGACGACCTCGTCGACGCCCTGGCCGGTCTGCGCCACGGTCTTGACGATGCCGGGTCGCCACGCGTCGGCGGGCCGGTCGCCGAGGGACAGCATCGAGCGCAGGTCGCGGCGTACCCGGTCGGCGCCCTCGCGGTCGGCCTTGTTGACGACGAAGACGTCGCCGATCTCGAGGATGCCGGCCTTGGCGGCCTGGATGCCGTCGCCCATGCCGGGGGCCAGCAGCACGACGGTGGTGTCGGCGGCCGCGGCCACCTCGACCTCGCTCTGGCCCACGCCCACGGTCTCGACCAGCACCACGTCGAAGCCGGAGGCGTCGAGCACCCGGACGGCCTGCGGGGTGCTCCAGGCGAGCCCGCCCAGGTGTCCGCGCGAGGCCATGGAGCGGATGTAGACGCCGTCGTCGGAGGCGTGGTCCTGCATCCGGATGCGGTCACCGAGCAGCGCGCCGCCGGAGAACGGCGACGACGGGTCGACGGCCAGCACGCCCACCCGCTTGCCGGTGGCGCGCAGGGCGCCGACCAGGGCGTTGGTGGAGGTCGACTTGCCGACGCCGGGCGAGCCGGTGATGCCCACGACCTGGGCGTGGCCGGTGTGCGGGGCCAGCGCCGCCATCACCTCGCGCAGCGCCGGGGACTCGTCCTCGACCAGCGAGATCAGGCGTGCCACGGCCCGGACCTCGCCGGCGCGGGCGCGCTCGACGAGGTCCGGGACGAGGTGGTCAGCTCGTCGGGACACGCACGATCAGGGCGTCGCCCTGGCCGCCGCCGCCGCACAGGGCGGCCGCGCCGACGCCGCCGCCGCGGCGCTTGAGCTCGAGGGCCAGGTGCAGCACCACGCGGGCGCCGGACATGCCCACCGGGTGGCCCAGCGCGATGGCGCCGCCGTTGACGTTGACCTTGGCCTCGTCGAGGCCCAGGCTGCGCGCCGACTCGATGCCCACGGCAGCGAACGCCTCGTTGAACTCGACCAGGTCGAGGTCGGCGGGCGCGATGCCCTCCTTCTCGCAGGCCTTGGCGGTGGCGTTGGCGGGCTGCATCTGCAGCGTGGAGTCGGGCCCGGCGACCATGCCGTGGGCGCCGATCTCGGCGAGCCAGGTCAGGCCGAGCTCCTCGGCCTTGGCCTTGCTCATCACGACCACGGCGCAGGCGCCGTCGGAGATCTGCGAGGCCGAGCCGGCGGTGATGGTGCCGTCCTTGGCGAAGGCGGCGCGCAGCTTGCCGAGCGACTCGGCGGTGGTCTCGCCGCGCACGCCCTCGTCCTGGGAGACCACGACAGGGTCGCCCTTGCGCTGCGGGATCTCGACCGGCACGACCTCCTCGTCGAAGACGCCGTTCTTCCAGGCCTCGGCGGCACGCTGGTGCGAGCGGGCCGAGAAC
Organism: Nocardioides cremeus; assembly: GCF_030518195.1. Taxonomy (GTDB): domain Bacteria; phylum Actinomycetota; class Actinomycetes; order Propionibacteriales; family Nocardioidaceae; genus Nocardioides; species Nocardioides cremeus. The sequence goes on from NZ_JAULSC010000005.1 coordinate 120,950, forward strand.
TCGTCCTGCTCCTCGCGGCTCAGGTTGGTGCCCTGGGCGTTGCACTGCTCGGTGAGCCCGCCCATGGCCTGCTGGGTGGCCTGGTCGAAGAGGGCGTCGTAGGCCATCGAGTCGACGAGCGAGACGTCGCCGTACTTGAAGCCCTCGCGCGACTTCGGCAGCACGTGCGGGGCGTTGGTCATCGACTCCATGCCGCCGGCCACGATGATGTCGGCCTCGCCGGCGCGGATCATCTGGTCGGCGGTCGCGATGGCGTTCAGGCCCGAGAGGCAGACCTTGTTGACGGTGATCGAGGGAACGCTGGCGGGCAGGCCGGCCAGCAGCCCGGCGGTGCGGGCGGGGTTCTGGCCGGCACCGGCCAGGATCACCTGGCCCATGATCAGGTAGTCGACCTGCTCGCCGGTGACCCCGGCCTTGTCCAGGGCGCCCTTGATGGCCACGCCACCGAGGTCGGCGGCGGTCTGGCTCTTCAGCCCGCCGAGCAGGCGGCCGATCGGGGTGCGGGCCCCCGCGACGATGACGGTTCCGGACATGTTTCCTCCAAGGACGACGACTGCGGGCGGGTCGGCAGTGGTGCGGACCACGCCTCACCTCGACGATACCGACGAGTCACTTCGGTGGGTACCGGCTGCCGGACCCCGGTCGTGAGGCACACGTCACAACTGTCCCGGGATCGTTGTCGTGGGGCGCCCCGGCGTACGACCATGCTCGCCATGACCTCCTCCGCTGACCACGCGCCCGGCCCCCTGGGCGTGCCCGGCCACCTGTTCACCGCCATCGACCACGTCGGCATGGCCGTGCCCGACCTCGACGAGGCGATCGCGTTCTACCGCGACACCTTCGGCATGCGGCTGGCCCACGAGGAGGTCAACGAGGAGCAGGGCGTGCGCGAGGCGATGATGGCCGTGGGCGACTCGACCTCGCACGTGCAGCTGCTCGCCCCGCTATCGCCCGAGTCGACGATCGCCAAGTTCATCGACCGCAACGGCCCCGGCTGCCAGCAGGTCGCCTACCGCGTCACCGACGTCGAGGCCGTCAGCGCGCTGCTGCGCGAGCGCGGCCTGCGGATGCTCTACGACGAGCCGCGTCGCGGCACCTCCGAGAGCCGGATCAACTTCGTGCACCCCAAGGACGCCGGCGGGATCCTCGTCGAGATCGTCGAGCCCGCCTCGCACTGAGCCGTGGGTCACACGGGGTCGACCCCGTGGTTACCCAGCAGTAATCTTCGCGACCAACACCCGGCAGAGCCCCGCCCAACCCACAGGAGCCCACGTGCAGCACATCCTCGACGCGATCATGGCGGGCGACACCGCCCCCGACGACTTCGCGAACCTCGACCTGCCCGAGTCCTACCGCGCCGTGACGGTGCACGAGGACGAGGTCGACATGTTCGAGGGCGTCGCCACCCGCGACAAGGACCCCCGCAAGTCGCTGCACGTCGAGGACGTCGCGCTGCCCGAGCTCGGCCCGGGCGAGGCGTACGTCGCGGTGATGGCCTCGGCGATCAACTACAACACCGTGTGGACCTCGATCTTCGAGCCCGTCTCCACCTTCGGCTTCCTCAAGCGCTACGGCCGCCTCTCCGAGCTGACCAAGCGCCACGACCTGCCCTACCACGTGGTCGGCTCCGACCTGGCCGGCGTGGTGCTGCAGACCGGCCCCGGCGTGACCAAGTGGAAGCCCGGCACCGAGGTCGTGGCGCACTGCCTCTCGGTCGAGCTCGAGGACGCCGAGGGCCACGACGACTCGATGATGGACCCGCAGCAGCGGATCTGGGGCTTCGAGACCAACTTCGGTGGCCTGGCCCACATCGCGCTGGTCAAGTCCAACCAGCTGATGCCCAAGCCCGCCCACCTCACCTGGGAGGAGGCCGCCTCGCCGGGCCTGGTCAACTCCACCGCCTACCGCCAGCTGGTCTCCCGCAACGCCGGGCAGATGAAGCAGGGCGACAACGTGCTGATCTGGGGCGCCTCCGGCGGTCTCGGCGGCTTCGCCACCCAGTACGCCCTCAACGGCGGCGCCGTGCCGATCTGCGTGGTCTCCAACGAGGAGAAGGCCAACATCGCCCGCTCGATGGGCGCCGAGCTGATCATCAACCGCTCCGAGGAGGGCTACAAGTTCTGGAAGGACGAGCACACCCAGGACCCCCAGGAGTGGAAGCGCTTCGGCGCCAAGATCCGTGAGCTCACCGGCGGCGAGGACATCGACATCGTCTTCGAGCACCCCGGCCGCGAGACCTTCGGCGCCTCGGTCTACGTCACCCGCAAGGGCGGCACCATCACCACCTGCGCGTCCACCTCGGGCTACATGCACGAGTACGACAACCGCTACCTGTGGATGAACCTCAAGCGGATCGTCTCCAGCCACTTCGCCAACTACCGCGAATCGTGGGAGGCCAACCGCCTGGTGGCCAAGGGGATGATCCACCCGACCCTGTCGCGCACCTACACGATGGACGAGGTCGGCCAGGCCTCCCTCGACGTGCACCACAACCTGCACCAGGGCAAGGTCGGCGTGCTGTGCCTCTCGCCCGAGGAGGGCCTGGGCGTGCGCGACCACGAGATGCGCGAGAAGCACCTCGACGCGATCAACCGCTTCCGCGGGGTCTGACCCCCTCCCCCACCGCCCAGCGACCCGCCTGCAGGCCCTGCAGGCGGGTCGCTGCGTCACGGTGGCGTGAACCCCGGGGCCGCCCCCGTGCACTCACAGCGAAGTCTCAGGCGGAAGCGGGGGTGGCGAGGTGTGCTCCGGGGGTGGGATCGGCCAAGATGAGCACCGGGAGCACGCCGACTCGGGCGCGCGACACCAGTTCCTCCCCCCAGTGCGGCAAGAAGGGTTTTTCTCGATGAGCGACCAGGGCCTGTCCATCTTCGACGACGAGCCGGAGCGCCCCGCAGGCGACGGCGACAAGACCCAGGTGATCCCCACCGTCGGCAGCGGCCCCGCCGCCCCGGCGGGCGCCAAGACGGCGCCCCAGGCCGGCTCCGGCGCCCAGCGCGGCGCGCCGGCCCCGAAGCCCACCGCCGGCACCGCCGGCGCAGCTGCCGGCGGCCGCGCCGAGACGCCGACCTTCCCCACCGTGCGACGCGGCGGGTACGACGCCTCCGCGGTCGACACCAAGGTGCGCCAGCTGCTCGGCGAGAAGAGCGGGCTCTCCGGCGCGCTCGCCGAGTCCGAGCGCCGGGTGGCCGAGCTGCAGCGCGAGGTCGCCGCCGCGCGCGAGGAGCTCGCCGAGAGCGAGCGGCCGTCGTACGCCGGGCTGGGCGGGCGGGCCAGCTCGATGCTGCGCCTGGCCGAGGAGGAGGCCGCCGAGATCCGCGACACCGCCGAGCGCGACGCCGAGGAGATCCGGGGCCAGGCCACCCGCGACGCCCAGGCGATCCGCGCCGACGCCTCCCGCGAGGCCGAGGACATGCGGATGGTGCAGCTCAAGGAGCTCGAGGAGCACCGCACCCGCGTCCTCGCCGACGCCGAGCAGGAGCTGAGCCTGGCGCGCAGCGAGGCCGCCGACGTGCTGGCCGCCGCGCGCCGCGAGTCCGACCAGCTGCGCCTGGCCGCCGAGCAGGAGTCGACCGAGATGCGCACCTCGGCCCAGCGCGCGGTCGAGCAGGCCCGCGCGGCCGCCGACCGCGAGGTCCAGGAGGCCCGGCGCACGTTGGCGGTGGAGAAGGAGCGCCTGGCCCGGGAGGCCAGCGACCACCACACCACCGCGATGAGCGAGACCCAGCGCCTGGTCACCGAGGCCGAGCAGCGCGCGAGCGCGGCCGAGGAGCGGGCGGCGCAGGCCACCGCCCGGGCCACCCAGCACCGCGAGCAGGTCACCAAGGAGGCCGAGGCCCTGCTGGGCCGCGCGCGCCGCGAGGCCGAGCAGATCGTCGTCTCGGCGCGCACCCAGTCGGAGTCGATCAGCTCGACCAGCACCGCCGAGGCCGAGCGCGAGCTGGCGAAGGTCCGGGCCGAGGTCGAGCGGCTGCGCAAGCGCCGCGACGGCATCACCGCCCAGCTGGCCTCGCTGGCCGACCTGGTCAACGCCTTCGGCGACGACGAGGAGACCAAGGCAGACGGCCCCGCCTCGTGAGCGGGACGCGCGCCGAGGACGTCGCCGACGAGCCGGGCCCCCCCGCCGACGAGGCCACCGAGACCGACGCGCCCGACGGGGCAGCCGCGGACTCCGGGACCAAGCCGGGCGACCGTGAGGAGCTGGGCACCCCCGGACCCCCGCTCGACCGGCGCGCGCCGTTCTACCTGGGCTTCTTCGGCGGCCTCGGTGCGCTGACCGCGTGGTGGCTGGGCACGACGCTGCTCTCGATCAGCAGCACGCTGCTGCTCGTCGTGGTCTCGCTGTTCCTGGCCGCGGGCCTGCACCCGGCGGTGGAGGCATTGGCGCGCCGCGGCATGCGGCGCTCCTTGGCGGTGCTCACCGTCATCGTGGCGTTCCTGGTCGCGGTCGGGCTCTTCACCGTGGCCATCGTGCCGGTGATCACCGACCAGGTGGCCGCCATCACCGAGAGCGCCCCCGGCTGGTTCGACCAGCTGCAGCGCAACGAGCGGGTCCAGCAGCTCAACGAGGAGTACCAGGTCCTCGACAAGGCCCGCGACTACCTCAGCGGCGGCGACTTCGTCGGCACCCTCTTCGGTGGGGCGCTGGGCATCGGGCTCGCGGTGCTCGGGGCGCTGTTCAACGCGTTCATCATCGTGGTGCTGACGCTCTACTTCCTGGCCTCGATGAACTCCACCAAGGCCGCCCTCTACCAGCTCGCCCCGGCCTCGCGCCGCGACCGCGTCGCCAAGCTGGGCGACCGGGTGCTGGCCGGGGTTGGCGGCTACGTCTCGGGCGCCTTCGTGGTGGCCCTGGCCGCCGGGCTGTCCTCGCTGGTCTTCCTGTTCATCGTCGGGCTGGGCGAGTACGCCGTCGCGCTGGCCTTCGTGGTGGCGCTGCTCGACGTGATCCCGATGATCGGCGCGACCATCGGCGCGGTGATCGTGACCGCCATCGGCTTCGCCACCGACCCGACCATCGGGCTCGCGTGCCTGATCTTCTACGTGGTCTACCAGCAGGTGGAGAACTACGTGATCTACCCGCGCGTGATGTCGCGCTCGGTCGACCTGCCCGGCGCGGTCATCGTGATCGCGGCGCTGGTGGGCGCGGCCCTGCTGGGCGTCGTGGGCGCGCTGCTGGCCATCCCGACGGCCGCGGCGATCCTGATGCTGGTGCGCGAGGTCGTCGTCCGCCGCCAGGACACCGCGTAGCCGCGAGCCGGCACGAGTTCCTCGCGAGCCGGCGCCAGTTCCTGGTCGGCGTCCTCAGCCGGCCCGCCTCTTCCGGATGGCGAGGCGGTAGGAGCGGCGCGGCATCGAGGGCTCGTGCGCGGCCAGGAGCGCGTCCAGAGCACCGGGGTCCCGATCGCCCGCGTGCCCCAGGTAGATGCCCACCGCGTTGGTGACGACCGGTTCGGGGTCGTCGCACAGGCCAGCGGCGACGGTGAACCCCTCGGCGAGGTCGGCGTCCGTCCCGCGCCGCACGAACCACAACGGCGCGGTGATCGCCGTACGACGCCGCAACGGGTCGGCGGACCGTGCCAGGTCGTGCAGCACGTCGTACGGACCGGACGAGACCGTGGCGCCGACGACCCAGGGCGCGGCGCGGTCGACCATGTCCCACGTGATGATGCGGTCGTGGTGGCGCAGGTAGGACTCGAGCAGCCACGGCTCGCCCGGGGTGCGGCGGGCCCGGAAGTCAAGGAGGCAGAACGCCGCGAGCCGGGCTTCGTAGCAGTCCTCGGCGGCGAGCAGGTCGATCTCGGCTGGTGGCAGGGTGCTCGCGCGCTTGGCGATGTCGAAGAGGGTCCCCATCCGCACGCCCAGCACAGGCACGGGCTCGGGGACCCGCCTGCGGGTCGCTGCCGCCCCCTCGACCGAGGCCTGTCCCTCCAGCAGGGCCAGCAGCTCGGCCGCCGTCGTCACAGGTGCCACCCTCGACCTCCTCGACCTCGTCGTCCTCGGGCTCGACAGGCTCTCAGGCACCGGGGTAGATCCGGTAGCCCTGCATCCGGGTGTGGCTGAAGGACTCGTAGAGACCCGAGGCGGTGTCGGTGACCAGGTCCATCCGCAGCGTCCCGGTGGCCTGGAAGGTCGCCACCACCAGCAACCGCGCGATGCCCCGGCCGCGGTGGTCGGGGTGCACGGCCACGAAGCCGAGGTGCGACTGCAGCACCCCGTCACCCATGGCCTGCGCCCAGCCGACCAGCTCGCCGTCGACGTCGGCGACGTACGCCGCCGCGCCCGGCGCCGTGCAGACCCGGTGCACGACCTCGGCGTCGGTCAGCGACGGCCACTGCACGGTGGTGGAGAGCCGGGCGATGGCCCGGGCGTCGCGGTCGTCCTGGTCGCGGTAGGGGCGGATGTCGGCGGTCGCCATGGCAGGCAGGCTATGCCCGACCCCGACCTCAGGGTCCGGTGACGGCGTCCGTGTCGCCGTCGAAGGTGAGGGTCAGGACGCAGCTCGCGCCCAGCGTCCCGGTGTACTCCTGGCCCTCACGCACCGGCTCCTGGTCGGCGGGCCACGCCTCGACGGTCCGGAACGAGAAGCCGTCCTGGCCGGGTGACTCGAAGGTGAACCGGACCTCCGCCCCCGCCTGCAGCACCTTGTAGCCGGCCACGGCGACACTCGAGTAGTGGGTCCAGCAACCGCCCGGGGTGGCCTCGGAGTCGATGACTCCCCACCCTTCGCCTTCGTCCCAGACGCGCACGCGTCCTCGTGTACTCATCCGGTCCCTCGCTCTCGGTCCTGGAACCCTGGCAGAGGCCGACCCGCGCAGCAAGCGGTCGGCGCCTGCTCGGCACAGAGGCGTCCGCGAGTTCGTCGATCGTTCGACCAACGACCCAGCCCGTTGATCGAACGATCGACGAATCGAGAGAGCCGGCCCGGACGGACCGCCCGGGAGGCTCAGGTGACGACGGGCTCGGTGCGCACCACGCGCGACTCCCCCAGCTTGACCACGACCACGCCCGCGAGCACCAGCACGCCCCCGAGCAGCTGGACCAGGCGCGGCAGCTCGTCGAGCAGCACCCACGCGAAGACCACGGCGGCCAGCACCTCGGTCAGCGCGACGAAGGAGGCCAGGCGCGAGCCGAGGCGCCGTCCGGCCGCGATCCCGGTCGTGTAGGACAGCCCCGCGGTGACCAGGCCCAGCAGCAGCACCGGCACCCACCAGGGGACCTCGCCGACGGCGTACGTCGCCGGCGCCGTGCCGGCCGTCATCGGCATCAGCCCGACCAGACCCAGCGTGGCCAGCACCAGGGCTCCGACCACCAGCCCGCCCGCGGCCAGCGCGAAGGGCGGCAGTCCGTTGTCCTCGTCGGCGGAGATCACGAAGTACGTGGCCGCGCCCACCATGGCGCCCAGGCCCCAGGCAACGCCGGGCAGGCTGATGTCGGCGCCGGAGACCACGTCGAGGACCAGCACCAGGCCCGCGGCGGCCAGCGCGGCGCCGAGCAGGGTGACGGCGCTGGGCCGCTGGCCGTGGCGCAGCCACAGCCAGACGACCACCGCCGCCGGAGCGGTGTACTCGATCAGGAGCGCCGGTCCGACCTGCATGTACTGCACGGCCGAGAAGTAGCAGAACTGCGCGCCGGCCACCGCCAGCACGCCGTACGTCACCACCAGCCCGGTGTTGCGCCGCAGCAGGTCCCACCGGCCCCGCAGCGAGACCAGCCCGAGCGGCAGCACGACCACCGCGGCGATGGCGACCCTGATCAGCACGGTCGCGCCCGGGCTCCACCCGGTGTCGAGCAGGCCCCGGGCCAGGGCGCCGGAGAGCCCGAAGGAGAGGGCCGAGACCAGGGCGAAGGCCAGGCCGGCGCCCAGGCGGGACGTCGCGGCGGCGGGCACCGGGGCGTCATGGGTCAACGTCGTCATGGGTCATGACGCTAGAGCGTGCTTTGGTAACGTGTCAACGTGGTTTTCGCTCATGACACCGAGATGTCCCTCCAGGCCGCCGTGACCCTGGTCAACACCGCCCTGGAACCGGACACGTTGACGACCGTCGAGGAGCTCGACGAGTTCTTCAGCACCCACCAGTACAGCGGGCGCCACGAGCAGACCGTCGACGAGCTCGACGAGGTGCGCGGGCTGCGCACGGTCCTGCGCGAGCTCATGCTGGCCGAGCGTGACGACGCCGTCGAGCTGGTCAACACCATGCTGGCCGACGCCGGAGCGGTGCCCCGCCTGGTGCGCCACGAAGGCTACGACTGGCACGTCCACGCCATCGCCGCCGACGCCGCCCTCGTCACCCGCATCACCGTCGAGACGGCGATGGCGATGATCGACGTGATCCGCACCGACGAGATGTCGCGGCTCGGCGTGTGCGCCGACGACGACTGCGACGGCATCGTCCTGGACCTGTCGCGCAACCGCTCGCGGCGCTTCTGCTCGACCACGTGCGGCAACCGCAACGCCGTGGCCGCCTACCGGGCACGCCAGAGCGACACGGCATGACCAGCACGGCATGACGGGCACGGCGTAACCGACACCTCGTGCCCGCGTTGGAGGGGCAGTCCCCACCGAAAGGCTCCTCCATGACGCCCCCGCGCCACCGCCTGCTCGCGCTCACCAGCGCAGCGGTCCTCTCGCTCTCCGTCCTCGGCCCCACCGGCGCCGCGGCCGAGGGCCCCGCCAGCACCACCGCGTACGCCGCTGCCGCCGACCGCGCCCTCGAGCGCCTGGTCGCCACCCGCCCCGGCCTGGCCCGCCTCACGAGCGCCGTCCCGTCGGCGTCCGGCCCCGAGCGGGCGATCGTCACCTTCGACGCCGTCCCCACCTCCGGCCAGGTCGCCGCCCTGCGCGCCCTCGGCCTGGTCGTGCAGCCGATGGAAGCGCTGCCGCTGGCCCTGGTCGCCGGCCCCCGCAGCGCGCTGCTGGCCGCCGTCGTCGACGGCATCGGCCTCGACGTCTACCCCGACGAGCAGCTCAGCTACCACGACACCGCCTCGAGCGACGTGACCTCCTCCAGCCCGAAGGCCGCGGCCGCCCTGCGCCGCCAGGGCCTGACCGGCAAGGGCGTCACCGTCGGCATCGTCGACTCCGGCTGCGACGGCACCCACCCCGACCTGGCCCAGCGGATGGCCTACAACACCATCCTGGTCAGCCCCGAGTACGCCAACGCCGGCACCGACCCGATGCTGGTCGTGCCGACCACCGGCTCGCCGTACGACAACACCGACCTCGGCAGCGGCCACGGCACCCACGTCGCCGGCATCGTCGCCGCCGACGGCACCTCGGGCCCCGAGCACATCGGCGTCGCCCCCGACGCCGAGCTCGCCTGCTTCGCCATCGGCGCGGTCATCACCACCACCGCCGTGGTCACCGCCTACGACCACATGCTGGCCGACGACGACATGTTCGACATCGACGTCATCAACAACTCCTGGGGCAACAGCTTCCGCCAGTACGACCCGGCCGACCCGGTCAACGTGGCCACCAAGGCCGTCACCGAGCGCGGTGCCGTCGTCGTCTTCTCGGCCGGCAACTCCGGCAGCGACGACGCCGAGGCCAGCGTCTCCCCCTTCAACCAGGCGCCCTGGGTGATCTCGGTGGCGGCCAGCGACCTCGACCGCAAGCGCGGCGGCTTCTCCTCCAACGGCCTCGAGCACGACAACCTGCGTGCGGTGCCGATCGGCGAGGACGGCCACACCGTGGTCCGCGGCGACCGCTTCGGCTCCACCTCCCCCGACATGACCGCCCCGGGCGTGCAGATCTCCTCCTCGTGCGACAGCACCGGCAGCGTCATCGGCCCGTGCCCGCAGGGCGGCAACGCCTCCGCCTCGGGCACCTCGATGTCCTCGCCCCACATCGCCGGGGTCGCCGCGGTGCTCGTGCAGGCCAACCCGCGCCTGAGCCCGCGCCAGGTCCAGGACGCACTCAAGGCCACCGCGACCCGCGTGAGCGGCGACGACGGCACCGTCCTCTCCTACCAGGTGGGCTACGGCCACGTGAACCTCGACAAGGCCGTGCGCCTGGTCAAGGGCAAGAAGGGCAAGCGCCTCTCGCGCGCCATCGGCAAGCGGCTGCGTGCCGCCGACCGTCGCCTGGCCCGCGAGGACGCCTGGACCGTGCGCCGCAGCGACGTGTGGCAGGACGACGCCCCGGTGGTCGCGCTCGGCGGCTCCTACGCCGCCACCCGCGAGGTCCGGGTGGGCAGGCGCACCGACGCCCTGAAGATCGCGCTCGTCTACCCGACCCCGGGCACGGCCGCGAACCTCGCCCTCTACACCGCGACCGTCCGCGACGCCGATGGCGAGCAGGTCGCCCAGACCACGACCGAGATCGGCTACAGCACCGGCAGCGCGTCCGCGCTCGTCGAGGGCCTGGCGCCGGGCCGCTACACGGTCGAGGTCACCGGCGACTACTCGGTCTCCGACCCCGACACCATCGACAGCGACTCGCTCAACGGCCGCGTGGTGTTCCTGCAGGTCGCCCAGCTGCGCGCGCGCCGCTGAGGCCCGCTCGTCGTCGGCGACGAACCACGCCATCCGGACCCCCTGGGTGCCAGACTGGCCCCGAACGAGAAGGAGGACCCGGATGCGCGTGCTCGTCGTCGACGACGACCCGGACCTGTCGATGCTGATGCAGCTGGTGCTCTCGCGCCAGGGCGGCCACGACGTCGACACCGCCGGTGACGGTCTGGAGGCGCTCGCGCTCCTGGCCGACAGCGAGTACGACGTCGTGGTGCTCGACTGGAACATGCCCCGTCTCGACGGCCTCGGCCTGTGCGCGGCCATCCGCGGCGACCTGCAGCGCCACGACCTGCCGCTGCTGATGGTCACCGCCCTGCCCGATCACGCCACGGCCAGGGCCGCCGGCATCGACCAGGTGCTCGGCAAGCCGTTCAGCACCTCCGCGCTGCTGGGCGCCGTGGACGGCCTCGCGCAGCCGGCCTAGAAGTCGAACAGGTCGCCGAAGCCCTCGCCGATCCCGCCCAGCCCCTCGCCGAGACCCTCGCCGATCCCGCCCAGGGCGTCGAAGCCGCCCATCCCGCTGAAGAGCAGCCCGGCGAACATCCAATCCATCGGCGTGAAGCCGCCGTAGTAGCCCTGCGCATAGGGCTGGTAGGCCCGACCGCCCTGCCAGTACGGCACCCGGCGGGTGCCCACCATCACCTGGCGCGAGTCGGGCTCGGCCCCCGCCAGCACCCGCTCGGCGTCGAGGGCGCAGGCGGGCACCTCGCGGCGGGCACCCCCGGACGGGGTGAACGGCACGTCGGCGGTGGACAGGCCGTGGCGCGGGTCGAAGAAGCACGGCGGACGCCGCGTCGGCAGCGGCTCCCCGTGCACGCGCGCCTGCACGCAGGCCACCGCGTAGCGCCCGTCCTCGATGATCCTCGTGACGTCCTCGACCTCGCTGGGGCTGGTGATGGCCTCGCCGGCCGCCTTGGCGGCCTCGTAGGCGTCGAGCGCACGCTGGTAGTCGGCGTTGGCCCCGGCGTCCAGCGTGTGCCCCAGCATCTCGGCGTCGAGGTCCTGCAGCTCGGTGCCCAGCGCGGTGACGTCCTCGAAGACCAGCTGGCGCACCGGGGCGAGCTCGGCCTGCCGGGCCTCCTCGGCCCGGCGCCGGCTCGCCTGGGTCACCCACAGGAGCAGGCCGCCGCCCGCGGCGAGGGCCAGCAGGACGGTCAGCAGGTCTTGCATGCCGCCATCCTACGGACCCGCGCCGCGCGCGGGCGGGCCTCAGCGGGTGCTGTAGTCGCGGAAGCCGCGCTTGGTCTTGCGGCCCAGGTAGCCGGCCGTGACCAGGTGCTCCAGCAGCGGGGCGGGAGCGAAGCCCGGCTCGCGGAACTCCAGGTAGAGCTCGCGCTGGATGGCCAGCGACACGTCGTTGCCGACCACGTCGAGCAGCTCGAAGGGGCCCATCGGCAGGGCGCAGCCCTGCTTCATCGCGGTGTCGATGTCGTCGGCCGTCGCGTAGTGCGCCTCGAGCATCTTCACCGCGTCGTTGAGGTAGGGGAAGAGCAGCGCGTTGACGATGAAGCCCGCCCGGTCGGCGCAGGAGACCGCGACCTTGCCGATCTTGGCGCACAGCGCCCGCGTGGTCTCCGCGACGTCGTCGTCGGTGGCGACGGTCGAGACCACCTCGACCAGCCTCATGATCGTGGCCGGGTTGAAGAAGTGCATGCCGATGACGTCCTGGGGCCGCTTGGTCACCCGGGCCATCTCGATGATCGGCAGCGAGGAGGTGGTCGTGGCCAGGATCGCGCCGGGGCGGCAGATCTCGTCGAGGTTCTCGAAGAGGGTGGTCTTGATCGCCAGGTCCTCGGCGATCGCCTCGACCACCAGGTCGACCTGGGCCAGGTCGTCGAGGCTGGTGCTGCCGCTGACCCGGGCCAGCACCTCGCTCTTCTGCTCCTCGGTGGCCCGGCCGCGCTGGATCTGCTTGTCGAAGTTCTTGGTGATGGCGGCGCGCACGCCCTCCACCTTCGCCTCGGCGCGACCCACGCACACCACGTCGTGGCCGGACTTGGCGAAGACCTCGACGATGCCGGCGGCCATGGTGCCGGTGCCGACGACGCCGACGGTGCGGATGTCGTGCTTGAGCTGCGCCGCGTCGTCGGCCGACGGGGTCGCCGCGTCGGGCACCACGGTGGGGCTGTCGGGCGCCTCGTAGGTGTAGAAGCCGCGCCCGGTCTTGCGACCCAGCAGGCCCGCGGTGACCATCTGCTTGAGGATCGGGGTGGGCGCGTGCAGGCGGTCGCGCCCCTGGCGGTACATCGTCTCCAGGATCTCGTACGCCGTGTCGAGACCGATCAGGTCGAGCAGCGCCAGCGGACCCATCGGGTAGCCGCAGCCGAAGCGCATCGCGGCGTCGATGTCCTCGCGGGAGGCGTACTTGCCCTCGAACATCGCCGCGGCGTGGTTGAGGTAGCCGAAGAGCAGCGTGTTGGCGATGAAGCCCGCCTTGTCGCCGCAGACCACCGGGCTCTTGCCCAGGCGGGCCAGCACGGCCTGCACGTCGGCGAGCACGGTCGGGTCGGTGACGACGGTGCGCACCACCTCGACCAGGCGCTGCACCGGGGCCGGGTTGAAGAAGTGGATGCCGACGACGCGGCCGGGGTGCGAGGTGGCCGTCGACAGCTCGGTCACCGACAGCGACGAGGTGTTGGTCGCCAGGATCGTGCTCGCCTCGACGATCGAGTCGAGCTCGCGGAAGATCTGCTGCTTGGTCGCGACCGACTCGACGACCGCCTCGATGACCAGGTCGGCGCCGGCCAGGTCGGTGAGCGAGGTGGTGGTGCGGATCCGCCCGACCAGCTCGGCGGCCTCCTCCTCGGTGAGCTTGCCGCGCGCGACCGCTCGTCCGGTCGAGGCCTCGAGGTGACGGCGACCGCGGGCCGCGCCCTCGTCGTCGAGCTCGACGCCGACGACGTCGAAGCCGTGGCGGGCGAAGACCTCGGCGATGCCGGCCCCCATCGTGCCGAGGCCGACGACCCCGATGGTGGTGAAGTCGCGGGAGGCGGCGGGTGTGGCGGCGGTCTCAGGGGAGGTCGTCATGGGCCGCATCATGGCACGCAGCGCGCCTGCGCACCGTGGCGTAGTTCACTCGCGAGTAACGTGATGCCGGACACACTCACCGGGGGCGCTGCAGCTCCAGCCGCATCACGACCCGCTCCCCCGCCTCGTCGAGGCCCATCGCCCGCTCCCGCTCGCGCAGCTCGGCCAGGACCCCGGTGGGCTCGACCACCTCGAAGCCCAGCCCGGCGTAGAACGGCCCGTTCCAGGGCAGGTCGCGGTAGGTGCACAGGCTCAGCTCGCCGAACCCGTCCCACCGCGCCTCCTCCGCCGCGGCTCGCACCAACCGGGCGCCGGTGCCGCGGCGTCCGTGCTGCGGGAGCACCGAGACCTGATCGAGGTGCGCCCTCGTCGCGTGACCGTCGTCGAGCAGCACGACGTGGGCGAAGCCGACCACCTCGCCGTCCGCGACCGCCACCAGCAGGTGTCCGGGCCGGTCGGCGCGCTGCCCGCCGCTCGGGGCCGCGCCGATCAGGGCGGGCGGCAGGTGGGCGAGGTGCTCACGGAACAACGCACCGCCCGCCTCCTCGACCGACGCCAGGTGGCGCACGTCGGAGGGGCGGGCGGCGCGGACGACCGGCTGCGAGCTGCTCAGGTGGTCGCTCGCTCGTCGCGGGGCACCTCGGTGATCTCACCGGTACGACGCCCCTCGCGCCACTTGTGGACCTCCTCCTTGACCTTCGGCAGCAGCAGGTAGCAGCCGAGCAGGTTGAAGATCGCGCAGACGAAGAGCATGCCGTCGGCGAAGCTGAGCACCGAGCCCAGGTTCACGACCGCACCCAGCGCGGTGAAGATGCAGAAGATGAGCTTGAAGGCGTTCTCCTTGCCCTTGCTGCGGCCCACGAGCGTGGTCCAGGCCTTGAGCGTGTAGTAGCTCCAGGTGATCAGCGTCGAGAAGGCGAAGAGCGCCACGGCGACGGCCAGCACGTTGTCGAAGCCGGGCAGGAAGGAGTCGAAGGAGCGCGAGGTCAGCACCACGCCGGTGTCGCTGGTGACCGACTCGCCCGCGGCGGCCCGGTCGAGCAGGTCGTTGTAGAGCGGCACGTCGGCGATGACGATGGTCAGCGCGGTCGCCGTGCAGACGACCACGGTGTCGATGAAGGGCTCGAGCATCGCCACGAAGCCCTCGGAGACCGGGTGCCTCGTCTTGACCGCCGAGTGCACGATCGGCGCCGAACCGACACCGGCCTCGTTGGAGAAGGCCGCGCGCTGGAAGCCCACGATCAGCACACCGAGCGCGCCGCCGGTGACACCCTCGGGGTTGAAGGCGCTGGTGATGATCGTGCCCACCGCGTCGGGGATCTGGGTGACGTTGCCGAAGATCACCAGCAGGCAGGCGCCGATGTAGAGGATGCCCATCAGCGGCACCAGCTTGGAGGTGACCCGGGCGATGGAGCGGACGCCACCGAGGATGACCAGGCCGACCAGCGAGGCCAGGACGATGCCGAAGATCAGGGCGGCGCCGTCGGAGGCCAGCCAGCCGTCCTCGCCACCGGTGATCTCGACGGCCTGCGCGTAGGTCTGGTTGGACTGGAAGGCGTTGCCGCCCAGGGCGCCGAAGAGGATCAGCGCGACAGCGAAGATGCTGACGCCGATCTTGCTGGCGGTCTCGCCGAAGCGCTCGAAGGCCACCGGCAGGTACTTGAAGGGGCCGCCGGTGACGGTGCCGTCCTCGTGCACCTCGCGGTAGCGCACACCGAGGGTGCACTCGACGAACTTGGTGCACATGCCGAGCAGGCCGGCCAGGATCATCCAGAACGTCGCACCCGGACCACCGACGGTGACCGCGACCGCGACGCCGGCGATGTTCCCCAGCCCCACGGTGCCCGAGACGGCGGAGGACAGGGCCGCGAAGTGGGTGACCTCGCCGGGGTCGCTGGCCCGGGAGTACTTGCCCATCACCAGGTCCTTGGCGGTGCCCAGCGAGGTGAACTGGATGCCCTTGAAGTAGATCGTGAAGATGGTGGCCGCGGCCACCAGCCAGAACACGATCAGCGGGAAGGAGTAGTCCCCCAGGGGGACGTTCCAGAAGATCACGTCTGTCACGGCGGTGGCGATGGGCTCGAAGGCGTTGTTGATCGCCTCTTCCACCCCGCCCAGGAAACCGTCGGACTCCGCCGCGAGCGGGATCAGCATGGTCGTCATGACCGAACACTCAACCGGAGCGGAGGTGTGAGCGCAATCACCCACACCGCCCGGGCCCGGGCCAGATCTCGTCGCGGGGTAGATTCCGGCCCCGTGAGACTCGTCGTTGCCCGCTGCCAGGTCGACTACGCCGGTCGGCTCACCGCGCACCTTCCGATGGCGACCCGGGTGCTGATGATCAAGGCCGACGGGTCGGTGCTGGTGCACTCCGACGGCGGCTCCTACAAGCCGCTGAACTGGATGTCTCCCCCGTGCACGCTGGCCGAGGGCCACGACGAGAACGGCACCGCCGAGTGGGTGGTCACCTCCACCAAGACCGGCGACAGCCTGCGGATCCTGCTCGAGGAGGTGCACAGCGACTCCTCCCACGAGCTGGGCGTCGACCCGGGCCTGGTCAAGGACGGCGTCGAGAAGCACCTGCAGGAGCTGCTGGCCGAGCACCCGGCCACCCTCGGCGAGGGCCTCGTGCTCGTGCGC
The DNA here is from genome assembly GCF_030518195.1 of Nocardioides cremeus. GTDB lineage: Bacteria > Actinomycetota > Actinomycetes > Propionibacteriales > Nocardioidaceae > Nocardioides > Nocardioides cremeus. Next base: position 137,132 of record NZ_JAULSC010000005.1, read on the forward strand.
CGGGAGTTCCCCACCGCGATCGGCCCGGTCGACCTGATGTGCCGCGACGCCGAGGGGCGCTCGGTCGCGGTCGAGATCAAGCGTCGCGGCGAGATCGACGGCGTCGAGCAGCTGACCCGCTACCTCGAGCTGCTCAACCGCGACCCGCTGCTGGCCCCGGTGCGCGGCATCTTCGCCGCGCAGGCGATCAAGCCCCAGGCGCGGGTGCTGGCCACCGACCGCGGCATCTCCTGCGCCGTGGTCGACTACGACGCGCTGCGCGGCATGGACGACGCCGAGGCCCGCCTCTTCTGAGCCCCTCGTCCGAGGCCCGGGGGCCGTAGGGTCGCCGCGTGCTGATCTTCCACATCGCCACGGCGACCGACTGGAGCGCGGCGCTGGCGAGCGGCGCCTACACCACCTCCACGCGCGGGCGCACGCTCGAGCAGGAGGGCTTCATCCATGCCGCCCGCGCCGAGCAGTGGCGTGGCGTGCACGCGCGCTACTACGCCGACGCCGACGAGCCGCTGGTGCTGCTCGAGATCGACACCGAGCGCCTGGCCAGCCGCGTCGTCCTCGAGCCGGCGGTGCCGGGCGGCGACGAGACCTACCCCCACGTCTACGGCCCGATCGAGCCGGCCGCGGTGCTGCGCGCCGTCCCGGTCGACGACGCGCTCGGCGCGACCTCCTTCAGCGCACTGTTCCTGCGCGAGCTGATGCGGGCCGCGATGCTCGGCCTGCTGGTGGTCGTCCTGGCCGCCGTCGGCGCGCTGCTCGTCGACGAGGCGCTGGGCGGCTGGGGCGTGCTGGTGGGGGCAGGGCTCGGCGCGGCCCTGGCCGTCGCCCTGGCGGCGGTCGCCGTCAGGCGTTGGTGAGGCGTCCGAAGCTCGGCGGCTGGCAGACCCGGCAGGCCTGCAGCGTGCTGCCGGCCACGTCGGTCAGCGGCACCAGGTGGGCCTCCGCGCGCGCCTCGGGCAGTGCGCACTCGACGCGGTGGTAGGACTCGCTGCCCGCCACGACGTAGGAGTCGATGCCGGCGCCGGCGGCGCCCGCATCGGCGTGCTGGCGCTCGACGGCCAGCGCCACCCGTTCGACGGCGGCCTCGAGGCGCGCCATGTCGGTGCGGAAGTTCTGCACCAGGATCATGGCGGCCCCCACGACCACCACCGCGATCCCGACGACGCCGCCGGAGATCAGGTAGGGGAACTGCGCCGGCACGTAGTCGGTGCTCGCGGCACCGTTCCAGCCGAAGAAGATGATCAGCAGGCCGAGCAGGGTGAGCAGCACTCCGAGCTGCCCGCCGAGACGACCGAGGTTGTTCTGCATTGGTGGCTCCTAAGCTCCGAGGTAGGCCTCACGGAGGTTGACGTTGCGGATCTGCTCCCCCACGGCGGTGTGGAGCACGGTGCCCTTCTCCATCAGCAGCGCGCGGTCGGCGAAGGGCAGCGCGCCGGCGTTCTGCTCGACCATCAGCACGGTCGTGCCACCGTCGCGGATGCGGGAGGTGACCTCCCAGACGGTCGTGGCCAGCGCCGGGCTCAGCCCCAGCGACGCCTCGTCGATGAGCAGCAGCCGGGGGCGCGACATCAGCGCCCGCCCCACCGCCAGCATCTGCTGCTCGCCGCCCGACAGGGTGCCGGCCAGCTGGTCGGCGCGCTCCACGAGACGGGGGAAGTAGTCGAGGACCAGGTCCTGCTGCTCGCGCACGGCCCGCGGGCTGCGACGCTGGCTCCAGGCGCCCAGGCGCAGGTTCTGGCGCACCGTGAGCCGGGGGAAGACCCGCCGGCCCTCGGGGCACAGCGAAATGCCCTGCTTGACCCGGGCCGAGGGCGAGCGGCGGCCCAGCGACCGGCCGTCGAGGCGGACCTCGCCGGACTGCGGGCGCAGCAGCCCGGCGATCGTGTTCACCGTGGTCGACTTGCCCGCGCCGTTGAGGCCGAGCAGCACGCAGACCTCGCCCTCCTCGACGTCGAACTCGACCTCGTGCAGCACCGGGTGCGGGCCGTAGCCGACCACCAGGCCGCGGACCTCCAGCAGGCTCACAGCGCTCCTCCCACGAGCGTCGGGGTGGTGTCCGGCTCCGGGCCGGGCACAGGCTCCGGCGCCGGTTCGGGCTCGGTCTCGGGCTCGGTGCCCAGGTAGGCCCGGGCCACCTCGGGGTGGCGGCGTACGTCGTCGGGCTTGCCCTCGGCGAGCACCTCGCCGAAGTTGAGGCAGTAGACGTAGTCGGAGACCCGGGTCACCAGGGGCACGTGGTGGTCGATCATCACGATGCTCAGGCCGAACTGCTGGCGCAGCTCGAGCAGCGTGTCACCGAGCGCCGTGGCCTCCTCCGGGCCCATCCCCGAGCCGGGCTCGTCGAGCAGCAGCAGGTCGGGGTCGGTGGCCAGCACCGCCGCGATCTCCACCTTCTTCAGCACGCCGTAGGGCAGGTCGGCGACCCGCTCCTCCCCCACGTGCCGCAGGTCGAGCAGCTCGAGGATCAGGTGGCTGCGCTCGCGGATGCGGCGCTCCTCGCCGAAGGTGGTCGGGCCGCCGGCGATGCCGGCCCACGGGTCGTAGGAGACCTGCAGGTGCTGGGCGGTGGCCAGGTTCTCGCGCACCGTGGCGTTCTTGACCAGCCCGACGTTCTGGAAGGTGCGACCGATGCCGAGCGCGGTGCGCTTGTGCACGGGCAGGCCCGTGATGTCGGTGCCGCGGTAGGCCACCCGGCCGGCGGTCGGCTGGTAGAAGCCGGTGATGCAGTTGAAGAGCGTCGTCTTGCCGGCGCCGTTGGGGCCGATGATGCCCACGATCTCCCACTCGCCCGCACGCAGGGTCACTTCGTTGAGCGCCGTGATGCCGCCGAAGCGGATGGTCAGGTTGCTGATCTCAAGCACGGACATCGTTGACCTCCACGTCGTCGACGGCCCCGGCGTGCCGGTCGAACCGGTGCCCGGTGAGCCACAGGCGGATCGGTGCGACCTGCTGGCCGATGCCGCCCGGGTAGAGCGTCAGGGTGAGCACCAGCAGGACCGGGCCCACGACCAGCGACACGAACTCGGTGGGCAGCCCCAGCAGCCCCTCGAAGAAGCCCTCGAGGCGGAACATCGACACCAGGGCCCCCTCCTCGAGCAGCGCGAAGAAGATCGCCCCGAGCACCACGCCGGTGCGGCTGCGCAGCCCGCCGACCACGGTCATCAGCACGAAGAGCAGCGCCAGCCGGAAGTCGAAGGAGCTCGGCACGATGACCTCGTCGTGGTGGGCCACGAGCGCTCCGGCGACCCCGGCGAAGAGGCCGGAGACCGCGAACGCGACGAGGATGTAGGCGCGCACGTCGATGCCGTACGACGACGCCACCCGCGGGTTCTCGCGCAGCGCCGCCATCGCCCGCCCGGCCTTCGAGGCCGTCAGCCGCCAGTCGATCCACAGCACCAGGGCCAGGAACGCCAGGCACAGGTAGTAGTAGCGGTAGCCGCTGGTGAAGAACTCCGGGCGCGGGGCGGGCTTGCCGCCCTCGCCGCCGGTCAGCGAGGTGATGCCGAAGAGGGTCTCCTGGGCGAAGGAGCCGTAGGCCAGCGTCACGAGGGCGAAGTAGAGACCGGTCAGGCGCAGCGAGACCGCCCCGAGCAGCACGGCCTGGACGGCCCCGAAGAGCGCGGCCACGCCCACGGCGAGGAAGAAGCTCAGCTGGAGGTTGGTCACGATGTAGGCGGAGGCGAAGGCCCCCACCCCGACGAAGGCCTGGTGGCCCAGCGAGATCTGGCCGCAGTAGCCGAGCAGCACGTTCAGCGACAGGGCGCCGATGGCGTAGATGACGGCCAGCGAGGCCACGTCGACGTCGGTGACCCCGACCTCGAAGGGCGAGAGCACGTTGAGCGGCAGGGCCAGCACGACCCAGCCCAGCAGCGTCCACACGACGCCGCGGGCGACCCAGCCGCCCCGCGACGGGCGCCAGGGCTGCTCGACCACGGGAGTCGCAGCAGGGGTCGCGGGCGGGGCCGAGGCGTCGGTGACGACGGGCAGCACGCGGGTGGCGTCGCTCATGCCGCCACCGCCGTGCGGGGCACGAAGATGCCGTGCGGCTTGACCATGAGCACGACCAGCAGGAACCCGAAGAGCAGCATCGCCCGGGCCCCGGGCACCTCGATCATGAACGAGAGCGTGCCCATCTGCTCCACGACGCCGACGGTGAGACCGCCCGCGACCGCACCCGGCATCGAGCGCATGCCCGCCAGCACGGCGGCCATGAAGCCCGGCAGCAGCGCCCGCCCGGCGCCGAAGCTCAGGAAGCCGGCGGTGAAGGTCAGGTTGGGGCCCGAGAGGATGCCGGCCAGGCCACCGAGCAGCGCGGCCATCGCCCAGGTGAGCATCGAGACGCGGCGCACGCTGATGCCCACCAGCTCGGCGGCCGTCGGCTCCTGCTGGGCCGCCTGGATGGTCAGGCCGGCCGGCGAGCGGAAGAACAGCGCCAGCACGAGCGAGGCCACCACGAGGACACCCAGGGTGATCAGCTGCTGCACGGTGACCGGCGCACCGATCACCGGCACCAGGAAGAAGGAGTCGACGATGCGCGGCATGGTCATGATCAGCGTCTCGTTGAACTGCCAGAACTGGATGCCGATGGCCGCCAGCGCGACGCCGGCCGTGCCGACCAGCACCGTGACCCGCGAGGCGTTGCGCAGCGGGTGCACCACGAGCCGTTCGGTGAGCAGGCCCATCGCGACCGCGACCGCCAGGCCGAAGGCGATCGCCCAGGAGTAGCTCCAGCCCCACAGGGTCAGGGCGGCGTACGCCGCGAAGAGCCCGGTGGTGCCGAACTCGGCCTGGGCGAAGTTGAAGACGCCCGAAGCCCGGAAGACCAGCACGATGCCCAGCGCGACCAGCGCGTAGACGCAGCCCTGGAGGAGGCCGGTGACGATGGCGACGCCGACCTCCTGGCCCAGCCCGCTCATGGCCGCTCGTTGCGCCGGACGGTGACGAACTCGTTCTTGCTGCAGTCGGCGCGCAGCAGGTTCATCGCCGTGCCGCCGAACCGGCTCGAGAAGCTGGTCGGGGGTAGACGCCGGGGTTGAAGTTCTTGACCCGCGCGATGGTGGCCAGGAAGCTCTCCCGCGTCAGGTCCTTGCCGGTGGCACGCAGGATCGCGCCCACCATCTCCTCGGCGCCGTAGATCGCCGCACCGATGTCGTCGGGGTTGGAGTTGTTGCGCTGCTGGTAGGCCGTCACGAACGCCTTGTTCTGGCGCATCACGTCCATGCCCGGGAAGGGCGAGTAGAACATCGAGCCGGCGACGTTGGGGCACCCGACCGAGGCCACGATGTTGAGGCCGTTGGTCAGGCCGGGGCCGATGAAGGTCACGTTGCAGGCCATCGACTTGAGCACGTTGAGGAACGAGCTCGGGCTGGCGTTCCACACGACCGCCTTGGCACCGCTCTGGCAGATCGAGGTGCCGACCGCCGGCGCGTCGCTGGTGGTGTTCTTGGGGATCCGGCGCGAGAGCACCAGGTTGCCGCCGGCCACCGACTTCACCGCGCTGTCGGCGCGGGCGTAGAAGTTGTCGAGGCTGTCGTTGTCGGCCACGATCACGCCGACCTTGTCGCCGCCGAACTCGGTCTTGACCAGCTTGGCCAGCAGGGGCACCTGCTGCTCGTAGGTCAGCGAGAGCGCGAAGTACGTCGACAGGTTGGCCAGCGGGCCCAGGCCGGGCCGGGTCTCGTGCACGCCCGCCGACAGGTAGGGAACTCCCACAGCCGAGGCGTAGCGGGCACAGGCGTCGATCTGGTCGGCGCCGGCGCCTCCGATGAGCAGGAAGACCTCCTCCTGCTCGACCATCGTCTTGCACACCGAGCGGGCGCGGTTGGGGTCGAAGCCGTCGTCCTCGAAGAGCACCTCGACCTTGCGGCCGTTGATGCCGCCGGCCCGGTTGACCGCGTCGAAGTAGACGCCGACGGCGTTCTCGAAGGAGGCCTGCGGGATGGCGGCCGCGCCGGTGACGGGGGCGTGCACGCCGATCTTGATGGTGGACGAGGTGACGCCGGTGCTGTCGCCGCCCGAGCTGCCGGGGGTCTCGCCGGGAGTCGAGGGACCCTCGGTGCCGCCCGAGCCGTCCTCGCCGCCGGTGCTGCCCGATCCGCCCGAGCCGCCGGAGCCGCTCGACCCGCCGGAGCCGCTGCCTGAGCCGCCACCGAAGGAGCCGGACCCGCCCCCGGAGCCACCGAGGCCACCGCCGCCGCCGGCGGAGAAGTCGTCACCGCCGGCGCCAGGAGCCCCGAAGGCATCGCCCCCGGCACCCTGCTGGACCTGCCCGCCGGCGTAGACCGTGCCGACGCCGGCCTTCTGGCCGCAGCCGGTGGCCGTGAGCGCGAGGACGAAGCCCAGCGCCGCGACACGGCGCGCCGTCGTGTGCCCGGCCCTCATCGGGCGACCTTCGCCAGGGCGAGCGTGCGGGTCTCGCGCAGCCGGTCGAGTGCTCGGCTCACACCTCGACGGTTGGCCGAGGGGTCCGGCCGACCGGCCGGACCGAGCGCGAGCATCATCAGGTAGGCGATGCCCAGCACCAGGGGCAACAGCACCGGCGTCGCGCGGGGCAGGCCGGAGTACCAGGCCGGGAAGCCGGCCACCGGGGCGGCCGCGGCGTCGAGGTCGCCCTCGATCGCGCCGCCACCGGCAGCGTCGCCGCCAGCGCCCGGGTCGGAGGACGAGGGCGCCCCGAGGTCGCCGAGGCTGTCACCGCCTCCACCTCCGCCGCCGTCGTCGAAGCCGTCGAGGCCCTCGGTGCCCGTGGAGCCGCCGAAGGACCCGTCGCCGCCACCCGAGGAGTCGGTGGAGCCGCCCGAGGTGGAGCCGTCGGTCCCCTCCTGGTCAGGCGTCTCGGCAGGAGGCGTGGTGCGCACGTCGAGGCCCACACCGTCAGCGGCCGGGCCGTCGAACGAGACGTCGAAGGTCACCGGCGCCTCCGCCTGCTCGACCAGCACCACCGAGCGGGAGCCGACGAAGTCGGTGTCCAGCCAGCCGGCGGCGAGCGCGGTCAGGTCGAAGCTCCAGCGGCCGTCCTCGTCGCGCTCACCGACGGCCGAGGCCAGGTCGCAGTCGTGGGCGGGCCGGTTCTTCCACGCGGCGCCCCGGCCGTCGGCCCAGAAGACCTCGGTGACCGGGCAGGCGACCAGTGCGGCCACCTCGGTGCCCAGGGCGGCGCCGGGCTGGCCCGACTCCTGCAGCACCATCTCGAGCTTGTCGATGCTCGAGCCGGGCTCGGCCTCGAAGGCGAGCTCGATGGCGGAGATCTTGGCCGTCTCGCCCACGACCGCGGCGACCGGCATGGCACCGGCCGGCGTGTTCGGCGAGGGGGGCTGCGGGGCCGCGACGACTCCCGTGTCCGGCGGCGGCTCGTTGGCGACGTACCACCACCCGGTCTTGACGACCGAGGCTCCCCGCAGGGTGCCCGGCTCGAGGCCCGAGCCCTTCTCCGCCTTCTCCGACTTCTTGGCCTTCTCGGCCTTCGTCAGCGCCTTCTGCTCACGCGCGGTCTGCTCGTCACCGGCGCCCGCCGGGCTGCTCGCAGCAGCTCCGGCGCCGGGCACGGCGACGCCGCCACCAGGGTCGGCCGCGGCCAGGCCCGGCAGGGCGGAGAGGACAAGGACCGGCAGTGCCGGCAGCACCGGCAGCACGAGTCGTGAGAGCGACACGGGGGCTCCTCCGAGGGACGGGGGCGGTTCTCGACGTCGGGGGACGTCGTGAGGCTGACGCCCGACGCTCGGAGTGACGCAAGACACGTCTTAGTCGCCGATCAGGCCCCGGAGGGGTGTGGTGGTCCAGACCACGGGACTACTAAGACTTCTCCTCACCCGCCAGTGCGACCACCTCGTCGGCGCAGCCCCAGCTCAGGGTCACTCCCGCCCCGCCATGGCCGTAGCAGTGCACGACGTCCCCCTCGCGCTCCAGCCGCACCGAGGGCCGCGCCGGCCGCAGGCCCACCCGGTGCGCCAGCACGCGAGCGTCGGCCAGCTCCGGCACCAGCCGCGTCGCGCGCGCCAGCACCTGCTCGGCCACCTGCGGATCGGGGGTCCGGCTCCACTCGCCCTCCTCGGCGGTGCCTCCGACGACGACGTCGTGCTCGCGCGGCACGACGTACGTCGGCCCCTCACCGTCGAGCACCCACCGCTCGAGCCCGACCTGGGCCAGGCGCACCACCTGCCCCCGCACGGGCACCACCGTCGGGTCGGCGCCGAGCAGCCGAGCGCCGATGCCCACGCAGGAGACCACCAGGTCCAGCCCCGAGGCCCGCCCGGGCACCGGCAGCGCCGACAGGTCGAGCCGCGACACCGTGCCGCCCAGCTCCTCCACCCGCGCCTGCAGCCAGCGCAGGTAGACCGGCATCTCGACCACGGGCGCCACGAAGGACCACCCGTCGGCGTACCCCTCGGGCGGCGTGGCGAGCCGGGTCAGGTCGGGCACCGCAGAGCGCCACCAGGGGTCGGGCGCGGGCAGCCGGAGCAGCTCGGAGCCCTCCTGCAGCCGCACGCCGGTGCCGGGCACCTCGGCCAGCCGGGACAGCTCGGTGAAGCAGGTCGCCGACCACGCGGTGACCCTGTCCTGCGGCAGCGCCCGGTAGGGGTACCAGATGGCGGCGGCCACCGCGCTGGTCGTCTCGAGCGGCAGGTCGCGGGCGACGACGTCGACCCGGTGACCCGCCTCGAGCAGGCGCACCGCACAGCTGAGCCCCACCACGCCGGCACCGACCACGAGGACCCTGCTCATGGCGCAGAGTCTGGCACGTCGCGCATCTCACATACCGACGGCTTGTCGCCATCAAGACTATTGACATACGTTCAACACCATGACCCGGACCCTGCGCACCCTCCTCGTCGGACTCCTCGTGGGGGCGCTCAGCGGCGCCCTGGTCGGAGCGCTGGCCGGCCAGGCCACCGCTGAGGGCGGTCGGCCCACGGTGATCTCGCGCCAGGTGGCCTTCGAGCTCGTCAACACCAACGACACCGACCTGCTCTGCCTGCCCGACGGCCAGGAGTACGTCGTGCGTGCCCGCCTCGTCGGGCCGCGCAAGCAGGTGCTGGGCCGAGCCGGGGCGCAGCGCATCAACCTGCTCGTCCACGACGCCGGCACCGGCGGCTGGTTCTGGGGCATGGACTCGCCGCGGCGCTACGACTACGCCCGCCAGCTGGCCCGCCGCGGCGAGACCTCGCTGGTGCTCACCCGGCTCGGCTACGACGAGAACCGGCTGGACTCGGGGCGCGACACCTGCCTGGGCGCGCAGGCCACGATGCTGCACCAGGTCGTCCAGCACCTGAAGTCGGGCCAGTACCGCTTCACCGGCGACGTCGGCACCACCACCCCGCACGCCGGGCACGTGGTCGTCCACGGCCACGGCACCGGCGCCGCCGTCGCCCAGCTCGAGGCCTCGACGTTCGACGACGTCGAGGGCCTGGTCCTGATGTCGTGGACCGACAACCAGTTCTCGCAGCGCGCCGTCGCCGAGGCCACCCGCCAGGGCACCACCTGCCTGGGCGCCGCCGACTACGCCGGCTTCGGCGAGAGCCGCGCCGACTACCGCTCGCTGCTCTTCGCCTCCGCCCCGGCCTCCGTGCAGCGCCGGGCGGCCCGGCTGCGCAACGACGTGCCCTGCGGCGACGTGCTGAGCCTCGCCGGCATGGTGACCGCCCTGACGCTGGGCACCGGCGACATCGAGGCCCCGGCCCTGCTGCTCTACGGCGACCGGGACGCCCGCACCCGTGACGGTGCCGCCGACCAGCAGGCCGCCCGCTTCCGCTCCAGCGAGTCGGTGCACACCCGCACCTTCCGCGGCGCCGGCAGCGCGCTGCCCCTGGAGCACCGGGCCCCGCAGGTCCGCCGCGAGGTGCTGGCGTTCCTCGGCGGCCTGCGCCTGAGCTGACCGGCGCAGCGTCGGCCAGGCGCCGGTCAGTCCAGGTCAGGTCAGGTCGTTGGCCGCACGGATGACGTCGACGATGCCGCCCATGATCTCGGTCAGACCGAAGTCCTTGGGCGTGTAGACCGCGCCGACACCCATCTCGGCGAGCTTGCGGGCGTCGGAGTCGGGGATGATCCCGCCGACGATGACGGGGATGTCCCCGGCACCGGCCTCGCGCAGCCCGGCCAGGATCGCGGGCACCAGCTCCATGTGCGAGCCCGACAGGATCGAGAGCCCGACGCAGTGCACGTCCTCGGCCACGGCGGCGGAGACGATCTGCTGCGGGGTCAGCCGGATGCCCTGGTAGACGACCTCGAAGCCGGCGTCGCGGGCGCGCACGGCGACCTGCTCGGCGCCGTTGGAGTGGCCGTCGAGGCCCGGCTTGCCGACCAGCAGGCGCAGCCGCCCACCCAGCTCCTCACCGGTGGCCCGCACGCGCTCGCGCACGGCGGTCAGCTCGGTGCCGGCCTCGGCCACGCCCACGGCGCCGGAGACACCGGTCGGGGCCCGGAACTCGCCGAAGACCTCGCGCAGCGTGCCGGCCCACTCGCCGGTGGTGGCCCCGGCACGGGCGGCGGCCAGGGTCGCGGCCATCAGGTTCTCGTCGCCCTTGGCGGCCTCGGCCAGCGCGGCCAGGGCCTCGGCGACCTCCTGCTCGTCGCGCTGGGCCTTCCACGCCTCGACCGAGTCACGCGCCGACTGCTCGGCGCGGGGGTCGGCGGTCATGATCGCGCCGTCGAGGTCGGAGGTCAGCGGCGACGGCTCGGTGGTCTCGTACCTGTTGACACCGACGATGACCTCCTGGCCCTCCTCGATGCGTGCGCGACGCGCGGCGTGCGCCGAGACCAGCTCCTCCTTCATGTAGCCGGACTCGACCGCGGCGATCGCGCCGCCCATGGCCTGGACCCGGTCGATCTCGGCCTTGGCCCCGGCGACCAGCTCGGCGACCTTGGCCTCGATGACGGTCGAGCCGTCGAAGATGTCGTCGTACTCCAGCAGGTCGGACTCGAAGGCCAGCACCTGCTGCAGGCGCAGCGACCACTGCTGGTCCCACGGGCGCGGCAGCCCGAGGGCCTCGTTCCAGGCCGGCAGCTGCACGGCGCGGGCGCGGGCGTTCTTGGAGAGCGTGACCCCGAGCATCTCCAGCACGATGCGCTGGACGTTGTTCTCGGGCTGGGCCTCGGTCAGGCCGAGCGAGTTGACCTGCACGCCGTAGCGGAAGCGGCGCATCTTGGGGTCCTGCACGCCGTAGCGCTCGCGGGTGATCTCGTCCCACAGCTCGACGAAGGCGCGCATCTTGCACGTCTCCTCGATGAAGCGCACCCCGGCGTTGACGAAGAAGCTGATCCGGCCCACGACCTTCTCGAAGTCCTCGTCGGCCACCTGGCCGGACTCCTTGACCTGGTCGAGCACCGCGATCGCGGTGCACAGCGCGTAGGCGAGCTCCTGGGTGGGCGTGGCCCCGGCCTCCTGCAGGTGGTAGCTGCAGATGTTGATCGGGTTCCACTTCGGGATCTGGTGGACGGTGTAGGCGATCATGTCGCTGATCAGGCGCAGGGAGTGCTCGGGCGGGAACACGTAGGTGCCCCGGGAGAGGTACTCCTTGATGATGTCGTTCTGGGTGGTCCCGGCCAGCTGGGCCGCGACCTCCTCCGGCGACAGGTCGGGGTTCTGCTCCTCGGCGACCACCTGGTACATCGCCAGCAGCCACATCGCGGTGGCGTTGATGGTCATCGAGGTGTTCATCGACGTCAGCGGGATGTCGGCGAAGAGGTGGCGCATCTCGCCCAGGTGCGGCACCGGCACGCCGACCTTGCCGACCTCGCCGGTCGACATCACCGAGTCGGGGTCGTAGCCGGTCTGGGTCGGCAGGTCGAAGGCCACCGAGAGACCGGTCTGGCCCTTGGAGAGGTTGTTGCGGTACAGCTCGTTCGACGCCTGGGCGGTCGAGTGGCCGGCGTACGTGCGCATCACCCAGGGGCGGTCCTTCTCAGGACGCTCGAGCAGGGGTCGGTCCTTCTCCGTCATGCTCAGAGGGTAGAACGGGATCTACGCGCTGGTAACCGGCTCCGGTGTGGCTTATCCGACACCGAGTCCGACATCCAGGGCCGCACGGTCCACGTCGACCACGCGGATCAGGTGCGAGAGGTGCAGCAGCCGGCGCACCGCGGGCCCGCAGCCGCGCAGGGTCAGGTGCCCCCCGCGCAGGTCGGCCGCCCGGCTGGCCACGGCCAGCACCCGCAGGGCCGTGACGTCGGCGCCCGCGACCCCACTCAGGTCGACCACCACGTGGTCGTGGCGGGCCAGCTGGTCGTAGACCGCCGCACGCACCTCGGTCGTGCTGCGCACGTCGAGGTCGCCCTCGAGCCGCAGCGTGGCTCCGTCCGTCGTGATGCGCATGTGCCCTCCCGCCCACCTGCCCCGCTCCCCCGATGGAACGTGGCCCGGTGTGGTCGTCCTCACACACCTTGACGCGTCGGAGGCCCGGATGGTTGCACCGATCGGCCACTTTTTCGTTGCGTGTCGCCCCCGACCAGCGCCAGGGCGCCCGTGCCGACCCCCAGCAGGGCCATCCCCGCCACCCCCTCGGGCGCGAAGATGTGCCCCACGTGCACCAGCCAGGCCCCCGGCAGCAGCACCAGCCCGACCAGGGCGGGCGCGCGCAGGCGCACCAGCTGGTCGGTCACCAGCACCGCCACGCAGACCAGCAGCGCCCACGAGCCGACCTCGCCCAGTGGCGTGCCGATGCGGAACATCTGGCTGACCGCGGCCGGTCGCGGCACGCCAGGCCCGAGCTGGTGGGTGACCCAGCCGGCACCGATGCCGCTCACCACGTCGAGCGCGGTGTAGAAGGTGGCGTACACGTAGGCCGACAGGCGCACCACCCAGGCGACCGCGTCGGTGCGTCCCCGCACCAGCACCACCAGGGCTGCGCCCACCAGCGGGAAGACCAGCAGTCCCGGCACGTGCAGCGCGAACCACCGCCACGCGGTGTCGTAGGAGAGCCCGTGGGGGTGGAACAGGCCGGCCGTTGCCAGGGCGAGGCCCGGCAGCGCCAGCAGCAGCGGCCAGAGGAGTCGGCGTGGCATGCGCCGAACCTACGCACGCCCCGGTGGCCGCGTACCCGCCCGTGGCTACCCTTCAGCCATGGTCAACCTGACGCGCATCTACACCCGCACCGGCGACGCCGGCGAGACCCGGCTCGGCGACATGAGCGTCACGACGAAGACCGACACCCGGCTGCAGGCCTACGCCGACGTCGACGAGGCCAACGCCCACCTGGGCCTGGCCGTGGCCCAGGGCGGCCTCGAGGACGACGTCGTGCAGCTGCTGGTGCACGTGCAGAACGACCTCTTCGACGTGGGCGCCGACTTCTGCACCCCCGTGGTCGCCGAGCCGGAGTACCCGCCGCTGCGGATCACCCAGGACTACGTCGACCGGCTCGAGGCCTGGTGCGACCACTACAACGAGCCGCTGGAGAAGCTGCGCTCGTTCATCCTCTCCGGGGGCACCGTCGGCGGCGCCCACCTGCACGTGGCCCGCACGGTCGTACGCCGCGCGGAGCGCTCGGCCTGGGCGGCGCACGCCGAGCACGGCGAGAGCATGAACACGCTGGCGATCACCTACCTCAACCGGCTCTCCGACCTGGTCTTCATCCTGGCCCGCCACGCCAACCGCGAGCGCGGCGACGTGCTATGGGTGCCCGGCGGCGAGCGCTGAGGCGACGACGTGACCCCTGACCGGTTCTGGCGCCTCGTCGAGCTGCTCGACGGCACCGCCGACGAGCAGAGCGTCCCCCGGCTCGAGGCGGCGATGGCGCCCGGCGAGCAGGAGACGTTCGCCGACGTGGTGCAGGACCACGTCGACCGGTTGCTGGCGCGCCGTGAGGTGCCGGGCTCGCACGCCGGCGACACCGCCGAGCACCTCGCGGCGGCCGTCGTCGCCGCCGGGCGTGACACCTACGAGCGCGAGCTGGCCCTCGACTCCCCCCTCGACCCCGACCGGTGGCGCTGGGAGGAGGCCGAGGCGCTCCTGGTGGCCGGGCTCACCGAGGACGAGGACGAGCCCCACGAGGGCGTCGGCGACCTCGCCGACCAGCTGGGCATCCACCTGCAGTGGCGCTCCCTGCAGGTGCCGGACGGGGTGCTCACCAGCTGGGGCGAGGAGGTCGCCGAGATCGACGGGGTCCTTGGCGACGACCCTGCCTTCGGGCTCGTCCCCGCCGACGACCCGCACTGGCACGAGGCGTTGCAGCGCCTCGCCGAGGACCCCGAGTTCCACCGCCGTCGGGCCGCGGTGGCCGACCTCGAGCTGCACGTCGTGGTGCGCGACACCGACGAGGCGACGCTCAGTGCCTTCCCCGACGCCGACGCCGCCGAGCACGTCGTGCTCGTCGTCCCGCGCGAGGCGATGACGGTCGACCCCGACCGCACCGAGGCCTACGTGGAGGCCGTGGTCACCATGCTGGTCTCGTTGACCGAGGACTAGGAAGCAGCGCGCGCCGCACGGTCCCTGGTGGCGCCCACGCTCAGCGCCGCCGGCACCATCAGCACCCCCACGACCAGCAGCACCTCGAGGGTCCCGACCCGGTCGGCGAGCCGGCCCAGCAGCGGCGGGCCGGCGAGGAACGCGCCGTACCCGATCGTCGAGACCACCGAGACCCGCAGCGCCGCGCCCCGCGGGTCGTCGGCGGCCGCGCTCATCCCGACCGGGAAGCCCAGCGAGGCGCCCAGCCCCCACGCCACGATGCCGGCGGCGACCACGACGAGCGAGCCGCCCAGCACGGTGGCCAGGGTCCCGGCGCCGGCCAGGGCGGCGCAGCCCAGCAGCACCGGCGAACGGCCCCAGCGGTCCAGGAGCAGCGGGCCCAGCAGTCGCCCGGTGGTCATCGCCACCACGAAGAGCGCGAAGCCGGACACCCCGACCCACGTCTCCACGCCGTAGCCGTCGATGAGGGCCAGGGAGAGCCAGTCGTTGGCGGTGCCCTCGACCATCGCGAAGCAGAGCACCATCAGGCCGATCGCCAAGGTGCGGGGCTCGGTCCACGCCGAGCGGCGCGCGGGCGTGCCGCGGGCCGTCTCGTCGGCACCGGCCGCGCGGGCGGGCGCGAAGCGCGCGGCGCTCGCCCAGGCCAGCGCCCAGGCGAGGCAGGCGACCGCGACCCAGTGCACCAGCAGCGGGACGCCCAGGGCCACGACGGCCACGCCGGCACCGGCGCCGACGATCGAGCCCAGGCTCCAGCCGGCGTGGAAGCGGGGCATGATCGTGCGGGCCAGGCCGCGCTCCACCTCGGCCGCCTCGACGTTCATCGCCACGTCCCACACACCGGTGCCGGTGCCGTGCACCAGCAGCCCCGCGGCGGTGATCGGCACCGACCCGCTGCTGATCCCGAGCGCCGCCAGGCTCAGCCCGCACGTGTCGAGCCCCGCCCCCAGCCGCACGGTGGCACCGGCGCCGATCCGGTTGATCACGTGGCCGGTGCTGGGCAGGGCCACCAACGAGCCCGCCGCCACGGCGAGCAGGAGCAGCCCCAGGGAGCCGTTGCTCAGGGCCAGCCGCTCGCGCACGTCCGGCAGCCGTGAGACCAGGGAGGCGAAGACCAGCCCGTTGAGCGCGAAGGTGAGCGCCACCGCGTTGCGGGCGCGCTGGAGGGTCAGGTCGGGCCGGTCGAAGGTCCGGACGACGGCGGGGGGCATGCGGCCATGGTGCCAGTTGACCGGTCAACCAACCAAGCGCCGGCGTGCCATTCCGTTGGTCGAGCAGCGAGGGCCGAAGGCTCGAGCGACGCCGAGACCCCGCAAGCACCCGGCGTACGGCGAGCGGGCACCTCACCGGGTCTCGGCGACGCTCCTCGCTGGCGCTCGTCACTGCTCGACCAACGAGACGCCTCTCGGTACCGGCGCTCGTCACTGCTCGACCGAGGGGTCAGCGGGAACCGGGCATCTCCGCACCCGGAGGGCGTGCCTCCAGCCAGGACTGGAAGCCGGTCAGCGACGACGTGCCCATAGCCAGCTCGACCTCTCCCCCGCTGCTGCTGGTGCACACGATCACCACGTGGTCGGGGAACAGGGAGGACTGCTCGGCGCCCTCCGGCGAGCGGCGGCGCTCGTAGGTCAGCTCGCTGCGCTGCCAGGTGCGCTTGGGGCGCGGGGAGAGCGAGAAGATGCGGAACCACTCCAGCGCCTCGCCGGAGTAGCGCCCGATCCCGAGAAGCCAACCGCGCCCGGCCCTGTCGGACCGGACGCGGTGGCTGAGCTCGAAGGTGCCGCCGTCACGGGCGATGACGCGACGACGCACGACCAGGGCGAGGCCGTAGAGGAGGACGAGCACCAGGAGCACACCGGCTGCGTCGAGCAGCCACTGCCACACCGGCATCCACGTCCCCCTCCCTGAGTCCCGACCGCGCTGAGGGATCACCCTAGCGGCACGGTCGGGACCGCTGCAGGTGGGGTCAGCCCGCCTTCTCGGCCGCCCGGATGCGGGCCGCGGCCCGACGGATGTGCAGCTCGCGCTCGTCTCCGGTGGGCATGCCCTCGGCCGCCTCGAGCGCCGCCTTGGCCTCGTCGATCTTGATCTCCTCGGCGAGCAGGGCGTGCTCGGTGAGGATCGAGACCCGGTCGCCGGCCACGGAGAGGAACCCGCCGTCGACGGCCGCGTGCACGACGCCCTCGGCCTCGCTGATCTCGACAGCGGCCTCGGTGAGCAGCGAGAGCAACGGGGCGTGCCCGGGCAGCACGCCCAGGTCACCCTCCGTCGTCCGCGCGATGACCATCGACGCCTCGCCCGACCACACGGTCCGGTCTGCGGCGACGAGCTCGACCCACAGACCCTTGCCGACGTCGTCCGCCATCAGAGGTTCTTCTGGATCTCGGCCCACTTCTGCTCGACGTCGTCCAGACCGCCGCACATGAAGAAGGCCTGCTCGGCCACGTGGTCGTACTCACCCGCGGCGATCTTGTTGAACGCCTCGATCGTGTCTGCGACCGGGACGGTCGAGCCCTCGATGCCGGTGAACTGCTTGGCCACGTAGGTGTTCTGCGACAGGAACCGCTGGATGCGGCGCGCGCGGGACACGATGACCTTGTCCTCCTCCGACAGCTCGTCGACACCGAGGATGGCGATGATGTCCTGGAGCTCCTTGTTGCGCTGCAGGATCTGCTTGACGCGGATCGCGCAGTCGTAGTGCTCCTTGCCGATGTACTGCGGGTCGAGGATCCGCGACGTCGAGGTCAGCGGGTCCACGGCCGGGTAGATGCCGAGCGAGGCGATCTCACGGGACAGCTCGGTGGTCGCGTCGAGGTGCGCGAACGTCGTGGCCGGCGCCGGGTCGGTGTAGTCGTCGGCGGGCACGTAGATCGCCTGCATCGAGGTGATCGAGTTGCCTCGGGTCGAGGTGATCCGCTCCTGCAGGACGCCCATCTCGTCGGCCAGGTTGGGCTGGTAGCCCACCGCGGAGGGCATCCGACCCAGCAGGGTGGAGACCTCCGAGCCGGCCTGGGTGAACCGGAAGATGTTGTCGATGAAGAGCAGCACGTCCTGGTTCTGCACGTCGCGGAAGTACTCCGCCATCGTCAGCGCCGAGAGCGCCACCCGCAGGCGGGTGCCCGGCGGCTCGTCCATCTGGCCGAAGACGAGGGCGGTCTGCCCGAGCACGCCGGCCTCCTCCATCTCGACGATGAGGTCGTTGCCCTCACGGGTGCGCTCGCCGACACCGGCGAACACCGACACACCACCGTGGTTCTTGGCCACACGGGCGATCATCTCCTGGATGAGCACCGTCTTGCCCACGCCAGCGCCACCGAACAGGCCGATCTTGCCGCCCGTCACGTAGGGCGTCAGCAGGTCGATGACCTTGATGCCGGTCTCGAACATCTGGGTCTTCGACTCCAGCTGGTCGAAGGCCGGGGCCTTGCGGTGGATGCCCCAGCGCTCGTGCTCGGCGAGCTGCTCGCCCTCACCGAGGTTGAGCACGTCGCCCGTGGCGTTGAACACGCGACCGAGGGTCACGTCGCCCACCGGCACGGTGATCGGCTCACCGGTGTCGACGACCTGGCCACCGCGCACGAGGCCGTCGGTCGGCTTCAGCGAGATCGCGCGGACCATGCCGTCACCGATGTGCTGGGCCACCTCGAGGGGCAGCACCGTGGTCTCCTCGCCGAGGACGACCTCGGCGGTGAGCTTGTTGTAGATCTCGGGCATGGCGTCGACGGGGAACTCCACGTCGACGACCGGGCCGATGACGCGGGCGATGCGGCCCACGCTGGCCCCGCCGGCCTGGGTGGTCTCTTCAAGCGTTGCAGTCATGTCTCTCACTCACTCCACTTATTCGGCACCGGCGTTGGCGTCGGCGAGCGCGTTGACGCCACCGACGATCTCGCTGATTTCCTGGGTAATGCCGGCCTGGCGGGCCTGGTTGGCGATCCGCTTGTACTTCTTGATGAGCTCTTCGGCGTTGTCCGTGGCCGCCTTCATCGCCTTCTGGCGGGCGGCGAGCTCGGAGGCCGCCGCCTGCAGCAGGCAGAAGAAGATCCGCGACTGGACGTACTGCGGCAGCAGCCCGTCGAGGACGGCCTCGGGAGAGGGCTCGAACTCGTAGAGCGGCAGCAGCTCGGACTCCTCGGGGGGCTCCTCGCCCTCGACGACCTCCAGCGGCAGCAGCCGCACGGCGGTCGGCTCCTGGGTCAGCATCGACACGAAGCGCGTGTAGACCACGTGCACCTCGTCGACATCGCCCTCCTCGCCCTGCTCGCGCAGGAACCGCTCGATCAGGGTCTCCCCGATCTCGGCGGCCACGTCGTAGGACGGCTGGTCGGAGAAACCGGTCCAGGTCTGCTCGACGGGGCGCTCACGGAACTTGTAGTACGCCTCGCCCTTACGGCCCGCGATGAAGGTGTCGATCTCCTTGCCCTCCTCGCGCAGGCGCTCGGCAAGCCTCTCGGCCTCCTTGAGCACGCTCGAGGAGTAGGCCCCGGCCAGGCCCCGGTCGCTGGTCACGATGAGGACGGCGGCCCGCTTGGGGTTCTCCTCCTCCTTGGTCAGCGGGTGGTCGACGTCCGAGAACGTCGCCACCGCCGACACCGCACGGGTCAGCTCGCGGGCGTACGGCGCTGCCGCCTGTGCCCGCTGCTGCGCCTTGACGATCCGGGACGCAGCAATGAGCTCCATGGCGCGCGTGATCTTCTTCATCGACTCGGTCGACTTGATCCGCGCGCGGTACTCACGCAGCGATACGGCCATGGTCAGCCCCGCTTCTGCTTGACGATCTGCTCCTGGCCGAGCTCGTCGTCCTCCATCGCCTCGGCCTCGGCCTCGTGGCCGACCTTGATCGAGCCGCCGTCCGAGGTCTCGAACTGGTCGAGGAAGGAGTCGTACGCGCTCTCCAGGCCGGCCTCGTCCTCGAACTTCTGCGTCTCGCGGATCGAGGACAGGATGCCCTCGTGCGAGCGCCGCACGTAGTCGATGAACTCCTGCTCGAAGCGGATCACGTCGCCGACCGGCACGCGGTCGAGGCGACCGGTGGTGCCCAGCCACATCGAGACCACCATGTCCTCGAGCGGGTACGGCGAGTAGGCCGACTGCTTGAGCAGCGCCATCAGGCGCTGGCCGCGGTCGAGCTGCTGGCGCGAGGCGGCGTCGAGGTCGGAGGCGAACATCGCGAACGCCTCCATGGCGCGGAACTGCGCCAGGTCGACCTTGAGCGAGCCGGTGACCTTCTTCATCGCCTTGGTCATGGCGGCACCACCCACGCGCGAGACCGAGACACCCACGTCGATGGCCGGGCGCTGGTTGGCGGCGAAGAGGTCGGACTGCAGGAAGATCTGGCCGTCGGTGATCGAGATGACGTTGGTCGGGATGAACGCCGAGACGTCGTTGGCCTTGGTCTCGATGATCGGCAGGCCGGTCATCGAGCCCGCGCCCAGCTCGTCGGAGAGCTTCGCGCAACGCTCGAGCAGGCGGCTGTGCAGGTAGAAGACGTCACCCGGGTAGGCCTCGCGGCCCGGCGGACGACGCAGCAGCAGCGACACGGCTCGGTAGGCCTCGGCCTGCTTGGTCAGGTCGTCGAAGACGATCAGGACGTGCTTGCCGTCGTACATCCACTGCTGGCCGATGGCCGAGCCGGTGTACGGGGCGAGGTACTTGAAGCCCGCGGAGTCAGAGGCCGGCGAGGCCACGATGGTGGTGTACTCCAGCGCGCCGGCCTCCTCGAGGGCGCCACGCACGGAGGCGATGGTCGAGCCCTTCTGGCCGATCGCGACGTAGATGCAGCGCACCTGCTTCGTCGGGTCGCCGGAGTCCCAGTTCTGCTTCTGGTTGATGATCGTGTCGATCGCGATCGTGGTCTTGCCGGTCGCGCGGTCACCGATGATCAGCTGGCGCTGTCCGCGCCCGATCGGGGTGAGGGAGTCGATCGCCTTGATGCCGGTCGCCATCGGCTCGTGCACCGACTTGCGGTCCATCACGGAGGGCGCCTGCAGCTCGAGGGCACGACGACCGCTCGCGTTGATCTCGCCGAGACCGTCGATGGGGGTGCCCAGCGGGTCGACGACGCGACCCATGAAGTCGTCGCCCACCGGGACCGAGAGGATCTCGCCGGTGCGGCGCACGGTCTGACCCTCCTCGATCTTGTCGAAGTCACCGAGGATGACGACGCCGATCTCGCGGGTGTCGAGGTTCAGGGCCAGGCCCCGGGTGCCGTCCTCGAACTCCAGCAGCTCGTTCGCCATGGCCGAGGGCAGGCCGCTGACGCGGGCGATGCCGTCGCCGGCGGAGGCGACGGTGCCGACCTCCTCGCGGCTCGCCGCGTCGGGCTGGTAGTCGGCGACGTACTTGGCAAGCGCGTCACGGATCTCGTCCGGACGGATGGAGAGCTCCGTCATCTTGGTGCCTTCTCTCTTGTGTCTCTACGAAGTCGGGTTGGTGCGGGCGGTCAGCCGACGAGGCGGCGGCGGGCGTCCTCGAGACGACCCGAGATGGTCCCGTCGATCACGTCGTCGCCGATCTCGACCCGCACGCCGCCGAGGACGGAGGGGTCGACGACCACGTTGAGGTGGACCGGACGGCCGTACTGGCGCTCGAGGGCGCCGGCGAGCCGGGTGCGCTCGTGCTCGGGCAGGTCGTGCGCGACCCGCACGGTGGCGACGCCCTGGTGCTGGGCCTCGGCTGCCACCTTCTGGTACTCGGCCAGCGCCACACCCACGGTGCGGTGCGAGCCGCCGAGCGCCTGGACGACCAGGCTCGACGTGGCGGGCAGGGCCTTGCCGGCGAGCAGGTCGTCGACGAGGCGAGCCTTGTCGTGGTGCGAACGGGCCGGGTCGGAGAGCGCGTCGCGCAGCGACGGGTTCTCCTTGACGGCCTGGGCGAACTCGAACAGCTCGTCAGCCAGGCGCGAGGCCTGGTCGCCGGCCGAGATCACCAGCGCCACCACGCTGAGGTGCTCGAGGGCGTCGGCGAGGTCGCGGGTCTTGACCCAGCGACGGCTCACCGCCGAGCGCAGCAGGCCCAGGGCCTGCTCGCTCACCTTGCCGCCGAGGACCTGGTCGACCAGGCCCTGACGAGCCTGGGGCGCCACCGAGGCGTCCGTGACGAAGCGGCGCAGCGTCGCCTCGCCCCGCAGGGTCGTGGCGACCGAGAAGAGGTCACCGCTGACCTGCGCGGCGACCTCCGGCGAGCCGGAGACGGTCGTCTCCAGCTCACCGGTCAGCGTGGCGACGGCGTCGGCCGATGCTCCGCGGAAGTCCGAGGTCATCTCAGTTGACCCCCGGCGTCCCGGTCTCGAGGTCGGCGAGGAAGCGCTCGACGACGCGACCCTGGCGGGCCTCGTCCTCCAGGCTCTCACCGACGATGCGACCAGCCAGGCCGGTGGCCAGCGAGCCGACCTCGGCGCGCAGCGAGGCGACGGCCTGCTGGCGCTCCGCCTCGATCTGCGCCTTGCCGGCCTCGACGATGCGGGTCTGCTCGGCCTGCCCCTGCGCACGCAGGTCGCTGACGATCGCAGCGCCCTGCTCGCGGGCCTCCTCACGGATGCGCGCCGCCTCGTGGCGGGCGTCCGCGAGCTGGGCCTCGAGCTCGGCGAGCTTGGCGTCGGCCTCGGCCTGCTTGGTCTCCGCCGCCGCGAGGCCGCCCTCGATGGCGGCGGTGCGGTCGGCGTAGGCCTTCTCGAAGTTCGGGACGACGAACTTCCAGATCAGGCCGAACAGGATGAGGAACCAGACTGCGCCGAGGATGATCTCGGACAGGTGCGGGATCAGCGGGTTGAGCTCTTCCGCTGCCCGAACGGACTCAGACATGTATCACCTCGTGAGGTAGGGCGCCGAGGCGTAGGTCACTGGATGGCGAAGGCGAGCGCGATGCCGATGATCGCCAGGGCCTCGGCGAGCGCGAAGCCGAGGATCGCGATCGACTGGAGGCGCGACTGGGCCTCGGGCTGGCGGGCGACACCGTTGATGTAGGCAGCGAAGATCAGGCCGACCGCGATGGCGGGACCGATCGTGGCGACGCCGTAGCCGAGCATGTTGAGAGAGCCGGTCACAGCTTTCCTTTCGTCGTGACGCAGGGCGCGTCGTGGAGTCTCATGACTTTGTTGACCATATGAAGTTGTGGGAATCGGGGGTGCGGCCGGGCCGCACGGTGCGCCGGGGCGCGGTCGGCTCAGTGCTCCTCGGCGACCGCACCGGCGACGTACATCGCGGTGAGCAGCGTGAAGACGTAGGCCTGCAGGAACATCACCAGCAGCTCGAGGGCGCTGACGAGGAAGAACATGATGATCGCACCGATGCCGCCCACGATGTTGAGCACGGAGGGCGAGGCCTCGACCAGCAGGTACTCACCGCCGAGGGCGAAGAGGATCAGCAGCAGGTGGCCGGCGAACATGTTGGCGAAGAGTCGCAGCGCCAGCGTGACGGGGCGCACGACGATGTTGGAGAGGATCTCCAGCGGCACGATCAGCAGCAGCATCACGCCGCTGACACCGGCCGGGACCGAGACGTGCTTGAGGTAGCCCAGCGCGCCGTGCTTCCAGATGCCGACGCCGTTGTAGAGCAGCCAGGAGAGGGCTGCGAGGCCGTAGGCGTAGCCCGAGTGCGAGAACGTCGGGAACTGCACGATCGGGATCATGCCGAAGTAGTTGTTCACCAGCACGAAGGTGAACAGCGCGAAGAGGTAGGGCACGAACTTCATGAAGTGCTCGGAGCCGATGGACTCGCGGGCGATGGAGTTGCGCACGCCGCCGTAGACGAACTCGCCGGCGAACTGCATGCGCCCCGGCACGATGGCCGCCTTGCGCGACATGGCGTAGAAGAGCGTGAAGATCAGCACCACGGACAGGCCGACCATGACCATCGGCTTGGTGACCTCGCCGAAGATCGGCGGCAGGTCGAAGTCAGCCGGCCCAGGAGGCGTGAAGCCCTCCGCGGCCATGATCACCGCAATGGTGTCAGACATCAACGCCCTGTCTCCTTCGTGTCGCATTCGGTGCAGAAGATCGTGCAAGTGCGGGTGGTGCCCGTGGCGGGCAGGGGGGTCACGCGTCGGGGTCCGTGGGCTCCTGCGGTGCACGCCCGAAGCGGACGATCACCACGTAGAACCCCAGCACCGCGCCGAGCACGAGGCCCGTCGGCAGCAGGAACGAGGTCCCCAGCCAGCGGTCCCCCGCCCAGCCCAGGCCGCCGTAGAGGAGCACGCCGGCCCCCAACGACCCGAACGCTGCCCAGGGGTCCGTCGACGGCTCGCTCGAGCGATCGGGGACGTGGTCTGTCGGCGCCATGGCGATCCGGACGATAGCAGCCGTGGGTCACGACGCGTCACCCGCGTCCGCCTCGGTGCGCGAGGGGGCCCGCAGGTCGTAGACGGGGATGCGCACGCGGACCGCGGCGGTCACCTGGCCGGCCATCCAGGCCAGCACGACGGCCAGCAGGCCGCCGAAGAGCCAGCGCCGCTCGGCGAGGGAGGCGAAGGCCGGCTGCTCGGAGAGCGTCACCAGCAGGACCACCACGAGCATCAGCTGCAGCGTGTAGGTCAGCAGCGCCACCATCACCGAGGCGTGCGGCATCAGGCCGCTGACCACGTCGACGGTGACCGAGCCGAAGAGGAGCACCGCCAGCACGGCCACCGCGCCGATCAGGGCGGCTCCCGCAGCGTCGCCACCGGAGACCAGGGCCCCCACGCCGGCCACCAGCAGGCCCGGCGCGAGCGCCGCGGCCGCAACGGCCCCGTGCAGCGCCACCGCGCCGGGGCGGCGGTGCTCGCTGGCGGTCGTCGCGGAGGTCATCGGCGGCCGTTCTCTGGGGGGGGCAGACGGAGGTCGAGGAGTGCTGTGGACCTGGCCCCAGCACCTCGTGAAAACTATCACAAGGTCGTCGGGGCCCGGCAACTGGAACGATCCAGCCGGGACGTCCGGGCCTCAGGCAGGCGGACCGGCGGGCACGGCGTGCCCCGGGCGGTGCAGCACCGGCAGCAGGAAGGTCAGTGCCACGGTCACCCCCGCTCCCCCGAGCAGCGCGGCCACGACCCAGGGGCCGGAGTAGAGGCTGGCCAGCACGGTGCCGAAGGCAACCAGGGCCGCCCACATCCACATGATCAGCACCGCTCGGCGCTGGGAGTGCCCGATCTCGAGCAGGCGGTGGTGCAGGTGCTGCTTGTCGGGGGCGAACGGCGACCGGCCGGCACGCGTGCGGCGCACGATCGCCAGGACCAGGTCGAGCAGTGGGACCACCAGGATGGTGATCGGCAGCAGCAGCGGCAGCAGCGTGGGGGCCAGGCTGGCCTGCGACCCGGCACCGCCCTGGGACAGGTCGGAGCCGGCGAACTGGCCGGTCAGCGTCACCGCGCTCGCCGAGAGCACCAGCCCGATCAGCATCGACCCGGAGTCGCCCATGAAGAGCCTCGCCGGGTTGAAGTTGTGTGGCAGGAAGCCCACGCACGCCCCCGCCAGGGCCACCGCCAGCAGCGCCGCGGTCGTGGCCCGCGAGGTGTTGTTGAGGCTGGTGAGCTGGTAGCAGAAGAGGAAGAAGGCCAGCGCCCCCACGCCCACCACGCCGGCGGCCAGCCCGTCGAGGCCGTCGACGAAGTTCACCGCGTTGATGGTCGCCACCACCAGGAAGCCCGTCAGCAGCGCGCGCTGCGCGGGGTCGAGCGAGAAGACCTGCCCGTCGGGCCCGGTGAAGAAGTAGAACTGGACCCCGAAGGCGACCAGGAAGCCCGCCGCCAGCAGCTGCCCGCCGAGCTTGGTCAGGGCGTCGAGCTCGAAGAGGTCGTCGAGGACCCCGACCGCGCAGATCAGGGCCCCGGCGACGATCACCACCCCGGCGTCACGGAAGACGAACGGCCCGCTCAGCGACAGGAACGGCAGCTCGCGGGCCACCAGGTAGGCCGCCACCAGCCCGCCGAGCATCGCCAGGCCGCCCAGGTAGGGGATCGGCTCGGCGTGCACGTCGCGGTCGCGGACCCGTGCCACGGCACCGGTGCGCAGCGCGATCTCGCGCGCGATCACCGTCAGCAGGTAGGTGACCGACGCCGCGACCAGGAAGACCAGGATGTACTCGCGCACCGCTCGCCCGTCAGTCCTCGACGGTGAGCGTCGCGCCGAGCGGCTCGAGGACGGCGTTGAGCTGGTCGAGCGAGAGCGCGCCCACGCGCAGGACCCGGCCCTGGGGCCCGGTCACGTCGACGATCGTCGAGGGCTGCGCGCCGTCGGCGCCCTGCGGGCTGGGGCCGGCGTCGACGATGACGTCGACGTGCTCGCCGAGCATCTCCTCGGCGGCGTCGGCGTCGGTGGCCGCCGGGCGGCCGGTGAGGTTGGCCGAGCTGACCGCCAGCGGCCCGGTGCGCTCGAGGAGCTCGCGGGCGACCTCGTGGTCGGGCATCCGCACCGCGACCGTGCCGCGGGTGTCACCGAGGTCCCACTGGAGAGAAGTCTGCTGGTGGCACACGATCGTCAGCGGGCCCGGCCAGAACGCCTCGACCAGGGCGCGCGCGTAGCCCGGCACCCGCACGGCCAGCGCGTCGAGCGTGGTCGCGGCGCTGACCAGCACCGGCGGCGGCATGTCGCGCCCGCGGCCCTTGGCCGCGAGCAGCGCGCGCACGGCGGCCGGGTCGAAGGCGTCGGCGCCGATGCCGTAGACGGTGTCGGTGGGCAGCACCACGAGCCCGCCGCGCTGGACGGCCAGGCTGGCCGCGTCGAGGGCCCGCTCGCGCTCGTCGGGGGTGGAGGTCCCGTGGCGTTCCATGGAGGTCATCGTGCCAGCCTCGCCGTCACGAAGCGCGCACGCCCTGCCAGGTCGTGGTGGTCGCGCACCTCGCTCCAACGTCCGGTGGCACTGAGCACCTCAGGCGCCGAGGCGCCCTGCACGTCGGCGTGCTCGGCGCCCACCACTCCCCCGGGCCGCAGCAGCAGCGCGGCCCGGCGCTCCAGGACCCGCAGCGCGTCGAGCCCGTCGTCGCCCGAGAAGAGCGCCAGGTGGGGGTCGTGGTCGCGCGCCTCGGGCGCCACCGATTCCCAGGCCTCGAGCGGCACATAGGGCGGGTTGCACACCACCACGTCGACCGTGCCGGCGAGCTCCTCGAGCTCGGTGGCCATGTCGCCCAGCCGCAGGTCGACCCGGGTGCCGGCCAGGTTGCGCTCGGCCCAGGCGTGCGCCGCCGGGTCGAGCTCGACCGCGTGCACGCGCGCCGTGGGCACCTCGTGGGCCACCGACGCCGCCACCGCGCCCGAGCCGGTGCACAGGTCGACCACGACCGGCTCGGCGACCAGGCCCGCCTGCTCGACCGCCCAGCCGGCCAGCAGCTCGGTCTCGGGGCGGGGCACGAAGACCCCGGGGCCGACGGCCAGCTCGACGTGGCGGAACCAGGCGCGCCCCGTCAGGTGCTGCAGCGGCTCACGGGCCGCGCGCCGCGCGACCAGGGCGTCGTACGACGGCAGGGCGGCGGGGTCCACCGCGTCGACGAGCACCAGCCGCCCGCGCTCGGTGCCCAGCACGTGGGCCAGCAGCTCGGCCGCGTCGTGCTCGGGGCTGGGCACGCCCGCGGCGCGCAGCCGCTCGACCGCGCCCGCCAGCACCGCGCGCCGGGTGGTCACTCAGTCCTCCAGCGCGGCGAGCCGGGCGGCCATGTCGGCGTCGGTGCACGACGCGATGACCGGGCCGAGGTCACCGTCGAGGACCTGGTCGAGGTTGTAGGACTTGTAGCCGGTGCGGTGGTCGGAGATGCGGTTCTCGGGGTAGTTGTAGGTGCGGATGCGCTCGGAGCGGTCCACGGTGCGCACCTGGCTGCGCCGGGCGTCGCTGGCCTCGGCCGCGGCCGCTTCCTGGGCCACGGCCAGCAGCCGGGCCCGCAGGATCCGCATCGCCTGCTCGCGGTTCTGCAGCTGGCTCTTCTCGTTCTGGCAGCTGGCCACGATGCCGCTCGGCACGTGCGTGATCCGCACCGCGGAGTCGGTGGTGTTGACGCTCTGGCCGCCGGGGCCGCTGGAGCGGAAGACGTCGATGCGCAGGTCGTTCTCGTCGATGCTCACGTCGACCTGCTCGGCCTCCGGCAGCACCAGGACTCCCGCGGCGCTGGTGTGCACGCGACCCTGCGACTCGGTGACCGGCACCCGCTGCACACGGTGCACGCCGCCCTCGAACTTGAGACGGGCGAACGGCGCCTCCCCCGGTCCGGGGGTGCCCTTGGCCTTGACCGCCACCGTCACCGACTTGTAGCCGCCGAGGTCGGACTCGGTGGCGTCGAGGATCTCCACCGCCCAGCCGTGCCGCTCGGCGTAGCGGGTGTACATCCGCAGCAGGTCACCGGCGAAGAGCGCGGACTCCTCGCCGCCCTCGCCGGACTTCACCTCCAGCAGCGCGTCCTTGTCGTCGGTCTCCTCGCGGGGCACCAGCAGCCGGCGCAGCCGCTCGGCGGCCTCCTCGCGGCGTGCGTCGAGCTCGAGCGCCTCCTCGCCGAAGGCGGGGTCCTCCCCGGCGAGCTCGCGGGCCGCCCCCGCGTCCTCCCCCAGCCGCTGCCACTCCCGCCACGTGCGGATGACCGCGGACAGCTCGGCGTAGCGGCGGTTGAGCCGCTTGGCCAGCCGGGCGTCGGCGTGGGTCTCGGGCTCGGCGAGCCGGGCCTCGAGCTCGGCGTGCTCACCGAGCATGCTCTCGACGGCCTCGAACATCGGCGGGCTCCTGGGGTCGGGACGAGCTGCGGGCAGGGCGGGGCAGGACAAATGACGAGCGCCGGTCCACCGCCGCGGGGCGGTGGACCGGCGCTCGTCGTGGTGCTACTTCTTCTTGGCGTAGCGGGCCTCGAAGCGGGCGACGCGGCCGCCGGTGTCGAGGATCTTCTGCTTGCCGGTGTAGAACGGGTGGCACTGCGAGCAGACGTCGGCACGCATGGTGCCGGAGGTCGCGGTGCTGCGGGTGGTGAAGGTGCTGCCACAGGTGCAGGTCACCTGGGTCTCGGTGTACTCCGGGTGGATGTCCTTCTTCATGCTTCCCTCTTTCGTCGGGGCCGCCGGGTCGCCGCCGTCTTGCCCGCGGGTGCGGTGCGGGGACGTGAACCGGAGCCGTACGTATTGTGCCAACCAACATCGGCACCTTCCAATTCCAGCCAGTCCAGCCAGTCCAGCCAGTCCAGCCAGGGCCAGCCGGGTCCAGCCGATCGAGCGGTTCAGCCCGCCGACTGCACCGGGAGCCGGACCACGACCCGGGTCCCCCGGCCCTCCTCCGACTCGATGCGCACGTCGCCGCCGTGCTTGTCGACGATCGTCTGCACGATGCGCAGCCCCAGGCCGGTGCCGGCGATCTCGTTGGTGACCGCGTTGGAGGCGCGGAAGAAGCGGCTGCCCAGCCGCTCGAGCTCGGCGGTGGGGATGCCGATCCCCCGGTCGAGCACCGTGACGACGGCGCTGCGGCGCCCGTCGGCCTCCTCGACCCCCAGCGAAACCGAGACCCGGCCCTGCTCGAGGCTGAACTTCACCGCGTTGCTGAGCAGGTTGAGGAAGGCCCGGCCCAGCATCGGCCGGTCGGCCAGCACGATGACCGGCTGGTCCCCCAGGTCCTGCTCGACCACGATGCCCCGGCCCGCGGCGGTGATGGCGACGTCGGTGACGGCGTCACGCACCAGCGGCACCAGGTCGACCGACTCGAGGGTGGTCGCGCGGTTCTCGGCCTTCGACAGGGTCAGCAGGTCGTCGATGAGGGTCTTGAGGCGAGCCACGTTGCGCCGGCTGGCCTCCAGGATCCGCTCGTGGCGGGGCGACATCGTGTCCTCGAACTCCTCGGCCACCATCTCGAGGTAGCCGTGGATCGTCGTCAGCGGCGTGCGCAGCTCGTGGGAGACGTTGGAGACGAAGTCGTCGCGTGCGGTGTCGAGGACCCGCAGCTCCTCGGTCACCTTGTGCTCCACGGCGCGGGCCCGCGACTGGGCGTCGGCCAGCTCGTTGAGGGCCAGCGCCACCGACCGGACCTCGCGCGGGCCCTCGGGCTGCGCCCGGACCGTCGGGTCCTTGGCCATCTGGTGCACCACGGCCTCCAACGCGACGAGCGGGCGCGAGACCTCGGCCAGCAGGCGGGCCCGCGACCGGCCGACCACGACCCAGCCCAGCAGGGTCAGCAGCGCCACCGAGCCGATCGTGGCGCGCAGGCGCCAGGTCGCGTCGGCGCTGGCCTCGCGCACCCGGTTGCCGAAGAGCTCAGCCGTCTCCTGGTGTGCGGCCCGCACCTGCTCGAAGAGGCGCTGGCCCAGGCGGTAGCGGCGCAGCTGGAACGTCTCGGCCCCGCCGGGCGCCTGCACCCGCGGCTGCGCGTACTCCTCCAGCCAGCGCTCGGCCGCGGCCCGCTGCGCCTGCACCAGCGCCATCAGCGGCGCGTCGTCGGCGGCGTACTGGGCGACGACCTGCTGGTGCCCGGGCAACCGGGCCAGCGCCTCCTGGTAGTCGTCGAGCGCGCCGGGCTCGCCGCTGCGTGCCCACGCCCCGACGGCCGACTCGAGGTCGGTGAGGTCCTGGAGCACCGCCTGGTTGGCGACCGAGGCCGGCTGCAGGCCCTCGGTGAGGTCGTCGACGGTGCGGGTGGACAGCACCACGCCCACGATCGCGATCAGCGCGATCACGCCGATCAGCACCGCCAGGCGGTGCAGCGCCGGGGTGAGGGTCCGGGCGACGGTGCGCGGGCTCGCGCCCTCGGTGTCGGTCACCGGGTCCGCGCCGCGCTCAGACCGACCGGGACAACAGCGCCTCGACCCGGGCAGCCAGCTCACGCGGGCTGAAGGGCTTGGTGATGTAGTCGTCGGCACCGGAGTCGAAGCCCGACTCGACGTCGGACTCCTGGGCCCGGGCGGTGAGCAGGATGACGGGCAGGTCGGCCAGGCCCGGGTCGGCACGGATGGCGCGGATCGCCTCGAGCCCCGAGACCCCCGGCATCATCACGTCGAGGACGGCCAGGTCGGGACGCGAGGCCTGGCACGCCTCGACCGCCGCCGCGCCGTCGGCCACCGCGGTGATCTCGTGGCCGAGGGTGGAGAGCTTGAACTCGACCAGCTCTCGGATGTCGACGTCGTCGTCAGCGACCAGGATGCGTGCCACGGTACGAGGCTTCCTCTCTCTCCGGCTGACCCTCCGACCTCCTGAGGAGGGCCGCCAGCATGTGGGCGACAGCGTATCGGCAACGCCGGCACGGCGACGGGCACACCGCCGAGAAAGCCCGTCGAGCCCGCGCCGGCGCAGCTGCGCCGACGCGGGCCATGCTCACCGCCGGGCGGTCCGCCCGGACGAGCGCTGGGAGGCGCTGAGCATCTCGTAGTTCGTCTGCGTGCTCGTCAGCCGCTCGCGCAGGTCGCGCATCGCCTCGATGCCCTGGGCCGACAGCGCGTCGACCAGCGCCTCGACCACCGGCAGCTCGCCCTCGCCCAGCAGCAGCTCGGTGTGGCGGGTGCCCGAGCGGGCCACGTCGACGGCGGGGAAGACCCGCTGCATGGCCAGCTCGCGGCTCAGCCGCAGCTCCATGTTGGCGGTGCCGGTGAGCTCCTCGAAGATCACCTCGTCGACCTTCGAGCCGCTCTCGACGGTCGCCGTCGCCAGCACCGTCAGCGAGCCGCCGTTCTCGATGTTGCGCGCGGCCCCGAAGAACTGCTTCGGCGGGTGCAGCGCCGTCGAGTCGACCCCGCCCGAGAGAACCCGTCCGTTGCCGGTGCCGGCCAGGTGGTAGGCCCGCCCCAGCCGCGTGATGCCGTCGAGCAGCACGACGACGTCGTGCCCGAGCTCGACCAGGCGCTTGGCCCGCTCGATGGCCAGCTCGGCGACCACGGTGTGGTCGGAGGGCTGGCGGTCGAAGGTCGAGGAGATGACCTCGCCCTTGACCGAGCGCTCGTAGTCGGTGACCTCCTCGGGGCGCTCGTCGACCAGTACCACCATCAGGTGGCACTCCGGGTTGTTGGCGCTGAGCGAGGCGGCCACGCCCTGGAGCACCGCCGTCTTGCCGGCATGGGCCGGCGAGCTGATCAGCCCACGCTGGCCCTTGCCGATCGGCGCCACGAGGTCGATCGTGCGTCCGATGAGGTCATCGGAGCCCTTCTCGAGACGCAGCCGCTCCGAGGGGTGCAGCGGGGTCATCTTCTCGAACTCGACGCGGGTGCGCGCGGCGTCGGGGTCGGCCCCGTTGACGCTCTCGATGCGCACCATCGGGTTGAACTTCTCCTTGCGCTCGCCCTCGCGGGGCTGGCGCACCTGGCCCACGACCGCGTCGCCGCGCCGCAGCCCGAACTTGCGCACCATCGAGAGCGAGACGTAGACGTCGTCGGGGCCGGGCAGGTAGCCGCTGGTGCGCACGAAGGCGTAGTTGTCGAGCACGTCGAGGATGCCCGCGGCCGGCACCAGCACGTCGTCCTCGAGCACCGTGGTGTCCGGCTCGTTGCGGCCACCGCCACCACCGCCGCCACCGCTGCCGCTGCGAGCGCGGTCGCGGTCGCGCCCGCGGCGGCGACGGCTGCGTCCGCGCCCGTCGCCGTCGTCGTCGCCCTGGTCCTGCTGCTGGTTCTGCTGGTTCTGCTGGTTCTGCTGTTGGTTCTGCTGGTTCTGCTTGGCGTTCTGGTTGCCCTGCTTGTCCTGCTTGTCCTGCTTGTCCTGCTTGTCCTGCTGCTTGTCCTGCTGGCCCGGCTTCTCCTGCTGGGCCTGCTGCCCGCGTCCCTGCCGCTCGCGGCCCTTGGGCTGGTCCTGGGGCTGGTCCTGGGGCTGGTCCTGGGGCTGGTCCTTGCGCCGAGGCTGCTCCTGCCGCTCCGGCTGCCGCTCCGGCTGCTTCTCCGGCTGCTTCTCGGGCTGCTTCTCGGGCTGCTCGGGGCTCGACTGCGACTGCTCGGAACGCACCCGGGTGCGCTGGCGCGTGGTCGTGGTGGTGCGGGTGGTCCCCGCGGCGGGAGCCGCCTGGTCCGATGCCTGGCCGGAGGACTGGCCCGACGACTGGCCCGACGACTGGGCGGCCTTGATGGCGTCGACCAGCTGGGCCTTGCGCATCCCGCCGGCACCGGCGATGCCCAGCCCGGCGGCCAACGACTTCAGGTCGGCGATGAGCATCCCGTTCAGCCCCCCGGCACGCTTCTTGGGGGTGCTGGCCTCGTCGGGCGCGGGGGCGGAGTCTTGCGTCACGTGGGTCCTAACGACGTCTCACGGAGCCGCCGGCGCTGGCCGGAGGCGACTGGTCACTGGCCCCGTCACCGCACAGCGGCCGGGGACGCACCTCGCAGATCGCGGGTGCACGCCGGAGGAGCTGGTCGTCGGCGCGCCGCCAGACTAGCACCGGCGCGCGGCCGGTTCAGAGCACCCGTACGCCGTCGGTGTCGATGGCCAGGTAGGAGGACCACCAGCCCGCGGGGCACCGCTCGAGCAGCGACGCGGTCAGCGCGGTGTCCGGGCCGTCGCAGAAGGCGAGCACGGTCGGGCCGGCCCCCGACACCACCGCGGCCACACCGTCGGCCCGCAGTGCGTCGACCAGCGCGAGCGACTCGGGCATCGCCGGGCGGCGGTAGTCCTGGTGCAGGTAGTCGCGGGTGGCGCGCAGCAGGTGCTCGGGCTGACCGGCCAGCGCGGCCACCAGGAGCGCCGCCCGGCCGGCGTCAGCGGCTGCGTCGGCGTGCGGCACGCTCGCCGGCAGCAGCCCGCGGGCCTGCTCGGTGGAGACCGGTGTGGGCGGCACCATCACGACGGCCCCGACCCGCGGGTCGACCGGGCAGGGCACGGCGAAGAAGCCGCCGTCGTCGTCACGTCCCGCGACCACGAAGCCGCCCAGCTGGGCCGGCGCCACGTTGTCGGGGTGCCCCTCGAGGCCCGCGCACAGGTCGAGCACCTCGTCGTCGTCGAGCAGCAGCGCGCCGCCGGCGACCAGCGCGCGGCCGAGCGTGACCCCGGCGACGATCGCGGCGGAGGACGAGCCCAGGCCGCGCGCGTGCGGGACCACGTTGCGGCAGTGCAGCCGCAGACCCGGCGGGCGCACGCCCATCGCGTCGAAGGCCACCTGCATCGCCCGCACCACCAGGTGGGTGGCGTCGCGGGGCACGCCCTCGGCGCCGGCACCCTCCACCAGCACCTCGACACCCTCGCCCACGACCTCGGCCTCGAGCTCGTCGCGCAGGTCGAGCGCGAGGCCCATCGAGTCGAAGCCCGGGCCGAGGTTGGCCGACGTGGCGGGCACGCTGACGCGCACCGGCCCGGTGACGAAGGAGGTCATCGGGTCAGGCGAGACCAGCGGCACGGGCGGCGGCGACCACGTCGTTGTCGATCACGGTGTCCACGATGCCGGGGCGGCCCTGCTCGGCCTGGGCCGTCGAGTAGGCCTCGAGCGCCGTGGCGGTGTCCTTGAGCCCGTGGCCGGTCACGGTGACCACGACCGTCGAGCCGGTGTAGGACTCACCGGCCGCGAGCTCCTGCAGCAGCCCCGCGACGCCCGCCGCCGAGGCCGGCTCGACGAAGACGCCGTCGTGCTGGGCCAGCTGGCGCTGCGCGGCGAGGATCTGGTCGTCGCTCACGGCTGCGAACCGGCCGCCGGACTCCTCGGCCGCCTCGACCGCGAGCGACCACGAGGCGGGGTTGCCGATGCGGATCGCGGTGGCCTTGGTCTCCGGCTCGGGGAACGGCTCACCGGTCACCAGCGGGCTGGCGCCCTCGGCCTGGAAGCCGCGCATCACCGGCCGCCTGGTGGCACGGCCCAGCTCGGCGAACTGCCGGTAGCCCATCCAGTACGCCGAGATGTTGCCGGCGTTGCCGACGGGCAGCAGGTGGAAGTCGGGAGCGTCGCCGAGGAAGTCGACGATCTCGAAGGCAGCGCTCTTCTGGCCCTGCAGCCGCACCGGGTTGACCGAGTTCACCAGGGCCACCGGGTACTGCTCGGCCAGCTCCTTGGCGATGTTCAGGCAGTCGTCGAAGTTGCCGCGCACCATGATCACCTGGGCACCGTGCACGATGGCCTGGGCCATCTTGCCGGCGGCGATCTTGCCCTCGGGGACCAGCACCAGCGGGGTCAGACCGGCCTTGGCGGCGTAGGCCGCCATCGAGGCCGAGGTGTTGCCCGTCGAGGCGCAGACCACGGCGCGAGCGCCCTCGTGCTTGGCCACCGAGATCGCTGCGGTCATGCCGCGGTCCTTGAAGGAGCCGGTCGGGTTGTCGCCCTCGACCTTGAGGTGCACCTCGGCGCCGGTCAGCCCCGAGAGCCACTCGGAGTGCACCAGCGGCGTACCGCCCTCGCGCAGCGTCACCGCCGGCGCGTCCTGCGGGATCTCGAGCAGGTGGCGGTACTCCTCGATGACACCGCGCCACTGGTGCGTGGCGGGGCCGGCCTCGCGGTCGAGCTGGTGGGTGCTCACTCTGCTCCTCCTTCGACGCGCATCACCGAGCTGACCTCGCGCACGATGTCCATCTGCTGCAGGTGCTCGACGGTGGCGCGCAGCTGGGCGTCGGTGGCCTCGTGGGAGACCACGACCAGCTGGGCGTCGTCGTCGCGACCCTCCTGGTGCACGGTGCGGATCGAGACGCCGTGCTCGGCGAAGGCCGTCGCGACCGTGGCCAGCACGCCCGCGCGGTCGTCGACGTCGATCGCCACGTGGTAGCGGGTGCGGGCCTCGCCCATCGGCAGCACGGCCCGGTCGGCGTACGCCGACTCACCGGCGCCGGTGACGCCCTCTCGCCGGTTGCGGGCCACGGTGACCAGGTCGCCGAGCACGGCCGAGGCCGTCGGCGCCCCGCCGGCCCCGGGGCCGTAGAACATCAGCTGCCCGGCGGCCTCGGACTCCACGAACACGGCGTTGTACGCCTCGCGGACCGAGGCCAGCGGGTGGCTGCGCGGGATCATGGCGGGGTGCACACGCACCGAGACGGCCTCCTCGCCGCCCGGCTGCTCGCGCAGCTCGCAGATCGCCAGCAGCTTGACCACGCAGCCCATCTCGGTGGCTGAGGCCACGTCGGCCGCGCTGACCTCGGTGATGCCCTCGCGGTGGACGTCGCTGGCGGTGACCCGGGTGTGGAAGGCCAGCGAGGCCAGGATCGCGGCCTTGGCGGCAGCGTCGAAGCCCTCGACGTCGGCGGTCGGGTCGGCCTCGGCGTAGCCCAGCTCCTGCGCCTCCTCGAGCGCGTCGGCGAAGCCCGCGCCGGAGGAGTCCATCTTGTCGAGGATGAAGTTGGTGGTGCCGTTGACGATGCCCAAGACCCGGGTGACCTTGTCACCGGCCAGCGACTCGCGCAGCGGGCGCAGGATCGGGATCGCGCCGGCCACGGCGGCCTCGTAGTAGAGGTCGCGACCGGCCTTGGCGGCCGCCTCGAAGAGGGTCGGCCCGTCCTCGGCGAGCAGGGCCTTGTTGGCGGTGACCACCGAGGCGCCGTTCTCGAGCGCAGAGAGGATCAGGCTGCGCGCCGGCTCGATGCCGCCGATGACCTCGACCACGAGGTCGACGTCGGCGCGGGCCACCAGGCCCTCGGCGTCGGTGGTCAGCAGTCCCTCGGGCACCTCCACCTCGCGGGCCGCGTCGAGGCGGCGCACGGCCACCCCCACCAGCTCGACCGGCGCGCCCACGCGGGCGCCCAGGTCGGCGGCCTGCTCCTCGAGCAGGCGCACCACCTGGGAGCCCACCGAGCCACAGCCCAGCACGGCCACCTTGAGCGGCTTGCCACTCTCCGTCACGACTCGATCACCTCGGGGTCATCCACGTCCGTTGCCAACAGGTCCTGCTCAGTCTCGCGTCGTACGACGACGCGCGCGACCCCGTCCCGCACCGCGATCACCGGGGGGCGCAGCGTGTGGTTGTAGTTCGAGGCCATCGAGCGGCAGTAGGCGCCGGTGCCGGGGACCGCCACCAGGTCGCCGGGGGCGACGTCGCCGGGCAGGAACTCGTCCTTGACCACGACGTCGCCGGCCTCGCAGTGCTTGCCGACCACGCGAGCCAGCAGCGGGGCGGCCGCGGAGGCCCGACCGGCCAGGGTGCACGAGTAGTCGGCGTCGTAGAGGGCGGTGCGGATGTTGTCGCTCATCCCGCCGTCGACCGAGACGTAGGTGCGCACCGCGCCCCCGTCGAGGCGCACCGGCTTGACCGTGCCGACCTCGTAGACGGTGCACACCGAGGGGCCGACGATCGCGCGGCCCGGCTCGATGGACAGGGCCGGCACGTCGATGCCCAGCGCGCGGCACTCGTGCTCGACGATCGCCGTCATCTCGGCGGCCAGCTGCGCAGGCTCCGCCGGGTCGTCCTGAGTGGTGTAGGCGATGCCGAAGCCGCCGCCGAGGTCCATCTCGGGCATCGTGACGCCGAGCTCGTCGGCCACTCGTGCGTGCAGCGCGAGCACGCGGCGCGCGGCCACCTCGAAGCCCGAGGAGTCGAAGATCTGGCTGCCGATGTGGGAGTGCAGCCCCAGCAGCTCGAGCCCCGGCGCCTCGTGGACGCGGCGCACGGCCTCGAGGGCGTCGCCCGAGGTGATGGAGAAGCCGAACTTCTGGTCCTCGTGGGCGGTGGCGATGTACTCGTGGGTGTGCGCCTCGACGCCCGCGGTCACCCGCACCATCACCCGCACCGTGGTGCCCAGCCGGTCGGCGACCTGCGCGAGACGCTCGATCTCGGCGGTGGAGTCGGCGATGACCCGCCCCACGCCGAGCCGCACGGCCCGCTCGATCTCGGCGGGCGACTTGTTGTTGCCGTGGAAGCCGACCCGCTCCATGGGGAAGCCGGCGCGCTCGGCGACCGCCAGCTCACCACCGGTGCACACGTCGAGGCACAGCCCCTCGTCGGCGACCCACCGCGCGACGGCGGTGCACAGGAACGCCTTGCCGGCGTAGAAGACGTCGTAGTCGGCGAACGCGTCGCGGAACGCGGCCGCCCGCGAGCGGAAGTCGGTCTCGTCGAGCACGTACGCCGGCGAGCCGTGCTCGGCGACCAGGTCGGGCAGCGCGACACCGCCGACGCTCAGGACGCCCTCGTCCTTGCGCGCCGTGCGCGACCACAGGTGCTGGACCAGCTCGTTGGGGTCGGCGGGCTGGCGCAGCCACGCGGGACCCTTGAGGGCCCCGTCGGCGTGCGCCCAGCCGGCCTCGTGGGAGACGGGCACTCAGCTCACATCCGTTCCGGCGCGGAGACGCCGAGCAGGCGCAGGCCGTTGGCCAGCACCGTGCGGGTCGCAGCCACCAGCACCAGGCGGGCCCGGTGCAGGTCGTTCGGCTCCTCGTCGCCCATCGGCAGCACGCGGCAGTTGTCGTAGAAGCGGTGGTAGACCCCCGCGGTGTCCTCGAGGTAGCGCGCCACCCGGTGCGGCTCGCGCAGCTCGGCGGCGCTGGCCACGACCCGGGGGAACTCGGCCAGCGCGCGCAGCAGCTCGCCCTCCTTCTCGTGCGAGAGCAGGGCGGGGTCGAAGTCCTCGGGCACCGAGCCGGGCCCGGCGAAGCCGAGGTCGGCGGCGTTGCGCAGGATCGAGGAGATCCGGGCGTGGGCGTACTGGACGTAGAAGACGGGATTGTCGCTGGACTGCTTCGTCATCTCGGCGGCGTCGAGGGTCAGCGGGGAGTCGGCCGGGTAGCGGGCCAAGGTGTAGCGCAAAGCGTCGACGCCGATGAGGTCGACCAGCTCTTCGAGCGTGACCAGGGTGCCGGCACGCTTGGACAGCTTGAGCTCCTGGCCGTCCTTCATGATCTTGACCATCTGCCCGATGAGGACCTCGATGTGGTGGTCCGGGTCGTCACCCGCACAGGCGGCCATCGCGCGCAGGCGGTTGACGTAGCCGTGGTGGTCGGCGCCCAGCAGGTAGATGCACCGGTCGAAGCCGCGTTCGCGCTTGTGGACGTAGTAGGCCGTGTCGCTGGCGAAGTAGGTCAGGGAGCCGTCGCTCTTGATGAGCACCCGGTCCTTGTCGTCGTCGAAGTCCGTCGTGCGCATCCACAGCGCGCCGTCTGCATCGAAGAGGTGGCCTTGTGCGCGCAGCTTCTCGAGCCCTGCGGCCACGTCGTCGTTGTCGTGGAGGGACCGCTCGGAGAACCAGACGTCGAACCGGGTCTCGAAGCGCTCGAGCTGGTGCTGCTGCTGACGCAGCTGCACCGCGTAGGCCGCCTCCCGGAAAGCGGTGTGTCGTTCACCCTCGGGGAGGTCGACGATGCCCGGCTCCGCAGCCACGACCTCACGGGCCAGGTCAGCGACGTAGCCACCGTGGTACCCGTTCTCGGGGGTCGGCAGACCCAGCGCCGCTGCCTCGACGGAGGCACCGAAGAGGTTCATCTGGTTGCCGCGGTCGTTGATGTAGAACTCGCGCGTCACCTCCGCGCCGGCCGCGTCGAGGACCCGCGCGACGGCGTCGCCGACGACCGCCCACCGGGTGTGCCCGAGGTGGAGGGGGCCCGTGGGGTTGGCGGAGATGAACTCCACGTTGATGCGCTCGCCGCTCAGCGTGCTCGTGCGGCCGTACTCGTCTCCCGACTCGACCACCTGCGCGGCCACCGCGCCCTGAGCGCCAGCGGACACGGAGATGTTGAGGAAGCCCGGGCCGGCGATCTCGACGTCGGCGACGCCGTCGACGGCGCGCAGGCGCTCCTGGACGAGCTCGGCGAGGGCGCGCGGGTTGGTCCGGGCCTTCTTGGCCAGCTGCAGCGCGACGTTCGTGGCGTAGTCGCCGTGCCCCTTCTGCCGGGGTCGCTCCACGGTCACGCTCGCAGGGACACCGTCCGGCAGGGTGATCGCACCCTGGTCGGACAGCGTCGTCAGCACGTCGACGATCGCGGCGGAGAGCTGTTCGGGAGTCACCCGGCCAGCCTATCGGCGCCCCGGGTCGCGACCCGCATCGATGTCGGGCCCCGGGACCGGTCGCGACGGCGGCGTACCGGATTCGTCGCCCCGAACCCGGAGTTGTAGGGTGACGCCGTCCCGCAGCCCCGTGCCGCGGGGCATGCCTCCGTAGCTCAGGGGATAGAGCACTGGTTTCCGGTACCAGTGGCCGCAGGTTCGAATCCTGCCGGGGGCACCCGATCGCAAGGCCCGGCCCACCTCGGTGGGCCGGGCCTTCTGCGTCCTCCAGCGGCCGTCTCTCACCCGATCGGACTGGTCTGTACCAGCCCGAACGGACTACCTAACCCCGTTACGCCTGCGCCGTTCTACCTGTCGAGGGATCGTGCGACTGGTCCCCATCGGGGGGGGAGGGTGCTCCACACGCTTCTTCCGGGCCCCCACGTCCCGCAGCGACGCTGCGCCGATGAAAGTAGGAGAGCGTGAAGAAGTCCCTCAAGAGGGCCGCTGCAGCGTCCGCCGTCTGTGCGGTCAGCCTTGCCGGCACCCTCGCCACGAACCCCACCGCCGTCGCCGGCGAGGCCGCCGAGGCCCGGGCGAACCAGAAGGTCATCACCGACTTCGGCATGAAGGCTCTCGCCTTCGGCACCAAGGTCTCGGTCGGCGGCGTGGACATCCGCAGCCTCAAGGACTCCCTCGACATCCTGGCCTGCACCCGCAGCGCGGGAGTGGAGCGGGTCAAGCCCTCGAAGCTCAGCACCGACCAGATCACCAAGCTGATCACCGAGAACGCCCCGGTCGACATCGCCAAGCTGATCAGCATCTCCCCCAGCACCAGCCGCACCTCGACCTACCGCGAGGGCGCCGTCACCGGCACCCGGGCCGTCAACACCATCGCCGACATCACCCTGGGTGGCGAGCTCGTCGAGGACCTCAAGATCCCGACGCTCAAGATCAAGGGCCTCAACTCGGTGGCCGACTCGTTCCACGACCCGGCCGACGCCGACGGCGACGGCAACCCCTTCGGCACCGCCGAGAGCTTCGGCTTCGAGGGCATCTCGCTGGACTACGAGGGCACCGTCGCCGAGGGCACGCCGCTGGCCGACCTGCTCGACATCGTCAACCAGGTCGCCACGCCGGTGAACGAGGTCGTCGACCAGCTCGTCACCCTCCTCACCGACACGGTCGGCGGCATCATCGAGATCCCCGGCCTGGGCTCCATCGGGCTCGGCAGCTCGTTCAGCAACATCGGTGAGCACTCGGCCTCCTCCGGCGCCAGCGCCCTGGCCATCGAGGTCGACCCCAGCGAGAACGACGACGACTCCCCCGTGCTCCTCAAGCTCGGCTACGCCCAGTCGCGCATCGCCGACTCGAAGCCCTCGGGCGTCTTCCGCTCCACGATCATGGGTCTCGACTTCGAGGCGCTCCCGCTGACCGACGACGTGTCCGTGCTCCACCTCGGTGGCATCGGTACCCAGTCGATCCCCTGCGAGGGCACTGGCAGCGAGAAGGTCGTCAAGACCATCGAGGGCGAGCGGTCGATCCCGCTCAACATCCCGGGCCTCGGTGGCGTCGCCGTGCTCGACGGCCTCGAGTACTCGTACAAGGCCAAGCAGATGTCGCGCGGTCGCGCCCGCTCGATGGCCAAGAGCTCGCTGGCCTCCTTCTCGATCCCCCTGCTCGACCTCGAGATCACCGGCATCAGCTCCAAGCTCAACCTCAAGAGCCGTGATCGTCAGAAGGTCCGCGGGTCCAACAAGCCGAAGTTCAAGGTCGGCGAGATCATGTACAAGGGCGAGAGCCTGATGCCCGAGGGCGGCCTCAAGATCCGCGACTTCGTGGAGTTCACCATCGACGAGCTCGGCGGGGAGA
The DNA here is from genome assembly GCF_030518195.1 of Nocardioides cremeus. Taxonomy (GTDB): domain Bacteria; phylum Actinomycetota; class Actinomycetes; order Propionibacteriales; family Nocardioidaceae; genus Nocardioides; species Nocardioides cremeus. The sequence goes on from NZ_JAULSC010000005.1 coordinate 178,110, forward strand.
AGGGCTTCATCACCTTCGGCCCGCGCTACACGCGCAACTGGTACGGCGCGAAGCTCTCCGCGGTGAGCCTCGCGATCCCCTCCGCGGGCATCGAGCTCGACCTCGGCTGGCTCGAGTCGCAGATCTACCCCCGCTGACCGGCTGAGCCGAGCAGCACCGCAGCACCGTCCACGACCGGGGCGGCCCACCAGGGCCGTCCCGGTCGTGGCACGTCCGGGCGCCTCCGCAGCCCGTCAGCCGCCAGTCAGCAACTCCGGGGCAGCGTGGCGTCGCCGCGTGCGGCCGCACCCAGGCGACGGGCCTGGGTGAGGTTGGGACGCACCACGCTCATCCCACGGATGGTCGCCACCGCCCCGCCCACCACGCAGGTGGTGATGCGCGAGGGGTCCACCCGCGCGACGGCGCGCGCGAGGCGGAACAGCTCGCCCGGGCCGAGATCGGTGTCCATGTGCTGGACCACGCTGAGCACACCGCGCTCGACGAAGCCCGGCCGGTCGGCCTTGGCCCGGATCTCGGCCCCGATGCCGCGCAGCACCCGCTGCTGGTTGGCCGAGCGGGCGAAGTCGCCGCCGGCCAGCGTCTTGCGGATGCGGGAGAAGGCCATGGCGCCGTACCCGTTGAGCCGGATGCGGCCCTGGGCGAAGCCCTCGGGCTTGAGCGAGGAGTCGGAGAAGCGACGAGGGTTGCTCACGGTGATGCCGCCGATATCGTCGACGAGGTCCTCGAAGAACGGGAACCGGGTGACCATCACGTAGTCGGGCTGCACGCCGACCATCCCGGCCACGGTGCGCCCGAGCAGCTCGGGCCCGCCGAGCACCATGGCCGCGTTGACCCGGTTGGCGGAGTAGCCCGGGATGGACACGAACGAGTCGCGCGGGATGCCGATCGCCGAGGCCGCCCCGGTGCGCGTGTCGATGCCGACCATCTGCAGCGCGTCGCCGCGCGAGCGCGTCATCGACTGCCCGGGGCGTGCGTCGGAGCCCACGGCCAGGATCCACACGACGTCGGGGCTCAGGTCGACCGCGCCGGAGCGCTGCGCCTTCACCAGGGCGACGTCGTCTGGCGCCACCTCGGGCGAGGGCACCACGAGGGCGGTGCCGGCCAGCACCGCGCCGAGCAGGCCGGTGCGCAGGGTGCGGGTGGCCCGGGTGGCTCGGGTACGCCGGGTCGTGCTCATGACCTGCTCCTGTCCCGGCCGCGCTGGCGGCCCTTGTCGCCGCGCGGGCCGGTCGTCGGCTTGGGGCCCTGCAGCACGTCGTACCCGAAGATCTTCCAGCCCTCGCGGTAGAGCATGAACAGCCGGGCGCTGACCCGGACCTGGCGCTCCACCTCGCCGCTGGTGCGGTAGTCGAGCGTGGTGCGCGCCGTGACGCCGCGCGCCGTCTCCTTGGTGGCCAGGATGTCGACCACCACCCGGCGCCGCACCGGGGCGAGGGTGTCGATGCGCTCACCGAGCCTGTGGCTGGTCATCCGGTCGAGGTCGCGGCGTGCCGCCTGCGCGGCCCCGGGAGTGAAGCCGGGGAAGACCGAGCGGTAGCGTCGTCGCGGGTAGGTGGCGTCGACGAACGCCGCGTCCCACCAGCGGTCGACCGCGCGTCCCACGCCGGTGGCGACCCGGCGCCGCTTGACGGGCCCCAGGGCACCGACCACCTCTCCCACCTCGACGTTGGTGCGCACCCGGCGCGCGCCGCCGGCGTCGCTGCCCGCCTCCGACCGGCTGCCGGTGCCGGGGCCGTTGCCGACGTCCCCACCGGTGCAGGCGACCAGCGCGGGCGTGGCCGTGAGGACCACGACCAGGCCGGTCACGAGGGCCCGGCGGGGCCCACCGGGGTGTGGCGAAGTCATCGTCTGCTCCTCTCGTGGTGTTAGTCCGGCAACACCCTGTCCGAAAGCGGCCCCAACCTCGGCATTTGCTGGCGCGTGGGTCTAGCCTTGACCACCGACTCCACCCATCCACGCGCGCTCATCGGAAGAGGCGAAGCAAGCCGTGCCGCAGTCCCCCAGCAGTTCCCCCTCCACCTCCCCCGAGGTCTCCGACGACTTCGGTGCCAACGAGTGGCTCGTGGAGGAGATGCACGAGCGCTACCGCAAGGATCCGAGCAGCGTGGAGCCCAGCTGGGCCTCCTACTTCGAGGCCAACGACAACGGCACCGGCTCCGGCAAGGCCGAGGGGAAGACGACCCCTCAGCCCGAGAAGAAGGCCGAGAAGAAGCCCGAGGCCAAGTCGGAGGAGAAGTCCGAGGCGAAGCCGGAGTCGAAGCCCGAGCCGACGTCCTCCGACAAGCCCGCACCCGTCGCCAAGCCGCGGCCCGAGACCAAGGCCGCCGAGCCCTCGAAGGGAACGACCACCCCGATGGCCAAGGAGTCCAAGCCCCCGGCACCGGCCGAGGCCAGCGACGAGCCGACGTACAAGGTGCTGCGCGGCGCGCCGGCCCGCACCGCGGCCAACATGGACATCTCGCTGACGGTGCCCACCGCCACCTCGGTGCGCTCGGTGCCGGTCAAGCTGCTGTGGGACAACCGCACCGTCATCAACAACCACCTCGCCCGCGCCCGCGGCGGCAAGGTCTCCTTCACGCACCTGATCGGCTACGCGCTGGTCAAGGCCCTGAAGTCGATGCCGGAGATGAACAACTCCTACGCCGAGGTCGACGGCAAGCCCAACCTGGTCACCCCCGCCCACGTCAACCTCGGGCTGGCCATCGACCAGAAGAAGTCCGACGGCACCCGCCAGCTGCTGGTGCCGAGCATCAAGGGCTGCGAGGCGATGGACTTCGCCGGCTTCTGGACCGCCTACGAGGACATGGTCACCAAGGCCCGCGACAACAAGCTCGGCGTCGTGGACTTCCAGGGCACCACCATCAGCCTGACCAACGTCGGCGGCCTGGGCACCAACCACTCCGTGCCGCGCCTGATGACCGGCCAGAGCGCCATCATCGGCGTCGGCGCGATGGAGTACCCGCCGGAGTGGCAGGGCGCCTCGGAGGAGGCGATCGCCCGCAACGCGATCTCCAAGGTGATGACCCTGACCTCCACCTACGACCACCGCGTGATCCAGGGCGCGCAGTCGGGTGAGTTCCTCAAGCGGGTCCACCAGCTGCTGCTGGGCCAGGACGGCTTCTACGACGAGATCTTCCGCTCGCTGCGCATCCCCTACGAGCCGATCCGCTGGGGCCACGACATCGCGACGTCGCACGACGACGAGATCAGCAAGCAGGCGCGCATCCTCGAGCTGATCCACGCCTACCGGGTGCGCGGCCACATGATGGCCGACACCGACCCGCTGGAGTACCGCCAGCGCACCCACCCCGACCTCGAGATCGAGACCCACGGGCTGAGCCTGTGGGACCTCGACCGCGAGTTCGCCACCGGCTCCTTCGGTGGCACCGGGCGCCGCTTCATGCGCCTGCGCGACATCCTGGGCATCCTGCGCGACTCCTACTGCCGCACCACCGGCATCGAGTACATGCACATCATGGATCCCGAGCAGCGTCGCTGGATCCAGGAGCGCGTCGAGCAGCCGCACACCAAGCCGCCGCGCGAGGAGCAGCTGCGGATCCTGCTCAAGCTCAACCAGGCCGAGGCCTTCGAGACGTTCCTGCAGACCAAGTTCGTGGGCCAGAAGCGGTTCTCGCTCGAGGGCGGCGAGACCACGATCCCGGTCATCGACGAGATCTGCGAGGCCGCCGCCGAGTCGGGCCTCGACGAGGTCACCATGGGCATGGCCCACCGTGGCCGCCTCAACGTGCTGGCCAACATCGTGGGCAAGAACTACTCCCAGATCTTCCGCGAGTTCGAGGGCAACATCGACCCGCGCACCGTGCAGGGCTCCGGCGACGTGAAGTACCACCTCGGCGCCGAGGGCGAGTTCGAGGCCGAGAGCGGCGAGACCATCAAGGTCTCGGTGGCCGCGAACCCCTCGCACCTCGAGGCGGTCGACCCGGTGCTCGAGGGCATCGCGCGCGCCAAGCAGGACGTCCTCGACCAGGGCAGCGCCTACCCGGTCCTGCCGCTGCTGGTCCACGGCGACGCGGCCTTCGCGGGCCAGGGCGTCGTCGCGGAGACGCTCAACCTCTCCCAGCTGCGCGGCTACCGCACCGGCGGCACCGTGCACCTGGTGGTCAACAACCAGGTCGGCTTCACCACCTCGCCAGGCTCGTCGCGCTCCTCGCTCTACTGCACCGACGTGGCCCGGATGGTCCAGGCGCCGATCTTCCACGTCAACGGCGACGACCCCGAGGCCTGCATCCGCGTGGCCCGGCTGGCCTTCGAGTACCGCCAGGCCTTCAACAAGGACGTCGTCATCGACCTGGTGTGCTACCGCCGTCGCGGGCACAACGAGGGCGACGACCCGTCGTACACGCAGCCGCTGATGTACGACCTGATCGAGCAGAAGCGCTCGGTGCGCAAGCTCTACACCGAGTCCCTCATCGGCCGTGGCGACATCACGATCGAGGAGGCCGAGCAGGTCCTCAAGAACTACCAGCAGCAGCTCGAGCGCGTCTTCACCGAGGTGCGCGAGGCCACCGGTCACCCCTCGGAGTGGACCACGGTCCCCGACTACCCCGAGAAGCCCACGGGCGAGGCCGACACCTCGGTGCCGCTGGAGTACCTCAAGCGGGTCGCCGACGCGTACGTCACCCCGCCCGAGGGCTTCACCGTGCACCCCAAGGTGATGCCGCAGCTGCAGCGTCGCGCCAAGGCCATCACCGAGGGCCCCATCGACTGGGGCACCGGCGAGGTGCTGGCCTTCGGCGCCCTGCTGATGGAGGGCCGCCCGGTGCGCCTGGCCGGCCAGGACTCGCGTCGCGGCACGTTCGTCTCGCGCTTCGGCACGATCATCGACCGGGTCAACGCCGACGAGTGGACGCCGCTGTCGTCGCTGACCGAAGACCAGGCCAAGCTCTACCTCTACGACTCGCTGCTCTCCGAGTACGCCGCGCTCGGCTTCGAGTACGGCTACTCCGTGGCGCGTCCCGAGGCGCTGGTGCTGTGGGAGGCGCAGTTCGGCGACTTCGTCAACGGCGCCCAGACGGTCATCGACGAGTTCATCTCGGCCGGCGAGACCAAGTGGCGCCAGCAGTCGGGCGTCGTGCTGCTGCTGCCGCACGGCTACGAGGGCCAGGGTCCCGACCACTCCTCGGCCCGCATCGAGCGCTTCCTGACCATGGCCGCCGACGAGGCGTTCGTGGTCGCGCAGCCCTCGACGCCGGCGTCGTACTTCCACCTGCTGCGCCAGCACTCGCTGGGCGAGGCGCACCGGCCGCTGATCGTCTTCACGCCGAAGTCGATGCTCAAGCGCAAGGAGGCCGCCTCGCAGCCCGAGGACTTCACCTCGGGGACCTTCCGGCCCTTCATCGGTGACGCCGACGCGGACGCCTCGAAGGTCGACACGCTGCTCATCTGCTCGGGCCGCGTGACCTGGGACCTGATGGTCGAGCGGGCCAAGCGGGAGGGCTCGGAGCGCTTCGCCATCGCGCGCGTCGAGCAGCTCTACCCGCGTCCGCTCGACGACATCAAGGCCGAGATCGCGCGCTACCCGCACCTCAAGACGGTGCGCTGGGTGCAGGACGAGCCCCGCAACATGGGCCCGTGGCCGCACTACCAGCTCAACGCCTGGCCCGAGGTCGACGCACAGGTCGAGCCGGTCACCCGCCCGGAGTCCTCCTCCCCGTCGGTCGGCACCGCCAAGCGCCACCAGGCCGAGCAGAAGGACCTGCTCGACCAGGCGTTCGCCTGAGGTCATGTACTACACGGACCGGGGCATCGAGGAGCTCGAGCGACGCCGGGGTGACGAGGAGGTCACCCTGGCGTGGCTGGCCGAGCAGCTGCAGGCCTTCACCGACACCCACCCGGAGTTCGAGACCGCGGTGGAGCGGCTGGCGACCTGGCTGGCCCGGCTCGACGATCCGGAAGACTGACCTGTCAGAATCCGGACGCGGGGGCGGTGGCGTGGCTACACTCCGGCCATGAGCACGGACGCCACCCCCTCCCCCGCTCCCGACAGCTCCTCGGTGGCCTACCCGCCGGCGCCCTGGCAGATGGTGGGCCAGATGTGGGTCTCGGTCTTCCGCGTCGGTCATGACGTGGACGACCGGCACCGGCGGGGGATCTACGGCGCCGCCTTCGTCTCCTATGAGGAGGGCAGCCCGCTGACCTACTCCGAGCTGCTGGTGGCCCGCGTGCTGCGGACCCCCGCCGGCGAGCGACGGGTCAGCATCACCGACATCTGGGTCGACTCCCCCGCCTCGGTGGCGGGCGGGCGCGGGCTCTGGGCGATCCCCAAGGGGCTGGGTGACTTCGAGTCGTCGACCTCGCAGCGGGGCCCGCTCTCGCGGGCGTCGTGGTCGATGCGCACCGACGGCATGCCGGTCGCGAGCGCACGCTTCAGCGACCTGTCCGCACTGGCGCCGCGGCTGCCCGCCAAGGGCGGCACCTGGCAGGCGCCGATCGACGCCCACACAGTGCCGGTGGAGACCGACATGGCCGGGCGCTCGAAACTGGCTCCCTGCACCGCACGGTGGGACTTCGACGCCGCCGGCCCGCTGGGGTGGCTGGCCGGCCGCCGCAGCCTGGCCTCCTTCCGCCAGCGCGACTTCACGCTGTCGTTCGGCTGACCCGAGTCGGCCGGTTCGAACCAGCCGGGTCGCGAGTCGGCCGGTTCGAACCAGCCGGGTCGCGGCTCAGTCGTCGGAGCGCTCGGCGGCGCGGCGGGCGGCCTCGCGGATCTCGAAGACCTCGGTGGCCAGGCCGCCCAGCGCGCCGGCCACGCCCCTGACCGCGCCGGTGATGATCGTGGCGACCTCACCGACGGTGGTCGCGGCTGCCTCGACGGCGCTCTGCGCGGCGTCCTTGCCGATCTCGGCGCGGCTCAGCCGCTCCTCGCCGTGCTGCTCGGGGGTCTGGCTCATGGCCCCAGTCTCACCGCCAGCGGCGTCGTTGACCAGGTGGGCTGGCTCACGCACCGCCTCCGGCTGCACAAGGATCAGGCGGCGGCGGGCTGCGCCGCGGCCGGTGCCGCCTGATCGCTGCGACGGCCCGGGAGGGCGAGACGGCAGATCTTGCGCGCCACGCTCAGCAGCTGCTTGCCCAGCGGACCGGTGTTGTAGGGCAGCCCGTAGCGCTCGCAGATCTCCTGCACCTCACCGGAGATCTCCGGGTAGCGACGAGCGGGCAGGTCGGGGAAGAGGTGGTGCTCGACCTGGAAGGACAGGTTGCCGGTCATCAGGTGGAACAGCGGGCCGCCGTCGATGTTGGCCGAGCCCAGCAGCTGGCGGTAGTACCAGTGCCCGCGCGACTCGTCCTCGCACTCCTCCTCCGAGAAGGTCGCCACGCCGGCCGGGAAGTGCCCGCAGAAGATGATGTTGAAGGCCCACACGTTGCGCACCAGGTTGGCGGTGGCGTTGCCGGCCAGGGTCAGCGGGAAGAACGGACCCGTGAGCGCCGGGAAGAGCACGTAGTCCTTGAACGCCTGGCGGCGCACCTTGCGCATGATGCCGGCGTGCAGGGCCTTGTTGTCGGCCAGGGAGCGGCGCCCGGCGACGATGTTCTCGACCTCGAGGTCGTGCATGGCCACGCCCCACTCGAAGAAGACCATCAGCAGGAAGGCGTAGGCCGGGTTGCCCAGGTAGTAGGGGTGCCAGGGCTGGTCCTCGTCCATGCGCAGGATGCCGTAGCCGATGTCGCGGTCCTTGCCCAGCACGTTGGTGAACGTGTGGTGGATGTAGTTGTGGGAGTAGCGCCACTGCTCGGAGGGGCACACGTTGTCCCACTCGTACATCCGCGAGCTCAGGCCGGGCTCGCCCATCCAGTCGTACTGGCCGTGCATGACGTTGTGCCCGATCTCCATGTTGTCGAGGATCTTGGAGACGCTGAGCGCCGCCACGGCCAGCGGCCACGCCGGCGGCAGGTAGAACAGCGCGCGACCGGCGACCTCGAGGCGACGCTGCAGGCGCACCACCCCGTGGATGTAGTCGGCGTCGGCCTCGCCGAGGTCGGCCAGGACGCGCTGGCGGATCGCGTCGAGCTCGGCACCCAGGGCGTCGAGCTGGTCAGGTGTCAGTCGGGGGGTGCCGGTGGTGGTGCCGGTGGTGGTGCTGGTCATGGGAGGTCCTCTCGGTGGGGCGCCCGGGGGCGCGGGAGATGGCTCAGAGGTCGAGGGTGCAGCTGCCGACGGGGGCCGAGACGCAGATCCGCACGTCCTCGTCGGGCCGCGAGGACTCCTCGCCGGTGACGACGTCGCGCACGGTGCCGCGGGTCTTGCGGGTGGTGCAGGAGAAGCAGATGCCCATCCGGCAGCCCGTCTGCGGGCGCAGCCCGAGGGCCTCGGCCTGGGCGAGCAGCGTCTCGCCGGTGTTGGCCGCGCCGAGCCCGCTGCGGGCGAAGCTGGTCTCGCCCTCGGCTCCCTCGGCGCCCGGGGCGGTCGTCGGCGCCTTGAAGTGCTCGACGCGCAGTCGCGCGCTGCCGTCGTACGCCGCTTGCACGGCCTGCACCAGCCCCGTGGGCCCGCAGGCCCAGGTGTCGGTGTCGCGGAAGTCGGGCACCAGCCGGGCCAGTGCGGCGGGGCTGAAGCGCTGCCCGCCCTCGCCGGTGTGCACCAGCCGCACGTCGACGTGGTTGTCGAAGCGGGCGATGGCGGCGAGCTCCTCGGCGTAGATCTGCTCGGCCGCGCTCCGCGCGTAGTGCAGGAACGTGACCGGGCGGCCGGCGCGCCCGTCGTAGCCGTCGCGCAGCAGCGTGCGCAGCATCGACATCACCGGGGTGATGCCCGATCCCCCGCTGACCAGCAGCAGCGGGTGCGGGGTCGGCGTCGCGGGTGTCGCGTGCATCGTGAAGTCGCCGCCGGCCTGGCTCAGGTGCAGCAGGGTGCCGGGGGCGGCCGTGGCCAGGTGTCGGGAGACCGAGGCACGCTCCTGGCCGTCGTCGTGGGCGCGCACCGTCAGCGTGAAGCGCTCCCCCGGGCCGGAGGCGGCCGAGGAGACCGAGAAGCAACGGGTGGCCCGGCGCGCCCCGGGCAGGTCGACGCCGACCTGCACGTGCTGCCCGGCGCGGTGCCCGCGCCAGGTCGAGGTGGGCTGCACGGTCAGGGTGCTGACCGGGTGCACACCCGTTGTCTCGTGCCGCACGTCGACGACCCGGCCGCGCACCTCGTGAGCGGCCCAGAGCGGGTTGACCTGCTCGAGGAACCGGTCCACGCCGTGCGGCGAGGCGAGGGCTGCCACGGCGCGGGACTGCAGGACGGTGCTCAGGACACCCATGGACTGCCTCCTCGATTCAGTGAACGCGCGTACACCGAAACTATGCGGGCCAGCGCGTGCCGACGTCAACGGCGCTCGCGGGTGAGCCGCACCACCCGGGGGCCCGGGCCAGCAGCGGCGCGTCCACCGCGCGGCGCTAGCATCGAGGTGTGACCCAGACCCGTGTCGAGCGCAAGGAGCGCACCCGCCGAGCGATCCTCGACGCAGCGCTCGAGCTCTGCGAGGACAGCAGCCTGGTGGCGCTCTCGCTGCGCCAGGTCGCCAAGGAGGTGGGGATCGTCCCCACCGGCTTCTACCGCCACTTCGACTCCATCGAGTCGCTGGGCCTGAGCCTGGTCGACGAGTCGTTCGCCTCGCTGCGCGCGCTGCTGCGCGACGTGCGGCGCGACCAGGGCTCGACCACCGACATCGTCGACGGCTCGGTCTCGATCCTGGTCGACCACGTGCACCGGCAGCGCTCGCACTTCGCCTTCATCGCCCGCGAGCGCACCGCGGGCCAGCCGGCCGTCCGCGAGGCGATCCGGCACGAGATCGAGCTGTGCGAGCGCGAGCTGGCCACCGACCTCGCCCGACTGCCCGGCACCACCGACTGGTCGCCCGAGGACCTGCGCATCCTCTCGGGACTGATCGTCTCGGCGATGGTGGCCGTGGCCGAGGAGATCCTCGCCGCCGCCCAGCGCCCCGAGGCCGAGAAGCAGATCGTGGAGAAGGCCCGAACTCAGCTCCGGATGGTGCTGGTCGGCGCCCTCAACTGGCGCTCGCGCACCTGAGGCGCACCGCCCGCCGGCCCGCTAGCCCCGGGGCGTGAGCGACAGGTCGGTCAGCACCGCGTCGTCGGGCAGGTCGAGCGCCTGCAGGATCGCCGCGGCGACGGTGGCCGGGTCGATCCACTGCGACGGGTCGTAGTCCTTGCCCTCCTGGGCGTGCACCTTCTCCTGCATGGCGGTGGCGGTGCGGCCGGGATAGATCGTGGTCACCCGCACGCCGTGCCCCGACTCCTCCGCGCGCAGCGAGTCGGCCAGCGCCTTGAGCCCGTGCTTGCTGGCGGCGTACGCCGACCACTGCGGCTTGGCGACCAGCCCGGCGCCGGAGTTGACCAGCACCACGGTGCCGCGGGCCGAGCGCAGCGCCGGCAGCGCGAGCCTGGTCAGGACGGCGGGGGCCACGAGGTTGACGGTGACCTGCTCGACCCAGGCCGCGGCCGACAGCTCGGCCACCGTGCCGAGCTCGACGACGCCACCGGCGTGCACGAGCGAGTCGAGCCGCTGCGGCAACCGGTCGGCCAGCGCCTCGACCGCAGCGGGGTCGGCCAGGTCGGCGACCAGCGTGCGGGCACCGGGACAGGCCTCGGCGAGCTCGCCGGCACGCTCCTCGGAGCGGGCCAGCAGCCACACCTCGTCGCCGCGCTCGCGCAGCCGGTGGGCCAGGACCTCGCCGATGCCCGAGCCGGCGCCGGTCAGCAGGTGGGTGCGGGTGCTCATGGTGGCGCTCAGCGGGTCAGGACGACCTTGCCGAAGACGTCGCCGTCGATCATGGCGGCGAAGCCCTCGGGGGCCTGCTCCATCGGCAGGACCCGGTCGACGAGCGGGCGGGCGCCGGTCGCGTCGAGCATGGAGACCAGGGAGGCCAGCTCGTCGCGGGTGCCCATCGTCGAGCCCACCACCGAGAGCTGCAGGAAGAAGATGCGGGTCAGCTCGGCGTCGTCGAGCTGGGGGCCGGAGGTGGTGCCGGAGATGACCAGGCGACCGCCGGGCTTCAGCGAGCGCACCGAGTGCGACCAGGTGGCCCGGCCGACCGTCTCCATCACGGCGTCGACCTTGACCGGCAGCCGGGCACCGGACTCGAAGACCTCGTGGGCGCCGATCTCGAGCGCACGGGCGCGCTTGGCCTCGTCACGGCTGGTGGCCAGCACCCGCAGCCCCGCGGCACGGCCCAGGATGATCGCCGCGGTCGCGACGCCACCGCCGGCGCCCTGCACCAGCACCGTGTCGCCGGCGGTCAGGTCGCCGCGGGTGAAGAGCATCCGGTAGGCGGTCAGCCAAGCGGTCGGCAGGCAGGCGGCCTCCTCGAAGGACAGCGAGGCCGGCTTGGGCACCACGTTGCGCCGCGGCACGACGACCTTGTCGGCGAAGGTGCCCTGGTGGCGCTCGGAGAGCAGCGAGCGCTTCGGGTCGAAGGTCTCGTCCCCGCTCCAGGACGGGTCGCTCACCACGGCGTGCACCACGACCTCGTTGCCGTCCTCGTCGAGGCCCGCGGCGTCGCAGCCGAGGATCATCGGCAGCGCCTCCTGCTTGAGGCCCACGCCGCGCAGCGACCACACGTCGTGGTGGTTCAGCGAGGCGGCCTTGACGGTGACCGTGGTCCAGCCCTCGGGGGCCTCGGGCTCGGGGCGCTCTCCCACCACCAGGCCGGACAGCGGGTCGTCGGAGGAGAAGGAGTCGGCGTAGACGGCGAACATGTGGTTCACGTTACTGGTCGGCGACCACCCGCAGCGGTGAGGGCCCGCACCGTGTCAACGTCAGCGTCAACGCCAGCGTCAGCGGCGCGCGACCCCGTCGCGCCGCGCGGCGTCGGCGACCGCGCTGGAGACCGCGCCCGGCACCCGCTCGTCGAAGGGCGAGGGGATGATGAAGGTCTCGCTGAGGTCGTCGCCGACCAGCTCGGCCAGCGCGTTGGCCGCCGCGAGCTTCATGCCCTCGGTGATGCCGGTGGCGTGCACGTCGAGTGCGCCGCGGAAGATCCCCGGGAAGGCCAGCACGTTGTTGATCTGGTTGGGGAAGTCCGAGCGGCCGGTCGCGACCACGCGCGCGTACTTGTGCGCCACGTCGGGGTGCACCTCGGGCGTGGGGTTGGCCAGGCCGAAGATGATCGCGTCGGGGGCCATCCGCGCGACGTCCTCCTCGGGCACGGTGCCGCCGGAGACGCCGAGGTAGACGTCGGCGCCGGCGAGCACGTCGCCGAGGGTGCCGGTGCGGCCGGTCTTGTCGGCCGTCATCTCGGCGAGCGCCTTCTTGACCGGGGTGAGGTCGCCGCGCGAGGAGTGCAGGACGCCCTTGCGGTCGGTCACGGCCAGGTCGGTGATGCCCGCCTCGAGCAGGATCTTGGCCACCGCGACACCCGCGGCGCCGGCGCCGGAGATGACCACGCGCGTGGTCGCGGCGTCGCGGCCGGTGATCTTGAGCGCGTTCTTCAGCGCGGCGAGCGCCACCACGGCGGTGCCGTGCTGGTCGTCGTGGAAGACCGGGATGTCGAGCATCTCCTTGAGCCGGTCCTCGATCTCGAAGCAGCGCGGCGCGGAGATGTCCTCGAGGTTGATGCCGCCGAAGCTCGGCGCCAGACGGGCCACGGTCTCGATGATCTGCTCGGTGTCGGTGGTGTCGAGGCAGATCGGGACGGCGTCGACGCCACCGAACTGCTTGAACAGCACCGCCTTGCCCTCCATCACCGGCATCGCGGCCGCCGGGCCGATATCGCCCAGGCCGAGCACCGCGGTGCCGTCGCTGACGACGGCCACGGTGTTGGGCACCCACGTGTAGTGCTGGGTCATGCTGGGGTCGGCGGCGATCGCCTCGCACACCAGCGCCACGCCGGGGGTGTAGGCCAGCGACAGGTCGGCGGCGTCCTTGAGCGGCGCGGTCGCGGCGATCCGCATCTTGCCGCCCCGGTGCAGGTCGAAGACGGGGTCGCCCTCGAACGGGTGGCTCGTGGCGGTGGCCGGCTGGGGCGGCTCGGGGACTGAGGACATCTCGTTGAGGTCTTTCCAGGCTGAGGGCCGTCGGGGACGGATCCGGCTCGACGGGCGGGGTGGTGCCTCGGAGCGCCGGGACCCGGGCGGGGTGCGCGTGCTCGCAGTCTCGCACAGCGCGAGCGACGCCCCGGGGGGCGTCCCACCGTGCGGTGGGTCACAGCACGCGAGCGGTCAGCGGCCCGGAGCGGCCCTGCGCGGCCGGAGCCGGCGGGGCCGGGGCCAGGCCCGCGCGACCACCACGCCGAGCACGTCGGGGTCCGCGACGGGCCCCCGGTGCCGCGAGTCCACGCCGACGTCGGGGTCGTCGCTGAGCAGCCACCACCCCGCGGTGCCCGAGGCCGTACGCCGCCTCTCCACCGCGCGCTTGACCGCGAGCGTCCCGTCGGCCAGGCGTGCGACCACCACGCACCCCGGTCGCACCGGGCGCCGGTAGGAGACCAGCAGCCAGTCGCCCGGGCGCAGGCCCGGACGCATCGAGTCGCCGCGCACCAGCGCCCAGCCCCAGGGCGCTCGGCCCGCCCGAGCGGGTGGGGACGTGTCGCTCACGCGGAGTAGTGTCCCAGCCAGAAGCCAGACGACGTACGAGAGGACCTGCATGTTCGCCAAGCTGTTCGCACCCACCGTCGAGGTGTCCGCCCACTGCGACCTGCCCTGCGGTGTCTACGACCCCGCGCAGGCCCGCATCGAGGCCGAGTCGATCAAGGGCATCATCGCCAAGGTCGCCGACAACGACGACCCCGACTTCCGCACCCGCGCGATCATCATCAAGGAGCAGCGCGCCGAGCTGGTCAAGCACCACCTGTGGGTGCTGTGGACCGACTACTTCAAGCCCCCGCACTTCGAGAAGTACCCCCAGCTGCACGTGCTGGTCAACGAGGCCACCAAGCTCGCCGGTGCCTCGGGCGCCAAGGGCGCGCTCGACGCCGAGGTCGCCGACCAGCTGCTGGCCAAGATCGACGAGATCGCCGAGATCTTCTGGGAGACCAAGAAGGGCTGAGCCCCTGCGCAGGTCGTCTGACCTGCAGCTCCACCTGGTCGACGCCGTCCCGGTCCGCAGCGAGTCCGCTGGCGGGCCGAGGGCGGCGTCGAGCACGTTCCGGGTCCTGGCCTCGCGGACGGCTCAGGGGGTGGCCCGAGCGGTGGTGCTCCTGCATTCCACATGGTGCCTGCTGACCGCCTGGCCGGTCGTCTACTATCGGAGACCGGAGACGAGAGCTCCACACGAACGCGTTTGGGGAGTCGAGACATGCAGCAACGGGTGAGCAACCTGGGTCCCCTCGAGGCCGTCATCATGGAGCGGCTGTGGGCGCGCGGTCGACCGACCCCCGTGCGTGCGGTGCTCGACGAGCTGGAGCACGAGCGCAGTCTCGCTTACACCACCGTGATGACAGTGATGGACAACCTGCACCGCAAGGGCCTCCTGGGGCGGGAGCGGGTCGGACGGGCCTACCACTACGTCCCGGTGCGGTCTCGTGAGGAGCACACTGCTGCGCTCATGAGCGAGGTGCTGGCCGACACCGCCGATCGTGGGAGTGCGTTGCTGCACTTCGTCGAGCAGATGCAGCCCGAAGAGCTGGACCGACTACGTTCGGCTCTCGACCAGCGCAGCTCGACGAAGAGCGAGGGCGAGTGATCGCCGACGTCGCGCTGGTCGTCGTGGCAGTTCTCGCCGCGACGCTGGGGCCGAGGTTGTTGCAGCGCTCCACGTCGATCGAACGATCGCCCTGGGTGGGCATCGTCCTGTGGCAGAGCCTGAGCGTGTCAGCCGTCGCGGCTGTCGTGCTGACCGGGGCGGCACTCGCGTTGCCCGCGGTGCCCCTCACCAACGACCTGGCCGCACTGCTCTCGGCATGCGGTGCGGCGTTGCGCGCACAGTACGAGACTCCTGGTGGTGCGGCAGCCAGCGCGACGGGCGCCGTCCTTGCCGTGAGCGTGCTGGGGAGGGTCATCTACTGCCTGGCGGCGGAGGTCGCCCTGGCGCGCAGCCAGCGGGCTCGGCTGCGGCGGTCGCTGCTCATCCTCGCCCAGACCGACCCGTGCACCGGCGCCCTCGTGCTCGAGCACGAGGCCCCGGTGGCGTACTGCGTGCCCGGCCACGGCGGTCGCGTCGTGATGACCAGCGCAGCACTCGAGACGTTGCGGCCCGACGAGCTCGAGGCAGTCATGGCGCACGAGCGCGCTCACCTGGTCGCGCGTCACCATCTGGTGCTCGCCGTCTCGAGAGCGCTGGCGAGAGCGTTCCCGGGGGTGCCGGTGTTCCGCGATGCTCATGTGGCCCTGACGCGGCTGGTGGAGATGCACGCCGACGACGTGGCTGCCAGCTGCAACGAGCGCCTCAGCATTGCCACGGCCGTGGTCCGCATGGCGGAGTCGAAGGCGCCCGCCGCCGCGCTCGGTGCCGGCGGTCCGACATCCGTGGCCCGAGTACGACGCCTGCTCGCGCCCGCAGACCCGCTGCGGGCCAGCGGCGTGGCGGCGGCGCTGGTCATCGCCGCTGTGCTGGTTCTCGCGCCTCTGGGCATCCTCGCCGCACCCGCCGTGGTTGCTGCGACCGCCGACCTGTGCCCCATCGACTTCCCCACCGACACCGTCTGACTGCACCCCGCACGGGGTGCAGCCACGGCGTACCGACCCCGGCGTGGCTGCGGGCCGGTGGCTAGATCGGAGGCTGCCATCCCGCGATCAGGCCCTGCATCCGGCTGATGAGCGCGGTCCAGACCCCGGTGACCTGCAGCAGACCGAGCAGCACCAGCACGGCGCCGCCGGCGGCAGTGACGGCGCGGGCATGTCGGCGCGCCCACGCCACCGAGCCCATGAAACGTTGCATGCCGGCTGCGACCAGGATGAAGGGGATGCCCAGCCCGGCGCTGTAGGCGAAGGAGAGCGCAGCACCGCGACCTGGGTCGGCACTGCTGGTCGCCAGGGTGAGCACGGCGGCCAGGGTGGGCCCGATACAGGGCGTCCACCCGAGTCCGAACAACGCACCGACCAACGGTGCACCGGCCAGACCGGTCCGCGGACGACGGTTGATCCGTACCGTTCGGTTCAACCATGGCAGCCGCCACAACACCCCGCTGAAGACCAGTCCGAACAGGATCGTCAACGCGCCGAGGATCCGGATCAAGGTCTCCTGGTGCTCGAAGAGCAGCGCCCCGAGCGAGCCGAACAGGGCGCCGTACGCGGTGAACACGGCGGCGAAGCCAGCCACGAACAGCACCGCGCCGGTCTTGGCGCGACCTCGCCGGTTCCTCTCACCAGTCTCGGCATCCTTTCGCGTCGCGTCGGCAGGGAACGGCACGTCCTGACCCGCGAGGCCGCCCACGTAGGAGAGGTAGCCGGGCACCAGCGGCAGGCAGCACGGCGAGAAGAAGGACAGGAGTCCTGCCGCCACCGCCACGAGACCAGCCAGGATCAACGGTCCGTCGAAGACGAGCCCCTGCACGCCCTCAGCCAGCGTCGCCGCCGACATCCGGTGCCTCCTTCGACGACCCGGGCGTTGGCTCCAGCACGTCGTCGACCAGGGCACGCAGGGTGCGGTACGTGGCCTGCCCGATGACCCGGGCGGCGACATCGCCGTCACGGTCGACCACCAACGTGCTGGGGATCGCATTGGGGGGCAGCATGGCGCGCAGTGCGAGCAACGCCTCGCCCGACTGCTCGGTGGTGATGCTGGGATAGGTGAGCCGGTACCTGCGCTCGAAGGCGATCGCGGCGTCGTCGGTGTCCCGGACGTTCAGACCCACGAACTGGACGCCCTCGGCGCGAGTCTCCTCCCAGACCCGTCGCAGCCCCGGTGCTTCGGCACGGCAGGGTGGGCACCACGATCCCCAGACGTTGATGACGAGCACCGACCCGTCGTGCTCCGCGGTGTCGAACTCGGACCCGTCCAGCGTTGCGCCGCGCAGCCGCGGCAGTGGCTCACGGTCCGCCACGGCGATCTGCTCCACCACGCCCTCCCCCGTGATGTACCCGGGCCCGCCTGAGCTCCCAGTGGTCGGAGAGCCACAGGCAGCGAGCAGCACCGCCGAAAGGGCGGCAACCACCGTGAGCCGCCCACCCGCCACACGCGTCCGCATACCGCCTCCACACCAGTCAGCATCTACTAAGAATGATCGTATCAAGATGCTCTGATTCGACCGGACTGCACCCGTGGTTGCTGACGTGGGGAGCGACGTCGCCATCGTCGCAACCCGCCGCGCGCCGAGCCCGACGCTCTCACCGCGTCGATCTGCGAGACCGCGCTCCAGCAATGACCACTCCGGCGATCGCCGCGCCAGCTGCCACTACCAGCCCGATCCAGGACACGGTGGACGCCGCGTCGTCGCCACCGGCGTCATTGGAGTCCGTGCGCTCCTGGTTCTCTAGTGGATCGAGAGGCTGCTCACCGCTGGGGCTGGGCGACGCGGTGCGCTGCCGGACCAGTGCAAAGCTGAGGGAGCCCACGACGGGGTGGCCGTCGCGCGAGACGGCTCGGAATTCGATCTCGTAGATGCCCCGCCGGGCGGCCGACCGCACGGGGATCACGAGCGTCCTAGCGTCGATCTCCACCTCTCCGCGACGAAGCTCCTGGCTGTTCGGTCCGGTGACCGAGCCCGAGCCGGATCGCGGCCGCTCGCCGAGGTCGATGCGCACCTCCTCGGGCAACGCCGCGACCTCCTCGCCGTTGCGCGGCGAAGTTCCGACCACCTCGTCGTGGGCGAACGCGGCCGTCGGCACGAGCAGCCCGAGCAAGACCGTCGTCGCGACGTACCCGACCCATCGCACGCGCTTCCCCGTCCCCGATTGATGCGGAGGCCGCCGACCAGACGACCACCGTCCCATTACTATTATGCATCGTAGTCACGTGAAAGAGATGCCATGATCAGGACCGTCCACCGACGGAACTGGCGAGGCCGCACGCTCCGGCTGGCCGTGGTCGCGTTCCTCGGCGTGGTCGCGATGCTGGTCGCCGCTTCGCCCGCCAGCGCACATCCGGTCCTGCTCTTCAGCGATCCGGCGTTGGATGGAGCCGTTCCCGACTCTCCGGGATCGGTCAACCTGGTCTTCAACGAGCCGGTGGTCTCCACGGACCGAGCCGTGGCCATCACCGACAGCAGTGGTTCGGCTGTTCCGACCTCGCCGCCGAGGACCGAGAAGGGTGGCACGGTCCTCACCGCATCCGTGACCCAGAAGCTCGAGCCGGGCATCTACCAGGTCCAGTGGGAGGCCACCGGGGTGGACGGGCACGGCGCGAGAGGTGAGTACCGCTTCGCGGTGGGCACCGTGATCACCGGCGACCAGACAGCCAGCACCAGCCAACCCACGGACTGGTCCGCGGCTGGCCTCAGGTGGCTGCTGCTGGCAGGTTTCGCCGTGGCCTTCGGAGGGCTCGTGGGCGAACGCATCACGTCCCGGGCCGGCCGGCGGCACGCCGGGTTGCCCAGCGTGTGCTCCTGGGCCCAACTGGGCGCCCTCCTCGGTCTTTTCGCCGCCACAGCGGCCGCAGCCCGGCTGGCACTGAGGGCGGAGAGCATCTCGGTCCTGTCGGAGAGCGCAGCCGGACGCGTCGTGCTGGCCCATGCACTGGGCTTCGGGGTCGCTCTCCTGCTCCTCGCACTGCGGCGGCCTTCGTATGCGCTGCTTCCGCTCCTCGTCGTTGCTCTCGCCGAGGGCGTCGGCTCGCACAGCGAGATCGAGCTCCCTGTGGTCGGCGGTTTGCTGACCGCCGTCCTGGTTGCAGCCGGAATCTGGGTCGGGGCACTGCTGCACGTAGCACGAGCTGCTGTGAAGTGGCGGGCCACCAGAGCGGCGGTCCAGTGGGCGTTGCTCCGGTATGCGCAGATCGCCACGATCTCGTTCGTGGTGATCGTCGTGACCGGCTTGACCATGGCACTGCTGCTGGTGCCGCTGCCTGCACTGACCGGCACAGGCTACGGACGCGCGCTGCTGGTCAAACTCGCGGCTGTGGTCGCCGTGGTCGGAATGGCGCTGGCGGCACGGCGGGCCCTGCGGTCCGAGCGGCTGGGTCGCGCGACCCGGACGGCACGGTTCGAGGCCGTCACGCTCGTCGTCGTGCTGGGCGCCACGTCCGTCCTCGTCTCCACGCCCACACCGGGCGCCTTCAGCGCCCCTCCTCCCCCGCCACCCACCGGAGTCGCCGTTCCCGCCGGCGGCCTGGCCGGTCAGGTCGGCGTGAACCTGGTCGCGAGCGAGGGCCAGGTGGTCGTCCGGCTGACCACTCCCAGCGACGGCAACGAGTACGACGTCAGCGAAGCCCCGGACTACACACTGTCCGCGCAGCTGCAGTCTGCGACCGGGACGCAGGAGCCGGTGGAGTTCCGGGCCTGCGGCGAGGGCTGCTTCGTCGCCGCCCTCGACTGGGCCGACGGCGACAACGTCCTGAATCTTCGTGCGACCGCGTCGGGGTGGCGCGGTGGCAATGTCGCAGCCCTGGTCCCGTGGCCGGCGGAGCCCGCCGAGGACCTGCTGGAGCGCACGCTCCGGGTGCTTGACGACTTCGACCAGGTCACCATCTACGAGGCGGTGACCAGCGACGGCGAGGCAGGGCTGCCGCAACCGAGCCCCGCGACCCTCAGCATGGCTGAATTCCTCGAAGGCGAGCCGTACAGCGCGGGCGTGGCGCCGATCGCAGCCAGGAGCACCGCCGACTCCGGCGCCACCAAGCTGCTGATGGGCTTTCCCTCCGCTGGGACCTACGTCGAGGTCACGCTCGATGGTCTCGGACGCATCAGCCAGGAGGTCCTGGCGGCCCCGAGCCATTCCATCAGCAGGAGGTTCTTCTACAAGGACGACTGACAGGGACCCCGTAGCACCGCAGCCTCCACCGGGGAGGCACCCACGACGATGGCACGGGCTCGACTCAATGCCTGCTCGCAGCGTCCTCCAGGATCTTGGCGACCAGCTCGTCGAGCGTGTCACGGTCGAGGCGTCCGATGTGCTGGTCGACGATCTCACCATCCGGCGCGAGGAACAGGGTCACCGGCAACCCCGGTACCTGGGTCGCGCGCAGCAGCTCGGCGGCAGGGTCGACGACCTGCGGGTAGCGCACCCCCACCTCCTCCAGGAACGGACCCGCAACAGTGGACGGATCCTTGGTGTCGACCCCGAGGAATGCGACCTGCCCGCCGAGGTCGTCGTGAGCAGCCTGCAGCATCGGCATCTCCGCTCGGCAGGGCCCGCACCAGGTTGCCCACAGGTTCACCACCATCGCCCTGCCCCCGAGGTCGCGCAACCGCACCTCCTCCTGTGAGGTCAGGCAGCGCAGGCTCAGGTCGGGAAGGACGCGCACGCCACCGCCTTCGCCGTTCGCGTCTCTACCGTCCCGTCCGGCCGGGTTCCGAGACGGCAGCGACGAGCAGCCGGCCGATCCAGACACGGCGACCGGCGCAGGGGCGAGGTCGCTCGACCCCGCAGCGCTCCCGGATGGCTCCGGCGAGGTCCTCGCACAGCCGCCCGCCACCAGCACCAAGGACACCAATGTCACAGACGACCGACGTATCCACACGGCACCAACTCTACTACCGAACGTAGTACGCTGCGTTTGTCATGAGAGCCGCTGCCACCATCTTCCTGCTCGGACGGAAGTCCTCGCCGCCGTCCTTCCACCCCGTCACGATCGGTGCTCGATGACTCAGCTGCACGCAGACAAGCCCCATCGCGAAGATCCGGACGAGGCCGCGGCGACGATCTCGCCCTCACCGGTCGGCATCGGCGTGCTCGGATGGGCCAGATGGGCGTGGCGCCGGCTCACCAGCATGCGCACGGCAGTGATCCTGCTGACCCTGCTGGCCCTGGCCGCGGTGCCGGGCAGCCTGTTGCCCCAGCGGGGCGTGGCGAGCGACCCCGCCGCGGTGCCGCAGTTCTACGCCGAGAACCCTGACATCTCCCCCTGGCTGGACCGCGTGGGACTCTTCGGCGTCTACGCCTCACCATGGTTCGCTGCGATCTACCTGCTGCTCCTCGTGTCGATGACCGGTTGCGTGCTCCCGAGGTGCGCCAAGCTCTGGCGCGACTTCCGTAGCGAACCGACGAAGGCTCCGACCAGGCTGGATCACCTGGAGGATCACCGCCGAGACGTCTTCGTCGGCAGACGTGATCACGGAGAGACATCGACGTCCCGGGTGGACGCGCTCGAGCTGGTCGAGTCGGCGCTGCGGCGGCGTCGCTTCCGGGTCCGAGTGGCTGACGGAGCAGTGAGCGCCGAGAAGGGGCACGTCCGCGAGGCCGGCAACCTGCTCTTCCACCTGTCGTTGCTGGTGCTGCTGTTCGGGATCGCCGGAGGCAGGCTGTACGGCTACGAGGCGCGAGTCGCGGTCGTGGCGGGCGAGTCGTTCACCAACGTCGCCTCCCAATACGACGACTTCAGCCCGTCGGTCTGGACCGACGTCAATGCGCTCGAACCCTTCAGCTTCCGACTGGAGTCCTTCGAAGCTGACTTCGAGACCTCCGGAGCCCGCCGCGGTGAGCCTCGATCCTTCGATGCGCGCCTCCGGGTCGAGTCCGGCGAGGACTCGTGGACGGCGCACGTACGTCCCAACCAGCCCCTCGAGATCAACGGCACCAAGATGTTCCTCACCGGGCACGGCTACGCGCCCGTCGTGACGGTGCGCGACGGCACCGGCGCCACCGCGTACTCCGGCCCGGTCATCTTCCTCCCCGCCGACAACAACCTCACCTCCGACGGCGTCATCAAGGCACCGGATGCCCGCCCTGCCCAGCTCGGGCTCGAGGGGCTCTTCCTACCCACTGCGGCCGACATCGGCGACGGCGCCTTCTCGGCCTACCCCGACCTCGTCAACCCCCGGCTGCTGCTCACGGTCTGGACCGGGGACCTCGGGCTCGACGACGGGTTGGCCCAGTCCGTGTACACCCTCGACAAGTCGCGGCTCCAGCAGGTCATGCGACCAGGCTCCGATCAGCCCTTCGGTCCCCAGCTCGCCCCCGGCCAGACGGTGCGACTCCCCGACGACCTGGGCACCGTGACCTTCGACGGAGTCCGCCGGTTCGCCAACTTCCAGGTCGCCCGCGACCCCGGCAAGGAGCTGTCGTTGCTGGCGGCGCTCATGCTGCTGGGCGGACTGACCACCTCGCTGATCGTGCGCCGCCGCCGCGTCTACGTGCGAGTCCACGACGACGCCGGGACGGTCGTGGTCCAGTACGCCGGCCAGTCCGCGACTCGACGTGGACTGCCGCACGGCGAGATCGACTCGATCGCCGACGACGTACGCCACGAGCTCGACCGCCACCGGCAGCCCCACCGGAAGGATGCACCATGACCACCGACCTCCTCGCCCGCCTCTCGGACGGACTCGTCTACTCCACCATCGCCGTCCTGGCGCTCGCTTTGCTCGCCCACGCGGCGTCCACCGCCTTGAGGTCGCTGCCCACACGGCATCCCGGCGCGTCGTCGACGCTCAGCGTCTCTGCCCAGGTTTCGGCAGCAGGCGCTTCCCGTGCTGCCGAGGCCCCCGGAGCCACCGGGTCCACCAGGGAGCGCGACGCCACGGACACCCGGGCAGGCGAAGGACCCGGCCGCGTGGTGGGCGCCTCCGCAGTGAGTCTCACCGTGCTCGGGACGCTGTTGCTCCTCGCCGGCGTCATCGTGCGTGGGTTGGCCGCCGGCCGTGCGCCCTGGGGGAACATGTTCGAGTTCCTCCTGGTGCTCTCGCTCGCGGCCGGGGGTGCCTACGTCGCGCTCGTGCGACGTCGTGCCGTCCGGGAGGCGGGGGTCTGGATCGTCGCCCTCATGCTGTTGGCGCTCGGCCTGGCTGTCACGAGCTTCTACACGCCCGTCGACGACCTGGTCCCGGTGCTCGACTCGTACTGGCTCGTCATCCACGTGGCCGCTGCCATCATCTCCGGCGGGGTCTTCACCATCGGCGCCATCACCGCCGCCCTCGGCATCCTGCGGAGGCGGTGGGAGGCCCGACCCGTCACCGAACGGTCACAGCGCTACGTCGCCGCACTGCCGACCGCATCCTCGTTGGACCGGGCCAGCCACGCCGTCCACGTCTTCGCCTTCCCCGTCTGGACGTTCGCCGTGATCGCCGGGGCGATCTGGGCCGAAAACGCATGGGGCCGCTACTGGGGCTGGGACCCGAAGGAGACCTGGGCCTTCATCACCTGGGTCTTCTACGCCGCCTACCTGCACGCCCAGAGCACCGCAGGACTGCGAGGCTCGCGCGCCTCCTGGTTCGCCCTGGCGGGCTACGTCGCATTCCTGTTCAACTTCTTCGGCGTCAACCTGTGGATCTCCGGCCTCCACTCCTACGCCGGAGTCTGAGGCGGCACCCGGATGCGGATGCGCCTCTACCTCGCCCCGACGGATCGGCACCGTTCGGTGACCTGGGTCGCCGCGCTCGGCGCTGCCGCCAGCCTCGCACTGCTGACGTTCGGCCTACCGCCGATCGATCTCCACCCACCCTGGCACCACCTGGGACTGATGGACCCGCTGTGCGGGGGCACCCGATCCGCGCGGCTGACGATGGAGGGAGACCTCGCCGAGGCTTGGCGCTACAACCCCCTGGGCATCGCCGCGGTCCTCGCCGCCTTCGCGACCCTCGGCCGAGCAGCGCTGGGTGTGGTGAGCGGTCGGTGGGTCGACGCGCACGTCCGTTCGACGAGGACAGCGACGCGAACCCTCTGGACGCTCGCAGCCTCGACCTTCATCGCGCTCTGGGTCCGGCAGCAGCTCATCGCCGATCTGCTCGTCCAGCAGGCCTGACCCCTGGCGTCGATAGACCTGGCATGAAGGCGGTGCCGCGGCCGTGGGCGTGCCTGACTCCCCGCTGACGTCCCAGCAGCGGACCCTTTTCAGAACCCCTTGTACTATGAATCATAGTACACATCGCAGCGGGAGAAAGGACCACCTCGTGGGAGACATGGATGGACTGGGCGGCATGAGCCTGCTGATGGGCTTCGGGATGCTGCTGGGAATGGTGGTCTTCATCGCCATCGTGGCACTGGCAGTCGTGGGCGCCATCTCGCTCACGCGCCGTGGAGGTCGAGGTGACCGGAAGCTCGAGACCCACCACGGACGCGAGCCAGACGACGAATCCCGAGCCTGAGCCCGGACTGGCACCGCTGATCACCGCGCGCACACCCCCGACCAGGAGACGAGAACATGCCCCGCACCGTCAGCGCTGAACCTCAGGCCGAGCAGTCCTCCCGAGGCAGCACGGCGTCAGCGCGATGGTGGTTGACGATCGCCGTCGTGGCCGCGCTGCTCGCTGCCGCCGGTTGGTGGGCACTCCGCGC
Organism: Nocardioides cremeus; assembly: GCF_030518195.1. GTDB lineage: Bacteria > Actinomycetota > Actinomycetes > Propionibacteriales > Nocardioidaceae > Nocardioides > Nocardioides cremeus. Next base: position 202,371 of record NZ_JAULSC010000005.1, read on the forward strand.
GGCAGACACCTCGGACCAGGCTGGCGGCGTGCTCGAGCACGTGCACGGTCTCGGTGTCGAGCCCAGCACCGGAGCCCTCCACGTGGGCAGCCACTACGGGCTGTTCCGGGTCGATGAGGACGCCGGTGCGCTGGCCGGTCCGATCAGCGACCGGGTACAGGACTTCATGGGCTTCACGGTCGCGGGCCCGGACCACTTCCTCGCATCGGGCCACCCCGGGAAAGGACAGGACGGTCCGAGCTCGTTGGGCCTCATCGAGTCCACCGACGGGGGGCAGAGCTGGACCAACCGGTCGTTGGCAGGTCAGGCGGACTTCCACGCGCTGGAGTACCGCCATGGCCTGGTCTACGGAGCGGACGCAGCGACCGGCGACTTCATGGTCTCCGAGGACATGGAGACGTGGGAGACCCGGTCCACCGGAGGCGTGTTCGACTTCGCGGTCAGCCCGACCGACCCTGGCACCGTGATCGCCACCACCGCGGAAGGACCGGCGCTGAGCACTGATGGCGGTCGTTCCTTCGCGCTGCTCGAGAACGCTCCGCTTCTCATGCTGGTCAGCTGGGACACCCAGGGAACGGTGACCGCGCTGGACCCGGGTGGCACCACCTACACCAGCAAGGACGCGACTAGCTTCGTCAGGGCCGGCTCGCTCGGCGCCCAGCCCGAGGCACTTCACACTGACGACGAGGGGCACGTCTATGCCTCCGTGGAGGGTGGTCTGTGGCGTTCCACCGACGGCGCGCGGACCTTCGCCCGATACCCGTCGAGATGATCCGGAGGATCACGGCTCTCCAGACGACGCCGGCCCCCGATACGCCGCAGGAACGCTGGCGCCCTAGCCCAAGAACGTGCTGACGGCGGCCGCCGGTCTGCTGTTGGGCTTCACCCAGGCCCTGGCACTGGTGTGGCTGGCCGCGGTGCTCGGCGCCGCGATCGCCTTCGCACTGTCCCGGCACCTGGGCCAGGCATCGTTCCAGAACCTCGGCTCAGATCGCATCGCGCGGCTCGACGCGCTCGTCGCCGAGCGCGGGCTGGTCGTGCTCCTGGCGCTCCGCCTGGTCCCGGTCGTGCCGTTCACGGCCATCAACTACTTGGCTGGGCTCACCCGGATGTCGTGGACAAGCTACCTGCTCGGCCCTGCACTCGGGATCGTGCCCGGCACCGTCGCCTACGTCGCGGTCGGCGCCCACGGCACGGACCTGGGGGACCTGGCAGTCCTCGCTGTCGTGGGGGCGCTCATCGTCCTCTCGGTGGCCGGCGTTGACACGCCGAGCGTTCCGGGTCCGTGCACGACCAGACCATGTCGCTGCGGCTGGCCGCTGAGCGCCGCCGCGATCCCCTTCTCCTGGCCAGCTGGACCAGGACAGCATCACCCTGGGCCGCGACGCAGTGGTCCCGCGGATCTCCCCCTCGACACCTTCGCGGTCGGCGCGGGCGGCAAACCCGCCGCTCGGAGCGGGCAACAGTCCGATCAGGGCATGGTCGAGCTGTCCGCCTTGGCCACCGCCGCCGGATATCAGGCCGAGGTCCTGGTCAGTTGCCTGTGGCAGCTGCCCCCGGCCGGCTACCGGCAGACAGCACAGTTCGGAGGACCTGCCCCTGAGGCGTCATCCCCCGAGCCGGGCGACCGTGACGCCCCGCTGCTGTCCCATCGCTGTCTCCTGACAGCTGCTGCGACAGCCACGACGGCGAGCAGTCCCGCGACTCGACCGGGCCACGGTCCGAATCGCACGGCGATCGACATGCCTGTCGCCATCGGCACCTCGACAAGACTGCTGGTCGATTCGCGCGACGGCAGCTGCTCGATCACGCGGCCATCGGGACCGATGGCACCCGATAGCCCGTTGATCGAGGACACGACCACGGACCGGCCGACCTCGGCGGCCCGGGCCCTGGTGATGACCCACTGCTGCTCGAGCTGCGCAGTGCCTAGGAACATGGCGTTGCTCGTCTGGACGGTCACCAGGTCGACTCCCTGCTTGACCTGAGAGCGCACCACGTCGTCGTAGGCGACGTCGAAGCACAACGCCGCCGCGACTCGCAGACCAGCGACCGTGAGGGGCTGCGCAGCGCCTCCCGAGATCATGTCCCGCTCGATGTCCGCGACCCGACTGGAGACAAGCTCTGCGAGCGGCCTGAGGGGAACGTACTCACCGAACGGGACCAGGTGCTGCTTGGTGTAGCGGTCCTCCGGACCCGATGCCGTCCATACGATCGACTGGTTCAGCGCCAGCGAAGGCGACGAGCTGTCGACGATCGCCCCCAGCAGCACCGGCGCTCCGACCTCCGCCACCGCCGAGCTGATGACAGCCCGCGCCTGCGAGTCCCTCGTGGGATCGACGGCGGTGGCGTTCTCGGGCCACAGCACGAAGTCGAGGGCGGGCGCGGACGAGCTTCGAGCGGTCAGGAGCTCGCGTGTCTGCGTGAGCTGGTTCAGGGTCACCCGACGATGGTTGGCCGACACCTGGGTGCCGTCTCCCGGCACCCCCCCCTGGACGACCGCGACGCGGGCTACGCCAGTCTCCTCGACGCCCAGGCGTCCGCCCACCGAGCCCGCACCGAGCAGCAGCCACATCCCGACCACAGCGACGCTCCCCGTAGCGATCACGGGACGAGTCAGGCGCAGGGCGGTACGACGTTCGGCCACCGCGGACGCGACGCCAGCTGCGGATGCCCCCATCAGCACGACCAACGCCCCAGCTCCGGCGACTCCTCCGATGGCCAGGAACGCCCCCCAAGGGACGTCGACGGCGGTGTAGCCGAGGCGGCCCCATGGCATGCCGCCCCAGGGCACCGAAGACCGCATCGTCTCGACTGTCGTCCACACGAGGGCCATCCATGCCGGCCAGCCCGGGAGGTTCCGCACCAGCGTCATCGCACTGCCGGCCAGGACGAGCCAAGCCGCTTGGACGAGCGTGAGTGCCCCCCAGGCTGCGACGGCGATGGACTCGCTGAGCCACCACAAGGTGGTGCCAAAGAAGACCAAGCCGAACACCCCGCCAGCCGCTCCTCCTACGACCACGGATCGGCCGGTCACGGCGACGACCAGAGCAGCGACCCCGATCGGGGCCAGCCAGGGCATCGACCACGGGGGAAATGCGAGCGCCGTCAGGACACCGCCCACAGCCGCGAACGACAGGGCGCTGGGACGGGCATGCCTCACCGGACCTCCTCGACGACCAAGTACTATCGACGATAGTATGCACTCCATGAGCAACGACAACCTCGCCTGCACAGCGGCGCACGAACCGGCAGCATCCCGCGAGCCAGTATCGGCCTCGGGTCCCGGAGGAGTAGATCTGATGGGCCTGATGACGCCCGGCGGCCATGCACATCGACATCGCCCTGCTCGTGCAGTCTGCCGTCCCGGACGCGCCGTTGCCGCCGGGCCACGTGGCAAACAATCCCTTCGTCATCACGTCGTGCGAGCGTGGATATGAGCAACGACACCATCTCGACCATCGTCATCGGCTTGTTCGCACTCACGGTCACCGCGGTCGCCATGTACTTACTTGCCCGAGGGAAAGAATGAACAGTCCGCCGCAGCGCCCCGGCTGGATCGTCGCCCTAGGCTTTCTCATCAGTGCGTGCATCGTTGCACTGACGACTGTCCCCGCCGCAGCCCACACGGACCTCCTCTCCGTAAACCCGGCGGACGGCGATCGTCTGGAAACCTCTCCCAATGCCCTCACGCTGACGTTCACCGAGGACATGAGTGCAGGCCTAAGCACCATCACAGCACGGGTCGGCAACGGGAAGACGATGAACCTCGACGTGACGAGCGGCGCCAGCCCGACCGAGCTGGTCGCTACGGTTCCCGAGGCCCGGTCCAGCAACGAATCCAGCTCCAGCGACTCCACGCGGTGGCGTGTCTCCTACCGAGTGGTGTCGCGAGACGGACACCCAGTGACTGGCAGCTACACCTTCACCGTGCGCTCCCCCGCAACACCGGAAGTCCCAACGGCCAGCGAGTCCACCACTGCTACCGGTCCAGCTGCACAGGCGGACACTGGCGTCGATGCTGACCGCAGTAGCAGCGAGCCGGCTGGCACGTCGGGTGGCGCACTCGCTCTCATAGGGGTTGTGACGTTGGGTCTCGTCGTCCTGACCGGCATCGCAACCGCCAGACTGTCCCGGCGCGGGAGCGGGACATGACCAGCGTGATGGTCTCCCCTCGCGCGACCCGCACCCTCGGTACCCTCGGGGCGATATTGTGGATGGTGCTGGCGGCGCTCCTGGCCGCGTGGCTCACCGGGGGCCTGGCACCGCTGGGTGTCCCCGGGCTTCCTGACCCCGGAGCGACCACCCGGTTCGGTCTCCCCATCGTCCAGGCACTGCGCGACCTCAGCGCCATGCTGACCGTGGGAGCCCTTGTCGTGGCAAGCACCTGTGTGCCGCCTGGAGAGGACGAAGACGAGGCACTGCTCGCCGGCGTACGCGCCCGTCTCGTAGCCGTGGCACAGCTCAGTGCCACGGCATGGGCCGCCCTGAACGGGCTCCTCATCGCCCTTGTCTTCTCGGACGCCTCCGGCAGCAGCATGGAGGCCGAAGGATTTCTGCAGCAGGCCGTGTTCTTCGCCCGTTCCTACGAGCTGGGCCAGTATCTGTTGTGGGGGGCGGGGCTCGCCGCGGTCGTGGCAGCGGGGTGTGCACTGGCGTCGCGCACCGCCGCTCTGGGTGCGCTGGCGGCTCTGGCCGTCGTTGCGCTGTGGCCCATGGCCCTCACCGGTCACGCCACGGGCGCGCTCAACCATGACGAGGTCGTCAACCTGCAGATGTTCCATCTCGTCGGCATCGGGGTCTGGGGTGGCGGGCTGGTGGCGCTCGCCCTCGTCGGCCATCGACTCGGACCGTCCCTCGGCACGGTCGCCCGGCGCTACTCCACCATTGCTGGTTGGTGTGCGGCCCTAGTGACGGCGTCGGGCCTCGCCGGAGCCTGGCTCCGGGTGCCGGACCTCGCATCCATCGTGTCGACCTACGGAGCATTGCTCGCCCTGAAGATGACCGCGGTCATCCTGCTTCTCCTGGCTGGATGGTGGCACCGACGAACGCTCCTGGCACAGGTCGTGGCCGGGCGCACCAAGGCGTTCTGGCGACTCGTCGGGCTCGAGGTGTTCGTCCTGCTGGGTGCGGCTGCACTCGGTGTCGTCCTCGGACGGACCGACCCTCCCAGCACCGATGGGGACTCCACCTCGCTCACGATGGTCCAGTCACTGCTGGGCCGCTCGATGCCCCCTGCTCTGGACGCCACCGGGTGGCTGACTCGTTGGAGTCCCGACAGCCTCTTCCTTCCTCTCGGGCTGGCTGCCCTGACCTGGTACCTGGTGGCCGTGCGGCGACTGCGCCGGCGCGGCGTCCACTGGCCGTGGCTGCGCACAGCATGCTGGGTCATCGGCTGCCTGTTGTTCATCTGGGCAGCCAACGGCCCACCGGCGACGTACGGTCGCGTGCTGTTCAGCATGCACATGGTCCAGCACATGACCATCGCCACGGCCGTGCCGACCTTCCTCGTGCTGGGGACGCCCATCACTCTCGCTCTGAGGACTCTGAGACGTCGAACCGACGGTTCCTACGGTCCCAGAGAATGGTTGTTGACGGCCGTCCACTCGCTTCCCGCGCAGCTCCTCGGGCACCCGATCGTGGCGGCAGCACTCTTCGTGGTGAGCATGGTGGCCTTCTACTACAGCTCGCTGTTCGGCCTCTCTCTGGAGGCTCACACCGCGCACGTGCTGATGACCTTGCACTTCCTGCTGACCGGCTACCTCTTCGCCGAGTGCGTCGTAGGCGCAGACCCGGGCCTCGAGCGCCCCTCCTACCCGTTGCGCGCTCTGATGGTGATGGTCACGTTCGGCTTCCATGCGCTCTTCTCGGTGAGCCTGATGGCCAGCACCACGGTGCTGGCCAGGGACTGGTTCGAGTCGCTGGGCCGGGACTGGGGAGCCTCCCTTTCCGAGGACCAGTACCTGGGGGCATCACTGGGATGGGCGCTGGGAGAGTATCCGTTGGCGGTCATGGCGGTCGCGCTGCTCGTGTCGTGGGTGCAGGCCGACCGCCGGGAACGACGACGCTTCGACCGCAGCGAGCTGCGCGAGGACGACCGACAGCTGCGGGCCTACAACGACTACCTCCAGCGGCTCTCGCAGGCCGGGCCACGCAGCAGGTCGTCTACGATGGCGGGTGCGTCTGCACCGGACGAGGACAGGAGCACCGAATGAGACAGCTGGGTCAGCTCGAAGCAGCCGTGATGCAACGTCTGTGGTCCCGGAGCGGCCCTGTCTCCGTCCGTCAGGTGCTGGAGGACCTGAGCATCGAACGAACTCTCGCTTACACGACAGTCATGACGGTGCTGAACAACCTTCACTCCAAGGGAATGGTACGCCGGGCGAAGCAGGGCAGGGCTTACCTGTACTCACCGTGCTCTACGCGTGAGGAGCACACCGCGGCATTGCTCGAACAGGTGCTGGCCGACATCGGAGATCGCCGATCGACACTGGTGCACTTCGTCGAGCAGATGAGTGCCGACGAGGTCGACGAGCTGAGAGCCGCCCTGTCCGACCGGACCCAGCCTCCGACATGACCGCAGCAATGGCGCTGCTGATCTACGCGATGGCGGCGGGCACTCTGGGGGCACGGCTGTTGGCGAACGCTCGGTGGGTCGCCCACGCACCCCGTTCGGGGATCGTCGCCTGGCAAGCCTTGTCGACCTCCGTGGTCCTGGCGCTACCGCTCGCCGCTCTGGCTGCGGCACTGCCCTTCCTCCCGTTGCGCTTCCTGCTTGCCGACGCCCTCGGCGCTCACACCATCACCATTGTCGAGCACTACAACACCCCCCTGGGGATCTGGCCCGGTGTCGTGGGACTGGCCGTCGCAGGCGCCTGCACAGGCCTGCTCGTCATCAGCACGGGGCGATGGCTGCGAGTAGTGTCTCGGGCCCGCCGGGCGCAGCGGGAGGGCCTTCACTTCGTCGGCCGCCCCCACCCCGAGGGTTTCACAGTCGTCGAGGACCGGAGGCCCCTCGTGTACTGCCTCCCCGGAGGTGTCGGGACGGTGGTCTTCACCAGCGGCGCGCTTGACATGCTCTCGGCGAGGGAGCGCTTGCTGGTACTCGGCCACGAGCACCGACACCTGCGTGCGCGCCACGACATCGCGCTGGCCCACTCAGGCGCACTGACTCGTGCATTCCCCCGCGTCCCCTTCTTCGAACAAGCACACGAGCACATCGCCGTCCTGGTCGAGATGGCCGCCGACGACGCCGCGACCAACGACGCAGACCGACGCTCGCTCGCGAGGGCACTTGTCACACTCGGCAGCGGCACTCGGCCCGAAGCCGCACTCAGCGCGACCGGGACCGCCGCGGTGCAAAGGGTCCTACGACTGACCGATACCCCGCCAAGCGCACGCAGGGGGCGAGGCGCTCTGGTCGGGATCGTCGCGCTCGTCCTGTTGTCCCTACCGGTCGCCATAGCGCTAGCGCCGGCGCTCGAAGCTGCCGCCCGAGACTGCTGCAGGGTCTCGGCAATCGACCATGTGCCGGTCGGTCATGCAACCGATGGCCCGTCGTTGCACGACACCCCTCGAGGTCGTAGGTCTGCTGCTGCATGACAGGCGCCGCCATCACCCCGACGGCTCACCGGCGAACGGCGAGGACCGGTACTGCTGAGGAAGACCCGGCCTCACGTCGCCTGGGGGACGGACGCACAGCCTGTCGGTGGTCCCAGGCGTGGCGCGATGGTGGCAAGTCCCAGCAGCCGGCGCCAGCCGATCACAGCGGGGCGTGCCGTCCCATGACGAGGGCCTCGTCCCGCGCCGTCAGCTGCGACCAGACGCCACACCCGCAACCGACCAGCACGACCTCCCGGGGACCGCCCACCAGCCCTTCATTCGGGGTCACCCGGCTGGTGCGCGGCTCTCTGGGCTCGCGTGGCTGCTCGTCCACCACGATCCGATCTGGCCCCGGTGCTCCGCGAAGCCGAGGAGGAGCAGCACAGCGCCGGCAACCGCGCGCTCGCGACCGGGCCTCGCCCCACGGTCTGCCGAGCCCGGTTCAACGGGTCTCCCCTCACCACAACGTCGACCAGTACGACCAGAACTGAACAGCGATCAGGGCGAGGACGCCGACGAACACCAGCAGCAGCACTGGCGCATGCCAGTCCCGAGCCGTGCGGGTCATCGCGCTGCCGGCCATCGCGGCGCCGAACACCCCCTGGGCAAGGTTGCGCACGGTGACGTAGTAGAAGAGTGGCACCACGACCGCCCACACCACCATGCAGTACGGACACAGAGCCCCGATGCGGTAGAGGCTCTGGAAAGCCAGCCACCCCACCAGCGCCACAGCCATGGTGACCCCGACCTGAAGCCCCATCCAGTACCAACGCGCCAGGCTCGCCCCCGCCAGGAGCGCCGCACCAGTGGCCAGCAACACCGGGAAGCCGGCCACCCCGATGATCGGGTTGGGGAAGCCGAACAACGAGGCCTGCGCGGACTCCATGATCGACCCGCAACTGAGCACCGGGTTGAGGCTGCACGTGGGCACGTAGTCCTCGTCACCCGCCAGGCGCAGGCGCTCGATCAGCAGGATCGTCGAGGCGACCAGGCCGATCAGTCCGGCCGCCAACAGACCGAGAGCCAGGCGCCGGTCGGACCACTCACTCACCCGCCAGCGCCTCGTCGAGAACCTGGGCGAAGTCCTCCACCGTCTCTGGCTGGAACAGGTCACCATCGACGAAGAACGTCGGGGTCCCCTCTACACCCAAGGACCGGCCGTCCTCGACGTCACGCTGCACCCGGTCGGCCACCTCCTCGGAAGCGTAGTCAGCATCGAACTGCTCCATGTCGAGCCCGATCTCCTCGGCGAAGGAGCGAAACAGGTCGTCCTTCGGTTCTCGCGACTCACCCCACGTCGGTTGGCTCTCGTACATCCGCGCGTACATCGCCTCGAGCTCGCCCTGTCGAGCTGCTGACTCGACGGCACGAGCCGCCCGCTCCGCATTGAGGTGACCGGGAAGCGGGAAGTAGCGGATGACGAAGGTGACGTCCCCGGTGTAGTCCTCGCGCAGTTGCTCGACGATCGGGAAGGCTGCGCCGCAGGCTTCGCACTCGAAGTCCAGGAACTCCACGAACGTCACATCGGTCGAGCCAGGTTCGCCCAGCACCCGACTGTCGTCGCGCACGACAGCGCTCTCCAGGGCCGAGCCTGCGGCGGCGGGCTCGCTGACATCGGAGCGTGACTGGCTGAGCGCACCCAGCACTACTACTGCGATCCCCAACATCGCGGCTACCACGACCGCTACCTTCGTCTGTCGACGCACCGTGCCTCATCTCCTCGATTCGTACTATCGACGATAGTAACAAAGAATGGGTCCGTCACGACGGCTACAGGGAGGGACCCTCATGGGAGCAGGACATGGACATGGACACGCCGGCGCTCGGCACCGCTGGCGTCTCGGCGTCTCCTTCGCACTGGTCGCCGGCTTCTTCGTCGTCGAACTGATCGTCGGTCTGGTCTCCGGTTCGCTCGCGTTGCTCTCCGACGCCGGACACATGGCCGCAGACGTCGTCGCACTCGGCGCCGCTTTGACAGCCACGACCATAGCGTCGCGACCGGACCGAACCGGACGTCGCACCTACGGCTCCTATCGCGTCGAGGTCTTCGCGTCCGGATTCACCGTGCTGCTGATGCTGGGCGTCTCAGTCTACGTCATGGTCGAAGCTGCCAGCCGTATCGGTGACCCGGCGTCGGTCTCGTTCGGGCCGATGCTCCTGGTCGGCGCGCTCGGACTGCTCGTCAACGTCGCGTGCCTGTTCCTCCTGCGATCCGGATCACGAGAGTCGATCAACGTCAAGGGGGCCTACTTCGAGGTCGTGGCCGATGCCGTCGGGAGCGTGGGAGTGCTGCTGGGTGGGCTGCTCGTCGGCCTCACCGGTGCCTCCGCCTGGGACACTGGAGTGGCGGTGTCCATCGGGGTGTTCGTAGCAGTGCGGGCGATCCTTCTAGGGCGGGAGGTCCTGTCCGTGCTCGGCCAGCACGCTCCTCGGGACGTCGACCTCCGCGCCCTGGTCAACGACCTCGAGGCTCTTCCGGCGATCGCCGAGATCCACGATGTCCACGCCTGGACGCTGACCTCGGGGATGAACGTGGCGACTGCGCATCTGGTCCTCCGGGTGGGAGCCGACTCGGGCGAGGTGCTCCAACAAGCACAGTCCATCCTGCGCGATCAGCACAGGATCGAGCACGCCACCCTCCAGGTGGAAGCCGACCCCACCCGGGAGTGCCACAGCGCGACCTGGTGAGGACCCTGACTCATCGCCCCGACCGGCCGCCCACGACGAGAGGTGGGGCATGCGCCCGCGGACGCACCCATACCAAGAGCGACTGCGGCGTCCCTGAGTCCGCGACCTGGGCATCCGGGCCCGCCTCGCAGCCCACCTCCGTACCGGCGTCCGGATCTGGATCAACGACACGCACAACCCTGCCCCATACTGGTCGATCAGCTCGCGGCCAGTACTCTCGGCGGCCGCCCTGGCCACCGCGGCCCGTGAGCGCAGCCCACCGTCGCGCTGAGTCTTTCGACAGGGCCAGCCTCGTATACTATCGTGGTTAGTATTTTCTCCAGCGTCGACCCTAGGATTCCTGCAGTGGCGAGGACACTCGCCGATGCCAACCACCCGCTGCACCATCTCGCTTCCGATTAGGACCCCCACGCATGCCCCTTCAGCACCAGCCGCGGCCCCGCAGGATGACCGCCCGCGTGATCGGAACCGCGGCCCTTGCCCTGTCCCTGTCCTCGCTCGCTGCAGGCTGCTCCGACGACGGTGGCACCGAAGCGGGGTCGATAGGCGGCGACCGCTCCCCCACCAGGTCGCCCACCGATGACGCCCCGAGCCGGTCAGCCGCCGTTCCCGACAACGCCACGCCGACCGCGCCAGCGGGCGCGGAGCTGAAGGTGATCGTGGATGGCTCGAGCATCTCACCGAACGGAGCCACGCTCGATCTGGCCGTCGGAGAGCCGCTGAGCATTACCTTCAAGACCGACCGAGCCGGCGAGCTGCACGTCCACTCGAGACCGGAGCAGATCATCAGCTTCGGCGCCGGGACGACAACTCAGCAACTCGTCATCGACAACCCCGGCGCCGTCGACGTCGAGGAGCATGCGACCGGGACCGTGGTCGCGCAGCTGGCGGTTCGCTGAGTGATCAGGACACACGGGATCGGCGGACCCGAAGACCTCCCCATCCCTGCGGACCTTGCCATCCTGGGCGGCGCCGCTGCCTTGGCGGTCTCGTTCCTGGTCCTGCTGATGGCGTGGCGCCGTCCGCGCTACGCCGATCCGCGGCCCGAAACGCCGACGCGAGATCACTCCCGGACGACTGCGTTGCCCCTCGTCGCCGCAGCGGTCGGCGTCCCGACCCCCGTGCTGCTGGGCAGGCTGGTCGACAGCCGTGCGTTCGCGGTCCTCTTGCGCGGCGCAGGGCTGGCTTTCTTCGCCTACGTCGCGTGGGCGGCGGTGATGGGCCCCGACCTGTCGATGAACCCGACGTTCGGAGTCGTCTTTGTGCTCCTCTGGGTCGGGATCGTCCCGGCCTCCCTGGTCTTCGGACCGTTCTACCGAGCCATCAACCCCGCCCGGAGCATCTACCTGCTCATCGCCGCACTCGGTGGCGCTCAGCGCTCCCAGATGCCACCGAACGGTCAACGCGACCGACAGCACCGCCGCTCGACCGACGAAACGCCGGGTCGCGAGTGCGCCGGCGGCGTCGTCGGCGCACTACCCGCCTGGGTCGGCTACTGGCCTGCGGCGCTCGCTCTTCTTTGCTTCGTGTGGTTCGAGCTCGTCTACCCTGAGGCCAACTACCTCGCACCGGTCCGCCTGTGGTTCGCGGTGTATTTCGTGCTCGTCGTCATGGGCGGGGTGTTGCTCGGGCCCCGCTGGATCGCACGTGCCGACCCGTTCGAGGTCTATTCCACGGCGGTGTCCCGGCTCTCGATCTGGGGGAGGCGACAGGACGGCACGCTGGTCCTGCTCTCACCGCTGCGCAACCTCGCTACTCTGCCTGGTGAACCAGGACTCGTGGCAGTCCTGTCCGTCCTCTTGGGGTCCACGGCGTTCGACAGCTTCCGGGGCTGGAACGTCTGGGTACGGTACAGCCAGTCGACCGAGGCGAACATGCTCGTAGTCAACACCGCCGTCCTGGTTGGCATGTGCGCCGTAGTGGCCCTGCTGTTCGTCGCAGCGACGACGAGTACCGGCCTCGAAGGAGGTATCCGACGAAGTCTCCTGCCCGGCACCTTCGCGCACTCCATGGTGCCCATCATCGTCGGGTACGTGACCGCTCACTACCTGACCTTGCTCGTCGAGTCCGGTCAGCTCACCCTGGTCCAGCTTTCCGACCCCCTCGGCAATGGTGCCGACCTTCTCGGCACCGCCACGTGGCAGGTCAACTACTGGCTCTCCGACCACCCGACGTTCCTGGCCACGTCCAAGGTGGTGGCTATCGTTGCTGGGCATGTACTGGGGGTGATCGCCGCTCACGACCGCGCGCTGGCCGTGCTTCCGCGGCGATACCACCTCGTCGGACAGTTGCCGCTGCTGCTCGTGATGATTGCCTACACGTTCGGCGGGCTCTACCTGCTGTTCGGAGGGTGAGGTCGGCCTCCCGAGCATCAGTTGCCCGCGGCGATGATGTGACAGGTCTCGGCGTCGATGCAGTCTGCTGGGTCGAGGCGCTCGCTGCGCTCGATCAGGCCCTCCAGCTCTTCGGCCATCGTGGCCAGCTCGCGCTGCCGGGCCCTGACGTCGTCCAGCTTGGCCAAGAGCAGCGACTGGACGTGGGCGCACGGGACGGCGCCCTCCCTGCGCTGGTCGAGGACGCTGCCCAGCTCGACCAGGGTGAGCCCGGCAGCCTGTCCTGAACGGATGAACGCCAGCCGGGCCAGGACCGAGTCGTCGTAGTCGCGGTACCCGTTGGGGGCCCTCTCGGGCTGGGGCAGGAGTCCCCGTCGCTCGTAGAACCGGATGGTCTGCGCCGGCACACCAGCAGCCTCAGCCACGTCCCCTATCCGCATGGCCTCATCCTAGGTGTTGACCTTGCACCGTGGATCAAGGTCTAGCGTCCCAGCCATGGACGTCACACTGCTCTACTTCGAGGACTGCCCGAGCTGGACGATCGCCGACGAGCGACTCGCGGCCCTGGCCTCCGAGCGCGGCGACCTCCGGGTCACCCACCACCTCGTCGAGACCCCGGCTGAAGCCGAGCGCACCGGTTTCCGGGGCTCACCGAGCATCCAGGTCGACGGCGTGGACATCTTCGCCCAGCCCGGCGACGCGGTCGCCCTGGCCTGCCGCCGCTATCCCACACAAGACGGCCCCCAGGGCGCCCCGACGCTCGACCAGCTCAGGGCGGCCATCGCCGATGCGTGACCGGACCGCCGTCCTCGCCCCGGTCGCGGTAGTCGCCGGCGCGCTCGGTCTCTGCTGCGGGCTCCCGATCCTGCTCTCGGTGGGCGTGGTCGGGGCCGTCACCGGCTGGTCCCTGCAGAGCTGGATCCTCGTCAGCATCGGACTCGCCCTCGCTGCCATCGGCAGCCTCCGCTACCTGCGCAACCTGAACTCACGACGCCGTACTTCTCGAGAGGAAGCTCCCCATGAAGCAGACCTATGACCTGATCGTGGTCGGCGCCGGCATGGCCGGAGTGGCCGCCGCGAACAAGTGCGCGGCCCAGGGCTGGTCCGTGGCGATCGTCGACTCACTGCCCTACGGCGGCACCTGCGCCCTGCGTGGATGCGACCCGAAGAAGATCCTGCGCCGCGGCGCCGAGGTCATCGACAGCGCCCGTCTGATGCACGGCAAGGGCATCGACAGCGACGGACTCGCCATCAGCTGGGCGGACCTGATGGAGCACAAGCACGGCTTCACCGACCCGGTCCCGCAGAGCATGGAGGACGGTCTGGCCGACAACGGGGTCACCACCCTGCACGGCCGCGCACGGTTCACCGGCCCGCGGACCCTCGAGATCGACGGCGTCGCGCACGATGCCGACCGCTTCCTCGTCGCCACCGGCGCGCAGCCACGTCCCCTGGACTTCCCGGGCCACGAGCACCTCATCGACAGCTCCGACTTCCTCGACCTGGCACAGCTGCCGGGCCACATCCTGTTCGTCGGCGGCGGCTTCATCTCCTTCGAGTTCGCCCACATCGTCGCCCGGGCCGGCACCAGCGCCGTCGTGGTCGACCGTGGCGAACGACCGCTCAAGAGCTTCGACCCCGACCTCGTCGAGCTCATGGTCGAACGCAGCACGCAGGTCGGCATCGACCTGCGGCGCCGCACCAGCATCGTGGAGGTGCAGCCGAGCGACGACGGCTACCGGGTCACCATCGAGCGCGACGGCGAGCAGGAGACGATCCACACCGACCTCGTCGTGCACGGCGCCGGCCGGGTCGCCGAGCTGGCGGACCTGGGGCTCGACGCCGCAGGGGTCGAGTGGGGCGAGCGCGGCATCCAGGTCGCCGCCCACCTGCAGAGCACCACCAACCCCGCCGTCTGGGCCGCCGGCGACTCCGCCGACACCGCCGGCATGCCGCTGACGCCCGTCGCCGTCTCCGAGGCCAAGGTCGCCGCCTCCAACATGCTCAAGCAGACGACCACCGCACCCGACTACGCCGGCATCCCCACCGCGGTCTTCACCATCCCCGAGCTGACCCGCGTGGGCATGCTCGAGGCCGAGGCCCGCGACCACGGCATCGACCTCGCCGTGCGCCACTCCGACACCAGCGACTGGTACTCCAGCTACCGGGTCGGGGAGACCACCTCGGCGGCGAAGATCCTCATCGACCGCTCCACCGACCAGATCGTGGGAGCCCACCTGTTCGGACCCGAGTACGGCGAGCTCGTCAACACCCTGGGCCTGGCCATCAAGCTCGGCCTCACCACCCGACAGCTCAAGTCCGCCACCGCTGCCTACCCCACTGTGGGCTCCGACCTCGGCTCCATGCTCTGACCCCGGCCCGTGCGGCGCTCAGGCGGACATCGAGCGCGGCAGCGCCACCTCGAACGCCTTGAAACGCCGGATCAGCACGATGTTGCTGATGACCACGGCCGACATGAGCGACATCGGCACCAGCGGCATGACCGGGAAGGCAGGTGGCTTCTTCATGCCTCAAGGCTAAGAAATCACCCATGTGGCCGGTCAACCACCGCACGGGTGAGTGGTCCGAGGAGTCAGAGCGACCCGCTACTCCCGGAGGCCCGAGCTACGGCGGAAGTACTCATCCTCGTCCAGCTCCCCCGCGGCGTAGCGGCGACGAAGGATCTCTTCGGGAGAGTCGCCTCGAGGAACCTCACGGGCGCCGTCGCCGCGACGCACCAGACGGACGACAACGACTCCGAGCCCAACGAGGAGTGCCAGACCCACCACGCCCCAGATCGTCATCCACAGCATCATGCCGCCCATGCCGTCCATGCCGTCCATCACGTCCACCATCTCCTCTGTTCCGGTCGTACAGGTCGCCGCGGCCCGCGATTCGAGCCTAGCCCGGGGCACGTGAACATGCGTCTGCGCTGGTCATCCGACGTAGACCGAGATCAGGGCGAACACGGCGAACCCGGCGGTGAGGGCAATGGGGCCGAGCGGGCTGGTCTCGCCTTCGTGGGCTTCGCTCAACATCTCTTCGACGACGACGCTCGTGAGCGCGCCCCCGGTGGCGGCGAGGACGGAGAGGGTGACGACCTCGGGTGCGTCACGGAGGGCGAAGTAGCCGAGGGTCGCGCCGACGATGATGGGAACAGCGAACGACAAGGACATGAGGATGCGGGTGCGGCGGGTCATCTCGGTGCGACGCAAGGTCGCGACCGAAGCAAACCCCTCGGGGAAGTCTGCGGGGACCTGCCCCAGGGCGAGAAGCAGCCCGAGGGCAGGGTTGATGACCGTTCCGGTGCCGATCATGACGCCATCGCTGAACAGGTCGATGGACACGCCGGAGTAGATGGCGAGCGGACCTTTGGACTCTTCACTGGCCCCGGTGCGGGCTTGGACGTATCCGATGGCGCGTTCCAGAGCGACGAACGCTGCACCCCCTCCCACGAACGCGGCGATGGGCACCCACGGCGGGTCGGCGGTGAGCGCCTCGGGCATGAGCTCCAGGCCGACGACGGCCAGGACGATCCCGGCGGCGAGGTGCAGGGCCAGGCTGAGCGATCGTTCGGACACGTCGAACACCTCGGCCGCCACCCCGCCGAGGAAGTTCCCGGCGGCGGGTAGGCAGGCAAGGACGAGTACGAGCGTGAAGCCCTCCAACATCGAAGGTCTCCCCTTTCCGTCTTGGGGTGGGGCGTGGTTGCGGGGTCAGTTGCGTCGGCCCCACCAGCGGCGGGTGCGGTGGGTGTAGTCCGTGTAGTGATGCCCGTACAGCTCGGTGAGGTGGTTTTCCTCGACCGGTATCCACGCCGCGTAGATGACGGCGAGGGCGCCGGTCGACGCCAGGGCTGAGCCGCTGCGACGGCCCACTGCTGCGCCCGCAAGGGCTATCAGGTAGCCGAGGTACTGGGGGTTGCGGGAGTGGCCATAGCTGCCGGTGGTCAGCAGGGACTGATTCCTGGTGCCGGCCAGTTCGCCGGCGCCGCCGAAACGGCACACCCCGGCCACGCAGAGCCCACTCCCGCCCACGATCAGGGCGGCGCCGGCAACGCGAGCCACTGCTGGTCGGATCGGGAGCGGCGCCCACTGCATGGCCAGTGTCCCTCCGGTCAGAGCAGCGTGGGCGACGTAGGCGGTCCACATCACAGCAGCTGTCGAGGAGCGCAGCGAGCGGTAGCGCTGCATGTCGTCGGCCATCCTCTGCATCAGCGGCAATCGGTGAGCGGCGGTCGCAAGCTTGGTGATCTCAGGCTCCTGTCTTCAAGGACCGCCGTTGCCGTCCCAGCCAGGGAAGGAACCGCCCGACCGCGGCTTGGTATTCGACGTAGGAGGCACCGTGCATTCGTCGCAGGTACGGTTCCTCCACCACTCGGACCTGTAGCTGCAGCGCTACCAGCAGCAGAGCGAGTCCGAGGAGTGCCACAATGTTGGGGACCATGAACGCAAGCCCTGCGCCGGTGACTGCCATGGCGGAGAAGATCGGGTTGCGGACAACCGCGAACGGGCCATCCGTGACCAGGTCGGTGGTCTCGGTCTCGGTCTCACCGACGCCGATACGCCAGCTCGATCCCATCGCCACCTGGGTGAGGAACGTGCCTGTGATGCCGACCGCGGCGGTCCCGCTCGCCACGATCTGTACGAGAGGCGTGGTGAGGCTGTCGATGGGATCCAAGCCGAACGTTGCGGTGACCGGACCGAGCACACCCGCGACCAGCGCCGCTGCGAAAGCGGCGCCGGCCCACCATTCTCGAGTGCCTGGACGGCCGGAGATACCCCTCCATCCCGAGTCCCCGGTCCGACGGACCTGGACGACGGTCCGGACCCCGAACCCGACGACCAGGTAGACGGCGAACAGGGCCAGCGCGGCCACGGTCATGGAGTTCCCTGGTTCTCGACGATAGTGGACTGACGGTCGGCCGAAGCGGCCGGTGCGCAGCTGCCATCGGTGCAGCTGGCGAGGTCCTCGGAGCTCCCACAGCCATCAACACCCGTTGCAGCGACGGCAGGGCCGCAGCCGCAGCTCTCCCCGCGCCAGGCGTCCAGCCCTTCGCGGGCCGCGACCGCGGCGATGACGAGGCCGGCGACGGGGTCCGCCCACGACCAGCCCAGGGTGGCGTTCACGACCAGACCGACCAGCAGCACCGCTGAGAGGTAGGTGCACAGCAGGGTCTGCGTGGAGTCGGCCACCACGGCGTTGGAACCGAGGGCTCTGCCGGTGCGGCGCTGGGCCCAGGAGAGGAACGGCATGATGAGCAGCGAAGCGGCCGCCAACCCGATGCCCACCGGTGAGGGGTCCGGCTCCGCACCTGTCAGCAGTGCTCGTCCGGACTCGAAGGCGATGTAGGCGGCGAGCGCGAAGAACGAGATCGCCATCAGCCGCAGCGCCTGCTTCTCACGCGACTCGGGGAGCCGGTGGCGGAACTGCCACAGGATGATCAGACCTGACGACACCTCGACCACCGAGTCGAGCCCGAAACCCACCAGCGCCACAGATCCGGCGACGACACCGGCGGCGATGGCGATGACGGCCTCGACGGCGTTGTAGGCGACGGAGGCTGCGGCGAGCAGCTGGGCTCGACGTCCCAGCTGTGCCCGATCGGCCACGGACACGGTCTGGTCGGTGTGCGCGGGGGTGGTCACGAGCCCGCATCCGCGTGCAGCTGGACGCCGTGGTTGGGGCACAACGTCACCGCATCCCCCGTCGCGTCCAGGAGCCGCTCAGCGGCCTTCCACAGGTCCATCAGCGCCTCCTCGTGGTTCAGCGAGTACACCGTGGCCCGCCCCACGGGCCTGGCCGTCACCAGGCCGCAGTCTCGCAAGCACGCCAGGTGCTTGCTCACGGTGGACTGCGCGAGGCCCAGGTGAGCGGTGAGGTCGACGACCCGGTGCTCACCCAGGGCGAGGTGCCGCAGGATGGCGATGCGGGACGGGTCCGAGAATCCGTGGAACAGGCAGGCTGCCGCGGTCAGCCCGTCGGTGGCGCCAGCGCGGCTTGCAGCGCCAGACTGCTTTGTCATCGTCATATGGCGATGTTAATGCTTCGACAGGCCCCCCTGTCAAGCGAGGCGACTGAGACGTTTGCGGGGGCCCTCCCCGGGGTAGCACCACCGGGCCGGCACCCTGCCTTCGCCCTACGTCCGCGCCGGCCCACTAAGGTGCCTGCCACCCCCATCTCCTCGAGGACGGCCTCCATGTCTGCCACCACTGCGACGACCGGTCCGGTCGCGGACCGACCCGACGTCGAGATCCGCCTGCCCGCGGACGGCGCCTACGTCTCGGTGCTGCGCACGACCACCGCGGGCCTGGCCGCCCGGCTCGACTTCACCATCGACGACATCGAGGACCTGCGCATCGCCGTCGGCGAGGCCTGCGCGATGGTGCTGCCCGAGGCCGACACGGCCTCCGACCTGGTCGGGCAGTTCCACCTGCGCCCCGGCGAGCTGACCGTCTCGGTGGCCGTCGACGCCGCCGCGCCCGCTGCGCCCGACTACGACAGCTTCGCGTGGCAGGTGCTCACCACGCTGGCCGACGCCGCCACCGTGGGCACCAGCGAGGGCCGGTTCGTGGTCACCATGGTGATGCACCCGACCGCCCTGGGCGGCGAGTAGCCGGTGCCCGCCTCTCTCCCGCCGGACCCTCCGGTCGCGGTCCCGACCCTCCTGCCCGGTGAGGCGCCCCCGGACCCCCCGGAGGACGACGACGCGACCCGGCGACGCCTGGGCATCGAGCAGACCCGGCGCCGCAGCGCCGAGCTCTTCACCCAGATGCGCGAGGACGGCGTCGCCGACGCCGTGCGCGAGGGTGCGCGCGACTCGCTGGTGCACCTGCACCTGCCGCTGGTCGAGCACTGCGCGCGGCGCTTCCGCAACCGGGGCGAGCCCTTCGAGGACCTGGTGCAGGTGGGGACCATCGGGCTGATCAAGTCGGTCGACCGCTTCGACCCCGAGCGGGGCGTGGAGTTCTCCACCTACGCCACCCCCACCATCATCGGCGAGATCAAGCGCTACTTCCGCGACAAGGGCTGGGCGATCCGGGTGCCGCGGCGGCTGCAGGAGCTGCGGATGCAGATCGGCAGCGCGACGGCCGAGCTGACCCAGTCGCTGGGCCGCTCCCCCACCGCGAGCGAGCTGGCCGAACGGGTCGGCTGCAGCGTGGAGGAGATCATCGAGGGCATCGAGTCCTCCAACGCCTACTCCACCCTCTCCCTCGACGCCACCGACGACTCCGACGACGGCACCGCCTCGATGCTCGACGCCCTCGGCGCCGACGACGCGGGTCTCGAGCACGTCGAGATCCGCGAGTCCCTCAAGCCGCTGCTCGACCGGCTCGAGCCCCGGGAGAAGCGGATCCTGCTGCTGCGCTTCTTCAAGAACCAGACCCAGTCGCAGATCGCCCAGGAGATCGGCGTCTCGCAGATGCACGTCTCGCGGCTGCTCAGCCGCACCCTCGACCAGCTGCGCGCCTCGCTCGAGACCCCGGACTGACGCACGAGCAGTCACTTTCGCACCATCGACCGGTCACCTCCGCGCACCCCGTGGGGTGCAGAAGTGACTCCTCGGTGGTGCAAAAGTGACTGGTCGCCCTACTGGGCCGGCTCGTCGCCGAGGGCGCGCATCGACTCGGGGTGCACCAGCCCCGCGATGGCCACCCCGCTGCTCACGGCCAGCACCACCACGACCGCCCAGGCGCCGCGGAAGCTGAAGGCCAGGCCCAGCCCGATGAGCTGCGCGAGCAGCAGGGGGCCGCGCGACCAGGCGGCCAGTCGGGTCAGCGCGCCGGCGCACACGAGCAGCAGCAGGCCGAAGAGCGCGAAGAAGACGGAGGTGGTCGCGCCCAGCGCCAGCCGCTCGCTCGACAGGCTGGCCAGCTCGGCCGCGGCGAGCAGCAGCAGCACCAGCCCCTGCACCGCACCGATGGAGGCGGCGACCAGCAGAGGGGCCGGGGCGCGGTGGCGGTCGGGGCTCGTCTCGGGGTCCACGACGACGAGCGTAGAGTGCCCGGTCGAGGCCGCATCTCCCGCCCACTTGGCAAATTGTGGCCGCTGTGACGTAGGAGACCCGACTCCTTGCCACCGTAGGGGTTGTTTAACGGTCCAATCGTTGGGACGCTTGTCGCTGCGCTCGTCGTCGTCGCGTGCACCTTCGCGTGCCCATCGTCGCAGCCTCGCAGGCCCTGCCGCCCCTGGCCTGCACGTCGTACAGAAAGAGGGACACCCCAGCCATGGATTGGCGCCACCGTTCGGCCTGCCTCGACGAGGACCCTGAGCTGTTCTTCCCCATCGGCAACACCGGCCCGGCCATCCTCCAGATCGAGGAGGCCAAGCAGGTCTGCCGGCGCTGCGACGTGCGCGAGCTCTGCCTGCAGTGGGCCCTCGAGGCCGGCCAGGACCACGGCGTGTGGGGCGGGCTGAGCGAGGACGAGCGTCGCGCGCTCAAGCGCCGCAACGCCCGCGCGCGGGTGCGCACCGCCTGAGTCGGCGGCTGGGTCGGCGGCGGGCTCGGATCCGGAGGCGGCACTAGTCCAGCGGCAGGTCGATGTCGACCCGGGTGCCGGGCCCGTGCGGCACCTGGCCCAGCGCCAGGTGACCGCCGAGCTCGGACTCCACCAGCGTGCGCACGATCGAGAGCCCCAGGCTGGTCGAGCCGGCCAGGTCGAAGTCGGCCGGCAGCCCGTGGCCGTCGTCGTCGACGGTCAGGTGCAGGCTCGAGCCGGGCCGCTGCACGCGCACCGTGACCGTGCCCTCGCGCGCGTCGTCGACCCCTGCGTCGTAGCCGTGCTCGACGGCGTTCTGCAGCACCTCGGTCAGCACCATCGACAGCGCGGTCGCCGACTCCGAGGGCAGCCGGCCGAACGCGCCCTCGCGGCGCACCCGCACCCGCCCGGGGGCGGCGCTGACCTCGGTGACCATCTGCCCGAGCCGGTCGGCGATCTCGTCGAAGTCGACGTCCTCCTCGACGGCCTGGCTCAGCGTCTCGTGCACGATCGCGATGGACCCGACCCGGCGCACGGCCTCCTCGAGCGCCTCGCGGGCCTCGGGCGAGCCGATCCGGCGCGCCTGCAGGCGCAGCAGCGCGGCGACGGTCTGGAGGTTGTTCTTCACCCGGTGGTGGATCTCGCGGATCGTGGCGTCCTTGGTGATCAGCTCACGGTCGCGGCGGCGCAGGTCGGTGACGTCGCGCACCAGCACCAGCGCGCCGAGGTGCTCCCGGTCGGAGCGCAGCGGGATCGACCGGGCGATCAGGGCCACGCCGTCGCCGCTCAGCTCGGTGTCGCGGTGCACGCGCCCGCCCATCACCGCGCTGAGGGTCTCCTCGTCGACGCGGCGTCGTGGCGGGACCAGCGAGCGGGTCAGGTCGGGCAGCACGTGCCCGGCCAGGTCGCCCGAGAGCCCTAGCCGCCGGAAGACCGACTGGGCGTTGGGGCTGGCGTAGACCACGCGCCCGGACGGGTCGACCCGCACGAACCCGTCGCCCACCCGGGGCGAGTCGGCGTGGTCGCTGCGCTGGCCCGGGGGCGGGAAGTGGCCCTGGGCGATCATCCGGGTCAGGTCGGCGGCCGACTGCAGGTAGGCCAGCTCGAGGCGGCTGGGGGTGCGCACGCCCAGCAGGTTGGTGTTGCGCGCCACGACCGCGATCACCCGGCCGCGCCGGCGCACCGGGATCGTCTCCACCCGCACCGGCACGTCGTCGCGCCACTCGGGGTCGCCCTCGCGCACCAGCCGACCCTCGGCGTGGGCGCGGTCCAGCAGGGGGCGCGAGCCGGTGGCCGCGAAGTCGCCCAGCACGTCGTCGACGTACGCCGTCGGCGCGGTCGTGGGCCGCATCTGCCCACCCGCCCAGAACCCCGAGCCGGTGCGGTCGGGCAGCCACAGCACCAGGTCGGCGAAGGAGAGGTCGGCGATGATCTGCCAGTCGGCCTGCAGCAGCTGGAGCCAGGCGACGTCGTCGTCGTCGAGGTCGGTGTGGGCACGGACGAGCTCGGCGAACGACGACACGCCGACAGCGTAGTGCCGCACCGTGGCGGGTCGCCCCGGTGACCGGTCCGCAGGTGCGCCGGGGGGCGGGGTTTGGCAGGATGGGCGCCATGTCGGCGTCGTACTGGAACCAGGTGCTCGCCGACGGTCTGACGGTCCCCGAGGACCGTCCTCTCGGGGACCTCACAGCAGAGCTCACGCGCATGCTCGGCGACCCCGATCCAGGCCGTCGGGACGAGATCGCACTGCTCACCCTCACCGCGTGGATCGAGCGCGGCGTCTACGACGACCTGATGGTCGGCCTGGGCGACGGGATGAGCGAGGGCCTGCGGGTCGGCGTCGAGGTGCCCGGCACCGACGACGTCTTCCGTCGCAGCTGCTCGGCGCTGGTGCTGGCCCGGTGCCTCGAGCGCGCCAACGCGCACGGTCTCGTGGGCCAGCCGACCATCCTCGACTGGGGCGACCGGCTGGCCACCTGGCTGCTGCGCGAGCAGGACCTGCGCAGCCTGGTCGAGGGCAAGGGCTGGGCGCACGCCGTCGCGCGGGGCGCCGACGCCATCGGCGCGCTGGGCGGCTCGCCGCACCTGGGGGCGCCGGAGCTGACGGTGCTGCTCGACGTGGTCGCCGATCGGGTGCTGGCCGAGCCGCTGCCCGGGCAGCCGCCGCTCGACCACGGCGAGCTCGACCGCCTCGCGATCGCGACCCTGCAGCTGCTGCGCCGCGACCTGCTGCCGTTGACGGTGCTCGAGCCCTGGGTCAACCGGGTCGCGAGCGCCGCGACCGAGGCGATGGCCGCGCCCGCCGGCCACGATCCCTTCCCCCGGTGGAACCACGCCGAGGGCTTCCTGCGCGCGCTCTACGTGCAGCTCGCGCTGACCAGCCGGCCTCCCGCCGTGCGGGCCGACCTGGTGCTGGTGGTGGTCGACGCGCTGCGTCGCACCAACCACGCGTTCCTGAGCTGAGCACGCCTCGGTAACCTGCGTCACATGAGTGAGCAGACCACCGACCAGGGCGCCGACCGGCCCGCCACCACCACCTCCGCGCGCGCGGGCGAGGAGCTCACCGGCCACGCCGGCGTCCTGGCCACGGCGGCGGCGCGCGCCCACGGCGTCGAGACGATGTTCACCCTCTCCGGCGCCCACGTCTTCCCGATGTACGACGCCGCCGTCACCGCCGACCCGCCGATGCGGCTGCTCGACGTGCGCCACGAGCAGACCGCGGCCTTCGCCGCGGAGGCCACCGGCAAGCTGACCCGGGTGCCGGGGCTCGCGGTGCTGACCGCCGGTCCGGGCGTCACCAACGGCGTCAGCGCGATCGCGCAGGCCCAGTTCAACGGCTCCCCCATGGTCGTCGTCGGCGGCCGCGCCCCGCAGAACCGCTGGGGCTCCGGCAGCCTGCAGGAGCTCGACCAGCCCCCGATCCTGGCGCCGGTCTCGAAGCTGGCGCGCACCCTGCCCACCGCCGGTGAGGTGATGGGCGGGATGGACGAGGCCTTCACGCTCGCCGGCTCCTCGCACCGCGGCCCGGTCTTCGTCGACGTGCCGATGGACGAGTTCTTCAACAGCGCCAGCGGCGTGGTGCCCGCCGGCGGCCCGCAGCGCGGGGCCGAGCCCGACACCGACGCGATCGACACCATCGCCGGGCTGCTGGCCGCCGCCGAGCGCCCGGTGCTGGTGCTGGGCACCGACGTGTGGGCCGACCGCGCCGAGGAGGCCGCCCTGCGCCTCGTCGAGGCCACCGGGGTCCCGACCCTGACCAACGGGATGGGCCGCGGCCTCGTGCCCGGCGGGCACCCGCTGCTGGTGACCAAGGCCCGCGGCCAGGCGCTCGGCGGCGCCGACCTCGTCGTCGTCGTCGGCACCCCCCTCGACTTCCGCCTGGGCTACGGCGTCTTCGGCGGCAAGGACGGCGCCCCGGCGGCCCGGGTCGTGCACGTCGCCGACTCCCCCGCCCAGCTCTCCGGCCACGCCGAGCTCGCGGCCTCGGTCAGCGGCGACCTCACCGCGGTGCTCGACGGCCTGCTCGGCGCGCTCGAGCGCCGCGGGCAGACGTCGTACGCCGCGTGGGCGAGCAGCCTGCAGGAGACCGTGCGCGCCGCCACCGAGCGCGACCGTGCGCTGCTCAGCGCCGAGGCCGACCCGATCCACCCCGCGCGCATCTACGGCGAGCTGGTGCCGCGCCTGGCCGACGACGCCGTGGTGATCGGCGACGGCGGCGACTTCGTGTCGTTCGCCGGCAAGTTCGTCGAGCCCAAGCGGCCCGGCGGTTGGCTCGACCCGGGCCCCTACGGCTGCCTGGGCGCCGGCCTGGGCGCCGCCATCGCCGCCCGCATCGCCCGGCCCTCCGCCCAGGTCGTGCTGCTGCTCGGCGACGGCGCCGCGGGCTTCTCGCTGATGGACGTCGACACCCTGGTGCGCCACGACCTGCCCGTGGTGATGGTGATGGGCAACAACTCCGCGTGGGGCCTCGAGAAGGGCCCGATGCAGATGCTCTACGGCTACGACGTGGCCGCCGACCTGGCGCCGCGCACGGCCTACCACGAGGTGGTCAAGGCCCTCGGTGGCGCCGGCGAGAGCGTCACCGACCCGCGCCAGATCGGCCCCGCCCTCGACCGGGCCTTCGCCTCGGGCGTGCCCTACCTGGTCAACATCATCACCGACGTGGACGCGGCCTACCCGCGCGCCACCTTCGGCATCTGAGCGTGCGGATCCGCCTGGCCCGGCCCGACCAGCTGGTCGTGGTCGGCGACGTCACGGCGGCGGCGTACGCGCCGTTCCTGGAGGGGCCCGACGACCCGTACGTCGCGCGGCTGCGCGACGCGGCCGCGCGCGCCCGCGAGGCCGAGCTGTGGGTGGCCTCGCCCGACGACTCCGACGAGGTGCTGGGCAGCGTGACCGACTGCCCGCCCGGCTCCCCCTGGCGCGAGGTCGCCGCCGACGGCGAGGGCGAGTTCCGGATGCTCTCGGTCGCGCCCGGCGCCCAGGGGCAGGGCGTCGGTGCGGCGCTGGTCGAGCACGTGCTCCAGCGCTGGCGCGAGCGCGGCACCGGGGCCGTGGTGCTCTCGTCGCTGCGCGAGATGGCCGGCGCACACCGGCTCTACGGCCGCCTCGGCTTCGAGCGGCTGCCCGAGCGGGACTGGCAGCCGGTCCCCGACGTCCACCTGATCTGCTTCCGGAGGCACCTGTGAACGACCCGATGCACGCCACGACCAGCCACCAGGTCACCGAGGCCGACACCGCGATCGCGGTCGGGTCGGGCTCGCTGCCCGTGCTGGGCACCCCCCGCCTGCTGGCGTGGTGCGAGGCGGCCACCTGCGCCGCGATCGACGCCACGCTGCCCGACGGCTCGACCAGCGTCGGCACCCGGGTCGAGCTCGAGCACCGCGGCGCCAGCCCGGTCGGGGCCACCCTCGAGGTCACCGCGACCCTCACCCACGTCGACGGCCGGCTGCACCGCTTCTCGGTCGCCGCCCGCCACACCGGCGACTCCGGCGGCAAGGTCGTGGCCTCGGGCGAGGTGACCCGGGTGGTCGTCGACGCCGAGCGGTTCCTGGCCCGCCTCTGACCCCGGCCCAGACTTCGCGCCGACCCGGCCCAGACTTCCCACTGACCCGGCCCGAACCTCCCCGTGTCCGGGAACTGGCGCCGGCTCGGGCTCTCCTGCTGCATGTGTGGGTGAGTTGAGCGCGCCCGAATGAGCGCACGCCGTTCTCTGTCTAGGTTTCTGAGCTGTCTAGGAACAGTCACCAGGAGCAGGAGAACGGCGTGCGTGAGAACAGCCTATGGCGTGCCTTGCTGGGCGTGGAGAAGACCGTCATCGAAGCCGTCGAGTACGACGATGACGAGGGCGGCGAGGAGTGCGTGATCGTCCACGTACGGCCGGTCGCGCGTTCTCGCCACCGCTGTG
This sequence comes from Nocardioides cremeus, assembly GCF_030518195.1. Classification (GTDB taxonomy): domain Bacteria; phylum Actinomycetota; class Actinomycetes; order Propionibacteriales; family Nocardioidaceae; genus Nocardioides; species Nocardioides cremeus. The sequence goes on from NZ_JAULSC010000005.1 coordinate 228,881, forward strand.
GACGGTGTCTTCGACCCGGTCGGGTCTATGACGCCGGACGGGGCCGTCGACGCTGGCGCGCGCTGGACCTGGGCACGGTGATGGCCTACCTCGAGGCAGACGCTCCCCGGGTGAGGTGCCCGGCCCACGGGGTCGTGGTCGCCACGTCCCCTGGGCACGCCACGGGGGGTGTCAGATGGTCTGTGTAAGCGGTCGGTCCTGAAGGAGGACCAAGATGACCGCTGTGACCACTGAGAACGATGAGGCGAACGTGACCACGACGAGCAGCTCCGAGCGGCCCAGCCGTGCCGCTGCTCGCCGCGCCGTGCGCGCTGAGATGCCGGGCTACAAGGCTGCTGCTGAGCTGGCCGAGTCCGGTGCCCTGGACGGGCTCTTCGCCCAGATCGACGCCGGCGAGATCG
>NZ_JAULSC010000217.1 GCF_030518195.1 Nocardioides cremeus
CACCGGCACCTTCTTCATCTTCACCTCATCTTTCTCCTTCTGCGCTCCTCGCCCATCCACGTCCATAGATTCAAACGCCTCCTCTTCCTCCTCACTCTCTATCTCTTCCGCCTCTTTCTTCTTCACTTCCATAACACTCGCTTTCCGTTCGACATCGATGCTCGTAAGCATCGTATACATAGCCCACGTCTCCACCACCCCATCCCCAACCTCCTCTTTGCTACTAGGCGCGACGATCCTGCGGACCATGTCTATGATACCAACCAATTTCGTCGTTCCTT
>NZ_JAULSC010000218.1 GCF_030518195.1 Nocardioides cremeus
GTTCTCCTCGGTGATCTGCCCACCGGCATCGGCCAGCGTCACGTCGCCACCGCGGGTGCGCGCGATCTGCCGACTCAGCGCCAGGCCCACTCCCCGACCGCCCGGCGATTCTTCGGTCGACTTGGTCGAGACCCCCTCGACGAACACCTGCTCGGGTGCAAGGTCCACCCCGTCACCGGAATCGAGAACCACGATGTGCAACGTCGAACCGTCCTGTACCAGTTCCACTTCCACCTCGGCCGGCCGCCTCACTCCCAGCCTGGCAGCATCGATCGCATTGT
>NZ_JAULSC010000219.1 GCF_030518195.1 Nocardioides cremeus
CGTATCCGTACCAAGCAAGTCAAGGTTCATGTAAGAAAAACAAACCGGTTGTTGTAAGTGCAAAGGGATATGTTAGTATCCCAACTAACGAGACAAATTTAAAAATAGCCGTTGCAACTCAAGGCCCAGTTTCAGTCGCTGTAAACGCAGACCAATTACAGTTTTATTCACAAGGCATTTTCAACACTTCTTGCAGCACTGTCGTTAATCACGGTGTTTTAGTTGTTGGTTATGGAACAATTGATGCAACTGGAGCTCAGTATTGGATAATTAAAAATTCG
>NZ_JAULSC010000220.1 GCF_030518195.1 Nocardioides cremeus
TATATCTTAGCGGATGATTTAGGATATGGAGATGTTGGCTGTTATGGCCAACAGATTATCAAGACTCCCAATATAGACCGGATGGCGAAGGAGGGAATGTTGTTTACGCAGCATTATGCCGGATGTACGGTGAGTGCCCCTTCCCGTTGTTCCTTGATGACCGGATTGCATACGGGACATACGCAAGTCCGGGGAAACCGGGAGATCACGCCCGAAGGCCAACAGCCGATGCGGGAGGATACCTATACGTTGGGTAAATTAATGAAATCGGCCGGTTATAC
>NZ_JAULSC010000057.1 GCF_030518195.1 Nocardioides cremeus
TGGTCACGATATGCAGGTGATCCGTTCCCGGGTCGTCAGGACTCGGGAGGAGGGTTGCCGTATCGATCGGGGACTCCTCCATGGTCTTCACGCCGTGTCTGCTGCGCACACCTCGTCCGGGCGGCGGTGAGCTGATCCGGCTGGGTCATCCGCTGCTGGATGCCTATCTGGATCTCGTCACGGCCAGGGCTCGACCGAACACGGTGATCGCGACGGCCTTCGATCTGAAGGTCTTCTTCACGGTGGTCGGAAGGGACCCCGTCGAGGTCACCGTGAGCGATGTGTTGGCCTTCATCAAAGCTCAACGCGAACCGCGACACGGTGCCAAGGTGGTGCGGATCGAGGACGGCGAGCAAGGGCTGTCGGCGCGCACGATCAAACGCAGGCTCGCGAGCATCGCTGGGCTGTATGAGTATTTGATCATCCGCGGCGACACTGCTGTGGCCCAGAACCCAGTTCCTCGCGGTCTGGCGGTGCGGCGCCCTGGTCAACGAGCTGTGCGGGGTGTCCCGTTGATCCGCGCACCACGCACGCTGCCGCGGGTGATCGATCCGGTCCAGGCCGACGCTTTCGTCGCTGCGCTCCGTACGCGCCGCGACCGGGCGATGGTCGAGGCGATGCTGCTCGGCGGGCTGCGCCGCTGCGAGGTGCTCGGTCTACGTCTGGGCGACGTTCGGCCCGGTGAGAGCCGACTCTTCGTCGCTGAGGGCAAGGGCGGGCATCAGCGCATCGTGCCGGTGTCCCAGCGCTTCTTCGCGACCCTGGGCGGCTACCTCGACGAGGAGAGGCCTGAGGTCGCGATAGATGATCACGTCTTCGTGGTGCTGAAGGGACCTCGACGCGGCCAGCCGCTGTCGGCGGCTGGGTTGGACGAGATCGTTTCCGGCGCCCGGCGCCGCGCCGGGATCGAGCAGCTGACCTGCCACCAGCTGCGGCACACGTGCTTCACCCGGCTCCGTGAGGCCGGGATGGCGCTGGAGGCCATCCAGGCACAAGCCGGCCACCGCTCGATCGAGTCGACCCGGATCTACCTCCACCTGGCCAACGACTGGCTTGCTGAGGAGTATCGGCGCGCTAGCGAGGCGATCGACGCGCAAGGCATCGGCGATGACAGTCGTGACCTTGTCGACGACAGCGGTGAGTACTGATGCCGGCTGCGGTGCCGATGTCGGCCAGTCAGGGACAGGTCGAGCAGTACCTGTCCGCGATGAGGATGCTGGGTCGAAAGACCGGTCGTTCGACCACGCAGGCTGCCCACACGTTCGCGCGCCGAGTGGACCGGGCCGGTGGCTGGAGCCAACTCGCAATAGTCGAGCAGGCTGACGCGATCGGCAAGGCACGCTCGTTTGCCTCTTGGCTGCTGGTCACCGGCCAGCTCACCATCAGAGCCGACTTGATGACCGACATCGACCTGCGCCTGGGCATGGTCGCCCGCGGACACTGCCCCGACACCTATGCCTGGTTCCTCGAGGCAGCTGAGCGACTTCGACTGCAGCACGCGGACGTCAG
>NZ_JAULSC010000221.1 GCF_030518195.1 Nocardioides cremeus
CCTCCCGTAAACTGCTAATTCCACAGCAAAAGGCGGTACTCGAGGCGTTTGTTGCGTTGTCACTGGGAGCCAACATTATCCAGTTTGTCGAGTTTAGCGGTAAGCTGTTCACAAAAGCGCGGCAGGCGCATCGGTCCGAGGATGGAGCAACCCAAGAGTACACAGACCTTGAATCTACCTTGGAGAGACTCAAAGTTCTCAAAGACGACCTAATTTCCTCAGCATCCACTGTTTCTCGATCCCACGGGTACTACTGGTGGGGAGAGGGAGCTGGCTATCCT
>NZ_JAULSC010000222.1 GCF_030518195.1 Nocardioides cremeus
TTTGCTGTACAGGGGTTTTCCGTAACCGTTAGCAATGAAAGAAACCTGACAGCCTCGGTTCTTTTCGGGGGTGATGATCTGTAAACAATTTTTCTTTTCTTCGCTTACTTCCTTCACAACCTCAGCTAAAAACGCTGAAAGTTTTTTGCTTTTTTCATTGAGTTTTTTCATTCCAACCTCATCAAAAATATCCACACTTGCCCGGCAAGCGGCCATTGAAAAAACAGGTGCGTTGCTCAATTGCCAGCGTTCTGCCGTTTGCATGGGCACAAATGTTTTGC
>NZ_JAULSC010000223.1 GCF_030518195.1 Nocardioides cremeus
CGTAGGGGTGCAACCGTTAGTACTAATGATCAGCAAGCGAAGTCCACGCCGCAGGGTCGAAACAGGAGTCTTTACAAACATTGTCCATCTTATCAACCAACATGTGTGAGTGAGTGAGGCTCGGCAGTTGAGTGAGGCGGTGAAGTGCAAGCCGGCGCCTTCCCCATAAAGTTTAACTACCAGTTGGATGCTTGCTTTCTACACACTAGTATAGTGCACCATGATTAACTCAAGAGTAGAAGATCGAGCTCAGTTCCATGATACAGATGATACAGATGATT
>NZ_JAULSC010000224.1 GCF_030518195.1 Nocardioides cremeus
GCCTTCCTTGGCGGCGCCGAGGGTGATCGGGTCTTCGTCGAAGCCGACGACGGTGATCGTGCCCAGCTTGCCGGCATCGCGGAGAGCTTCGTAGATGCGCGGCGGATTGTAGGAGTAGAAGCCGACCATGCAGGTCACGTCGGGCTGGGCGACGAGGATATCGTCGACGTTCGCGCGAGCGCGGGTCTGGTCGATGTCGTCACCACGGACGTCGGTGATCTCGAGGCCGGTACCGGCCACGGCTTCGTTGTAGCCCTGGAGACGTTCCTTGGCATTGGCAG
>NZ_JAULSC010000058.1 GCF_030518195.1 Nocardioides cremeus
ACTTATGCAGGTGATCGTGTCAAGGCCCGTGTCATGACGCGTCGTGGTCGAGGCGCTCGAGGAGGCCGTCGAAGATCTTCTGTCTAGCGACTTGGCCCTTGCTCTGGGCGTCGTCGCGTTGGGCTTGCAGCGTGGGTCGGAACTCGATGGTGGTGACGAAGAAGGTGCAGGACTCGCAGATCGACTCGAAGTGGCAGTCGGTCTCGACGGGTCGGGCGCAGTGGCCGTTGCCGAGCATGCGGCGGTGCATCTCGCCGCGTAGTTTCCGCATCTCGCTGCCTTCGTCGTCGGATTCGAGTCGCCGGGGTTGGTCGTAGAGGGCTTCGACTTTCTCGGTGACGTTGAAGTACTCCTCAGCGACGGTCTTGTCGGCGATCCGGGCGTAGATCATTGTCATGGCGAGGGTCTTGTGTCCGAGCAGGGCTGCGATGGCATCGATGCTCATGCCGCGGTTGATCGCTTGGGTGGCCAGGGTGTGGCGGAGCTGATGGGCTGTGACGTGGCCGATGCCGGCTTCGTGGGACAGCCTGCTCAAGGCGGTCGATACCCGAAGGCTGCTGACGGGTCGGTTGTTCTCCAGCAGGAGTCGCTGGGACCGTAGCCCTGTCGGCCGGTGGTTCGTGATCCAGTCGTCGAGCATCTCCTTGAGCTGGGGGTGCAACGGGATGTAGCGGTCGTTGTGGAGCTTCCCAACCGGGATCCGCAGCCAGAACGCTGACCCGATCTGGACGACGGCGTCGACGTTCAGGGCGAGGAGCTCGCCCTTGCGGATCCCGGTACGGGCGAGGAGTTCAACGATGAGCCGCGACAGCGGGTCGGGATCAGCTCGGCTGGTGCGCATCAGCTTCGCGGCCGCGGCGTCATCGAGGAAGCGGGGCAACGGCTTGTCGATGATCGGGAGGTCCCCGGTGAAGAGCAGTGGCCGTTGTGGAGGATTGGGGTAACCCCACTCGGTGATCCGGTCGAAGAAGCAGTGCAGGTTGATCAGCCGGTTCTTGATCGTGACTCGCTTCAGCGGCTTGCCGGTGTAGCGACCGTGCCGTGCCCCGAGCCAGAGCTTGTAGTCCTCGATGTGGCTACGTGTCAGGTCGGCGCAGGTGGCGACGTCGGGCCGGTTCATTCCGATCCAGGTCCCGAACTCGCGCAGAGCCTGGTCTATGCCGTGGATCGTGTTCGGGCTCAGTGACAGCTCGACTTGGGCGATGTAGCGGCGCGCGGCGTCGGCGAACTCCTCTGGCGCATCGCTCCAACCGGTCATGGTGACCGGCGCCTTGGCGACCTGTCGCTTGGGCTGGGTCAGTTGACCGTCGTGGAACAGCGTGAGCCGCAAGCGGGTGAAGATCGCCGACATGTTCCGTCCCGAGCTGGACATCCCGCGCCGGGCATAGGCGGTGACGATCTCGTCGCGTGCGGTGGCGAAGTCGTGATCGGTGAGCCGCTGTGGTGCGACCCCGGTGACGGCCGTGGCCTTCATCAGCGCATTCCACTGCAAGCTGACGTC
>NZ_JAULSC010000225.1 GCF_030518195.1 Nocardioides cremeus
GTGGGTGGCGTGGCGTCGGGCACCGCGCCCAGCGCTGCCCGGTAGCTGAAGAACGCCCGGTCGGTGGGGTTGCTCGCGTCGCGCACCGACCACAGCACCTCGCCGTCGCGGCCGACCACGCGGGCCATGACCCGCCGCTCGGCGGCCCAGCCGACCAGGGTGTTGCCGGTGGCCAGGCGCTGCGAGGAGCCGGCGAAGATCGCGAGGTGGTCGGTCGGCTCGGTCACCCGGTGCTCGAAGACGGTGCGGCCTCGCCGCTCGCGTCGTCGAGCTCGTACTC
>NZ_JAULSC010000226.1 GCF_030518195.1 Nocardioides cremeus
TGCTATGCTGGCCGTCACTGGATTCAGCTTTTCGGCCAAGTTCTGTCTATCAGTAATCGAATATCAGTCGATAACAACCTTTAGGAAGCTATCTACGTGATCCTTAGCCCTGCAACGACCGCTTCCTCTAACGTAATCCTAAGTAGTTTCTAGTCACTCGTGATTAGATTTAAAGGAAGACATATTTCCGCATCCTTGTTACTTATAACGTACTTATTCAAAGTGATCATATTTTAGACTAGTTACCTTGCTAACTAACGTTCATTCCTACGTGCCGGGA
>NZ_JAULSC010000227.1 GCF_030518195.1 Nocardioides cremeus
CGGCAATGGGAGGCGCAGTGCGAAGTGGGGTGTTGCCGCGCCGGAGCACAAGGCACGCGAAGGCTTGGAGGGAGCCATGGCGGATGGGCCAAGCACAGTGGGAGGCAACGGATTCGGCAGCAAATGGCGTGGTAGCGGTTGGCATGTCGTGGTGCCTGTGGTTGTTTGTATGGGGAGCAAACATGCACACTGGGCACGAAGGCGGGGAGCGGCAACGTCGCGTCATGATAGCAGGGGGGGAACAAAAAGCATTGTTATTTGATATACGAATTAATGCATT
>NZ_JAULSC010000059.1 GCF_030518195.1 Nocardioides cremeus
TGAAGCGCCCCAGGTTCTCGGCCGTTCCTATACGGGGTGCGGCTCTCGGTTGAGAGCAGCGTAGTGGGCTTGCTCGTACTCGACGGGCGGGATGTTTCCCAGGGTCGAATGGAGCCTGCGGTTGTTGTACCAATCCACCCAGCCGGCGGTGGCGTACTCGACGTCGGCGATGGTCTTGTAGGGCCCGTCGTGAAAGACGGTGGTGCGGATGCACTCGGCCTTGTAGAGCCCGTTGATCGACTCCATCAGAGCGTTGTCGTACGCATCGCCGACCGAGCCGATCGAGGGCCGGATCTCCTCAAGCGCCAAGTGCTCGGTCAGCCGCACCGACGTGTATTGAGACCCCGCGTCCGAGTGGTGGATCAGCTCGCCGGGCTCGGTGGGATGTCCCTCGCGGTCGCGCTGCCACAGCGCCATGCGCAGCGGGATCATCACCAGGTCGGTCTGCTTGGTCGTCGCGGCGTGCCAAGCCACGATCCGCTGGGCGTAGACGTCGACGATGAAGGCCACGTAGGTGAACCCCGCCCACGTCCTCACATACGTGAAATCGGTGACCCAGGTGCGGTTCGGTGCCGCGGCACTGAAGTCGCGATCGAGCAGATCCCCGGCCCGGGTGCCGTCCTTGGCCGGGATCGTGGTCCGGACGCCCTTGTCGCGACGCACCCCGGACAGGCCCAGGGTGCGCATCGCGCGGTCCACGCTGCCCGCCGAGGCATCGGGGGCCGTGGTGCGGCGCAGGTAGGCGGTCATCTTCCGGCGCCCGTAGAGCCCCTCAGGGGACAGCTTGCGCACCACGACACCGCCGGTGTCGACCTTGGTGGTCCAGGCGATGTCGCGCACCGCGTCGACGACGTGGGCATCGGTGACGGTCCGGGCCGCGACGAGGCGTCCGGCCTGTTTCCAGTTGCGGTAGGTCCGCGCGGCGATCTGGCAGCCCTGCTCACGCAGGACCCGGCAGATCGACTCGACCGCGTGGCCCTCGGCTCTCATGGTGTCGATGAATCCCATGATCAGCGGTTGCGGGGGTCGAGTTCCCCGGCGAAGAAAGTTGTTGCCCGGCGAAGGATCTCGACGTCCTCGCGCAGCCGACGGTTCTCGGCTTTCAGCGCCTTGATCTCGGCCAGCTCCTCGCTGGTCGCGCCAGCGCGTTGACCGCCGTCGATCTGGGCCTGGAGCACCCAGCGGCGTACCGACTCCTTGCCGACCCCCAGCTGCTTGGCCACCACCGCCGCCGCAGCACTCAGCGAGGGGTACTCGCCCTGGTGGTCGTTGACCAGACGTACAGCCCTGGCCTTCAGCTCCTGATCGATCTTCTTCGGCATGGTGCTCATCCTCCTGGACTCAAACAGGAGCGGCATCAAACCTGGGGCGCTTCA
>NZ_JAULSC010000228.1 GCF_030518195.1 Nocardioides cremeus
TAGCATCGACCCAATACCACTGAGCCCTGTTCCACACATCCCTGACCCCTCACCTACCCAAATATCGCCAATGCGCCCAACCACCCACGACGTACCCCTTTATCCCAGCCCCTTCTCAAGCACTGCCACCCTCGCAATAAACCCTGCGCCGAAAGATCGCCATACTTCACTCTGAACCGGAGAGGTGGTCCCGGAAACGGCAAATTCGCATGCCGAAACCTTATCTGGTTGGAATCCAATCGTAATTCACCTATTAGTAACACGAGTTCACTGTGCTGCT
>NZ_JAULSC010000229.1 GCF_030518195.1 Nocardioides cremeus
TCTGATATCCATTGGCAAGAAAAGCAGAAAAAGAAGCGCTCCCAACAGTCACCCGACAACACTGAGCATAGAGATAGAAATACTCCATCTATCTCCTCCATTGACTCAGGCACTACTTCGCCTTTGCAAACTCCTACTCGACTCTCACCATCCCGATCGCAGTCAATAAAGGGATTACCATCTCCCCCCGAGATTAGCTATTCTACCTCTACTGCACCAGCACTGCAGTCCCAACCCTCATCACAGTCTCTAAGAAAGCCAGCAATAGGGCCACAACGTC
>NZ_JAULSC010000230.1 GCF_030518195.1 Nocardioides cremeus
CTTGGCGTGAGGTTGGGAGTCTGTGCGTTAGGGGTAGCTTGCCCCTGTACTGTACGGAGGAAAAGGGCTTTCATCTCTTGGAGTTCCTCTCGTACGCCTTCAGCGTCTTTAACTCTTATAGCCATCTGGTCTAGGTTTCGTCGGAGTAGATTATTCGTTGCATTAAGCTGGCTCCAGCTTTCTGCGAGCTCGTCGTACGTTAGAGGCCTTAGTGGGGCATTGCTAGGTCCTAGGTTTGGCATAGGCTCGTGTAGCCCCATCGTTATGTCTTGTTGGTTTT
>NZ_JAULSC010000231.1 GCF_030518195.1 Nocardioides cremeus
TATTAACTTGCATCTACGAGAGTTGCAGCGGCCTAAAAAGTAAGCAAGTGCTAATTTGGCTATGTTTTTACCGGTTTTACACTGCTAAGAGGGGCCACCATTTTCCGGTTTTACCGGGTGTATGAGAGCCTATTGCGTTTTGAGGTTAGACGCAGTTTGAAGCCAAGAGTGCACGCAATAGATAAGTATCAATTTTTGTTAGGTACATTTAGTGGTAACCCGCCACCTGGTGGACAGAGTTCTGGAAGCTCCAACATGGCTACTCTTTTCTTCTGTTACT
>NZ_JAULSC010000232.1 GCF_030518195.1 Nocardioides cremeus
ATTAGTACATTCTGCTCTTTTGTAGATCTTTACCGACCTTTGTACGGTGTACTGGAGAACGTATTGAACATTTCATCAGAGCGCGCCGGCTCAGCACTATCTCAAATGGTGGCTTGCTTGGTATCATTGGGATATCAAGTGAGCCATTATATCATGGATTCGTGGAATTATGGAAGTGCACAGCGACGATCGCGGGCAGTAGTCACAATAGCAGCTCCAGGTCTCCAGCCAATCGTGCAACCTTATCACACACACAGCCGATCTGATGAAGAGGTTCGTT
>NZ_JAULSC010000060.1 GCF_030518195.1 Nocardioides cremeus
GGGCCGTCGACTCGAGGTCCGACTCGGCGCCGACACCATCCGCGTCCTTGATGCCGGCACGGTCATCGCCACCCACGTCCGGTCGCTGCACAAGGGCAGCGAGGACCTGGTGCTGGATCACTACCTAGAGGTCCTGGGACGCAAACCCGGCGCGCTGTCCGGGGCCACCGCCCTGGTAGCGGCTCGCGGCAGCGGCGCATTCACGCCGGCTCATCAGCGGTTCTGGGACGCCGCGCGCAAGCACCTCGGCGACGGTCCCGGGACCCGTGCCCTGGTCGGGGTCCTGCTGCTGCACCGCACGCTGCCAGCGACGGCGGTGGCCGCGGGGATGGACGCCGCCCTGGTCCTGGGGAACTTCGATCCCGACCTCGTCGCGGTCGAGGCACGCCGCTCGATGCTGACCACCACCACCCCGACCCCGGTGCCGCTGCCAGCCACCGCCACACCCACCGCTGCGATCGACCGCCCGGTCCCGTCGCTGGCCGGCTACGACGAGCTCCTGAAGGGAGCCACCGCATGAGCCCCACCACTCGTCCCACCACAGCTGCTACCCCGACGCTGACCGCGTTGTCGGACCCCGCCGCGACCGCGGCCATCGACACCGCGTGCCGCGCCCTGATGCTGCCCACCGTGCGCACCGAAGCCGCCTCGATGGCCGCGGCGGCGGCCAAACAACGCCTGTCCCACAAGGCGTTCCTCGCCGAGGTCCTGCTGGCCGAGTGCGACGAGCGCGATGCCCGCCGTCAGGTCCGCCGGGTCAAGGAAGCCAAGTTCCCGCGCACCAAGAGACTCGCCGACTTCGATACCCGTGCGCTGCCCGACCTGCCCCCAGCCACGCTGGCGCACCTGGCGTCCGGGGGCTGGATCGACCAGGGCGAACCCCTGGTCCTGCTCGGTGACTCCGGCACCGGGAAGACCCACCTGCTCATCGCCCTGGGCACCGCTGCGGCCGAGCAAGGACGACGGGTGCGGTACGTGACCACCGCTGCGCTGGTCAACGAACTCATCGAGGCCGCCGACGACAAACAGCTCTCCCGCGTCGTGGGCCGCTACGCCCGACTCGACCTGCTCTGCCTCGACGAACTGGGCTACGTCCACCTCGACCCCCGCGGCGCCGAGCTGCTGTTCCAGATCATCACCGCCCGCGAAGAACGAGCATCGATCGCGTGCGCATCCAACGCGCCATTCTCCGAATGGGGCGCCACCTTCACCGACCCCCGCCTGGCCGCCGCCGTGGTGGACCGTCTCACCTTCAATGCCCACATCATCCAGACCGGCAGCGCCTCCTACCGACTCAACTCCACCACCCGAGCCAGAAAGGACCCCGCCACCACCTGA
>NZ_JAULSC010000233.1 GCF_030518195.1 Nocardioides cremeus
TACTTCCAATGGTGATACCAAGAAGGATGAGAAGAAAGCCGAAAAGGAAGGAGAGAGGAAAGATGACAAGAAAGAGGAAAGGAACGCCGCAAAAGCGACTAAGCAGGCAACTGAGAGTGGAGATTCGAATGAAACGCCAGCTCCAAACAACACTGCTGCAGAAGAAGGCGAGGCAAAGAAGCCAGATGATACAAACACATGGACTAAGGAGCAGGACAATCAGCTACTGCAGATGAAAACAGAGAATACGCCTTGGAAAACCATTGCTAGTAACCTCGGT
>NZ_JAULSC010000234.1 GCF_030518195.1 Nocardioides cremeus
GGGTGGTGGCGGCGGATTCGGTGCGTGTGATGTCGGTGGAGTAGGAGATTATGTAGATTGTTGGCCGGGATGGGGGGAGTGTAGGTGTGGTGTTGTATGGTTGTTGTTGTTGGTGGTAGTGATGGTGCTGATGGTGCTGCTGGTAGGTGTTGTGGTTGTATGGGGGCGATGGGTAGGGCGGTCTTGATGTGTGGCCTTCGCGTTTTTGGGGTAAGGGAGTGGGCTGACGGTATAGAGCTGGTCGTTCGTTTCTCTCTCGTTCTTATAGTCGTTGCTGTTG
>NZ_JAULSC010000235.1 GCF_030518195.1 Nocardioides cremeus
GCTGTTGCTGATGTTGGTGTTTTTGTGGAGTATGAGGGGTTGGGTGGTTGATTGGTTGGTGAGAGATCGCAGGTGGTGACGTGTTTGGTTGGCGAGTGTGGGGTTTGGAGGTGGTTGACTGACTCGCTTGTTTCGGGGGCGTTTCTGTGTGAGTGTGTGTGGAGAGAGAGAGGCAGAGGTATGTGTTGTAAACCGGTAGTTCGCAGGATGGCGCTTGTGCTTTTTTTCCCTTTGGGTTTGCCGGTGTAGTTCGCAGTAATAGTGGTGGTGGTAGTGTGTG
>NZ_JAULSC010000236.1 GCF_030518195.1 Nocardioides cremeus
GGTAATTCTCCGCTGGGATATGACACTACACAAGTGTTTCCTGATTTGGGCAATATAGGCTGTTATGGTGACATACTAGTACTCGGATAGGTGGGTTCATATTACACTACACACACACACATATTACACATGTACGCATAGGGTTCATGTCAATGTCACTGTCAGGCCAGGCAGCCAAGGGACAGGCGTAGCAGTGTCGTGTGCCCTGTATGGATGCATGCACAACATTGCGATCTGCAGGATCTCGTTGCATGCCGCGATGTGCTTGGGGGGCATTCAT
>NZ_JAULSC010000237.1 GCF_030518195.1 Nocardioides cremeus
GGCGCGAGGGTCACGGAGACGCGCACGTGCGAGCCCTTGCGCGCGAGCGAGAAGACGAGCGTCTCGCCCGAGGTCCGGCCGCCGACCGCGCGCGAGACCTCGGAGGGGGCGCGGACGCGCGCGCCGTCGATCGACACGATTCGGTCGCCGGCGCGGACGCCGCCGCGGTCGGCGGGCGAGCCGCGCACGACGTGGTCGACCGCGACGCCCTCGCCGGGCGCCTTGGACATCGTGACCCCGACCCACGCGGGTCGCCGGAACGCGCGCGGCGAAGCGTGCG
>NZ_JAULSC010000238.1 GCF_030518195.1 Nocardioides cremeus
GTTTTAGCATTGCACTTTGGTATATCATTAATCAGTTTCTCATCTGTATTTTTAATAACATTGATTATTTTCTCTATAGATCAAAAATATGAAGCTGACGAATTATATATCAAAAAGCCATTAAGACGTTTAACATGGTTAATGGCAATCATCATTTATTGTGGTGTTTATACTGGTGCACTAGTGAGACATGCGGATGCAAGTTTAGCATATGGTGGTTGGCCATTGCCATTCCACGATCTTGTACCACATTCAGAACAAGATTGGGTTCAACTCACGC
>NZ_JAULSC010000239.1 GCF_030518195.1 Nocardioides cremeus
GGGTGTGGTTTTCTTCTTCTTCAATGAGTATCCCATGGCCTTTCAGATGGACGTGGAATGGGTTTTCGGCGGTTGCTAAATCTGGCATGAGGCAATGCATGGTGAGTGCGATGTAATAGTACAAGGATTTTCTCAAGACAATGGCTGGTTGCTTGAAGAAGACAAGGCCAAAAGGCGCTTTGTTTCTACTTCTCCAAGACTAATGGCCTGAAATAGATAGGAACTGTCAACATCCGGTGTTTGGAGAAGATACGATTGATCAGAAATATTGCTTGGATTC
>NZ_JAULSC010000240.1 GCF_030518195.1 Nocardioides cremeus
GCTCGGGTTGTGAGTGGTATGTTGACGTGAATGTGTGCAAGACGGAGTTTAGGAAGATTATTAATCAATGTGATGAGCATGGGGAGAATAGGAAACAGGGGTGTGTGCTCTCGGGAGACTGCTCGAATTGGCGGTTGGATCCGAATAGGGATCAATTGTGATTGCGTCGCTGAAGAAAAGAGGGCTTTCTTTCTTTGTATACCTTCTGGTGGTAGGTTGAAATACAGAGAGCGTGTGATGTTGGTAACACGATTTTCTAAGCCAGGAAAAAGACGTTATC
>NZ_JAULSC010000241.1 GCF_030518195.1 Nocardioides cremeus
GGACTCGACACGTCGCTTGACGTCCAACGTTACAACGCCTGCACCGCCTCTACTGGCGGATGCAGAGATGACCCTACCGTCATTGTTAGATGGGGTTGAAGAGTCAAGGGTTGCGTCCGTAGAAGCTACGAACAGAAACCCTGTGTTGACCTCAGCTTCCTCTTGGTTCACGATCCAAGAGATCCTGACTTTGTCAACATAGCAAGAAGCCATGCTATCTTGCTGCTTATCGATCACCAGAAATGAGCTCCAATCGGAGTCATTTACTGTCTCTGCATGT
>NZ_JAULSC010000242.1 GCF_030518195.1 Nocardioides cremeus
GTGATGCACTGGCCTCCGATTTTCTCATCCAGATCCATAAACTACAATTTTTCTAGCGTCTCGATAGACTTCTAGTCGACAATGTTGGTAGTGGTTATATGAACGCATCTGCCAGTTCTTGCCAGAGCTGTTAGCGTTGTGGAGGCGACTGATATCGATTGCATGGTATTAGTATTGGCCCAAGTCTCGGTGCGGTTTATCTTTATCGGTCTTCTTCACTTGGAATTAGCAGACCATGATAACATTGCACATATGGAATCAGTCACGGTCAGAGTGAAAG
>NZ_JAULSC010000243.1 GCF_030518195.1 Nocardioides cremeus
TGTGCCATTGAAACACACAAAACGTGCTGGATGATATTAAAGTAGTTACTTAAGTTCGTGATAAATGCCAAATGGTGCTGTAATGTTGTTGGCTAGACTTTCTAGAAGCAACCGGCATATCTGAGTGACCAACAAACCCAGAAAGGGCACTACAGTCATCGAACATCACAGTTTACATCCCATAGGCAGCCATTCTAGGATTCAGCTGTTGCCGGATCCGACGTACACTCATTGAACAGGCTGTTCCGTAGCGGATATATAGCGCTAAATGACCTAGGCA
>NZ_JAULSC010000244.1 GCF_030518195.1 Nocardioides cremeus
TACGCAATGACTGCCGGAGTGTCTGATTGCCGGTGATGGCCGGAATGTCCGGCGGAAACGGAAATGCTTCACCGGATGCGGGCTGGGAGGCGGTAAGCCATGTGCAGATCGGGCGGACGGAAGAGGACATCAGGGAATCTCCTGCAGATAAAAACAGATTCAGTGTGTGGCCGGTGAGGCGGTCATGAGATCAAACATGTGCATGGCAATCTCTGTCATGGCCAGCAGGCGGTCACGGCTGACACCATCCCGAGCCTGGACAGAAATTCCGTGCAGCAGT
>NZ_JAULSC010000061.1 GCF_030518195.1 Nocardioides cremeus
GACGGCGGAATCAGGGGGCGGACGCAACACCGTTGGTGTGGTCTTCTTCGAGCAACTTAGCGAAGACCTCGGCGGGGGTGAGGTAGGCGAGTCGTTTGCGGGGGCGGTTGTTGAGTTCTTCGGCGATGGCGGTGAGGTCGTCGTGGGTGTGCTGGGACAGGTCGGTGCCCTTAGGCATGTACTCGCGCAGCAGTCCGTTGGTGTTCTCGTTGCTGGGTCGCTGTTGGGGGCTGTAGGGGTCGGCGAAGTAGACGTCGATGCCGGTAGCGGCGGTGAAGTCGGCGTGGCGGGCCATCTCGGTGCCGCGGTCCCAGGTCAGGGTCTTGGCGAACCAGGTGGGCAGCTGGCTCATCTGCTGGCTCAGCGCGGTGGCGACGGCGTGAGCGCCGTGGCCTTCGGGTAGGTGGGCCAGGGTCACGAACCCGGAGTGCCGCTCGACCACGGTGGCCACCGCTGAGTTCGAGGCCAACGAGCCCTTGATCAGGTCGCCCTCGTGGTGGCCGGGCACCAGGCGGCCCTCGACCTCTTCGGGGCGGTCGTGGATCGAGACCATGTTCTTGATCCGGTCATGCTTGTTGGTGCGCTGACCTCGGGGTTTGCGTTGGGTGCGCTTGCTGCGCAGGTGGGCCTTGAGCTCGCGGGTCAGCTCGCCGCGGGGATAGACGTAGAGGCTCTGGTAGATCGTCTCGTGGCTGATGCGCATGGACTCATCGTCAGGGAAGCGCACCCGCAGGCGTCCAGCGATCTGGTCGGGCGAGAGTCGCTTCTTCAGCATGTACCGCACCCAGGCCCGCAGCCGCGGGTTCGAGGCGATCTTCGAGGGCTTGGGACGCCGCTGGTTGTGCCAGGCGATGGTGTGGGCGTGGTGGGGCAGGTAGTGCCCGGTACGCGGATCGCGGTTGCGGGCCAGCTCACGGCTGATCGTCGAGGGCGAGCGCGAGAGCTGGCGAGCGATGGCGCGCATCGAGCATCCCGAGTCGTGCATGCGCGCGATCTCGCACCGCTCGTCCTGGCTCAGGTAGCGGGCGTCGTACTCGGCAGCAGCAGGTCTGGGCACGCTGCCGAGCCTGACCAGCATCCGGTACACCGTGCGTGTTGACACGCCGGCACGTGCAGCGATCTCTGCGCGCTGCACGCCCCGGCGAAGCAGGCAGTGGATCAGATCGACCTGCTCAGCAGGCATCGGTGGAGTAGGCATGGGTCGTACCCCCAGGTCAGAGGGTGTTGCGACATTCCTCTGACCTCACCGACCGGTCGATGGTGC
>NZ_JAULSC010000245.1 GCF_030518195.1 Nocardioides cremeus
GAATATTCGATAATGAGACAAGTCTTATTCGGGCTCAGACTTCCGCGTTGTTAAGAAGGATTCATGACCCTGTACCTCGCGTCCAAAGACTAAGCTGGCCCCTGTCCACTGTTACTCGGTACGATACGTTGCCCGCGAGGTTCACTAGTGACAATTATATTCACAAATCGCTCGTAAGCTCCCCAGTGAACAGTAAAGTTAGTTACACTACTTACTATAGCGAGCCGGTGAGGAAATATATTGGAACTGGTCATCTAGCCAGTGTATCTTATGCTGCAGG
>NZ_JAULSC010000246.1 GCF_030518195.1 Nocardioides cremeus
TTCGCCAAAGGTCCTAAGTTTGGTTCGCTTTCTACAGCGATATCCCTTCTTTACTTCAGTCACTAGAGCAATCGAGATCAACGCCGCTGTCTTGGAGAGTGGCGACGTGCACGAACTGTCTTACGAGGACTTAGATGAGGCACGACACTTGACCGAATCCTTGGTACAGCTGCGAGCCACTTCTCCTTCAACACTAGATGCCGTTATTCTTCCAGAGGACACTAAGAAGAAGTGGCTTCTAGCCTGGATGTCGGAAACAGGATACTTGAGCGCCTGCCT
>NZ_JAULSC010000247.1 GCF_030518195.1 Nocardioides cremeus
GAGGATGCGGTCAAGAATGGCATGTACAGTACATGGGGAATGGGTTCGACGGGCCCAAGTAAGTGGAAGGATGCAAGCTGCATCAATCCCGCGCTGAAGGGATGTACAATGGTAAGTTTGACACTCCTCTGCCCCTTTTTTTGATCCCTTGGAAACTGACGGGTTGAATAGCCCGATGTATCGACTCCGGCTGGCAAGACGAATGTGTCTGGAGCGACCTTGTTGTACAACGAGTACATTGCGTATGATGTTGCGCAGGTTAAGCTGCGGTACCTCCTT
>NZ_JAULSC010000248.1 GCF_030518195.1 Nocardioides cremeus
AGAGATAAATAAGAGATAAAGATATTGCTAGGGGAGAGAGAATAGTTAAATTACCTTCCTAAGGTAGTCTGTAGGATTCGCTCTACTCTTCTCTACTTTCTATCTACTAACTCTTCTACTACTTATATATTCGTTGTCTTAGATTCTAGAAGAGTCTTCTTAGTAGTAGCTTGCGTAATCTATGGCGTAATAGATAGATATTACTAGATAATAGCATAATAGCTTCTAGTAATAGATTAATTGACGTGTCTTGGTTGAAGGTTGAGTACTTGGTTCTAT
>NZ_JAULSC010000249.1 GCF_030518195.1 Nocardioides cremeus
TTGGTCTGACCGTCGCCCGGCTCGGCGGGTCGATGCCGAGTGTCGTAAACTGATCTGAGCGCGTGGCTGGGCGGCAAATTCGAGCTGGTGCCTGGAGCATTGACGCACTCGAATGTACCGTATCACGGACCTTTTTGCCAGCGTCCGTGCCACGCCGCGCCGTGCCCGCATGATTTTACCTGTCCAGCAGTCACTGACCAGGTTTGAAGGTATCTGTGCGGACAACCTATCAATTAGGGAATCATGCCTCTCCTTCGCAACAAAGAAATACAAGCATGC
>NZ_JAULSC010000250.1 GCF_030518195.1 Nocardioides cremeus
TCCCTCCCTTTCCATATCTCACTCCCTAAAAACTTACGTCACTCACGCATACCTGCATTAACCTTCTCCCCGCACAGAAACATCCCCATCAAGTACAAATCTCCGATCATACATACATACATACACATCAAGCTGCGCCTATATAAGTACTCGCAAACCGACCGGTACTTCCCGCGGCGGGCCTCCCTCAAACCCTCGCTACCTTTTCCTCGGGGCATTCCCCCCCCCCAATCAATTTGCCTTTTTTTTTGCTTAACAAGCATCGTCGAGATGTGTGGT
>NZ_JAULSC010000251.1 GCF_030518195.1 Nocardioides cremeus
GGCGGTACCGTCCGCGTGGCGGATGCGCAGGGAGCGCCACCGACCATTCCGTTCTGGCTCGGCGAGGCGCCGGCGCGCAGCGACGAGCTGTCGCGCGCGGTCTCGGACTTCCGCGCCGAAGTCGAGCAGCGTCTCGCCGACGCGTCGTCACCAGCGCCACGGCTTCCCGAGTGGCTCACCGGGGACAACGGCATACCGGCCGGCGCCGCCGACCAGCTGCTCGAGTACTTCGCCGAAGGGCGGCGCGTGCTCGGCGTGATCCCGACCCAGGACACGATC
>NZ_JAULSC010000252.1 GCF_030518195.1 Nocardioides cremeus
CAACGCCGGTGCAGCGGTATTGCCTGTCATTGCGGTTGGTGTAAACACGATTGATAACAGGAACAAAATAGTGTTTCTCCATTTGCATATCCTCCATAAAAAATACAGGGAGAGGGCCGCAGGCAGCCCTCTCCCCATTGTCAAACTTTGATGGCCCGGCGTGTTAAGCCACACCGGCCATGCGGAAAAATTCCTCCGGCGTCAGCACCGGGATACCCAGTTCCCGCGCCTTGGACAGCTTGCTGCCGGCCTTCTCGCCGCAGACCAGATAGTTGGTCT
>NZ_JAULSC010000062.1 GCF_030518195.1 Nocardioides cremeus
AGCAACCGTCTGATACGAAGATAAACAGTTGGCCGGGGTTAGCTGGCTTTCTCCAGGGTGACGGTGTAGCCGAGTTGTTCGAGCTGGTGCAGGGCGCGGCCTTTGGTGCGCTCAGGGCGCAGGGTGGTGAAGAAGTCGGCGCCGGGGTCGTTGTAGAGCTCTCCGGTCTGGAGCATGTGCCAGATCGCGTTGAGCATGTCGTGCTGCAGCGCAACGCCTGCTCGTTTCTTGCCGCGACGTGCTGCGATGCGTCGGTACTTGGCGGCTAGGTAGGTGTTCTTGGTCTGGGATGCGGCGAATGCGGCGATGCCCAGGGCGCCTTTGAGGTGGGCGTTGCCGTGGGTGGTCTTGCTGGCCTTCACCACTCCAGCCGACTCGTTGTTGCCCGGGCAGACTCCTGCCCAGGAGGCCAGGTGTGCGGGGCTGGGGAAGCGGGACATGTCGGCGCCGGTCTCGGCGATGATGACTTCGGCGACTCGGTTGCTGATGCCGGGGATCGATGAGATCAGGGTCCGGGCGTCGCGAAAGGGTTCGATCATCACCTCGATCCGCTCGGTGATCTCGCTGATCACTTGGTCGTGTTTGTCGATGAGGTCGAAGTGGGCGCGGACCAGGAAGCTGTGGTGGTCGCTGAAGCGCCCGGTCAGCGCCTCGATCAGCTCGCCGCTCTTGCCCCGCATTGACCAGTGCGCGAGGTCGGCCAGGACCTCAGGGTTGCGTTCGCCAGCGCACAGAGCGTTCAGCATTGCTCGTGCAGAGACTCCGGTGAGATCGGATGCCACCGAGGACAACTTGATGCCAGCTCCTTCGAGGAGCTTCTCCATGCGCAGCACCTCGCGAGAGCGTTCGCGGGTCACTGCGCTGCGGGTGCGGGTCAGGTCGCGCAGCTCACGGATCGCCGGTGGAGGGACAAACGAGGGTCGGACCAGACCATGAGCTCCGAGCTGGGCCAGCCAGGTCGCGTCGTTGACGTCGGTCTTGCGGCCGGGCACGTTCTTGACGTGTCGGGCGTTGACCAGCATCACCTCGCAGCCCGGCAGGTCCTCCAGCAAGTAGTAGTAGGGCTTCCAGTAGTCGCTGGTGGCTTCCATGAGCACCAACGTGACCTGCTGCTCGATCAGGTGCTCACGCAACGCCAGGATGGTGTTGGTCATCGACCCCCACGTGGTGACGACCTCGCTGATGCG
>NZ_JAULSC010000253.1 GCF_030518195.1 Nocardioides cremeus
GGTCGGGAAAGGGGACACAGTGCGATAAGATTGTCGCAAAATATGGATTCACACATTTGTCTACGGGGGATCTTCTTAGAAATGAAGTGAGCAGTGGATCTCCAAGAGGGAAAGAATTGACAGCCATTATGGAAAGGGGAGAATTGGTTCCTTTGGAAGTGGTTCTAGAGTTGCTCAAGGAAGCAATTGTAAAGGCTCTGTCCGCGTCTAAAGGTTTTCTGATCGACGGATATCCACGAGAAAAGGAACAGGGTATTCTTTTCGAGCACAAAATAGCCC
>NZ_JAULSC010000254.1 GCF_030518195.1 Nocardioides cremeus
CAGTTCTCAAATATTGCAGAAGTCACCGTCGGTGGAGCGGTACCTACTAGATAAAGTCTAGCATGAATACCGTATAGCCCATGTCCCTCAGAGATCCAAACAATCAATCCTACTTCCCCACTTTTTTTTCACAAAAGCCATAGAAGCAAACCGGCCACTACCATGCAGCACTCAACACAGAGTGGG
The DNA here is from genome assembly GCF_030518195.1 of Nocardioides cremeus. Taxonomy (GTDB): domain Bacteria; phylum Actinomycetota; class Actinomycetes; order Propionibacteriales; family Nocardioidaceae; genus Nocardioides; species Nocardioides cremeus. The sequence continues at coordinate 187 of NZ_JAULSC010000254.1, forward strand.
AATAGGCACCGCATGAAAATCCATACCCCCCCCCCCCATTGCTATTATCCAACAAAAGAGAAATTTCATCTCCTCATTAGTAAGTCCACTTCT
>NZ_JAULSC010000255.1 GCF_030518195.1 Nocardioides cremeus
TTTTTAGTCTATTTAGCTAAACTTTATTAGCTCTTCTAGGCGTAGAATATCTATAAGTTAAACCTTCTTAGCTACTAACTTATATAGTATATATAGGTTAAAATTACTCTATAATATATTAAGATATTTATCTCTTAGGTTTTACCTATTTAGTTTATATATTATAGAGAATAGGCTTAGTTCTTTTAATACTAAGGGGTTCTTACTTTATATTATAGTATAGAAGAAGACCTAGTTTTACTATTAGATTAGCTAGTTTTAGTCCTCTTTTATAAACGC
>NZ_JAULSC010000256.1 GCF_030518195.1 Nocardioides cremeus
CTATCACATCGAGAACATCGTTAAGCCGGTTTCTAAAGGCCCGCACGCAAAACAAGTTATCTTCTTGTCTGCTGACGCATTCGGTGTATTGCCTCCAGTATCTATCTTGACTCCGGAGCAAACTCAATACTACTTCTTGTCTGGATTTACCGCTAAATTAGCAGGTACAGAGCGTGGTATCACGGAACCGACTCCTACATTCTCCGCTTGTTTCGGTGCTGCTTTCTTGTCATTGCACCCGACAAAATACGGCGAAGAGTTGGTTAAGAAGATGGAAAT
>NZ_JAULSC010000257.1 GCF_030518195.1 Nocardioides cremeus
CTGCTTTCTTTATTGCGAATACCATGAATTAACTCAGCTGATAATCTTCCCCAACCAGTATAATGACGTCTTTCCAGCTTTTTCACTTGTTCTTTGGTCAATAAATCACTGTAATTTTCTAGACGTTTTCTAATCATTTCTCTATCTTCAAATAACGTTAAGGTCAACACAATATCTTCTAAAATCTTTTCATTCTTTGAATTATCGAGAAAATCTTTATCTAAAATTTTACACAAATCATGATAAGTTCCATAAGAAGCGTTAAATACTTTATTTTCT
>NZ_JAULSC010000258.1 GCF_030518195.1 Nocardioides cremeus
CGTGGGGAAGTCCGAGGCTCTTTGCCAAGCAGGGCCCAAGCAGGGCCCGTGCAGGGCTGCTTAGTGCTCCCACCACACTTCGTATCCACCCTTGCCCTCCCACCTATGCCTACTCCAGCATCTTTGCGCCGCTGCTGTCGTCGCAGCAATAAACTCCAGTAACCGCGCAGAGTGACATCGTCCCGCCTGCTTCCGGTGCCTCGGTGCCAAGCCCAGTAATCCTTTCCACACACACGCGTACACACTTTCTACGTAGTATGTATATTCAAACGACCTCTG
>NZ_JAULSC010000259.1 GCF_030518195.1 Nocardioides cremeus
AGGATCACACCTGGTACCCAACAAATCATGACAGCGACCCCCCCACCTCGTCCGTTCCTTAGCCTCGCCCGCATCTCCAACCCTGCGTCTGTCCCCAAGCCGACAGCCATCCTCGACAAGCCCGCAAAGCGGGCGCATAAAGGGCAAGCAACTCCACAGGCGATCCCCCTCGCCCACATGGCTACTCTGCAGCTGCCGCGTGCGACTGGCCCAGAAGCGCTCGCGCGGATCGGCTGCGTTCCATATGTTCAGGTCGCCGACTTGCGGGCCCTGCGGCGT
>NZ_JAULSC010000260.1 GCF_030518195.1 Nocardioides cremeus
CCACAACTTGTTCTTCTTCACTAGTCTTGTTCTCTTTTTCCTCTGGGACACTTTCCGCCTTGACCTCTTCTTCAGTCACCTTGGCCTACTCTGCTGGCTCATCCGCATTGGTCTCGGTTTGTTTAGGCACTTCTGGTGCTGGTGGAGCTACTACAACTTCCTCAACTGTGGCCGCTGCTTCTTCAGTTGTTGTCTTGGCTTCTTCAACTTTCTCCGCGTGGAATGCTGATGTTGCTGACACAACCTCGACTGTGGCCATTATGAATAAAAGAAGAATTT
>NZ_JAULSC010000261.1 GCF_030518195.1 Nocardioides cremeus
TTTATTATTTCTTATACTTTTTAGTAGACTTAATTCTTCTTTAATATCTTAATCTATAGGTTCTCTAGCTAGTTTTATTAAGTTTCTTCCTTTTCTTAATTTTTATTAGAGGAGTATCTCTAGAAAGTAACTAAGTAGTCTTTAGTTACACTCGTTTTACCTTCTTCCTACTCTAGTAGTAGAGTCCTCTTCTACTTCTTAAGTTAGCCTTATACCTAAGACTAGTACTATATAGTCTAAGTTCTCTTTAGTAAGCTCCTTATAGTAGAAGTTTATTAG
>NZ_JAULSC010000262.1 GCF_030518195.1 Nocardioides cremeus
ACCCGCTACCTGGCGCCCGTCGCTTGACGTCGTACGGCATTGGCCGTCGACGAAACTGGTGGCTGGCCGATGAAGCTTCATCGGCCACCCAGGAGTTGTGGGGGGGGGGGGGGGGGGGGGGCGGGGGGGGGGGGGGGGGCGGGGGGGGGGGGGGGCGCCGCGCCGGGGGGGGGGGCGGGGCCCCCCCCCGGGGCCGGTGCCGGTGCGGCCGGCGGGGGCGCGGGTCGGGCGACCTGCTGCTCGGGGTCTCCCGACACGGCCCGCTGCACCCCCGCCCGC
>NZ_JAULSC010000006.1 GCF_030518195.1 Nocardioides cremeus
CGACCTGAGGACTCAAGTGGAAGAGCCGGATCAGACCGGCGGGTCAGCCACGCCCACTCCCCGAGTTCCACCGCGAATCAGCGAAATCACCGATCACGAATCCAACGTCGGTGGATCAGGGCTCACCCGACGCGGCGGCCTACGTCGATGCCGAGATCGCCGGCCGCGCGCACCGGGTCGGGGCGGTGGTGCTGGCTCGCCTCGTTGAGAACGCGCGGGCCCGCTACGACACCGACGCCCACGAAGAGGCCGAGGAGGCGGCGCGGGAGTCGTGGGACGTGACCCTGACCCATGCCGGGGTGCGTGACGGACGCTGGTTGGGGACCTCGTGGATGCAGATCACCGGCGACACCGCCACCCTGGCCGACCTCAACGACCTGGTGGGGCGTATCGCCCATGACCTGCTGGCCGCCCACCCCGACCTGCCACTGGCGCGGCGTCGGGTGCTGGCGTTGCAGGTCATCGTCGACCGCGCCCGCGCCCACGGCGACACCCCCGCACCGGGACGGCCGTACAAGGCCTACGTGCACCTCACCGCGACCCCCGAGGGCCACATCGCGCCGCTGGGACGTGTCGAGGACCTCGGACCCGCCACCAGCGCCCTGGTCCGCGAATGGCTCACCGGCTCCCGGGTCACCGTGACGCCAGTCCTCGACCCCGACCGCGGCGACCCCATCGATGCCCACGACCCGCCGGAGTGGATGCGCGAGCTGGTCATCGCGCGTGACCAGCACTGCGTCTTCCCCGACTGCCGCCGCCCCGCCCGACGCTGCGACCTCGACCACATCAGCACCTGGATCGACCCCGCCCACGGCGGCCCACCCGGCCAAACACACCCAGGCAACCTCGCCCCACTCTGCCGACGACATCACCGCGCCAAGACCACCACCGACCCCACCAAGCAGTGGCGCTACCGACGCATGGACCACGGCCACTACACCTGGACCGGACCCCAGGACCAACGACTCGTCGTCGTCCCCGGCATCGGCACCTACTCACCCCTCTAAGAGGAGGGTTGGGCTACTGGCGACCCATCATGCCGGCCTGCGACACCCCGGCGCGCGTGCCCGCCTCGGCCTTCGCGACGCTGCTCAACCAGCCCGACGTCGACGCGTTCGCCGTCGAGCTCCACGAGTGGATCGCCGCGTCGTCGGCGGCGTACCAGGGCACGTAGCGGTCGCCCACCCGCACCTGGCGCACGTCGGGCTCCTCGCCGTCGTCGAGGCGGACCGCGTCGTTGCGGCAGACCTCCACCTCGCGCTCGGTGCCGTGCGGGGGAGTCCACGACACCGTCGTCACCGCCGGGCCGTGCTGGGGGTTGAAGAAGCACGGGCCGCGACGCTCCGGCAACGGCTCGTCGGCCCGCAGCGCCAGCACCGCCGCCCGGGCGTAGCGACCCTTGTTCAACAGCTCCTCGATCGCACCGACCTCCTGCACCGACGACGCCTCCTCCAGCGCCGCCGCGGCCGCGGCGTACGCATCGAGCGCCTCCTGGTGGAAGTCGCGCACCTCATGGCCGCGTGAGCCCTCGACGTCGACGTCGAGCTCGGCGACCTGCTCCCCGAGCACCGTCACGTCCTCGCGCGCCAACCGCCTGGCCGAGCGGAACTCCTCCGCGGCCAGCAGCTCCTGCTCACGACGCTCCCGACGGGCTCCCCACGGTGTCCTCATACCTCTTCTTTACCCTGCGTCCCCGGTCTCATGCACCCCGGGTCACCGGCCAGCAGACCAGCGTGCGCCACTGCTCGGGGTCGGGCTCTGCCTCCGGGTCGCTCACGTAGGACTCCCATGGCGGCCCCGCCGGCACCATGCCCTGCTCGCCCATCCACGACTCCATCGCGGCGTACGTCTCGCCGACCTTGTCGTAGGGGCCCGTGTGCAGCGCCTGCGCCACCTCACCGCCCGGCAGCAGCAGGTCGTGCACGCCCTCGGCCTCGCCCGTGCCGGCCGTCGCGCCCGTCGCCGCCGAGACCGGGAAGCCCGCCTCCACCTCCACCGTCTCGCCCGGCATCGACGGGAACAGCCCGAAGGGAGGGCCGACCAGCTCGACACCGGCCGCCGCGGCCGCCGCCGGCACCGACGAGAAGGCCCGCCCGAAGAAGCCCGGCAGGTCGGGTGGTGCGACGTCGCCGTGCACGGCGAGCGCGGGCTGCGGCGCCAGGGTGACGATCTCGACCGCTGAGGTGACCATGCTCCAGCCTGCGCCTCGGGATCTGCGAAGACAACCAACCGCCGCCTCTGCGCGTCGTACGCTGCACACCCCCCGTCTCGAGAAGGCTCCCCATGCCCCGTCGTACCGCGCTGCTCGCGCTCCCGCTGGCCGCGCTCCTGGCCGCCACGCCCACCACCCTCACCAGCACCGCCTCCGCCGCCCCCGACCGCGACGACCGCGCCGCCGACGTGGTGCTCGAGGGCCGCGGCTTCGGCCACGGCAAGGGCCTCTCGCAGTACGGCGCCAAGGCCGCGGCCCAGCAGGGCCGCACCCACCAGGAGATCCTCGACTTCTACTACCCGGGCACCCAGCGCGGCAGCGTCGACGGCGACGTCGAGGTGCTGATCAGCGCCGACACCACCACCGACGTCAGGGTCCTGCCCGCCCGCGGCCTGCGGGTGCGCAGCGTCGGCACCGGCCGCAGCCGCTGGCTGGCCCGCTCCGCCCCCGACGCTCGCGCCTGGCGGATCACCTCGGCCACGGGCGGGCGCAGCAACGTCGAGGCCCGGGCCAAGGGCAGCTGGAGCCGAGTACGCACCCTCGCCGGCGACGCCGAGCTGCTCGCCAAGGAGCCGCTCACCCTGCTGCTGCCCGGCGGCGCCCGCGCCACCTACCGCGGCGCGCTGCGCTCGGCCTCCACCGGCGCCGGCCGCGCCCGCGACACCGTCAACGTCGTCGACTTCGAGGACTACCTGCGCGGCGTCGTGCCCGGCGAGGTCCCTGCCCTCTGGCCCGCCGAGGCCGTGCGCGCCCAGGCCGTCGCCGCCCGCACCTACGCGGCGTACGAGCGCGACCACGCACCCGCCGCCCGCCACTACGAGCTCTGCGACACCACCTTCTGCCAGGTCTACCGCGGCGTCGACGCCGAGCACCCCGGCTCCGACGACGCCGTGGCCGCCACCGCCGGCGTCGTGGTCACCGCCGACGGCGCCCCCGCCTTCACCCAGTTCTCCGCCAGCAACGGCGGCTGGACCCGGGCCGGCGCCTTCGACTACCTGGCCGCCACCGAGGACCCTGGGACGCCGCGCCCGGCAACCCCTACTCGCAGTGGACCCACACCGTGACCGCCGCCGCCCTCGAGAAGGCGTGGCCCGGCTCCGGCAGCTTCGTCTCCCTCGCGGTCACCGCCCGCGACGGCAACGGCGCCTGGGGCGGGCGCGTGGTGCGCGTCGAGGTGCGCTTCACCGGCGCCACCCGCAGCCTCACCGGCGACCAGTTCCGCAGCTGGTTCGGGTTGCGCTCCGACTGGTTCCGGCTGCAGTCCTAGGAGCTAGCGGCTAGACGACGCCGACGGTGACCCGGCCGGCCTCGACGTGCCAGCGCTGGTTGAGGCGGACCCCGGCCAGCAGCCGCCGGTCGTGCGAGACCAGCAGCAGCGCCCCGTCGTACGACGCCAGCGCCTGCTCGAGCTGCTCGATCGCGGGCAGGTCGAGGTGGTTGGTCGGCTCGTCGAGCACCAGCAGGTTGACCCCTCGCGCCTGCAGCAGCGCCATCGCCGCGCGGGTGCGCTCGCCGGGGGAGAGGCGGCCGACCACGGCGCCCACCTGGTCGGCCTTGAGTCCGAACTTGGCCAGCAGCGTGCGCACCTCGGCCTGGGTCATCTCGGGCACCGCCCGCTCGAACGCCTCGCCCAGCGCCAGGTCGTGGTCGAGCCCGGTGCGGGCCTGGTCGATGACGCCCACGGCCACCGACGCGCCCAGCGATGCCGACCCGCTGTCGGGCTCGGCCCAGCCCAGCAGCAGCCCCAGCAGCGTGGTCTTGCCGGCGCCGTTGGGTCCGGTCACGCCGATCCGGTCGCCCGCCTCGACCTGCAGCGAGACCGGCCCGAGCGTGAAGTCGCCCAGACGACGCGTGGCCTCGTTGAGCGTGGCCACCACCGCGCTCGAGCGCGGCGCCGCCGCGATGTCGAACTGCAGGCGCCACTCCTTGCGCGGCTCCTCGACCTCCTCGAGCCGCGCGATGCGCGACTCCATCTGCCGCACCTTCTGCGCCTGCTTCTCCGAGGACTCCGTGGCCGCCTTGCGCCGGATCTTGTCGTTGTCGGGGCTCTTCTTCATCGCGTTGCGCACGCCCTGCGAGCTCCACTCGCGCTGGGTGCGCGCCCGCGAGACCAGGTCGGCCCGGGTGCCGGCGTACTGCTCGTAGGCCTCGCGGGCGTGGCGCCGGGCCACCTCGCGCTCCTCGAGGAACGCCTCGTAGCCGCCGTCGTAGACGCTGACCTGGCCCTGGGCCAGGTCGAGCTCGACCACCCGCGTCACGCACCGGGCCAGGAACTCGCGGTCGTGCGAGACCAGCACCACCCCGCCCCGCAGCCCCTGCACGAACGCCTCGAGCCGGGCCAGCCCGTCGAGGTCGAGGTCGTTGGTCGGCTCGTCGAGCAGCACCACGTCGAAGCGGCTCAGCAGCAGCGCCGCCAGCGCCGCGCGCGCCGCCTGCCCGCCCGACAGCGCGGTCATCGGGGTGGCGGTGTCGACGTCGAGACCGAGGTCGGCCAGCACCGGGCCGAGCCGGTCCTCCAGGTCGGGGGCGCCGCTGCCCAGCCAGCGGTCGAACGCGGCTTCGTAGGCGTCGTCGGCCCCGGGCTCGCCCGAGCCGAGCGCCCCGGCGGTGCGCTCCATCTCGGCGGTGGCCTCGGCCGCGCCCGTACGTCGGGCGACGTACTGCGCCACCGTCTCGCCCGGCACCCGCTCGTGCTCCTGCGGCAACCAGCCCACGAACGCGTCGCGCGGCGCGCAGGCGACGCTGCCGGCGAGCGGCGTGGTGGCGCCGGCCAGCAGCCGCAGCAGGGTGGACTTGCCGGCACCGTTGGCGCCGACCACCCCGACCACGTCACCGGGGGCGACGGTCAGGTCGAGGCCCTCGAAGAGCACCCGGTGGCCGTGGCCGCCGGACAGGTCCTTGGCGACGAGCGTGGCAGTCACCGCTGGAGCCTAGGCCACCGTGCCGGGGGCGACCTGGTGGGATGGGCCCGTGGAGATCTGGATCAACCCCGCCTGCTCGAAGTGCCGGGCCGCCACCGCGGCCCTCGACGAGGCCGGCGTGGCGTACTCGGTGCGGCGCTACCTCGACGAGCCGCCCACCCGTGCCGAGCTCGAGGACGTCGTGGCGCGCCTCGGCGTCGAGCCGTGGCACATCACCCGCACCGGCGAGGCGGAGGCGAGCGTGGTCGCCGACCTGCCGCGCACCGAGGAGGCCCGGGGGCAGTGGCTCGACGCGCTGGCCGCCCACCCGCGGCTGGTCCAGCGCCCGATCATCACCGCCGACGACGGCACCACCGTGGTCGGTCGCGACCCCGAGTCGCTCGCCCGGGTGCTGCCGCCGGCGTAGGGCCGGGGCTGGCGGCTACAGGTCCGCGAGCATCCGGCGCATCCGCGCGATCTCGGCCGACTGCCCGGCGTTGACGTCGTCGGCGAGCTCGAGCACCCGCTGGTCCTGACCGCCGACCAGCGCGTCGAGCGCCATCTCCACCGCGCCCTCGTGGTGGCTGATCATCCCCTCGAGGAAGAGCCGGTCGAACTCGACGCCCTCGGCCTCGGCCAGGGCGGCCATCTGCTCGGCGTCGAGCATCCCGGCCATCCCGGAGTGCCCGTGGGAGGAGTGGTCCCAGGCGCTGGGGTCGTCGGAGGGCTCGGGCACCTCGACGCCCTGCTCGGCGAGCCAGCCGGCCATCAGCAGGATCTCGGGGCCCTGCGCCGCCTCGATGCGCGCGGCGAGCCCGGCGACCTCGGGGGAGTCGGCGCGCGACTCGGCCAGCTCGGCCATCTCGAGGGCCTGCTGGTGGTGCGGCACCATCATCTGCACGAAGGCCAGGTCGTCGTGGTTCCAGCCCGGGCCGCCGACCACCGCGTCGGCGTCGAGCGTCGTCGCGGGCTCGCCGGGCGCTCCCGGCTGGACCTGCACGACACCGGGGTCCGTCGGCTCGGAGGACTCCGCAGGGCTGGCCGGACCGGTCTCGGCGGCCTCGCCGCTGCAGGCGGTGAGCCCCGTCAGGCAGGCGACGACCACGACGGCCAGGGCGTGCCGCGCGGTCGCGGGGGAGGGGAGCGTGCGCATCAGGAGGCAATCAGATCACGACGCAGGCGTAACCTTCGCGGCCCCGCGGGGTTGCAGGGGCATGAGCCGACCCTCCCTCCGGGCCAGAGCCAGCTACGCCGTCCTCGGCGCCGTCCTCGTGGGAGGTGTGGGGCTCGCCGCCGTCAACGGCTCGGCGCAGGCCGACCCCGGTCCACGCGCCTGCACCCCCGCGGAGCGCGAGGCGCTGGTCGCCGCCGGCGACAACTTCGCCCTCGCCTGCGAGCTGCCCGGCTCGCTGCTGGCCGACATGCGTGAGTCGGCCGCGGCGCCCGGGCTCAGCGAGGACGACGTCGACAAGTCCGACAACGTCGAGCTCGTCGCCCACCTGCCGCTGGTCGGGGCGTTCGCCGAGGAGGGCGCCTTCGGCACCGACATGGCCTTCCAGGGCCGCTACGCCTACGTCGGCAACTACAACGGCTTCGGCGTCTACGACATCAAGCGGCCCACCCGCCCCCGCCGGGTCGCGCAGGTGGTCTGCCCCGGCGGCCAGGGCGACATCTCGGTGCACGGCGACGTGCTCGTGCTCAGCGTCGACTCCAGCCGCAGCGACGACTCCTGCACCAGCACCGCCCAGTCGGCCAGCGAGAAGTCCTCGTGGGAGGGCCTGCGGGTCTTCGACATCTCGCAGCCGGCCAAGCCGCGGTACGTCGCCTCCGTCGAGACCGCCTGCGGCTCGCACACCCACACCCTCGCGCCGAACCGCAACGGCAAGCAGCTCTTCGTCTACGTCTCCTCCTACTCCCCGAGCGCCGACTTCCCCGACTGCCAGCCGCCCCACGACATCATCTCCGTGGTCAAGGTGCCGGTGCGCAAGCCCGCCCGGGCCCGCCTCGTGGCCACGCCGGTGCTCTTCCCCGACGGCGGCAACCCCGGCGGCCCGATCCCGCTGCTGACCTCCAGCTCGACCAGCGGCTGCCACGACGTCACCGCCTACCCGGCCAAGGACCTCGCCGCGGGCGCCTGCATGGGCGACGGCATCCTGATGGACATCAGCAAGCGGGCGAAGCCCACCGTGATCGACCGGGTCACCGACGACGTCAACTTCGCCTTCTGGCACTCCGCGACCTTCAACGACGCCGGCACGAAGGTGCTCTTCACCGACGAGCTCGGCGGCGGCTCGCTGCCGACCTGCAGCCCGGTCTTCGGTCCCACCCGCGGCGCCGACGGGATCTACGACATCGAGCGCGACGAGCTGACGTTCAAGAGCTACTACAAGATCCCGCGCGTGCAGACGCTCACCGAGAACTGCGTGGCCCACAACGGCTCGCTGATCCCGGTCAAGGGCAAGGACATCATGGTCCAGGCGTGGTACCAGGGCGGCTTCTCGGTCTTCGACTTCACCGACTCCGCGAACCCCGAGGAGATCGCCTGGTTCGACCGGGGCCCGATCTCCGCGACCAGCCCCGAGACCGGCGGCGCCTGGTCGGTCTACTGGTACAACGGCCACATCTACTCCAGCGACATCACCCGTGGCCTCGAGGTCTTCGCCATCGACGACCCGCGGGTCAACCAGGCCAAGAAGGTGCGCACCCGCACCTTCAACGCGCAGTCGCAGCCGGCGATGCGCCGCTGAGGGTCGCTGAGAACTACAGATCTGTAGTTCACGCGCTCGCGTTGCGCGGGGGTGTGGGGCGTGGTGCGATAGCGGCTGGTGTGGTCACACAAGCCCCTCTCGCCACACCCCATCCCCCCCGTCGCGCTCCGCAGGAGTCCCGCATGCGCCCAGCCACGCCCCGCCTCCGGGCGGTGCTGCTGACCGCTGCCGGCGCCGGCCTGGTCTGGGGGCCGGCCGCCCCCGCGGCGGCCGCCTCCGACACCTGGAAGGTGCCCTCGGAGGCGAGCATCACGGTGCGCGGGCACGGCTTCGGGCACGGCCACGGTATGTCGCAGCACGGCGCCGAGGGCGCGGCCCGCCGCGGGTTGAGCGCCGCGCAGATCCTCGACTTCTACTACCCGGGCACCACCGCCGGGAAGCGCGGGGGACGGGTCAGCGTGCTGATCTCGGCCGACACCACCGACGACCTCGTGGTCCGCAGCCGCGACGGGCTGCGCGTGCGCGACCTCGCCAGCGGCGACACCACCCGACTGCCCAAGAAGATCGGCGGCCGGACCCCGGCGCTGTGGCGGCTCCGGCAGAACCACCGCGACCGCACCCGCGTCTCGTGGCGCACCTCCGCCGGCGGCCAGGGCTCCTGGACCAAGTGGCGCGACCTCAAGGGCAACGGCGAGCTCAGCGCCGGCAACGCGCCGGTCACCCTGGTGACCCCCTCCGGCGACCGTGCCTACCGCGGCCGGCTGCGCGCGCTGCCGCCCAGCGCCGGCTCGAAGGCCCGCGACACCGTCAACAAGCTGCGCCTCGACGACTACCTGCGCGGCGTCGTGCCCCTCGAGATCCCCGCCTCGTGGAGCCCGGCCGCGGTGCGCGCCCAGGCGGTCGCCGCCCGCAGCTACGCCGTCTTCGAGCGGCGCACCCCGCGCGCCGCGCACTACCAGCTCTGCGACACCTCCTCCTGCCAGGTCTACGGCGGGGTGCGGGCCGAGCAGCCGGGCTCCGACGCGGCCGTGCGCGCCACCGCCAAGCAGGTGCGCCTCGCCGACGGCCAGGCCGCCTTCACCCAGTTCTCCTCCAGCAGCGGCGGCTGGACCGCCGCCGGCTCGCGGCCCTACCTGCGGGCCAAGGCCGACCCGTACGACGACTGGGCCGGCAACGCGCACCACGACTGGTCGGTGACCCTCACCGACGCGCGCCTCGAGAGCGCGTTCCCCGCCGTCGGCGACCTGCGCTCGATCAAGGTCCTCGACCGCGACGGCAACGGCCAGTGGGGCGGACGGGTGCTCTCGGTGCGCCTGGCGGGCACCCGCGGCACGGTCACGGTGAGCGGTGACGCCCTGCGCTTCGGGCTGGGGCTGAAGTCGCCGTGGGTGACGTTCCGGGTGCGCTCGCGCTGAGCGCGGCCCGCGGCACGACCGCGCGCACGACCAGCCCGACCACCAGCGCCCAGAAGGCCGCGCCCACCCCCAGCACCGTGACGCCGCTGGCGGCCACGACCAGGCAGGCCACCGCCGCCACCCGCTCGGCCGGGTCGGCCAGGGCGTCGGCCAGCGACGTGGCCAGGGTGCCCAGCAGGGCCAGCCCGGCGGCGGCCTGCACCACCCCGTCGGGCGCCGCCGTGACCAGCGCGGTCAGGCCGGCCGCGGCGGCGGCCAGCACCAGGTAGGTGACGGCGGCCGCGACCGCGCCCCGCCAGCGCTGCGACCGGTCGGGGCCGCCCTCGGGCCCGGCCACCATCGCGGCGGTGATCGCGGCGAGGTTGACCGCGTGCCCGCCCAGCGGTGCGGCCAGGGCGGTGCCGAGGCCGGTCACCACCATCGTCTCGCGCCACGGCACCCGGTAGTCGTTGCCGGCCATCACCGCGACGCCCGGCACGTTCTGCGAGGCCATCGTCACCACGTAGAGCGGCAGCGCGATGCCGACCAGCGCGGGCACGCTCCACGTCGGCGTCGTCCACGCCAGCGCGGGCGCCGCGTCGCCGAGGCCGACCTCGCCGTGGGTCTCGACCAGCACCACCACCAGCGCCACGACCAGCGAGGCGGGCACCGCCCAGCGCGGGAAGAGCCGCTGCCCGAGCAGCCAGGCCAGCACCACCGGGCCGACCAGCAGCGGCGCGGCGGCCACGCCCAGCACCGGCTCGAGGCAGATCGGCAGCAGCACCCCGGCCAGCATCGCCCGGGCCAGGCTCGGGGGGATCCGCGCCACGAGGTCGCCCAGCGCCGGCACCAGCCCGGTCAGCGCGATCAGTGCCGCCGTGGCCAGGAACGCCCCCACCGCCGCCGACCAGCCGCCGGCCACGGCACCCGTCGAGACCAGCAGCGCCGCGCCCGGGGTCGACCAGGCGAGCGAGAGCGGCGTGCGGTGCCGCACCGCCAGCCAGGCCATGCCCAGCCCTTGCGCCACGCACAGCGCCAGCAGCCCCGAGGCCGCCTGCGCCGGCGTCGCCCCCACCGCGACCAGGCCGGCCAGCACGACCACGAACGAGCTGCTGAAGCCGACGACGGCCGCGACCACGCCGGCCACGACGGGGGAGTGGTCCTGGGACATGGGGCGCCTTCCGGGAGTCGTGGGGGAGTATCGTTCTGTTTGTGGAACGATCCTACGACGCCGGCGCCTCGGCCGGGGCCCGCATCCGCCAGCTGCGCACCGAGCGCGGGCTCTCCCTCAGCGCCCTGGCCGCCGTCGCCGGCATCGGCAAGGGCACCCTCTCCGAGCTCGAGGGCGGCCGCCGCAACCCCACGCTCGAGACGCTGTACGCCGTCGCCGGCCCGCTCGGCGTACCCCTCGCGGCCCTGCTCGAGGACCACGACGGCGCGACCGTGGCCGACGAGGCGCTCACCGCCCGGCGGCTGCACGTGACGACGGCGGACGGCACCACCACCGAGGTCTACCTGGTGCAGGTCGCGCCCGGGCGCACCCGTCGCTCACCGGCGCACGCGCGCGGCGCCCACGAGCAGCTCGTGGTGCTCACCGGGCACTGCCGCCTCGACGTCGACGGGGCCGTCGTCGAGCTGGGGCCGGGCGAGCACCACGCCTGGGCCGCCGACGTGCCGCACTCCTACACCGGCGGTCCCGCTGGGTTCACCGGCATGGACGTGATCCGCACGCCCTGCTGAGGGCTGGTTGCACGGATCAGGCCAGCACGACCACCAGGTCGCCGCCCTCGACGGCCTGGGTCCCGCCCAGCGCCACCCGCTCGACCGTGCCGGCGACCGGGGCGGTGATCGCGGCCTCCATCTTCATCGCCTCGATCGTGGCCAGCGTCTCGCCGGCGGCCACCTGCTGGCCCTTCTCGACCACGACGGTCACCACGCCCTGGAAGGGGGCGGCCACCTGGCCGTGCTCGGAGGGGTCGGCCTTCTCGGCGGCCGCGACCTCGGAGGCGACCGAGGTGTCGCGCACGCTGACCGGGCGCATCTGGCCGTTGAGCAGCGCCATCACGGTGCGGTAGCCGCGCTCGTCGGGCTCGCTGATCGACTGCACGCCCAGCAGCAGCGTCTTGCCCTCGTCGAGCTCGACCTCGTGCTCCTCGCCCTGGCGCAGGCCGTAGAGGTAGTCCATGGTCGAGAGCACCGAGACGTCGCCGTAGGTCTCGCAGGACTCCAGGTAGCTCTTGGTCGGGCCGGGGAAGAGCAGCTCGTTGAGCGCGCGGCGGCGCTGGGCGGAGGAGCCCGCCAGCCGCTCGGCGTCCTCGGCGGCCAGCTCCTCGGCCGGCGGGGTCCACGACCGGCCCTCGAGCGCCCGGGTGCGGAACGGCTCGGGCCAGCCGCCCGGCGGGTCGCCGAGCTCGCCGTTGAGGAAGCCGACCACCGAGTCGGGGATGTCGTAGGAGCCGGGGTCGGCCGCGAACTCCGCGGGGTCGGCGCCCAGGCCGACCAGCGAGAGGGCCAGGTCGCCGATCACCTTCGAGGAGGGCGTCACCTTGGGCACGTTGCCGAGGATGTCGTTGGCGGCGGCGTACATGTCCTCGACCTGCTCGAACTTCTCGCCCAGGCCCAGCGCGATCGCCTGCTGGCGCAGGTTGGAGAGCTGCCCGCCCGGGATCTCGTGGCGGTAGACCCGCCCGGTGGGGGCGCTGAGCCCCGACTCGAACGGCGCGTAGACGCGGCGGGTGGCCTCCCAGTAGGGCTCCAGGGCGTTGACCGCGGCCAGGGACAGGCCGGTGGGGCGCTCGGAGTGGTCGGTGGCCGCGACCAGCGCCGCCAGCGAGGGCTGCGAGGTGGTGCCGGCCATCGACGCGGTGGCCGCGTCGACGGCGTCCACCCCGGCGTCGATCGCCGCGGTCAGGGTGGCCAGCTGGCCGCCGGTGGTGTCGTGGGTGTGCAGGTGCACCGGCAGGTCGAAGCGCTCGCGCAGGGCGGTGACCAGGGTGCGCGCCGCCGGGGCCCGCAGCAGGCCGGCCATGTCCTTGATCGCCAGCACGTGCGCGCCCGCGTCGACGATCCGCTCGGCCAGGTGCAGGTAGTAGTCGAGGGTGTAGAGCTGCTCGCCGGGGTCGGAGAGGTCGCCGGTGTAGCAGAGCGCCACCTCGGCCACGGCCGTGCCGGTGGCGCGCACCGCGTCGATCGCCGGGCGCATCTGCTCGACGTCGTTGAGGGCGTCGAAGATGCGGAAGACGTCGAGCCCGGTCGCGGCCGCCTCGGCGACGAACGCGTCGGTGACGGTCGTGGGGTAGGGCGTGTAGCCCACGGTGTTGCGCCCGCGCAGCAGCATCTGCAGGCACACGTTGGGCACGGCCTGGCGCAGCTGGGCCAGCCGCTCCCAGGGGTCCTCGGAGAGGAAGCGCAGCGCGACGTCGTACGTCGCCCCGCCCCAGCACTCCAGCGACCACAGCTCGGGGGTGGTGCGGGCGACATGGGGTGCGACCGTGAGCAGGTCGCGGGTGCGCACCCGGGTGGCCAGCAGCGACTGGTGGGCGTCGCGGAAGGTGGTGTCGGTGACGGCCACCTCGCGCTGCTCGCGCAGCTGGCGCGCGAAGCCCTCGGGGCCCAGGCGCAGCAGCGCCTGGCGGCTGCCGTCGGGCGCCGGCACCTCGAGGTCGGTCGGCGGCAGCTTGAGGGCCGGGTCGAGGCTGACCGGGGCGGGGCCGTGCGGCTGGTTGACGGTGACCTCGGCGAGGTAGGTCAGCAGCTTGGTGCCGCGGTCGCCCGAGCCGCGCGCCGAGAGCAGCTCGGGGTGGGTCTCGATGAAGGAGGTGGTGACCCGCCCGGCCGCGAAGTCGGGGTCGTCGAGCACGGCCTGGAGGAACGGGATGTTGGTGGCCACGCCGCGGATGCGGAACTCGGCCACGGCGCGTCGTGCCTTCTCGACGGCTTTGTCGAAGGTCCGGCCCCGGCAGGTGAGCTTGGCCAGCATCGAGTCGAAGTGGGCCGAGACCTCGGCGCCGGTGTAGACGGTGCCGCCGTCGAGGCGCACCCCGCCGCCGCCGGGGGAGCGGTAGGTGGTGATCTGCCCGGTGTCGGGGCGGAAGCCGTTGGCCGGGTCCTCGGTCGTGATCCGGCACTGCAGGGCCGCGCCGCGCAGCACCAGCGTGTCCTGGGAGAGCCCCAGGTCGGCCAGGCTCTCGCCCGAGGCGATGCGCAGCTGGGCCTGCACCAGGTCGACGTCGGTGACCTCCTCGGTCACCGTGTGCTCGACCTGGATGCGCGGGTTCATCTCGATGAAGACGTAGTTGCCCGCCGGGTCGAGCAGGAACTCCACGGTGCCGGCGTTGCGGTAGCCGATCTCGCGGGCGAAGCGCACCGCGTCGGCGCACATCCGCTCCCGCAGCTCCGGGTCGAGGTTGGGCGCCGGGGCGATCTCGATGACCTTCTGGTGGCGGCGCTGCACCGAGCAGTCGCGCTCGAAGAGGTGCACCACGTCGCCGGCGCCGTCGGCCAGCACCTGCACCTCGATGTGGCGGGGCTCGACCACCGCCTGCTCGATGAAGACGGTCGGGTCGCCGAAGGCGGCCTCGCCCTCGCGCATGCAGGTCTCGACGGCCTCGCGCAGCTTGGCGGGGTCGTCGACGCGGCGCATGCCGCGCCCGCCGCCGCCGGCCACGGCCTTGACGAAGAGCGGGTAGGGCAGCTCCTCGGCGGCCGTGACGAGCGCGTCCACGTCGGTGGAGGGCTCGACGGAGGCCAGGGTCGGCACCCCGGCCGCCTTGGCCGCGGCGATCGCGCGGGCCTTGTTGCCGGTCAGCTCGAGGACCTCGCTGGTGGGCCCGACGAAGGTGATGCCGGCCGCGGCGCAGGCCTCGGCCAGGCCGGGGTTCTCGGAGAGGAAGCCGTAGCCGGGGTAGACCGCGTCGGCGCCCGCGCGCACCGCGACGTCGACGATCGCCTGCGCGTCGAGGTAGGCGCGCACCGGGTGGCCGCGCTCGCCGATCTCGTAGGCCTCGTCGGCCTTGAGCCGGTGCTCGGACCAGCGGTCCTCGTGGGGGAAGACCGCGACGGTGCGCGCCCCGAGCTCGTAGGCGGCGCGGAACGCGCGCACCGCGATCTCGCCACGGTTGGCCACCAGCACCTTGGAGAACATGCCCGCAACCTACCGAGACCCGGGCCCGGGCGTCGGGGGTGTCTCAGGCGCGGAACTGGGCCAGCAGGTCGGGGGTGGCCGCGGCGGCGAGCTCGACCGCCCGGCCCTCGGGCACGTCGGGCACGACGACCCGCTGCCGGCCGCCGGCCGTGGTGGCCACCAGCGTGGTCAGCCCCGCCCGGCGCTGGAACCACGAGTCCTGCAGGTTCCAGCCGATCACGTGCTCGACGCCCAGCACGTCGCGGCGGCAGGTCAGGCTGCCGCTCTGCGCGACCAGGCGCCCGTCGAGCAGGGCGTGGCCCAGCATGCGGGAGCGGTCCAGCGCCAGCAGCGCGCCGGCGGCCGGCGCCAGCGCCGCGACGCCCAGCAGCCACGCGCCGAGGCCGGTCTGCGCCACGAGCACCGCCGCGGCCACGGCGACGACCAGCGCGGGCGCCAGCGCCCGCGCCCAGCGGCGGCGTACGGCGGCGGGGCCGTGGGGCAGCAGCGTCGCGGCAGCCGGCGCGTGGTCGCCCAGCACCTCGCCGGCCACCCCGACGACGACGGCGCGGGGAGCCGGGGGCACCAGCTCCATCTGCGACTGGCCCTCGCCCTGCAGGCCCGTGACGATGCTGGAGAGCCGGGCGGCGCCGGCCAGGCGCAGGTTGACCGGCTGGGCGATCGAGACCCCGGCCAGCCGCGCGTCGTCGACGCTGGTCTCGCGGGTGGTGGTCAGGCCGCGGCGCAGGTGCCAGCTGCCGTGCTCGTGGGTCAGGGTCAGGCCCCAGTTGGTGACCAGGTAACCGCCGACGGCCAGCACCGAGACCACGACCGCCAGCGCCAGCAGCGCCGCGACCGCCATGGCGACGCCGGCCACCGCCAGGTCACCCGCGTCGAGGGGCAGGGGCAGCTGGGTCAGCGCCGTCAGCAGCGCTCCGGCGATCGCCAGGCCGGTGCTGGTCAGGGGTGCGTAGCGGCTCCAGGTCGGGTCCAGGCGCAGGACCGGACGTCCCGGGGGCTCCTCGGGCTCGGTGTCGGCGGCGGGATCGGGGAGCTCGTCGGTGGGCGCGGCCGCGCTCTCGCGCAGCAGCTGGGCGCGCAGCTCGCGGGCCGGGCCGGCGCGCAGCCCGTCGAGGTCGAGGTCCTGCTCGCTGGCCCCGGTGCCGATGCGCACGGTGGACAGGTCGAGGACCCGCTGGATCAACGAGGCGGAGGTGTCGACGGTGCGGACCCGGTCGATGCGGGCCGCCAGCAGGTGGCGCTGCAGGAGCCCGCGGCGCAGCTCGACGCGCCCCTCGTGGACCCGGTAGGCCGTCGTCAGGTAGCGCAGCACGCCCAGCGCGACCGGCACCAGCACGCCCAACAGCTCCCAGCGGACGCCGACCCCGCCACCGGAGGTGGAACCGAACACGAGCACGCCGATGAGGACCGGCATGAAGCGCAGCACCTCGCGCACCGGGTGGACCAGCAGCATCCGGCGGTCCAGGCGCTGCCAGTCCTCGCTCACCGCCGGGCCTCGCTCACGTGGCGTCCCCGGCGACCGCGTCGGCCTTCTCGGTCAGCTCGGCGACCAGCTGCTCGGCGGTGCGCCGGTCGAGACCCGCGACCGAGAGGGCGCCGGCCGCCGAGGCGGTGGTGACCGTGACGTTGGCCAGCCCGAAGAGGCGCTCCACGGGGCCCTGGTTCCAGTCGACCGTCTGGATGCGGGACATCGGAGCCACCCGCCGCTCGCGCGACCACCACCCGGTCTGGGTGTAGACCGCCGTGTCGGTGACCTCCCAGCGGTGCACGCGGTAGCGCCACGCGGGCACCACGGCGACGTACGCCGCGTCGACCAGCACCAGCGGTGCGAGCATCCACCAGCGCAGGTCGAAGAGGTCGAGCACCGGCCCGAGCACGACGACGAGGGCCACCAGCGCGAGCGCCTCGAGCGTCGCGGTGGTGACCCACATCGTGCGGGCCCGCGGGTGGACCCGGTGCAGCGGCGGGCGCAGACCGGTCGTGGAGATCAGTCCTTCAGCTCGCAGATGACCTCGCCGTTGGTGACGGTCACGCCGACCTCGGCCTTCAGCCCGGTCACCGTGCCGGCCTTGTGCGCCTTGAGGGGCTGCTCCATCTTCATCGCCTCGATGACCACGACGGTCTCGCCCTCGGCGACCTCCTGGCCCTCCTCGACGACGACCTTGACCACGGTGCCCTGCATCGGGCTGGTCACGGAGTCGCCGCTGGCGGCCGCGCCGGCCTTCTTGCCCTTGGCCCGCTTGGGCTTCTTGGCCGCGCCGGCAGCCGCGCCCCCACCGAGGCCGCCGATGCCCGCGGGCACCACGACCTCGAGGCGCTTGCCGCCCACCTCGACGACGACCGTCTGGCGCTCCTCGGGCTCGTCGGCCTCGGCCGAGTCGCCCGAGTAGGGCTCGATCTGGTTGTCGAACTCGGTCTCGATCCACTGCGTGTAGACGTCGAAGGAGCCCTCGCCGCTCGGGTTCGAGGCACCGACGTACGCCGGGTCGTCGAGCACCGTGCGGTGGAAGGGGATCACCGTGGGCATGCCGTCGACCACGAACTCGTCGAGGGCCCGGCGCGAGCGCTCGATGGCCTGGGTGCGGTCGCGGCCGGTGACGATCAGCTTGGCGATCAGGGAGTCGAACGAGCCGGGGACGGTCTGGCCGTTCTCGTAGCCGCCGTCGACGCGGACACCGGGGCCCTGCGGCGGGGACCACGCCGACAGGGTGCCGGGCGCGGGCATGAAGTTGCGCCCGCCGTCCTCGGCGTTGATGCGGAACTCGATGGAGTGCCCGCGGATCTCGGGGTCGTCATAGCCGAGCTCCTCGCCGGCGGCGATGCGGAACATCTCGCGCACCAGGTCGATGCCCGTGACCTCCTCGGAGACGCAGTGCTCGACCTGGAGGCGGGTGTTGACCTCGAGGAAGGAGATGGTGCCGTCCTGGGCCACCAGGAACTCGCAGGTGCCGGCGCCGTAGTAGCCGGCCTCGCGCAGGATGCGCTTGGAGGACTCGTAGAGCTCGGTCATCTGCTCGTCGGAGAGGAACGGCGCGGGGGCCTCCTCGACGAGCTTCTGGTTGCGGCGCTGCAGCGAGCAGTCGCGGGTGGAGACCACCACGACGTTGCCGTGCTGGTCGGCCAGGCACTGGGTCTCGACGTGGCGCGGCTTGTCGAGGAACTTCTCGACCAGGCACTCGCCGCGGCCGAACGCGCTGACCGCCTCGCGGACCGCCGACTCGAAGGCGTCGGGGATCTCCTCGAGGGTGCGCGCCACCTTCAGGCCGCGACCACCGCCGCCGAAGACGGCCTTGATGGCCACCGGCAGCCCGGCCTCCTTGGCGAAGGCCACGACCTCGTCGGCGTCGGCGACGGGGTCCTTGGTGCCCGGCGCCAGCGGGGCCTGGGCCTTGTCGGCGATGTGCTTGGCCTTGGCCTTGTCGCCCAGCGCCTCGATGGCCGCGGGCGGCGGGCCGATCCAGGTCAGCCCGGCGTCCATGACGGCCTGGGCGAAGTCGGCGTTCTCGGCCAGGAAGCCGTAGCCGGGGTGCACCGAGTCGGCGCCCGCCTTCTGCGCCACGGCGATGATCTTGGCGATGTCGAGGTAGGAGTCGGCCGGCGTCGCGCCGCCCAGGGAGTGCGCCTCGTCGGCCATCCGGACGAAGATGGCGTCGCGGTCGGGCTCGGCGTACACGGCGACGCTGCCGATGCCGGCGTCCTTGCAGGCCCGGATGACCCGGACCGCGATCTCGCCACGGTTGGCGATGAGGACCTTCTGCAACGGCTTGACTTGCGACACCCTGGCTCCTGACTCACGACGGCACGGTGTCCCGGAGTCTAGGGGTAGCCCCGGCCCGCGGTCGGGGGTGCCTCGCGACATGGACTCAACCGCAGGGGTGTGATGAGCGGCACCGCGGGCCGGATAGGTATGGCCTGTCCGTCCCCCGCAGAAGCTCGGAGGCCCCCGTGCTGGACTTCCTCTCCCGCGAGCGCATCGTCGCCCGCCCCGGCTACTCCCGGTGGTTGATCCCACCCGCCGCCCTGGCGGTGCACCTGTCGATCGGTCAGGTCTACGCCACCAGCGTCTACAAGAGCGCGCTGGTCCAGCACTTCGACACCTCGCTGACCCGGGTCGGCTTCGTGTTCTCGCTGGCCATCGTGATGCTCGGTCTCTCGGCCGCGCTCTTCGGCACCTGGGTCGACCGCAACGGTCCGCGCGCGGCCATGGTCGTCGCCGCGGTGTTCTGGTCGTCGGGCTTCCTGGTGGCGGCGCTGGGCATCAGCTCCGACCAGCTGTGGCTGGTCTACCTGGGCTACGGCGTGCTGGGCGGCATCGGCCTGGGCATCGGCTACATCTCACCGGTCTCGACGCTGATCAAGTGGTTCCCCGACCGTCCAGGACTGGCCACCGGCATGGCGATCATGGGCTTCGGTGGCGGTGCGATGGTCGCCAGCCCCCTCAGCGGGCGGCTGATGGCGCTCTACGACTCCGGCTACGACTCCAGCGACCCGGGATCGGTGGCCAGCGGCGGCGCCGTCGCCGCTCTCTTCGTGACTCTGGGCCTGGTCTACCTGGGCTTCATGCTCTTCGGTGCCCTGATCGTCCGGGTGCCCGCCGACGACTGGGCGCCCGAGGGCTACGACCCCTCGGAGAAGAAGCAGAACAAGATGGTCACCGACGCCTCGGTCTCGGCCAACACCGCGATCCGCACCCCGCAGTTCTGGCTGCTGTGGACGGTGCTCTTCTGCAACGTCACCGCCGGCATCGGCATCCTCGAGCAGGCCTCGCCGATGATCCAGGACTTCTTCCGCGAGGGCGGCTCCTCGACGGTCAGCGCCGCCGCGGCCGGCGGCTTCGTCGGCGTGCTGTCGATCTGCAACATGGCCGGCCGGTTCGTGTGGTCCTCGACCTCCGACAAGATCGGGCGCAAGCCGACGTACATGGTCTACCTCGGCGTGGGCGTGGCCCTCTACCTGGCGCTCGCGCTGGGCGGCTCGACGTCCATCGTGCTGTTCGTGGCCCTGGCGGGGATCATCATCAGCTTCTACGGCGGCGGCTTCGCCACCGTGCCCGCCTACCTGCGCGACCTCTTCGGCACCTACCAGGTCGGCGCGATCCACGGCCGGCTGCTGACCGCCTGGTCGGCCGCCGGCGTGGCCGGCCCGCTCATCATCAACGCCTTCCTCGACGCGCAGGGCGAGCCCGGCAAGCTGGTCTCCGGCGACTACCGGCCCGCGCTGCTGACGATGGTCGGTGTGCTGGTGGTCGGCTTCCTGGCCAACCTGGCGATCCGACCGGTCGACGAGAAGTACCACGAGCCCGAGAGCGAGAAGAAGGAGGCCGACGCATGAGCGAGCAGCAGAAGGACCACACGGAGAACAACAAGGAGAACCACACCGTGGGCATCGCGGTGTCGTGGGGCCTGGTCGGCATCCCGCTGGCCTACGGGCTCGTCGAGACGGTGCGCCGCGCAGCCAACCTGTTCGTGGGTTAACAAACGTTAACCACTTGGGTAGCATGGCCGCCATGACCAGCACCGGCTTCGAGTTGTCCCGTGAGCACGAGGAGTTCCGCGCCAGCGTGCGCGAGTTCGCCGCCGCCGAGATCGCGCCGCACGCCGCGCAGTGGGACCGCGACCACCACTTCCCGGTCGACGTGGTGCACAAGATGGGGGCCCTGGGCCTCTTCGGCCTCACCGCCCCCGAGGAGTACGGCGGGGCCGGTGAGGACGGCGACTTCACCAGCCTGTGCGTGGCCATCGAGGAGATCGGGCGCGTCGACCAGTCGATGGGCATCACCCTGCAGGCCGGGGTGGGCCTGGGCATCAACCCGCTGCTCACCTACGGCACCGAGGAGCAGAAGAAGCAGTGGCTGCCCGACCTCGTCGCCGGTGAGCGGCTCGCGGGCTTCGGGCTCACCGAGCCCGGCGCCGGCTCCGATGCCGGGGCCACTCGCACCAAGGCGGTGCTCGACGGTGGTGAGTGGGTCGTCGACGGCTCGAAGCAGTTCATCACCAACTCGGGCTCCGAGATCACCTCGCTGGTCACGGTCACCGCCCGCACCGGCACGCGCGAGGACGGGCGACCCGAGATCTCCACGATCATGGTCCCGGCCGGCACGCCCGGCTTCACCGCCGAGAAGGCCTACGACAAGCTCGGCTGGCACGCCTCCGACACGCACCCGCTCAGCTTCGAGTCCTGCCGGGTGCCGGCCGAGAACCTCTTGGGCCAGCAGGGGCGTGGCTACGCCCAGTTCCTGGCCACCCTCGACGACGGCCGGGTGGCCATCTCGGCGCTCTCGGTCGGCTGCATCCAGGCCTGCCTCGACATGAGCGTGGCCTACGCCGGCGAGCGCCAGACCTTCGGCGGACCGATCGGGCGCAAGCAGGGGGTGGCCTTCCAGATCGCCGACCTCGAGGTGATGCTGCACGCCAGCCGGATGCTCACCTACCGTGCGGCCGCGCTCAAGGACGCCGGGGCGCCGTACCAGGAGTTCAAGCAGGCCGCCGCGGTCGCCAAGCTCTACTCCACCGAGTCGGCGGTCACCGCCACCCGCATCGCCACCCAGGTCTTCGGTGGCTACGGGTTCATGGAGGAGTACCCGGTCGCCCGCTTCTACCGCGACGCCAAGGTGCTCGAGATCGGGGAGGGCACCTCCGAGGTGCAGCGGATGCTGATCGCACGGGGTCTGGGCCTGCCGGTCGAGTAGGCGACGGATAGCCTGGCCCGCATGGGTCCTCGCCGCCAGCGTCTCCTCGGCGAGGCCGGACGGTTCCTTGCCGTCGGCGGCCTGGCCACGATCGTGGCGCTGGTGCTCTTCAACCTGCTCGTGCACGGCTTCAACACCGGCGACCACGCCCTCCTCGACGACCGGCCGATCCTGGCCTACGTCCTGGCCAACACCGTGGGCATGGTCATCAGCTACCGCGGCACCCGGATGTGGGCCTTCCGCGACCGGCCCCCGCGCCATGCCGACGGCGGGCGCTCGGCGTTCGTGGCCATCAACGTGGCCACGATGACGATCCCGGTGCTCTGTCTCTACGTCAGCCGCAACCTGCTCGGCCTCGACGACCCGGTCAGCGACAACATCGCCGCCAACGTCATCGGGCTGGCCCTCGGGGTCGCGGCCCGGTTCTGGCTCTTCCGCGCGCTGGTCTTCCGGCGTCCGATCAAGCTGGGCGACATCTACCCGGCCGAGCGGACCTGGCCGGTCGACCCCGGCGCGCCCGTCAGTGGCGGGCGGACGACCAGAGAGCCGTCCAGGAGTGACCCAGCTCCGCCACCAGCAGTCGGAGGCGGGGCAGGCTGAGGCCCACCACGTTGTGGTGGTCGCCCTCGATGCCGCTCACGAAGGCGCCGCCCAGCCCGTCGATGGTGAAGGCCCCGGCGACGTGCAGCGGCTCGCCGGTGGCGACGTAGGCCTCGATCTCGTCGTCCGTGACGTCGGCGAAGTGCACCGTGGTCGAGACCGTCGCCTCCACGACCCGGCCGGTCGCGGTGTCGTGCAGGCTGTGGCCGCTGTGCAGCACGCCGGTGCGCCCGCGCATGGCCCGCCAGCGCCGCGAGGCCTCCTCGGGGGAGCCGGGCTTGCCCAGCGCCTGCCCGTCGAGCTCGAGCACCGAGTCGCAGCCCAGCACCAGGGCGCCGGCCGGCACCTCGGCGCGGGCCGCCACGGCCTGCGCCTTGAGCCGGGCGAGGGCGCCGGCGACGTCGGCGGGTGCGAGGTCGCCGACCTGCGACTCGTCGACGCCCGAGACGACGACCAGCGGCTCGACGCCGGCGCTGCGCAGGGTGGCCAGGCGGGCGGGGGAGGCGGAGCCGAGCACGAGCACGGGGGAGGCGGTGGTCACGGTGCGCCACCCTACGACGCGTGGCACCGGGGGAGCCTTGGCACACTGGGCCGGTGCGCGCGCCCCGTCCCCTCCTGCTGGTCGTCGTGCTGCTGGCGGTCGTCGTCGCCGCCACGCTGGCGCTCGCCGGCTTCGGTGGCGCGGGACCCCAGGAGAGCAACGAGCTGGCCGAGCGCGGCCAGTACGTCGATCCCGGGGCGAAGGCCGCTGCGGCCGCCGCCCAGGCTCGCGCCGACGGCGACGACGCCCGCGCCGACCTGTTCGAGGAGCTCGCCGCGGTGCCTTCGGGCATCTGGCTGACCCCTGAGCAGCACCCGGTGGAGACGGTCGGCGAGCGCGTCACCGCCCTGGTGACCAGCGCCGACGAGCGCGACGAGGTCCCGCTCCTGGTGGTCTACGGGGTGCCCGAGCGTGACTGTGCCGGCCTGCTCTCCGCCGGCGGCCTGCCGCCCGAGGACTACCCGACCTGGGTGGGTCGCATCGCCACGGCCCTCGAGCAGGCTTCCGGGCCGGCCGTCGTCGTGCTCGAGCCCGACGCCCTGGCCACCGCCGAGGAGTGCGGACGCCGCACCGAGCGGGTCGAGCAGATCGAGGCCGCGGTCGGGCTGCTGGCCCGGGCCGGGGTGACGACGTACGTCGACGCGGGCCACTCGGACTGGGTCGGTGCCCGGGCCATGGCGCGGATGCTCGAGGACGTCGGTGTCGAGCGGGTGCGCGGCTTCGCGACCAACGTGTCGAACTTCCAGCTCGACGAGGACGAGCGCGCCTACGCGGAGGCCCTCGACGACCTCGTGACCGGCGACCAGCACTGGATCATCGACCGAGGTCGCAACGGCAACGGCGCCAGCGAGGACTGGTGCAACCCCGAGGGCGCCCGGCTGGGTGAGCGCCCCGGTTTCGTCGACGACGGCACCGGCCTCGATGCCTTCGTCTGGGTCAAGCCGCCGGGGGAGTCCGACGGCAGCTGTGCCGGTGGGCCGCCGGCCGGGGAGTTCTGGCCGGACGGCGCGTGGCGGCTGGCGGGCGACCGGATCGACTAGTCGGATGGACTGGCCGGACGGACTGGCGGGACTGCCCACGTGGGGCGGGGAGCCGTTGTTAGTCTTCGGCCATGACAGCGGACGCGTGGACCGCGGTGATCGTCGAGGACGACCCGGACGTCCGTGACCTCATCGACATCGTGCTCACCCAGTCCGGCTTCCAGACCTTCCTGGCCGAGGACGGGCCCTCGGGCGTCGAGGCCGTGCGCCGCCACGACCCCCTCATCACCACCCTCGACGTCAACATGCCGGGCATGGACGGGTTCGCGGTGGCCAAGCGGCTGCGCGAGTTCAGCAACACCTACCTGATCATGATCACCGCCCTGGCCGACGAGATCGACGTCGTGCAGGGCTTCGAGGCCGGCGCCGACGACTACCTGGTCAAGCCGTTTCGGCCCCGCGAGCTGCGGGCCCGCGCCGACTCGATGCTGCGGCGGCCCCGCGAGCGCGTGGAGCAGCCGGTGGCGCCCGCCCCGGCCTCCGAGCCCGTGCCCGCACGGGAGGCATCCTCGTGGGCGGCCCAGGCCGCGCGCGACCTGCAGGAGCAGTCGATGGCGCCGCTGCAGGCGAGCCAGCCGGCGCCGCGGCACGCGGCCCCGGCTCCCCTCGTCGAACCCGCTCCCGTCGCGCCTGCTCGCGTCGAGGCTGCCCCCGTGGAAGCGGTCGCGGCCGACGGCTCGTGGGTGCGCTTCAACGGGCTGGGGCTCAACAACGAGACCCGCAGCGTGACCGTCGGCGGCGCCGGCGTCGAGCTGACCCGCACCGAGTTCGACCTGCTCGCCTCGCTGCTCAGCACCGGGCGCCGGGTGCGTTCCAAGGCCGACCTTGTGCTCACGATGCGCGGACAGCAGTACGTCACGTCGTACTTCGTCAACGAGGCCGACAAGCGCTCGGTCGAGGTGCACATCGCCAACCTGCGCCGCAAGATCGGTGACGACAGCGCGAACCCGCGCTACATCGAGACGGTGCGCGGCGTCGGCTACCGGCTCGCCGAGGCGATCTGAGGGTTCCTCGGGAGTCGTCAGCGCGAGTCGCGGTTCAGTCGACGGTGTGCGTCCGCTCCAGCCGCCAGGTGCCGGCCTCCTTGCCCGGGCGGAACACGATCACCACGTGACCATCGGACCCTGAGCGACCGTAGGTGTAGGAGAGCCTCTTCTTGCCGGGGCAGGCGCACGCGGGCGCGGCCTTCTGTGACTCCTCGGGCCGACCACCGACGATGGTGCGGACCCGGCGCGGGATCATGCCCTTCTCCAGCTTCGCCCGCTCGGCTTTCGAGATGCACGCGTGGTCGTCGTCCTCCACACAGGAGCCGCTGTGGGCATGCACCGTCTGCGGGGCGAGGACGAGGGCGCCGGTCAGGAGAGCAGGAAGGACGAGGGCGGGGAGGTAGCGCACGCACTGCTAACGCCCTACGTCCGTACGGGTTACTCCGGGTGCTCGTAGCCGAGAGGACCGAAGGGCCATGGAAAGGGGCTAGCTCCGCGGGGACCTGGCGTCGCTCGGTCGTTCGGTCCTTCTGGCTACGGGAAGCACTCTCATGGCGCGATCCGCGCGCGTGAGGGAGTGCGCCGCGTCTGTCCTGCCTCAGTGGGGAGACGGGCAGCGATCTGCGTGCTCATGCAGGCATCGCACCGGGGCGAATCCCATTGCGGGATGCATACCGAAACCCGCGGACGCCAACGACTAATTGGCGTTGATCGGGATCTTCGCCTTCTTGGTCTTCTCCTCCGACTCGAAGATGCCGATCGGGACGGTCTGCTTGACCGTGCGCTGCACGAACTGGCTGCTGCCGGGGCTGGCCTGCACCGAGACCTTCGCGGTGAAGGTCAGCTCGATGCCGCGGGTGTCGAGGGAGGTGCCCTTGATCCGCTGGTTGCGCAGCTCGAAGGCGCCCTTGGGGGAGGTGATGAGCATGCCGTACTTGGTGCTCACAGGCTGCGGGTCGAAGGTGATCGCGCGTGCCGAGGCGTCGAGCTCGTAGGGGCGTTGGGTCTTGCCGCCGTCGCTGGTGACGGTGCGCGAGGTGACCTTGATCCGGTCGAGGTAGACCTTGCGCTTGGTGGCGAACGGGTCGCGCAGCTTCTTGGTGAGGTCGTAGGCCTGGAAGGTGAACGAGAAGAACTTGGCGCCGCGCGGGTACCACTCGTTGGTGCGGGGCGTCGACTTGGTGGGGTAGAGGGTGTAGACGAAGTCGATCCCCTTGATGCCGTCGGCGGAGATGTGGCTCTGGAAGGTGCCGTCGCGGGTGAACTGCGAGTCGTAGAGGTCCGGGGTCTGGCTGGCGCTGGGGGTCTCGGCCTCTACCGGGTCGGAGCCGCGCTCGAGCAGCGAGCACGAGCTGAGTCCCACGCTGAGCGCGAGCAGAGCACCCGCGATGCCCAGGCGACGGGTCCTGCTGGTGTGGTGCGTGCTCATGCCTTGAACCCCCGGTAGCGCCTGCTGGCCTTGATGATCATCCATGCGGTCTGCAGGACGGTGATGACACCCAGGACGGGCCAGCCGATGGCCAGCACGTCGGACTTCTGCTCGATGTCGAGCGGGCCGTAGACCCACCCGGCGAACAGGGCGGCCAGGAGGAGGCCCACCACGAGGAAGGGGTAGGTCCAGGCCGTGCCCTTGCCCCGCTCGGCCTTGGCCTGCGCGGCCCAGTTGTCGGTCTGCTGCTTGGAGAAGAACTTCAGCCAGGCCCGCACGAAGTGGCCCATCCGGGTCAGCATGTAGAGCTCGGCGGGGAAGACGAGCAGCACGAAGAGGTAGTCGCGACGGTTGCGGAACGCCATCGAGTGCGCGACCCGGAAGTTCAGCCACACCGCAGCCACCGGCGGGATCAGCCACAGCGGGCTGAACACGAAGGCGTCGAGCTGCAGCGACCACATCAGCAGCACCACGAAGAGCAGGCGCGTGGTCATGTTGATGACCATCGACATGTGCTCGAACCAGCGCAGCCGCAGGTTGGGGTGGAAGGGCTGGCCCTTGGTGTCGCCGCGCTGCCCGGGCCACATCAGGTCGATGGCGCCGAAGTTCCACTTCACCTGCTGGGCGTCGAGGCTGCGCAGGGTGGTCATCCCGCCGACGTGGGCGCGGGCGCGCGCAGAGATCTTGGTCAGGTAGCCGGCGGACTTGATCTGCAGCGAGAGCAGCGAGTCCTCCACCTCGGAGTCGCTGACCCAGGGGGTGCGCTGGTGGCTGTCGCGCATCACGTCGCGCAGCGCCTGGGTGGAGAAGATCGAGAACTGGCCGCCGAGCACCGCCATGTTGCGGCCCTTGAGCAGGTTCTGCATGTTGAAGGCCGAGAACTGGGCGCGCTGCCCGGCGATCAGGAACTTCGACATCACGCCCTCGAGGGCGGAGTCGTCGATGGAGTAGATGGCCGAGATGCCGCCGATGCGGTCGTCGCTGCAGATCTCGTCGACCAGGTGCTGGATGGCGTCGGGCTCGGGCGTGGTGTCGCCGTCGACGCCGAGCAGGTAGTCCATGTGCTCGACCAACGAGTAGCCGTAGTTGAGCGCCCCGACCTTCTTGTCGGGGTTCTTGCCGATGTCGTGCACGTAGATGACCGTGCTCTGCTCACCGGTCGGGGTCATCCGCGTGTGCGGGCCGGCGTAGTGGCTGGCGATCTCGACCGACTCGTCGCTGGTGTTGTTGACGATCAGGTGGACGACGTCGGGCAGGCGGGTCTGCTGCAGCAGCGAGTCGAGGACGCCCGCTATCGTCTCCGCCTCGTTGTAGGCGGGGATGATGCAGCCCACCGTGGCGCGCGCCGTGGGGATGGCGTCGAGGCCGTCGAGGAAGTTCTCCGCGTAGGCCTCGAGCCCGGGGTCGGGTCGCTGGACGAAGCTCTGCGGGGCACCGAGGTCGTTCTCGAGCCGGGGGCCGGCTCGGAGGTCGTCGCTCATCTGCTGTCATCTTCCGTCGTCCCGTGGCCCTGGCTGGGCCGACGTCGTCCTCGGAGTCTCGCGTGCCGACCTCAAGGGCTCCTCGGGTTTGGCGAAAGATTGGCTGGTCAGTTCCTCAAGGCAGCGAGCTGGCGCGCCAGGCCCCGGGGCCGTGCGCGAGCGGGCGTCGTACGGCGCGCGCCGGCGAGGACCACTCGGGCCGGCGCCGGGGGGCGGGCGCCTCGTCGCCCCCGCCCAGCGCGGAGAGGACGGCGACCACGGCCGCCACCTCCTCCGGCGTGGCGGAGGCGTCGAGGATGCGCAGCGCCGGGCGGGCCGGCTGCTCGTCGGGGGTCTCGGCGGCCATCAGAGCGGGATGTTCCCGTGCTTCTTCGGCGGCAGGCTGGCGCGCTTGGAGCGCAGCAGCCGCAGCGCGCGGACCACCTCGGTGCGGGTCTCGTGGGGCTGGATGACCGCGTCGATGTAGCCACGCTCGGCCGCGATGTAGGGGTTGGCCAGCGTGGTCTCGTACTCGTCGATGAGCTCGGCACGGCGCGCCTCGACGTCGCCGCCCTCGGCCTCGACCTGCGCCAGCGTCTTGCGGTGCACGATGTTGGCCGCGCCCTGGGCGCCCATCACCGCGATCTGCGCGGTGGGCCAGGCGACGTTGATGTCGGCGCCGAGGTGCTTGGAGCCCATCACGTCGTAGGCGCCGCCGTAGGCCTTGCGGGTGATGATGGTGACCAGCGGGACGGTCGCCTCGGAGTAGGCGTAGATGAGCTTGGCGCCGCGGCGGATGATGCCGTTCCACTCCTGGTCGGTGCCGGGCAGGAAACCGGGCACGTCGACGAACGTCAGCACCGGGATGTTGAAGGCGTCGCAGAAGCGCACGAAGCGCGCCGCCTTCTCGCTGGCGTCGATGTCGAGGGTGCCGGCGAACTGCATCGGCTGGTTGGCCACCACGCCGACCGGGCGGCCCTCGACACGGCCGTAGCCGATGATGATGTTGGGCGCGAAGAGCTCCTGGACCTCCAGGAACTCGCCGTCGTCGACGACCGAGCCGATCACGTCGTGCATGTCGTAGGGCTGGTTCGCGCCGTCGGGGATGATCGTGTCGAGGGCGCGGTCCTCGTCGCTGATCTCCAGCGCGGCGGGCTCGTCGTAGACGACCGGCTCGTCGAGGTTGTTCTGGGGCAGGTAGGAGAGCAGCGCCTTGACGTACTCGATCGCGTCCTCCTCGTCGGAGCCCATGTAGTGGGCGTTGCCCGACTTGGTGTTGTGCGTGCGCGCGCCGCCGAGGTCCTCCATCGAGACGTCCTCGCCGGTGACGGTCTTGATGACGTCCGGGCCGGTGATGAACATCGCCGATGTCTGGTCGACCATCACGGTGAAGTCGGTGACGGCGGGGGAGTAGACGTGCCCGCCGGCGCAGTTGCCCATGATCATCGAGATCTGCGGGATGACGCCCGAGGCGTGCACGTTGCGACGGAAGATCTCGCCGTAGAGCCCGAGCGAGACGACACCCTCCTGGATGCGCGCGCCGGCGCCCTCGTTGATGCCGATGATCGGGCAGCCGGTCTTGATGGCCAGGTCCATCACCTTGGTGATCTTCTCGCCGTAGACCTCGCCGAGCGAGCCGCCGAAGACCGTGAAGTCCTGGCTGAACACGCACACCTGGCGCCCGTCGATGGTGCCGTAGCCGGTCACCACGCCGTCGCCGTAGGGACGGTTCTTCTCCAGCCCGAACGCCGTGGAGCGGTGCCGCGCCAGCTCGTCGAGCTCGACGAAGCTGCCCTCGTCGAAGAGCATCTCGATGCGCTCGCGGGCGGTCTTGCGACCCTTGGCGTGCTGCTTCTCGACCGCCTTCGCGGACCCGGCGTGGACGGCTTCGTCCAGCCTGCGGTCCAGGTCGGCGAGCTTGCCCGCCGTGGTGTGCAGGTCGATGTCCTGCGGGACGTCGGTGCCCTCGCCTGGCTGTGCGCTCACGTGTTCCGGCCTCCTGACTGGGCCCGTCCGTCTGGCCCTCGCGTCTGCTCGTGCGTCAATGTAGTGCCCGTGCCCGACACCACGCCCCGGCGCCCACCCCTCGACGATCCCCTTGACACCACACGGCTGGCGGTGCCCGGTCTCCTCGTCGAGGTGGTCGAGGAGTCACCGTCCACCAACGCGCTGGTCGCCGAGCGCGCCCGCGAGGGCGCACCCGAGGGCCTGGTGGTCGTCACCGAGCACCAGACCGCCGGGCGCGGACGCCTCGACCGCACCTGGAGCACGCCCGCCCGCTCGGCGCTGACCTTCTCGCTGCTGCTGCGCCCCCGGCTGCCTGCCGAGCAGTGGCCGTGGCTGCCGCTGCTCACCGGGCACGCCGTGGCCGGGGCGCTGCTCGCCCACGGCTTCCCCGCCGGGGTCAAGTGGCCCAACGACGTGCTGGTCGAGGACCGCAAGGTCGCCGGCATCCTGGTCGAGCGGGTCGAGACCCCCACCGGCCCCGCGGCCGTGGTGGGCATCGGCCTCAACGTGCGGCTGCCCGCCGACCTGCTGCCGGTCCCGACCGCCACCTCGCTGCTGGTGGAGGCGCAGGAGCGGGGCGTCGACCTGCCCGCCCGCGACCGCCTCCTCGTCTCGCTGCTCGAGACCCTGCGTGCCGCCTACGACGCGTGGCAGGCGGGCGGCGACGCGGCCGCCGACCGGCTGCGGGCGGCGTACGCCGAGGCCTGCGTGACGATCGGGCGCTCGGTGCGCGTCGAGCTGCCGGCGACCGAGGCGCTGGTGGGCACCGCCGTCGGCGTCGACCGCCACGGCCGGCTGCTGGTGGAGCCCGCCGACCAGGGCCCCGGGGGCGCGGCGGTGGCCGTCTCGGCCGGCGACGTCGTGCACGTGCGTCCGGCGTGAGCGACGTACGTCACGCCGGGTGAGAGGATCGGGCTCGTGCCGACGAACCGCAGAGTGACCGACGAGGGTGAGCAGCCGGCCCGGGTCACCCACACCGACCTCGAGAGCGCGATCCTGCGCGACAGCCCGTCGCTCAGCGGCGCCGAGCTGGCACGCACCGCCGAGATCAGCACCGAGCAGGCCAAGCGCCTGTGGCGGGCCCTGGGCTTCCCCGAGCACGCCGACGACGTCGTGGCCTACCTGCCCTCCGACGCCCGGGCCATCTCGACCCTGCTCGGGGTGATGGCCCAGGGCGTGCTCGACGACGACATGGCCGTCAACATGACCCGGGCCCTGGGCCAGACCATGGCCCGGCTCGCCGAGTGGGAGGTCACCGCGCTGGTCCAGCGCGTCGAGCAGCTGCACGAGGACGGCGCCGCCGACGAGGCCGGCGGGGTGCCCGGCTCGCGGGTGGGCTCGGCCCTCCAGCTCGTCGAGGACCTCAGCGAGCCCTTCGAGGAGCTGCTGATCTACGCCTGGCGGCGCCACCTCGCCGCCGCCGCCGCCCGCATCGAGGCCCTGGCCGCCGACGACGAGGACCTGCACACCGTCGAGCTCACGGTCGGCTTCGCCGACATCGTCGGGTTCACTGCCCTGTCGAACACGCTGACCGAGGAGCGCATCGGCGACCTGGTCGAGCTGTTCGAGATGCGCTGCGCCGACGTGGTGGCCGCCCAGCGCGGGCGGGTCATCAAGAGCATCGGGGACTCGGTGCTCTTCGTGAACGACGACCCCCTGCGCGCCTACGACACCGCCGAGGGGATCATCAACGTGATCGGGCGCGACCCCCGGATGCCCGACGTGCGCGTCGGCCTGGCCAGCGGCTCGGTCGTGCTGCGGCTCGGCGACGTCTTCGGCCCGCCGGTCAACATGGCCGCGCGGCTGACCAACGTCGCGCGCCGCAACCGGATCATCACCGACGAGGCCACCTCGCGGCTGCTGCCCGCCGACCAGTTCGAGACCCGTCGGATGGCCGCGCGCCCGGTGCGCGGCTTCGGCATCGTCGAGCCGGTCGCCGTACGCCGGCACTGACTCATCCGGTGCTGGTCCGGCGCTGTGGTAAAGCGCACCGTGCTGTTACCGATCTGTGTACCTGGCGGGCTTGTGCAAAGGCCGATGTCCTTTACCTGCCGCGCCCGGTGGGGGTAAAAGGTCGTCGGCGTGTCGGATGTCATTAAAATGCCAGTGACATTTAGTCCCTTTTACTACCCGTCGGTCTCCGCGCTTCCTAGGATCGCTGCATGATCAATGTCCAGGAGATCAGCCTCG
The DNA here is from genome assembly GCF_030518195.1 of Nocardioides cremeus. Taxonomy (GTDB): domain Bacteria; phylum Actinomycetota; class Actinomycetes; order Propionibacteriales; family Nocardioidaceae; genus Nocardioides; species Nocardioides cremeus. Next base: position 31,299 of record NZ_JAULSC010000006.1, read on the forward strand.
ACCCCGACACCCGACGAGCCTGGCGCGCAGGCGACGAGATCGCCCTGTCGCGCAAGGAGTTCGACCTGGTGCACGCCCTGATCGCCCGCGCCGGCGACATCGTCACCCGCGAGGAGCTGATGCGCGACGTGTGGCACACGTCCTTCTGGACGAGCTCGAAGACCATCGACGTGCACCTCGGCTGGGTGCGCCGCAAGCTCGGTGACGACAGCCGCAACCCGCACCTGATCACCACGATCCGCGGCAAGGGCCTGCGCTTCGAGAAGATCGGCCCCGCCGCCTGAGGCACCCGGCCAGGTCCTAGGCTGGCGCCGTGCCCGAGCCAGCCGCGTCCACGCCAGCCACGCCCGCGACCGCTCCCACCCTGGCCGTCATCGGTGGGGGACAGCTGGCCCGGATGATGGCCCAGCCGGCCATCGCGCTCGGCCTGCCGCTGCGGCTGCTGGCCGAGGCGCCCGGCGTCTCGGCCGCCCAGGTCGTCGTCGACCACCAGGTCGGTGACTACCGCGACCTCGAGACGCTGCGCCGCGTGACCGAGGGCTGCGCGGTGGTGACCTTCGACCACGAGCACGTGCCGACCGAGCACCTGCACGCCCTCGAGGCCGACGGCATCGCGGTGCGCCCCGGCCCCGACGCCCTCGTGCACGCCCAGGACAAGGCGGTCATGCGCGAGCGGCTCACCGCTCTCGGCGTGCCGTGCCCGCGCCACGCCGTCGTCGACGACGTCGCGGCGGTCGAGGCCTTCGGCTTCCCGTGCGTGCTCAAGACCACGAGAGGCGGCTACGACGGCAAGGGCGTGTGGGTCGTGCGAAGCGCCGAGGAGTGCGCCGAGCCGCTGCGCACCGCCGCCGAGACGGGTGTCCGGCTGCTGGCCGAGGAGCTCGTCGACTTCCGCCGCGAGCTCTCCGCGCTGGCGGCCCGCTCGCCGAGCGGCCAGGCGGCGGCGTACCCCGTCGTGGCCTCCACGCAGCTCGACGGCATCTGCCACGAGGTGGTCGCCCCCGCCCCCGACCTCGACGAGGACCTGGCGGGGCAGGCGCAGTCGATCGCGCTGCGCGTGGCCGGCGAGCTCGACGTGACCGGCGTGCTGGCCGTGGAGCTCTTCGAGACCACGGACGGGCGGATCCTGGTCAACGAGCTCGCGATGCGGCCCCACAACACCGGGCACTGGACCCAGGACGGCGCGGTGACCTCGCAGTTCGAGAACCACCTGCGCGCGGTCATGGACCTGCCGCTCGGCTCGCCGGCGCCCCGGGCCCGCTGGACGGTGATGGTCAACATCCTCGGCGGCGAGCGCGCCGACGTGGGCCACCTCTACGACGGCTTCCCGCACGCGATGGCGCGCGACCCCCACCTGCGGGTGCACCTGTACGGCAAGGACCTGCGACCCGGTCGCAAGGTCGGCCACGTCAACGCCTACGGCGACGACCTCGAGGACTGCCTGGAGCGCGCGCGGCACGCCGCCGCCTGGTTCCGCGGCGACCTCGGCGACGAGAGCGAGTGAGATGACCGACCCCCAGACCCCCCGCGTGGGCATCGTGATGGGCTCCGACTCCGACTGGCCGGTGATGCGTGCGGCCGCCGAGGCGCTCGAGGAGTTCGGGGTGCCGCACGAGGCCGACGTCGTCTCCGCGCACCGGATGCCGCAGGAGATGATCGACTACGGCCGCGACGCGGCCGGGCGCGGGCTCTCGGTGATCATCGCCGGGGCCGGTGGAGCCGCGCACCTGCCCGGCATGCTGGCCGCGGTCACCCCGCTGCCGGTGATCGGGGTCCCGGTGCCGCTGGCCTACCTCGACGGCATGGACTCGCTGCTCTCCATCGTCCAGATGCCGGCGGGCGTCCCGGTGGCCACGGTGGCCGTCGGCGGGGCCCGCAACGCGGGCCTGCTGGCGGTGCGGGTGCTGGCCGCCACCGACCCCGCCCTGCAGGAGCGGATGGTCGCCTTCCAGGAGACGCTGCGCGAGGCCGCCCACGCCAAGGGCGAGGTCGTGCGCCGTGAGGCCGGTCGCCCGGCGCCGCAGGTCGGGTCCTGACCGAGGTGGTGCGGCCGGGCCGCCTGGTCGGGATCGACCTGGCGCGCTGCCTGGCGCTGCTGGCCATGATGGCCACCCACCTGCTCGACGAGCGCGACCCCGACGGGACGCTGAGCGCCTCGGCGTGGCTCTTCTCGGGCCGCGCCTCGGCGCTCTTCGCGCTGCTGGCGGGGGTCAGCCTGGCGCTGATGTCAGGGCGGACCCGGCCGCTGCGCGGTCGGGCGCGGGCCCGCCGCTCGGCCGGGCTGGCCGTGCGCGCCCTCCTGGTGGCGCTGGTCGGCCTGGCGCTGGGCGAGGTGGACTCGGGGATCGCGGTGATCCTGACCCACTACGGGCTGCTCCTGCTCATGGGCCTGCTCGTGCTGGGCCTCGGGGCCCGCGCGCTCGCGGTGCTGGCCGCGGTGTGGGTGGTGCTGGGTCCGGTGGTGGCGCAGGTGCTGCGGCCCGAGCTGCCGCCCCGGGGCTTCGCCAGCCCGTCGTTCGAGCAGCTGGCCGAGCCCGGCCGGCTGCTCTCGGAGCTGCTGTTCACCGGGTACTACCCGATGGCCTCGTGGTTCGCCTACCTGCTGGCCGGCATGGCGCTCGGACGCCTCGACCTCGCGGGCCTGCGCCGTCGAGTGCTCGCGGCGCTGGCGCTGGCCGGGGGTGCGCTGGCCCTCGCCACGACCTGGCTCTCGCACCGCCTGACCGAGCGCGAGGACGTGCTCTCGGCGCTGCTGCCCGGCGTCACCGCGCGCCGGGGGCCCGAGGTCGCCGCCTCACGGCTGCGCGAGCAGGTCGAGGGCGGGCTCTTCGGCCAGACCCCGGTCGAGGGGCCCTGGCAGTGGCTGCTCGTCGTCGCGCCGCACTCGACCACGCCCTTCGACCTCGCCCAGACCATCGGCAGCGCCGTCCTCGTGGTCGCGCTGTGCCTGCTGCTGGTGCGGCTGCTGCCGGGCCCCACGGTCGACGGCGTGGCGGTGGCGGCGGGAGCCGGCGCGGCCACGCTGAGCCTCTACAGCCTGCACGTACTGATGACCACCGAGGCGGTGTGGCCATCAGAGTCCTCCGACGGCACCGCCGTGCAGTACGTCGTGGTGCTGGGCCTCGGCGCGCTGCTGGCGGCCACGGGGCGGCGCGGGCCGCTGGAGGCGGCAGTGGCCAGGCTCAGCGACGGCGCCACTCGATAGCCGGGCAGGTGTCCATGACCATGGGCACCCCGGCCGCGGTGGTGCGCTCGAAGGCGGCCTGGTCGACCACGCCGAGCTGGAACCACACGCCGCGCGCACCGATGCGCACCGCCTCGTCGGCGAACTCGCCGGCGGCCTCGGAGCGGCGGAAGACGTCGACGACGTCGACGGGCACGTCGATGTCGGACAGGGACGCGAACGCGCGCTCGCCGAGCACCTCCAGGCCGCCGTCCTGCGCAGCCGCGGGGTGCACGGGGATGATCCGCTTGCCGCGGTCCTGCAGCAGCGAGGCGATCGAGTACGCCGTGCGGCTCGGGTCGCCGGAGAGGCCCACCACCGCCCAGGTCGAGCACTCCTCGAGCATCATCTCCACCCAGGCGGGGTCCTGCCAGCCACGACTCATGGGACGAGCCTAGGCAGCCCCGGAGGGCACGGACGCCCATCCCCAGGGGTGGTGGGTGCCCCTGGGGGCCGGGCTAGGTTCGGGCCCATGGCCAACATCAAGTACACCGTCCCCGGCATGTCCGACGCCGACGCGGAGCGCGTCATCACGCTCCTGCAGGACCGGCTGCACGCAGCCAACGACCTGCACCTGACGCTGAAGCACGTGCACTGGAACGTCGTCGGCCCGCACTTCATCGCCGTGCACGAGATGATCGACCCGCAGGTCGAGGCCGTGCGCGGCTTCGCCGACGACCTCGCCGAGCGGATCGCCACCATGGGCGGCTCGCCCAAGGGCACCCCCGGCTCGATCGTGGACAACCGCACCTGGGAGGAGTACTCCCTGGGCCGCGGCACCACCCAGGAGCACCTCGGCGCGCTCGACCTCGTCTACCAGGGCGTGATCAGCAGCTACCGCGAGGGCATCAAGGAGCTCGGCGAGCTCGACCCGGTCACCGAGGACATGTTCATCTCGCAGACCGACAAGCTCGAGCTGTTCCACTGGTTCATCCGCGCCCACCTCGAGGACAAGGGTGGCTCCCTGTCCACCGAGGGTGCGTCGTCGGAGGAGGACGCCGCCCAGTCGGCGAGCTGATCCCCGGCTGGCAGCGACACCGGACGCCCGCGCCCCTCGGGGTGCGGGCGTCCGGTGCATTTCGGTGACCTGCTGCGGCGCTCCCTCGACCGGTGCCACGATCGGGGCATGGCCGTGGGTGACTCACGACGGCGCGTGGAGACCGCGCGCCTGCTGCTGCGGGCCCGGGCGACCCAGGGCCGGGTGCGTGAAGGCTACGAGAACCAGGTCGTGCGCCTGAACCTGCCGGTGGCGCTCGAGATCGCCCGGCGCTACCGCGGGCGCGGCATCGCCGACGACGACCTCGACCAGGTGGCCAGCCTGGGCCTGGTCAAGGCGGTGCGCGGCTTCGACCCCAGCCTCGGCGAGGACTTCCTCGGCTTCGCGGTGCCCACGGTGCGGGGCGAGGTGCGCCGCCACTTCCGCGACGCCGGCTGGGCGGTGCGCCCGCCGCGGGCGGTGCAGGAGCTGCAGGCCCGGGTCGCGCGCGCCGAGGCGCGGCTGTGCCAGGAGCTCGGGCGTGCCCCGCGGCACTCGGAGATCGCGGTGGCGCTCGACGTGCCGGTCCGGATGGTCGTCGACTCCCTCCACGCCACCGGCTGCTTCTCGCCGGTCTCTCTCGACGCCGACTGGGCCGGCCCCGACCAGGAGCCGCCCACGGCGCGGATGGGCGCCCCCGACCCGGCGTACGCGAGCGCCGAGGCGCGCGTCGCGCTCGCCCCGCTGCTGCGCGACCTCGACGAGCGCGAGCAGACCATGGTGCGGATGCGCTACTTCGAGCACGCCACCCAGAGCGAGATCGGCGCGGCCGTCGGCCTCTCCCAGGAGCAGGTCTCCCGCCTGCTCGGCGCACTGCTCGAGCGGCTGCGCCGACAGCTCGCCGACGCCGCCTAGGGCTCAGCTCTTGGGGTGGATGCGGGGCAGGGCCGAGGCCTTGCCCCGGAACTGCGGGGAGCGCTTCTCGCGGAAGGCCGCGACGCCCTCCTTGCCGTCGCCCAGCGAGGTCCAGTACATCGCCAGGGAGTCGGAGAGGTGCGCCTCCAGCGGGTGCGCCAGCGCGCTGTTGCGGTACAGCATCTGCTTGGCCAGGCCCAGCGCCACCGGCGACCGGTCGCGCACGAACGAGCGGGCGAGCTCCTGGGCGTCGGGCACCAGGTCGTCGGGCTCGTGCACCGAGCGCAGCAGGCGGCCCGCGAGCGCCTGCTCGGCGCTCAGCACGTCGGCCGAGTAGACCCACTCCAGGGCCTGCTGGATGCCGACGATGCGCGGCAGGAACCAGCTCGACGCGGCCTCGGGCACGATGCCCAGGCGGCCGAAGACGAAGCCGATCTTGGCCTTGGTCGAGGCCAGGCGCAGGTCCATCGCCAGTGTCATCGTGGCGCCGATGCCGACCGCGGGGCCGTTGATGGCCGCGATGACCGGCTTGGGCAGCGCGTGCACCGCCAGGGTCACCTTGCCGCCGGTGTCGCGCACGCCGGCGTCGTACGGCGCCTCGTCGTAGGCGGCCCGGAACTCCTCGGGGGTCGGGCGCAGCGACTCGTCGAGCCCGAAGACGTTGCCCTCGGCCGAGAGGTCCATGCCGGCGCAGAAGGCCCGGCCGGCGCCGGTGACCACGACGGCGCGCACGTCGTCGCTGCGCAGCTCGGTACGGAAGACCGACTCGAGCTCGCGGGCCATCGTCAGGTCGAAGGCGTTGAGCTGGTCGGGACGGTGCAGCGTCACCGTGGCGACGCCGAGGTCGTCGGTGGTGATGTCGAGCGTGTCGTGGCTGGTCTGGCTCATCCGGTGGTCCCCTTCGGCAGTCCGGACGGCGAGCACAGGCCCTGGCCGATCCGGTCGGTGTCGTCGTCGATGATCGCCTGGAACATCTGCGGTGCGCGATCGGGGTCCCAGTTGACCTGCAGGTCCTGGATCGGCACGCCGCAGGTGAGGCCGCTCTCGCCGTTGACCCGCGTCATCGCCATCGCCCACATGCCCGCGCGCCAGGGCGTCATGCCCTTGCCGAACTCGACGGTGTCGGTGGCGGCCATGTTGAGGCGCCAGTAGCGCAGCGGGTTGAGCACCGACCAGGGCGAGAGCACCTCGTCGCCGACCGAGGAGACGACCTCGCGCTGGGCCTGGGCGCGCTGCACGTCGCCGAGGGCCGTGTAGGTCTTGCGGGAGCGGGCGTAGCCCAGCGCCGTGACGCCGTCGGCCTCCTGGCAGCCGGCCTCCACGTCGAGGTTGGCCAGCGGGTCCTGCATCGCCTTCTCCGGGCAGATCTGCACGCCGCCGACGGCGTCGACGAGGCCCACGAAGCCGCCGATGCCGATCTCGACGTACTCGTCGACGCGGATGCCGGTGTTCTGCTCGATCGTCTTGACCAGCAGCTTGGGGCCGCCGAAGGCGTAGGCGGCGTTGATCTTGGTGGTGCCGCGGTCGGGCACCTCGACCAGCGAGTCGCGCGGGATCGACATCAGCAGGTTGGGCCCGGCGCCGGTGTGCAGCAGCATGATCGTGTCGGTGCGCTGCCCGGCCGCGTTGCCGGTGCCGAACTCCTTGCGCTGGGCGGGGGTCAGCCCCTCGCGCGAGTCGCTGCCGACCAGCAGGTACGTCGTGCCGGGCTGCTCGTCGGGGCGCTGGCCGCCGGGCGCGAACGCGACGTCGTCGACGCGGGTCCAGGCGTAGATGGGCACCGCGACCAGGAAGACGATCCAGGCCACCAGCAGCAGCGCCAGGTGGCGCAGGCGCGGGCGCGGCCGCCAGCCGCGGCCGCCGCGGCCGCCGCGCTGGGTGGGCGGCTGGGTCGGGGGCTGGGCTGGACGCGGGGTGGGCTGCGGTGCCGGTTGCGGCACCGGGCGCTGGCCGGGGGTCGGTCGCGGCTGCACGGGCATCCGCTGCGTCGCGTCGGGCTCGGGGGCCGAGCCCTGGCCCTTGCCCCTGCCGTACAACCAGTCGAAGCGCTCTTCGTCGCCGTCCCCGCTGCCGGGCCGCTGTGCCATGCGCCGGAGGCTACCGTGCCGCCATGACCCCACCGCGTCCCTCGTCCTTCGCCCGGGTCTCGTTGTCGGTGATGACCTCGAGCAGCCAGGCCAACCTGCTGGGCAACATCCACGGCGGCGAGGTGGTCAAGCTGGCCGACTCGACAGCGGGCGCGGTCGCCCAGCGCCACAGCGGGGGACCGGCCGTGACCGCGGCGCTCGACGAGATGGTCTTCCTGCGCCCGGTGCACGTCGGTGACATCGTGCGCACCCTCGCGCAGGTGAACTGGGCCGGGCGCTCCTCGATGGAGATCGGGGTGCGGGTGGAGACCCAGCCCTGGAACGACCCGTCGGTCGGCTCGCTGCACGTGGCGTCGGCGTACTTCGTCTTCGTCGCGGTCGACGCCGACGGGCACGCACGCGAGGTGCCGGGCCTGGTGCCCGAGGACGCCGACGACGAGCGGCGCTGGCGCGAGGCCGAGATCCGGCGCGCGCACCGCCTCGCCCGCAAGAGCGAGATCGAGGAGGGTCGGCGCGGCGCTCCCTCGTGACGGCTGGGACTGGTGATACTGCTGGGACGACACGTTCCGCCCCAGCAGGAAGGCACTCTCGATGCCACCCGTCTCTTCCCCCCGGGTGCTCGACGGCCACGAGGCCCCGGCACGCTCCAGCGCCGCCGACCGCGCTGCTCGGGTGCGCTTCCGGCGCGCCCTGGCCCTGATGGCGATGACGCTCGTCGCGCCCGGCTCGGCCCAGCTGACCGCGGGCAACCGGCGCGTGGGTCGCCTGGCCCTGCGCGTGTGGCTGGTCGTCGTGGCCGTCACCCTGCTGACCGGCCTCGTCGTGCTGCTGGATCCCGAGAAGGCCGTGACGCTGGGCTCGAAGGCCTGGCTCCTGCTCGTGGTGCGCACCGCGCTGCTCGCGGGCGCCGTGGGCTGGGCGGTGCTCTTCATGGACGCCTGGCGCCTGGGCCAGCCGCTGAGCCTGGGTCTCGCGCACCGGCGCGCGGCCGTCGGGGTCAACGGCGTGCTCTCGCTCAGCGTCGCCGGGTCGCTGCTCTTCGGGGCGCACCTGGTCGGCGTGCAGCGCGACCTGATCGTGACGATGTTCGGCTCCAGCGAGGTGGCCGGCTCGGCCGACGGCCGCTTCAACGTGCTGCTGATGGGCGGCGACTCCGGCGCGGGGCGCTGGGGGCTGCGTCCTGACTCGATGACCGTGGCCTCGATCGACGCCACCACCGGTCGCACGGTGCTGGTCTCGCTGCCGCGCAACATGCAGGACTTCCCCTTCGCCGAGGGCTCGGTGATGGCCGAGCAGTTCCCCGACGGCTTCGACGCCGACTACCTCAACGGCGTCAGCACCTGGGCCCAGGACAACGCCGAGCTGTTCGGCGACTCCGAGGAGGACCCGGGCGTGCAGGCGACCGTCTCGGCCGTCGAGGGCATCACCGGCCTCGAGGTCAGCTACTGGGCGATGGTCAACCTGCAGGGCTTCAAGGACCTCGTCGACGCCGTGGGCGGGGTGACCCTCACGGTGCGCCAGCCGATCCCCGTCGGCGGCCTGGGCTCCGACGTCTACGACTACATCGAGCCCGGCACCCGCCGGCTCAACGGCTTCGAGACTCTCTGGTACGCCCGGGCCCGCGAGGGCTCCGACGACTACTCGCGCATGGCGCGGCAGAAGTGCGTGATGAACGCGATGCTGCAGCAGGTCAGTCCGCAGTCGGCGCTGCAGAACTTCGAGAAGATCGCCCAGGCCTCCTCCGAGATGATCTCGACCAACCTGCCGGCCTCCGAGCTCGACCGCTTCATGTCGCTGGCGATGAAGGCCAAGGAGCAGAAGATGTCGAGCCTGTCGCTGGTGCCGCCGATGATCAACACCGCCGATCCCGACATCGACCTGGTCCAGCGCAAGGTCGCCGCGGCCATCGAGAAGGCCGAGGGCAGCGCCGCACCGAAGGCCAAGCCCAAGTCCAAGCCGGACTCCACCTCCGCGGTCACCGGCGGCTCCGTCGGGTCGCTCTCCGAGGGGTACGCCGCCAACCAGGCCGGGGACCTGTCCGGCGCCTGCTGAGAGCGGGGTCGGCGTCGCCGCCTAGCCTGGGGGGTCATGTCTCCTGATCCCGGCACCGTGCTGGTCGTCGACGGCAACTCGCTGCTGCACCGCGCCTTCCACGCCTCCGCACGCAGCGGCTTCCGCGACGCCGCCGGACGACCCGCCTGGGCGGTGCGCGGGCTGCTCTCCCAGCTGGTCGCGGCCGTCGACCGCGCGATGGCCGACGCGGTGGTGGTCGGCTTCGACGACCCCGCGGCCAGCGTGCGCCGCGAGCGGTGGCCCACCTACAAGGCGCACCGCACCGAGAAGCCGGAGACGCTCGTCGAGCAGCTCGGCTCGGTGGTGGGGGTGCTGCGCGAGCTGGGCGCCGCCGTCGTGGTGCCGCCCGGGCTCGAGGCCGACGACGTGCTCGCCAGCGTCGCCGCGCAGGCACCCGGCGCGGGGTGGCGCACCGTGCTGGCCACCTCCGACCGCGACAGCTTCGCTCTCGTCGACGAGCACACCCGGGTGCTGCGCATCCTCAACGGCGGGGTCGACGCCTCGCCGCTGCTCGACCCCGCCCGGCTGTTCCTGGTCACCGGGGTGCGCCCCGAGCAGTACCTCGACCTCGCCGCGCTGCGCGGCGACGCCTCCGACAACCTGCCCGGGGTGGCCGGCTTCGGGGCCAAGACCGCCGCCAAGCTGCTCGCCGCGCTCGGCACCGGCGCCGACGCCCTCGCCGACGCCGCCGCCGGGGGAGAGCGCTGCCGAGCCGCGGTCGGCCCCGCCCGCGCCCGCACCCTGGCCACCGACGAGGCCCGGGAGCGGTTCTGGCTCAACCGCGAGGTGATGGCGATGGCGCGCACCGTCGACGTCGGGATCGCCCCGGGCTCGCCCGCACCCGGCGCCCTGCCCCTCGACGAGGCGGCGGTGCGCTCGGTCTTCGGGCGCCACGACCTCTTCGTCAACGGCGCGGTGCGGGCCCTGACCCTCGCCGAGCCCGTCCCCGGCGCGCCCGAGCGCGAGCACACGGCGTACGCCGACCCCCGCTGGCGGGCCGCCCCCACGCCCCGCCCGCCTCGCCTCCCGGCGCCCCCGCCCCTCACCGCTCCCGTCTTCTCCCAGGACACCCTCTTCTGACGCCCGAGCAGCGCCGGCCGCGAGTCGGCTGGTTCAAACCGGCCGGGTCGGCGCGCTCGGGCTGCCCGTAGGGTGTCGGCCGTGCCTGACCCGAGCCCCGACCCCCGCCGCGTGGTCGCCGTGGTGGTGACGTTCAACCGTCTCGGGCTGCTGCAGCGGCTGGTGGCGCGGCTGCGCGAGGTGCCGCAGGTCGACGAGGTGCTCGTGGTCGACAACGCCTCCTCCGACGGCACCGGAGCCTGGCTGGCCGAGGCGGCCGCCGCGCCCGGTACGCCGCTCCAGGCGCGCACCCTCGGTCGCAACGCCGGTGGGGCCGGGGGCTTCCACGACGGGCTTGAGTGGGCCGTCGAGCGCGACGCCGACCTGGTCTGGCTGATGGACGACGACGGGCTGCCCGAGCCCGACTGCCTGGCCCGGCTGCTGGCCGAGGACGGACTCGACTTCTGGGGACCCCTCGTCGTCGACGAGGCCGACCCCGGCCGGCTGGTGTTCCCGATCCGGCTGCCCGGCGGCACCCGCGTGGTGCACCGCCTCGCCGACGTCGAGCGGGCCGGGGGAGCGCGCGGGCGGCTCGACGACATCGTGATCCCCTTCAACGGGGTGCTGGTCACCCGCGAGCTGGTGCAGCGCATCGGGCTGCCCCGCTCGGAGTTCTTCATCTGGGGCGACGACCACGAGTACCGGCTGCGCGCCGAGAAGGCGGGGGCCCGCATCGCCACCGTCACCGGCGCCCGCGTGCACCACCCCTCGGTCGGCGAGCTCGGCACCCCGATGATGGGCGGGCGCACCACCTACAACCACAGCCCCAGCGAGCTCAAGGCCTACTGCATGGCCCGCAACAACACCGTCAACCTGCGCGACTACCGCGGCTGGGCGCACGTGGCGATGTTCTGGGCCAAGACCGTGTGGTTCTACCTGCTCACCCGGCGCGACCCCGGCCGCGTCGCGCTCAGCGCCCGCGCCGCCCTGGCCGGGCTGCGCGGCGACTTCACCGGCCACGAGAGGTTCCTGCGATGAGCGAGACCACCGGCGTCGTGGTCGTCACCTACAACCGCGCCGACCTGCTCGAGCGGATGCTCGCCGGGCTGGGAGGGCTCGACCCCGCGCCCGAGCTTGTCGTGGTCGTCGACAACGCCAGCACCGACCACACCCCCGACGTGCTGGCCGCCTGCACGCTGCCGGGACTGCGTGTGGTCCGCACGGCCGAGAACCTCGGCGGCGCGGGCGGCTTCCACCTCGGCACCCGCACGGCGTACGACGCCGGCGTCGAGCGGATCTGGTTGATGGACGACGACGTGCTGCCGGCGCCCGACTGCCTCGGGGTGCTGCTGGCCAGCGACGAGGACTGCCTGATGGCGGTGCGCGAGGACTCCCAGGGTCGTCTCTGCGAGAAGGCCGCGACCCGCTTCGACCTGCGCAACCCGCTGGCCATCAAGCCCAAGTCGAGGATGGTCGAGACCGACTGGGGGAGTCGGGCCGCGATGCCCGAGCGGGTCGAGCTCGAGAACGTCGCCTTCGAGGGGTTCATGGTGCGCCGCGGCGTGCTGGAGCGCATCGGCCTGCCCGACCCGAGCTACTTCATCTTCTACGACGACGTCGACTTCGCGGTGCGCGCGCGACGGGCCGGCTACCGGATCTGGGCGCTGCGCGACGCGGTGCTGGTGCGCCAGCTCGACTTCGACCAGCAGCACGACCTGGCCGGCTGGAAGGGGTTCTACATGTACCGCAACCTCTTCGCCGTCCACCTGCGCTACGGGGAGAACGCCCTGGTGCGGCTCAAGCCCTGGCTGATCGCGCTGGCGGTCGTGGTGCTCAGCCCGGCGCGCGGGGGGCGGGCAGAGGCGGGCAACGTGATCCGGGCCATGCGCGCAGCGCGTGGGATGCGCCGGCTGCCGCCATCATCCGTAGACTGACCGACCGTGCCAGCCCCTCACACTGACCCCGCCCAGCAGCCCGACCTCGTGGTCGTGGGCTCCGGCTTCTTCGGACTCACCGTCGCGGAGCGCTGCGCCGACGAGCTCGGACTGAAGGTCCTCGTGCTCGAGCGGCGCGACCACCTCGGTGGCAACGCCTACAGCGAGATCGACCCGGAGACCGGGATCGAGGTGCACAAGTACGGCACGCACCTCTTCCACACCTCCAACAAGCGGGTGTGGGAGTACGTCAACCGGTTCACCGACTTCACCGGCTACCAGCACCGGGTCTTCGCCAAGTACCAGGGGCAGGTCTACTCCTTCCCGATGAACCTGGGCCTGATCAACCAGTTCTTCGGCAAGAGCCACACCCCCGACGAGGCGCGTGCGCTGATCGCCGAGCAGGCCAGCGAGATCGCCACCGAGGACGCCACGAACCTCGAGGAGAAGGCGATCAGCCTGATCGGCCGGCCGCTCTACGAGGCGTTCGTCAAGGGCTACACCGCCAAGCAGTGGCAGACCGACCCGACGCAGCTCAGCGCCGACATCATCACCCGGCTGCCGGTGCGCTACACCTTCGACAACCGCTACTTCAACGACACCTACGAGGGCCTGCCGGTCGACGGCTACACCGCGTGGCTGACCCGGATGGCCGAGCACCCCAACATCGAGGTGCGCACCTCCACCGACTTCTTCGACGTCGCCGAGCAGTACAAGGGCAAGGTGCCGATCGTCTACACCGGCCCCGTCGACGAGTACTTCGGCAACTCCGAGGGCCGCCTCTCGTGGCGCACCATCGACCTGGAGGCCGAGACCCTCGACGTCGACGATTTCCAGGGCACCGGCGTGGTCAACGCCAACGACCAGGACGTGCCGCACACCCGGGTGCTGGAGTTCAAGCACCTGCACCCCGAGCGCACCTACCTGCCCGGCAAGACGATCGTGGTCCACGAGTACTCGCGCTTCGCCGAGGAGGGCGACGAGCCGTACTACCCGGTCAACACCGCCGAGGACCGCGAGAAGCTGCTGAAGTACCGCGAGTTGGCCAAGGCCGAGCCGATGGTGCTCTTCGGCGGGCGCCTGGGCACCTACAAGTACCTCGACATGCACATGGCCATCGGCTCCGCGCTCTCGATGGTCGACAACAAGCTCGCCCCGCACTTCCGCGACGGCGAGACCCTGACCAGCGGAGGAGTCGACGCATGAGCACCACGACCACCCGGCTGCTGCAGCGCCAGGTGCTGCCCGTCGACCGCGACCTCGACGTGCTGCCTCTCTACGTCGACCCCGAGCCGGCCGTCCTCGACGCCGACAAGTACGAGGTGGGCAGCAACCGCCAGGCCCGCGAGCTCAACGTGGCCACCATGCGCAAGGGCGTCACCACCGGCGCGCAGCTGCACCCCGACCAGATCGTCTCGCGCACCGCGCTGAGCGTCCCCTCGGGCGACCGGCTCTCGTTCGGCACCTACTTCAACGCCTTCCCGGCCAGCTACTGGCGCCGCTGGAGCGTCGTCGACGAGGTGCAGCTGAGCATCACCGTCAGCGGCCGCGGCGCGACCGTGATCGTCTACAAGTCGATGGCGCGCGGCAACAGCCAGCGCGTCGACACCGCGAGCACGGGCAGCGAGAGCGGCGGGACGTTCACCTTCGACCTCAGCCTCAAGCCCTTCGTCGACGGCGGCTGGTACTGGTACGACGTCGTGGCCGGTGACGACGAGGTCGTCGTGGAGTCGGCGGAGTGGACCGCCGAGGTGCCCGAGGACCGGGCCGACCACGGCACCGTCGACCTGGTCATCACCACGATGAACCGCCCCGACTTCTGCGCCAAGCTGCTGCAGCAGGTGGGCGACGACGAGGCGCTGCGCCCCTACCTCGACTCGGTCATGGTGATGGAGCAGGGCAAGGACAAGGTCGTGGACTCCCCGGAGCTCCCCGCGGCCCGCGAGTCGCTCGGCGACCTGCTGCGCATCATCGAGCAGGGCAACCTCGGCGGCTCGGGCGGCTACGCCCGCGGCCAGCTCGAGTCGGTGCGCAAGGGCACCGCGACGTACGCGATGATGATGGACGACGACGTCGTCTGCGAGCCCGAGGGCATCATCCGCGCGATCACCTTCGGTGACCTGGCCCGGCGCCCGACCATCGTCGGCGGCCACATGTTCAACCTGTTCTCCCGCAGCCGCCTGCACAGCTTCGGCGAGGTCGTGCAGCCCTGGCGCTTCTGGTGGCAGTCGGCGCCCGGCGTCTTCGGCGACTGGGACTTCGCCTCGCGCAACCTGCGCTCGACCCGGTGGCTGCACCAGCGCATCGACGTCGACTTCAACGGCTGGTTCATGTGCCTGATCCCGCGCCGGGTGCTCGAGGACATCGGTCTCTCGCTGCCGGTCTTCATCAAGTGGGACGATTCCGAGTTCGGGCTGCGCGCCAAGGCCGCGGGCTACCCGACGGTGACCTTCCCCGGCGCGGCGGTGTGGCACGTGCCGTGGACCGACAAGAACGACGCGCTCGACTGGCAGGCCTACTTCCACGTGCGCAACCGCTTCGTCGCGGCGCTGCTGCACTCGCCGTACCCGCACGGCGGCCGGATGATCCGCGAGAGCCGCAACCACCAGATCGCCCACCTCGTCGCCATGCAGTACTCGACGGTCGAGATCCGTCACCAGGCGCTGCTCGACGTGCTCGAGGGCCCGGGTGCCCTGCACCGCGACCTGCCCACGAAGCTGGCGGAGGTCAACGCCACCCGCAAGCAGTTCACCGACGCCCAGCTGCAGGTCGACCCCGACGCGTTCGCGCCCGTACGCCGCAGCAAGCCGCCCCGCAAGGGCCGCGACGACTCGGCGGTGCCCGGTCGCCTGGCCACGCTGGTCAGCGCCGGGCTGCAGCCGATCCGCCAGCTCAAGAAGCCGCGCCCGCTCTCGCGCAGCCACCCCGAGGCGGAGATCCGGGCGATGGATGCCAAGTGGTACCGGTTGGGGCGCTACGACTCCGCGGTCGTCTCGATGAACGACGGCACCTCGGCCGCGCTCTACCGGCGCGACCCCGACACCTTCCGCGAGATGATGGCCAAGACGGTGCAGATCCACGAGCGCCTCAAGCGCGAGTGGCCGCGCCTGGTCGAGGAGTACCGCGCCGAGCTCGGGCACATCACCTCGCCCGAGGCGTGGGAGGAGACGTTCCGGCCCTGGACCCAGGACTCGGCGGGTACGGATGGCTGAGTCGACCCGCCCGCCGGTCGACCACGTCGTCGACGCCCCGCTCACCTCGCCGGCCGCCACGCAGGGGCTGCTCGAGGTCTTCCGGCACCGCTACCTGCTCAAGCTGCTGGTCAGGCGGGAGATCAGCGCCCGCTACTCCGGGTCGTTCCTGGGGCTGATCTGGTCCTACATCAACCCGCTGAGCCAGTTCCTGATCTACGTCTTCATCTTCGTGCTGCTGCTGGAGCGCGACCGCACCGAGAACTTCGCGATCCACATCTTCACGGCCCTGATCGTCGTGCACTTCTTCACCGAGACGTTCAACGCCGGCACCCGCTCGATCGTGCGCAACAAGGCGCTGATCCGGAAGATGTCCTTGCCCAAGGAGATGTTCCCGGTCGCCTCGATGCTGGTCTCGCTCTACCACGTGGCGCCGCAGCTGGTGATCCTGGTGATCGCGTGCGTGCCCTACGGGTGGACGCCCGACGTGCTCGGGATGCTGGCGTTCCTGCTGGCGCTGGGCATCATCATGCTGCTGGGCACCGCGCTGGCGCTGCTCTTCAGCGTCGCCAACGTCTACTTCCGCGACTTCGCCAGCGCCGTGGGCATCCTCACCAACTTCGTGCGGTTCAGCGTGCCGATGATCTACCCGTTCACCCTCGTCGAGGAGCGCTTCAAGGGGTTCTCGGAGTACTACCTCTACAACCCGCTCGCGGAGGCCGTGCTGCTCGTGCAGCGCGCCTTCTGGGTGGGCACGACCAGCGACCCGGCGGCCACGGCCGCCACCGAGCTGCCCGACCACCTCTTCACGCGCGGGCTCGTCATGCTGGCGATCTCCGCGCTGGCCCTCGTCGTCGCGCAGCTGGTCTTCCGGTCGCTGGAGGACAAGATCCCGGAGCGGTTGAATTGAGCTACCCGTCCTCGACGTCCATCGTGGTGGAGAACGCCACGAAGGCCTTCACGCTGCGCTACCACCGCACCTTCAAGGAGGTGTCGGTGGCCAAGATGCGCGGCCAGCAGATCAGCGACACCTTCAAGGCGCTCGACGACGTCTCCTTCACCGTCGAGCAGGGTGAGTCGATCGGCCTGATGGGCCTCAACGGCTCCGGCAAGTCGACGCTGCTCAAGCTGGTCAACGGCATCATGAAGCCCGACTCCGGCAAGGTGCTGACCCGCGGCCGGATCGCCGGGCTGATCGCCACGGGCGCCGGCTTCCACCCCCAGCTCACCGGGCGCGAGAACGTCTACCTCAACGCCGCGGTCTTCGGGATGGGCGAGCGCGAGACCAACCGCAAGCTCGACGAGATCATCGACTTCGCCAACATCGGCAAGCACCTCGACTCACCCGTGGGCAACTACTCCTCGGGCATGTACGCCCGGCTGGGCTTCGCGGTGGCCATCAACGTCGACTGCGACATCTTCCTGGCCGACGAGGCGCTGGCGGTGGGGGACAAGCCCTTCAAGCGCAAGTGCCTGGAGAAGATGGAGGAGGTCCGCAACTCCGGGACCACCGTCTTCTACGTCAGCCACGCCGCCGGCTCGGTGCGCCGCATGTGCGACCGCGTGCTGGTGCTGGAGGAGGGCCGCCTGGGCTTCGACGGCGACGTCGACGCGGGCATCAAGTACGTCAAGTACGACTCCGACGACGAGGACAAGGACGACGACGAGCTCGGCGCCGACATCTGACCCGTAGGACGCCGACCCGGCTCGTGTGAACGAGCCGGGTCGGCGTTCTCGTTGGTTGAGGAAGGCGCGCAGCCCCCCGTCGTAGGTCGAGCAGCGAGGGCCGAAGGCTCGAGCGTCGTCGAGACCCGGTGACTCCATGGCGTACGGCGTGTGGTCGCCGTGGGTGGGTCGCTCGCGGGGTCTCGGCGTCGCTCGTCGCTGGCGCTCCTCCCTGCTCGACCAACGGGGGCGTTGGTCGAGGAAGGCGCGCAGCTCACCGTCGTTGGTTGAGCAGCGAGGGCCGAAGGCTCGAGCGTCGCCGAAACCCGGTGAGTCCATGGCGTACGGCGGGCGCGGTTCTCACCGGGTCTCGGCGTCGTTCGTCGCTGGCGCTCCTCACTGCTCGACCAACGGGGTCGTTGGTTGAGGAAGGCGCGCAGCTCACCGTCGTTGGTTGAGCAGCGAGGGCCGAAGGCTCGAGCGTCGCCGAAACCCGGTGAGTCCATGCGTACGGCGCGTGGTCGCCGTGGGTGGGTCGCTCGCGGGGTCTCGGCGCCGCTCGTCGCTGGCGCTCCTCTCTGCTCGTCCAACGGGGTCGTTGGTTGAGGAAGGCGCGTAGCGCCTGTCTCGAAACCCGGTGAGTCCATGACGTACGGCGAGCGCGGTCCTCACCGGGTCTCGGCGTCGTTCGTCGCTGGCGCTCCTCTCTGCTCGACCAACGGGGGCCCTGCGCGCCCTCGAGAACTTGACTTTTCTCGATGTTGTCGGCGTGTCGACTGGAAATTACACGATTGTAGTTACTCACGAAACCTTCCGTGTCGCATGTGACTCGTGTGAAAGTTGCGCACCGTGTGAACTTCCCCGCGCACTGTGAAGGACCATCGAATGCCCCCCAGCAGGTCTCGTTTCGTCAGCGGCTGCCAGCAGCTGCTGGTGCTCGGTGCCGTCGTCGCCGTGCTCGCGCCCGCCGCGAGCGTGATCAACCTCGACGTCGTCCAGCGCCCCGGCAGCAGTCCCGTGCCCGGCTACGACGGCGCGCTCGCGGCGTACGTCCGCTCGGCGCAGCAGACGGCCACCGTGCCGACCGCGCCGGTCGAGGCGGTCGTGGAGGAGCACGCACTGACGGCCCCCTCCGGCGCGGCCCTGGGCCGGGTCCAGGCGCGCACGCTCGGCGGTGAGCGCGCCACGGTGCTGACCAGCAGCCCCGAGGTGGTCAGCGGATACGGCGCCGTCGGCGTCACCTGGGAGCGCGGCACCGAGCTCGAGGAGGACGACATCGCCTTCGAGGTGCGCACCCGCACCGAGGGCGAGTGGAGCGCGTGGGCCGAGCTCGAGTACCACGACGAGCACGCCCCCGACCCGGGCAGCGCCGAGGCGGCAGACGCACGGCCGGGCACCGAGCCGATGATGCTGGGCGAGGTCGACGAGGTGCAGGTGCGCAGCACCGAGCGCGCCGGTGCGCTGCCCGCCGACATGCGGATGGCGGTGATCGACCCCGGCACCGCCGAGACCACCGCCGAGGAGCGCGCCGCGCTCGACACCGCCGCCCTGGCCGGGGCGGGCGACGCGGTCTCCGTCAGCGACCTCGAGGTCGACGACAGCGCCGGCACCGACGTGCTCACCCTGCAGTCGTCGCAGGTGACGCCCAAGCCGGTGATCTACTCGCGGGCCCAGTGGGGCGCCGACGAGCGGCTGCGCAGCGGCTCGCCGGGCTACAGCGAGGTGCACGCCGGCTTCGTGCACCACACGGTCAACGCGAACAGCTACACCAAGGACGAGGTCCCGGCGATGCTGCGCAGCATCTACGCCTACCACACCAAGTCCCGGGGCTGGTCCGACGTCGGCTACAACTACCTCGTCGACCGCTTCGGCCGGATCTGGGAGGGCCGCGCCGGTGGTGTCGACCGCCCCGTCGTCGGTGCGCACACCCTGGGCTTCAACGAGAACTCCTTCGCGATGTCGGCGATCGGCAACTTCGAGCAGGTGCGGCCCAGCGAGGCCGTGGTGCAGGCCTACGGCGCGCTCTTCGCGTGGAAGCTCTCGCTGCACGGCGTCGACGCCGCCTCGGGCTCCCAGCAGGTCGGCAGCCGCTCGTTCCCGGCCGTCAACGGCCACCGCGACGCCGGCTCGACCGCCTGCCCCGGCGCGTTCCTCTACCAGCGCCTCGGCGACATCCGTGCGCTGGCCGACGCCGCCCAGGCCGACTTCGGCGGCCGCCAGCTGCCCGCCGACCTCGTCGACTCCCCGCACCCCGACCTGGTGGCGCGCCGCGCCTCCGACGGGCGTGTCTTCATCATCCCCACCGGCGGGATGAGCCGGGTCCGCAAGCCGGCCACGGTCTCGTCGGGCTGGTCGGGCTACGAGTCGGTGCTGCTCTCCGACGACGTGACCGGCGACGGGCGTCCCGACGCCCTGGGCGTGACCGCGTCCGGGTCCGTCGACGTGCGGCCCGGGCAGGCCGACGGCTTCGGCGAGACCACCCGCACCGCCACCGCCACCGAAGGCCACGACCTGGTCACCGCCGTCGGCGACGTCGACGGCGACGGGCGCCCCGACCTGGTCGGCCGCGACGGTGACACCCTGGAGGTGCTCTCGGGCCGCGGCGACGGACGCTTCCGTGCCGCGGCGGCCACCACCGGCTGGTCCGGGTACGACGCGCTGGCCGGCAGCGACCTCGACGGCGACGGGTTCGCCGACCTCGTCGCCCGGCGTACGGACGGCGCGATGCTCTGGCACCGCGGATCGGCCACGGGCTTCGCCGCCGCGCAGCCGCTCGCCGGAGCCGGGTCCGGCTCCGCGTGGGACGTGGTCAGCGCCCTGGGCGACTGGAACGGCGACGGCCACGCCGACCTCTTCGTGCGGCGCGAGCGCGGGCACGGCTACGTGCTGCCCGGGCGCGGCGACGGCAGCGTGGGACACCCGCTGGGCCCGATCAAGCGGCTCAAGGGTCGCCCGGGCCTGACCGGGGGAGCCGACCTCAGCGGGGACGGGGTCCCCGACCTGGTCTTCCTCAAGGGCGACACCCTGATGAAGATCGTCTCGACCGGCGAGGCCGAGACCCGGGCCCCGGTGGACACCGGCACCCGGATGCGTTCGGCCGACCTGCTGCTCAACGCCGGCGACTGGGACGGCGACGGCCTGGGCGACCTGGTGCTGCGCAAGCGCAAGAACGGCGCGCTCAAGATGCGCCCGGGCGACGGCTCCGGCTCGTTCGGCAAGGCCGTGCTGCTGGGCCGCGGCATGGGCGGGGTCCGCCTGCTGGAGTCGGTCGGCGACGTCACCGGCGACGGCTGGCCCGACCTGATGGGTCAGCCGACCGGCGGCTCGATGATGATCTACCCCGGCCGGGGCGCGGCGCAGCTGGGCTCGGCGTACGTCGCGCACAGCGCGATCAGCGCGACCCGCCAGGTCGGTGTCGGCCTGTGGAACCGCGACGGTGCACCCGACTCGGCGTTCCGGCAGGGCGACGCGCTGGTGGCCTACCCCGGCAACGGACCGGGCGGGCTGACGGACCCCCAGCGACTCGACCTCGACCTGCGCGGCTACGACCTCGTGACCGGGATCGGCGACATGACGCTCGCGACGCGCGCCGACCTGGTGGTGCGCGAGAGCGCCACCGGCCACCTCTGGCTCCTCGAGGGCAAGGCGTCGGGCTTCCGGGCGCCGCGCTTCCTCGCCGACGGGGCGGGGGTCTACGACCTGGTGGACTGATCCCTGTCCGTGACGCGCTCGTCGGCCGAGGTCGACTCGAGGCGCGCCGGGTCAGGGTGCGCGACCAGGACCAGCGAGCCGCCGCGTGCGAGCGGCTCGGTGAAGGTGGCGAGCTCCGGTGGGGAAGCCGGGTTCGCCGCCGAGAGGAGACGGCCGCCGTCGGTGACGAGAGTCCCGGCGGCGGCCGCGCTCCACAGCTCCGACTGGCTCAGCGCCAGCCCGGGTGCGCGGACGGCGAGGTCGTCGGCCTCCGGGGGGTCGAAGGCGATGAACGAGTCGGGCTGGCCCCAGATCTCCACGCCGACGTCGTGGACGCCCTCGGGCAGCGGCTCGGCGAAGCGCACCCCCATCGGGAGCAGGGCGCAGGCCAGCACCGGCACGTCCCCGGCACGGGCGGCGTGCTCGGCCACCGACCCGGGACCGCACACCACGGCTTCGGCGGTGCCCGCCTCCTCGGCGCCCACCACCACCAGGCCCGCGCTCCACGCGGCCCCCAGGAACACCGGGCCCAGCCAGTGGGCGGGCAGGTCGAGGCACAGCGCGTCGCCGCGCTCGAGGTCGTGCTCCTCCACGAGCAGCGAGGCCGCCTTGGCCACCCAGTTGGCGTACGTCGTCACGGAGAGCTCGCTGCGCTCACCCGAGGCGTGGTCGTAGAAGGTCACCAGCGGGCGGCCCGGGTCGCGGGACAGCTCGCGCTGCAGCAGGGCGGGGAAGGTCGTCACGGCCCCGACACTAGGGTGTCGCCCATGACGAGCCTCGCGCCCATCGACTCCTTCTGGGCCGTGGTGCCCGCCGGCGGCGCCGGCACCCGCCTGTGGCCGCTGAGCCGCGCCGGGGCGCCGAAGTTCCTGCACGACCTGCGGGGCAGCGGCCGCACGCTGATCCAGGAGACCCACGACCGGCTGGGGCCGCTCGCCCCGGGCCGGGTGCTGGTGGTGACGGGGGCCGCCCACCGCGACGCCGTGGCCGGCCAGCTCGACACGCTGGCGCCCGAGGCTATCCTCGCCGAGCCGTCCGCCCGCGACTCCATGGCCGCGATCGGGCTCGCGGCGGCGCTGATCGAACGCGCCGACCCCGACGCGGTGATGGGCTCCTTCGCCGCCGACCACGTCATCACCGACGTCGAGGGCTTCGCCGGCGCGGTGCGCACCTCCGTCGAGGTGGCCCGCGAGGGGTGGCTGGTCACGCTCGGCGTCGAGCCGACCTTCCCCTCCTCGGCCTTCGGCTACATCCGCTCCGGCGAGCCGCTCGCCGAGCACCCCGGCGCCGCCCGGGTCTCGCAGTTCGTCGAGAAGCCGTCGGTGGAGGTCGCCCGGGGCTACCTGGCCGAGGGCGGCTACCGCTGGAACGCCGGCATGTTCGTGGCTCGGCCCACCGTGCTGCTGGACCTGCTGGCCGACACCGACCCGGGCTTCGCTGCCGACCTGCGCGCGCTCGCGGCCGACGGCTCGCGGATGGAGGAGATCTGGCCGCGCCTGCCCCGCATCGCCGTCGACCACGCGGTGGCCGAGCCCGCCGCCGCGGCCGGCCGGGTGGCCACGGTGCCGGCCGCCTTCGACTGGGAGGACGTGGGCGACTTCGACTCCTTGGCGGCGCTGCTGGGCGCCGACGGGGTCCCGATGACGGTGCTCGGCGACGCCGACGTGCGCGTCGTCGACGCCTCCGGCCTCGTCGTGGCCGGCGGCCGGACGGTGGCGGTCGTCGGGCTCGACGACGTCGTGGTCGTCGACACCCCCGACGCGCTGCTGGTGACCACGCGCGAGCGCGCCCAGGACGTCAAGGCCGTGGTGGCCGCCCTCAAGGAGTCCGGGCGCGCCGACCTGACCTGAGCCGCTCCGACCCGGTCAGGGCCGGTCAGAGGAAGGCGTTGGGCTCGGGGGAGTCCTGCTGGGGGTACTCGGTCACGAACTCCTCGACCGCCGCGCCGCTGGGCTCGGAGCAGTACTGCCACACCCCGACCTGGTTGGCGGTGTCGGTCTCACCGGCGCCGCCGGCCGACCAGTGGGTCATCGCGACGTGCTGGCCGTCGGGGAAGGCGTCGCCGTCCTCGGAGGTCCAGGGCGCGGCGATGAAGGCGTTGCGGCGGTTGGACTCGTCGGAGAACTTCTCGGCGATGCCGCGCACCTCGCCGAGCGCCTCGTCGTCGTCGGCGATCGTCTCGTCGTACCAGAGCACGGTGTAGCCGTGCTCCTGGTTGTGCACGAGGGCCTCGACCTCGGGACGGTCGTCGGCGGTGTAGAACTCGCGGGCCCCGGAGACGGGCGCGACGCCGGCGATGTTCCAGTGCGGGCCGAACGCCGGCGGCGAGGTGTCGTAGGTGACCTGCTGCTCCTGCGGCACGTGGGCGCCGCTGTCGGCCGCGGGCTCGGTGGTGACCTCGCCGCACACGTCGGCGGGGGCGCCGATCTCGTCGATGGCCAGCGAGCTGTACTTGCTGCTGGCGACCTCGTCGCTGATGATCCCGTAGAGCGGCACCGCGATGATGGCGGCGGCGATGACGCCGCAGACGGCGACGATCGCGTAGCCGCGGCGCTTGTCGGCGCCCTTCTGCTGCTTGCGGATCGCGTCGATCTTGGCCTGGCGTTCGGACTTGGCGGGCTTGGCCACGGTTCGGCTGTCCTCGGTGTCGGGGGCGGTCTCTCGGGTCGTTCCCGGGGGCTGGCGGGGATTCTACGGAGTGCGCGGTCGCAGCTCGGCAGCGACGCCGGATCCCGAGTCGTCGGGGGCGTGCGCCGACCACCCGTGCGCGAACGCCAGGGGGGCCAGGAGCGCGGCCAGGCGGGGCCGGTCGGTCGGGGCCAGCCGGACCTCCAGCGCGGTGGGATCGCCCGTGGACGGGGTCGTCGTGGCGGTGCCGCCGCTGACGTGCTCGACGGCCGCGACGAGCTCCTCCGGTGGTGCCGGGGCCCCGAAGGGCGCCTGGTCGAGCGCCACGCCGCGCAGCGCGCGCACGACGGCCTCGCGGGCGCCGTACCCGAAGAGGTCGCCGCCCTCGGGCCGCACCAGCGCGGTCGCGCCGGGGCCGGGGTCGTCGAGGGGGAGCACCAGGTCGGCGCGCCCGCGCAGCACCGCGAACGGTCGGCCGCCGAGCTTGCCCTGGGCCAGCTCCGCGGCGCCCGCGACCTCGTCGGCGACGGCGGGGGCGGTCACCGCCAGCTCGTTGCCGTGGGCGTCGACCCGGCCGGCGAAGCTCTCGGCCACGTCGAGCCCGGCGGCGCCGATCGCGATGTCGGTCTGCCCCTCGCGCCAGGCGCGACCCGCCGTGTCGGTGACGACCACGCCGACGACGCGGCCGCACAGCTCGTGCAGGCGCGCGCGCAGGCGGCGGGCCGAGGCGTCGGGGTCGACCGGCAGCAGCACGATCGAGCCCAGCTCGACGTTGGAGGCGTCGATGCCGGCGGCGGCCATGGTCAGGCCGTGGTGGGTGCGCACGATCGTGGTGGGCCCGCGGCGGGCCACCACCCGGGCGGTCTCGTCGGCCAGCGCCTGGGCCCGGTCGCCGCGGCGCACCCGGCCCTCCGACTTGCTCACGACCTTGCTGGTGACGACCACCAGGTCGCCGTCGACGAGGTCGTGGCCGCCCGTGCCGTGACCCAGCGCCGTGAGGAGCGCGGCGGCCAGGTCGGTCCCCTCGACGACCTCGGGCACGCCGTCGGGGGCGTGCACCGCGAGGGACGTCATCGGGCCACGAGGTCGAGCGCCGCGGCCACCATCGCCGCGGTGGCCTCGGGCGAGGTCATCATCAGCGGCACGGCGGCGGCGCGCAGACCGGCGGCCTCGAGGGCCGCGACGTCGCCGGCGTCGCCGGTGTCGACCAGCCAGCCGTCGAGCACGCCGCCCCGCGAGCGGGCGCCGTAGTGCAGCCCGACGCCGGCCGCGCTGACCTCGACCCCGATGGCGGTCAGCAGCTGGCGGGCCATGCCGCGCACGTGCTGGCCCTCGACCACGGGGGAGAGGCCCACCACCGGAGCGTCGGTGCCGACCAGGGCGTCACGGACCCCGGGCACGCCCAGGATCGTGCCCACGGACACGACGGGGTTCGACGGCGGCACCAGCACCAGGTCGGCGTCGGTGATCGCCTCGACGACGCCGGGCGCGGGGGTGGCCCGGTCGAGGCCGACCACGACGACCGTCTCGGCCGGCACCTCGGCGCGCATCCGGATCCAGTACTCCTGGAAGTGCACGACCCGGGTGCCGCTCGGGGCGTCGGCGTCGGCGACGGCGACGTGGGTCTCGACCCGGTCGTCGGTCATCGGCAGCAGCCGGACCCGCTCGCCGTGCACCGGCTCGAGCCAGCGCCGGCACAGGGCGGTGGTGACCGCCGAGAGCGGGTAGCCGGCCTCGAGCATCTGGGTGCGCACCAGGTGGGTGGCCACGTCGCGGTCGCCGAGGCCGAACCACGTCGGCTCGACGCCGTACGCCGCCAGCTCCTCGCGCACGCTCCAGGTCTCCTCGCGCCGGCCCCAGCCCCGCTCGGGGTCGATGCCCTCGCCGAGGGTGTACATCACCGTGTCGAGGTCGGGGCAGACCTTGAGCCCGTGCACCCACAGGTCGTCGGCGGTGTTGGTGACGACCGTGACGACCGCGTCGGGCGCGACACCGGGCAGCGCGCCGGTGTCGATCGCGTGCAGCAGGCCCTGCAGGAAGCGGGCGCCGCCGATGCCCCCGGAGAGGACGGTGATGGAACGCATGAGGCTACTGTGCCGCAGCCGGGCCCGCAGGGTGTTCGGCGACCCCGTGGCCGTCGTCTGGACCCGGTGGGGTAATACCAGACTTTCGCTTGACTTCCGGTGTACGACAGGCATGTAATTCCCACAGTGTTCTTCGGGATTTCCACTGGGTCGAAAGGGCGTACGCCGTGAGAGAGCTGTTTCTCCTCGAATCGGACGCCACCGAGGCGGGCTGGCAGGATCGCGCCCTGTGCGCACAGACCGACCCCGAGGCGTTCTTCCCTGAAAAGGGTGGTTCCACCAGGGAGGCCAAGAAGGTCTGCCTGACCTGCGAGGTGCGCGACGAGTGCCTCGAGTCCGCGCTGATGAACGACGAGCGCTTCGGCATCTGGGGCGGCCTCTCCGAGCGGGAGCGCCGCAAGCTGAAGAAGCGCGCAGTCTGAGGGTGCTCCCCGCACCCTGGTGAGGGTCTGCCCCGGTCGTCAGCGACCGGGGCCCCTTGCATTTCGGGGCCGCCGCCCGCAGCCACGTACGCTTGCCGATCGTGTCCGGGTCGGGTCGGGGGGCGGTGGCCGCCCTCGTGGTCAGTCACGACGGTGCGCGCTGGCTGCCCGTCGTGATCGATGCGCTGCGCTCGCAGACCCGCGCCCCCGACCACGTCGTGGCCGTCGACACCGGCAGCCGCGACGAGAGCGCCGACCTCCTCGACGCGGCCTTCGGCCCGGTGGTGCCGGCGCCCGCGAGCACCGGCTACCCCGAGGCGGTGCGCCGCGGCGTCGCCGAGCTCGGGCCCGAGGTCGAGTGGCTCTGGCTGCTGCACGACGACTCCACGCCCGATGCCGGCGCCCTCGAGGCGCTGCTCGCGGCCGCCGACGAGCATCCCGAGGCCGACATCCTCGGGCCCAAGCTGCGCGAGTGGCCCTCGCTGCGCCGCCTCCTCGAGGTCGGCGTGACGATCTCGGGCACCGGGCGCCGCGAGACCGGCCTCGAGCGCGGCGAGTACGACCAGGGCCAGCACGACGAGGTACGCCGCGTGCTCGCGGTCAACACCGCCGGGATGCTGGTGCGCCGCAGGGTCCTGGAGGACCTCGGCGGCCTCGACGACCGCCTGCCCGTCTTCGGCAACGACATCGACCTCGGCTGGCGTGCCGCCGCCGCCGGGCACACCACGCTGGTCGTCCCGCAGGCGGTGGTCTTCCACGCCGAGGCCGCCCACCGAGGGGTGCGCCGCACCGCCCTCACCGGGCGGCACACGCACTTCCAGGAGCGGCGCGCCGCGCTGTTCACGCTGCTGGTCAACGTGCGCTCCCGCGCGCTCCCGCTGCAGGTCGTGCGCCTCGTGCTCGGCACGGTGCTGCGGGTGCTCGGGTTCCTGCTGGTCCGCTCGGTCGGCGAGGCCCTCGACGAGCTGGCCGCGCTGCTCTCGCTCGGCGGCTCGGCCGGCGACGTCCGCCGCGCCCGGCGCGAGCGCCGCGCGCGGGCCACCGCCGCGCCGCAGGAGGTGCGGCGCCTGCTCGCGCCGCCCTGGCTGCCCTACCGCCACGGCCTCGACGCCGTCAGCGACCTGGCCTCGGCCCTGACCGACCAGGCGGCCGACGTCGCCGAGCGGCGCCGGGCCGCGGCCGCCGAGCGCGACCCCACGGCGTACGCCGCCCGGACCGGCACGCGTCGGGCCGTCGCCGAGGACGACGAGGACGAGGACGTCCCCGAGGACAGCTCGTTCGTCGCCCGGTTCCTGACCGACCCGGTGGCCGTGGTGCTCTCGGTCGTGGTGCTCGCCCTCCTGGTGGCCACCCGGGCCGGCCTCGGCCAGGCCGTCGGGGGCGCGCTGGCGCCGGTGCCCGACTCGGTCGGGGCGTGGTGGGGGCTGCACCTGGAGACCTGGCACCCGCTGGGCCAGGGCACCGCCGTGCCGGCCCCGGCCTACCTGCTGCCCCTGGCGCTGCTCGCCACGCTGCTGGGCGGCAGCCCCGGCGCGGCGGTCACGGCGGTGCTGCTGCTGGCGGCGCCGCTGGCGCTGTGGGGCGCCTGGCGCCTGCTGCGCGTCGCCGGCCGCCTCGCCTCGGTGCGCGGCGCGCCGCGGTGGCTGCTGGTGTGGGGCTCGGTCTCCTACGCGCTGGTGCCGCTGACCAGCGGCGCCTGGGGCGAGGGCCGGATCGGCCCGGTCGTCACCACGGCCCTGCTGCCCTGGGCGGCGCACGCCGCGCTCGGCTTCGCCGACCCGGTGCCCGACCGCCGCTGGCGGGCGGCGTGGCGCCTGGGGCTGCTGCTGGCCCTGCTCACCGCCTTCACACCCACCGCCTGGCCGGTCGCGGTGCTGCTGGTCGCCGTCGTCGTCACCGTCGTGGTCCTCGTGCTCCCCGGCGCCGCGCGCGACCGGTCGACCTGGCTGCCCCCGCTCACCGCGCTCGCGGTCCCGCTGGCACTGCTCGCCCCCTGGTGGGTGGGCTCGCTGCGACGCGGCGCCGCCGAGGCGCTGCTGCTCGACCCCGGCCGGCTGCCCGCCGCCGAGCCCAGCGGGCTCCAACTGCTCGCGGGGCGCCTCACCGACACCGGGGCTCCCGGGTGGCTGGGGCTGGTGCTGGTCGCGCTGGCGCTGCTGGCGCTCGTGCCGCGCACCACCCGGGCGGCCGTGCTCCTCGTCTGGGTGGTGGCCCTGGTGGCCGTGCTCGTGGCCCTCGCACTCTCGCTGGTGCGCCTGGAGCTCTCGGTCGGCGCCGCCGCACCGGGCGTGGCCGCCCCGCTGGCAGTGCTGGTCGGGGCCCTGGTGACCGCCGTGGTGCTGGGCGGGGTGGGTGCGCGCGAGGTCGCCGCGCGGCCGCTGCTGGTCGGGCTGGGCGTCGTCGCCGCCGTGGTGCCGGTGCTCGGGCTGGGCTGGGCGGTGCTCGCCGACGACCGGCTCGGCGACGAGCTGGCCGCCGACGTGCCCGCCTACATGGTCCAGCGCTCCGAGCTGGGCCCCGAGCACGGGATCCTCGTGCTGCGCGGCGACGTCACCGGCGGCCTCGAGCACACCGTCCGCCGCGGCGACGGCACCACCCTCGGCGAGGACGAGGTCCTCGCGCTGAGCGGCGAGGACGCCGACCTGACCGCCACGGTGCGCGAGCTCGTCTCGGCGCCCACCAGCGACACCGTCGCACGGCTCGGCGAGCTGGGCATCGAGCACGTCGTGCTGCCGGCGCCCGCCGACGGCGACGTGGCGGCCGGCCTCGACGCCGCCGGCGGCCTGGTGCAGGCCAGCGCCGCCGATCCCGGCACCCGCGCGTGGCAGGTCGACGAGCCCCTGTCGACCCAGGCCCTCGAGAGCGGCACCTCCCCGCTGCACGTCGTGCTGCTCGTGCTCCAGGGCGTCACGCTCGTCGTGGTCCTGGTCCTGTGCGCCCCCACCCGCGAGCGCAGGAGGCGCCGATGAGCCCCGTGACCCCGGGCCGCAGGGCCGGCTCCGGCTCCGCGCGCCGTCTCGACCGCGTGCTGGTGGCGGCGGTGGTCGTGCCGGTCCTGGCCGTCGGCGGCGCCCTGCTCGCCGACACCGCGGTCGAGCCCCGTCCGGTCGACCAGCCGCCCCGTGAGGCCGACCTCGACCGCGCCACCGCGGTCTGCCCGACGGCCACCACCGACGGTCGGGTCGTCGTGGCCAGCGGCACCGGAGCCCGCGGCGAGGTGGCGGTCGGTGCCGAGGGTGACGACCTGCGGCTCGACCGTGGTGCCGCCGGCGTCGTGGACACCGACGACGTCACCGTGGTCACCGGCACCGGCGCTCTGGCCCCGGGCCTGGTCGCGCTGCGCACCGCCGGGCCGGGGCTGCGCGCGGTCGGCTGCCCCGGCACCCGTTCCGAGCAGTGGTTCACCGGCGTCGGGGCCGGTGCCGAGCACACCTCGGTCCTCGAGCTCACCAACCCCGACGCCGGACCGGCGACCGTCGACGTCGAGGTGCACGGCCAGTCCGGACCGGTGCCGGCCGACGGGCTGCGCGGCGTCGCGGTGCCCGGCCGGGGGACCGTGCGGCTGCGCCTGGGCGCCGAGGTCCCCCAGCGCGAGGAGCTCGCCCTGCGGGTGAACACCGAGCGGGGCAGGGTCGCCGCCGTGGTCGTCGACGCCTTCGTGCCGATCGGGCGCGGGGTGCCCACCAAGGAGTACCTGCCCGGCCAGGCGGAGCCGGCACTGGTCAACGTGCTGATGGGGCTGCCGGAGGGCGACCCGCAGGAGGACGACGAGCGCTCGGTGGTGCTGGCCAACGGCGGAGACGACGTCGCGCGGGTGCGGCTCGAGGTGGTCACGTCGGGCTCCGTCTTCGCGCCCACGGAGCTCGAGGAGGTCACCGTCGACCCCGGGAGCGTCGAGCGGATCTCCGTCGAGGGCCTGCTGGGCTCCGACGCCGCCGAGGGCGCCCTGGGCCTGCGGGTGGTCAGCAGCCGCCCGGTGACCGCGACCTTCCGGGCCCGCAGCGGCGCGGACCTGCTCCAGTCGGTGCCCGGCGGACGTGTCGAGGGCAGCACGCTGCTGCCGGTACCCGTCGGGGCCAAGCAGCTGCTGCTCGCCGACGCCGACGGCGTCGGGACGGTGCGCGTCGAGGCGCGCGACGCCGACGGCGAGCGGCTGCAGCGCCGCCGCTACGAGCTGTCGCCGGAGGTCGGGCTCTCGGTCCCGCTGCCCGACGGCGCCGAGCTGGTCGAGGTGCGCACCGACGACCTCGACCTCGTCGGCTCGGTGCTGGTCGAGACCGGGGCCGGCGCGGCGGTGCTGCCGCTGCGGCCGCTGGTGCTGACCGACCTGGTGCCCGCGGTGCGGCCCGGCCTGCCCTAGTCCGACGGGTCAGCCCGCGTCGTAGCGGGGGTCGACGTCGGCGGGGTCGCAGCCGAGCAGCTCGGCGACCTGCTCGACCAGCACGGTCAGCAGCAGCGCGTGCAGCTCCGAGCGGGTCTCGCAGCGGTGCTCGATCGGGCGCCGGAAGACCACCAGGCGGCTGGGCCGCCCGCCCGCGCCGCGCACCAGCGAGGCCAGCGGCACGCTGTCGGGGGTCCAGTCGTCGGGCACCAGCGGGGTGTCCTCGACCGCGAACTCGACGAGCCCGAGCCGGTCGGACCAGCGGTCCTCGAGGTCGGTGACCAGGTCGAGCACCAGGTCGTCGAAGCGCTGGCGGCGGGTGCGGACGGCGACGGTGCCGGGCACCGCGGGCAGCACGCCGGGCCCGCGGGGACCCCGCCCACGCCGGTCGCGGGTCCGACGTCGGGGCACGGCGTCGTCGGGCATGCCGCGAGCCTAGTGGGCGCCGACCGCGGCGCGAGGTAGCGTCTGCCCGGTGAAGCCCGCCCGCCGCTGCTCCCGCACCGCGTGCGGTCGGCCTGCGGTGATGACGCTGACCTACGTCTACGCCGACCAGACCGCCGTCCTCGGTCCGCTGGCCACCTATGCCGAGCCGCACGCCTACGACCTGTGCGAGACCCACAGCGAGCGGCTCTCGGCCCCCCGTGGCTGGGAGGTGCTCCGGCTGGCCCAGCCCGCACCCCCGGGGCCCAGCAACGACGACCTGCTCGCGCTCGCCGACGCCGTGCGCGAGGCCGGTCGGCCCGCGCCGGTGCAGCGGACCCTGCCCGAGGCCGAGACCGGTCGCGAGACGACGCGTCGGGGCCATCTGCGGGTGCTCAGCTCCGACCACTAGGGTTCGGGCCATGGCCGACACCCTGAGTGCCGACAACGTCCACGCGGTCTTCAAGGCCTACGACGTGCGCGGGCTCGCCCCCGAGCAGATCGACGAGACGCTGGCCCGCGCCACCGGCCGCGCCTACGTGCGGGTGCTGGGCGTCGACTCCGTCGTGGTCGGCCACGACATGCGTCCCACCTCCCCGGGACTGGCCGGGGCCTTCGCCGAGGGCGCCACCGAGGCCGGTGCCGACGTGGTGATGATCGGCCTGGCCTCGACCGACCAGCTCTACTTCGCCTCGGGCTTCCTGGGTCGCGCCGGCGTGATGTTCACCGCCAGCCACAACCCCGCGCAGTACAACGGCATCAAGATGTGCCGGGCCGACGCCGTGCCGGTCGGCGCCGACACCGGCCTCGCCGAGATCCGCGACCTCGTGGTCGCGGGGGTCGAGGTCGACGCCCCCGCCACGGGCTCGATCAGCAGCCACGACGTGCTCGAGGCCTACGCCGCCCACCTGCTGACCCTGGCGCCCGTCTCGGGGCGGCGGCTCAAGGTGGTCGTCGACGCGGGCAACGGGATGGCCGGGCACACCGCACCGGCCGTCTTCGGGCGCCTGGGCGAGGGCGTCGTCGAGGTGGTGCCGATGTACTTCGAGCTCGACGGCACCTTCCCCCACCACGACGCCAACCCCATCGACGCCGAGACGCTGGTCGACCTGCAGGCGCGCGTCGTGGCGGAGGGCGCCGACGTGGGCCTGGCCTTCGACGGCGACGCCGACCGCTGCTTCCTGGTCGACGAGCGCGGCGTCGCGGTCTCGCCGTCGACCCTGACGGCGCTGATCGCCGAGCGCGAGCTGGCCAAGCACCCCGGGTCGGCCGTCATCCACAACCTGATCACCAGCCGGGCCGTCCCGGAGCTCGTTGAGGAGCTGGGTGGTCGCCCGGTGCGCACCCGGGTGGGGCACTCCTACATCAAGGCCACGATGGCCGAGACCGACGCGGTCTTCGGCGGCGAGCACTCGGGGCACTTCTACTTCCGCGACTTCTGGCGCGCCGACTCGGGCATGCTCGCGGCCCTGCACGCCCTGGCCGCGCTCGCCGAGACCGACGTCCCGCTCTCCGCGCTGCTGGCGCAGTACGAGCGCTACCCGCTCAGCGGCGAGATCAACTCCACGGTCGCCGACCAGGGCGAGGTGATCGCCGCGATCGAGGCGGCGTACGCCGGTCGCGAGGGCGTGAGCACCGACCGGCTCGACGGGCTCAGCGTGCTGCACGCAGACTGGGCCTTCAACGTGCGCGGCTCCAACACGGAGCCGCTGCTGCGGCTCAACGCCGAGGGGAAGGACCAGCAGACCATGACGAGCGTGCGCGACGAGGTGCTGAGCATGATCCGGGGTGCGCGATGAGCGGCCTCGAGCTCGACCCGGCCCTGCTGGAGATCATCGTGTGCCCCGACTGCCACGGTGACCTGGCCGAGGGTCCGGGCGTGGGTGCCGGCCCCGAGCTGGTCTGCGGCTCCTGCGGCCTGGCCTACCCCGTGCGCGACCAGATCCCGGTGCTGCTCGTCGACGAGGCCCGTCGCCCGTGACCTGGTTCGACGAGTCCCGGCTCGACGACGAGGCGGCGCTGGAGCGCATCGACGTGCGGCTGCGCACCCTGGCCGAGTCCGGCTCGCGGGTGCGCCGCGAGGCCGGCGACGCCGCCGCGGCGATGGCCGAGGCGGTCGACCGCGCCCAGGACCTGCCCCGGCCGCGCGCCGTGATCGCGGCCGGCCCCGACTCGCGCCTGCTGCGCGCGGTGCTGGAGCCCTGGTGCCCGGTGCCGTTCGTGGCCTGGCCCGGGCACGCGCTGCCCGGCTGGGCCGGCAGCCTCGACCTCGTCGCGGTGCTCGCGCCGGACGGCGGCGACCCGGGCACGGCCTCGGCCGTGGCCGAGGCGGTGCGCCGCGGCTGCCAGGTCGTGGTGGCCTGCCCGCCCGGCTCGATGGTCGCCCAGCACGCCGAGGGCCGCTGGAGCGCGATCCTGCCGACGACGACGCGCGACCCGCTGGCCACCGCCGTGGTGATGCTCTCCTACCTCGAGCAGGTGCGGCTGGGCCCCAGCGCCGACCCCGGCACCGTGGCCGACGCCCTCGACCAGGTCGCGCTGGCCTGCGCGCCGCGCCGCGACCTGGCCGTGAACCCGGCCAAGACCCTCGCGATCGGGCTGGCCGACACCAATCCCGTGGTCTGGGGCGGCAGCGTGCTGGCCGCCCGCGCGGCCCGCCGGGTGGCGGAGTCGATCCGCCGCTCCAGCGGGCGCACCGCCATCGCCGGCGAGGTCGACCAGCTGCTGCCGGTGATCGAGGCCACCCGGCCCCGCGACGTCTTCGACGACCCGTTCGCCGAGAGCGGTGGCGAGCTGCGCCCGGTGCTGGTGGTGCTCGACGACGGTGTCGACGACCCGCTGGTGCGCGAGGAGCGCCAGCAGCTGGAGTCGGCCGCCGCCGAGCGCGGCGTACGGGTCGAGACGCTGACCTGCGAGGAGGGCGACGAGGTCGCCCGCTACGCCTCGCTGCTGCTCAGCGGCACCTACGCCGCCGAGTACCTGCGGCTCGGGCTGGTCGACGACTGAGGTTTGCCCGGCCGGCGCCAGCGGGTAGGACTGGGGCCATGGCCTCCCGACGAGACCCGTGGTTCGACAACGCCAAGATGGCCCTCGTGACGTTGGTGGTCCTCGGTCACTCGTGGGTGCTGCTGCCCGACAACGCGCTGGTCGAGCACCTCTACGACTTCCTCTACGCCTGGCACGTCCCGGCCTTCGTGCTGGTCACCGGCTACCTGTCGCGCTCCTTCTCCTACACCCGCGCGCGCCTGTGGAGCCTGGTGCGCACGGTCGCGGTGCCCTACGTGCTCTTCGAGGCCGGCATCGCGCTGTTCCGCATCCACGTGGGCGGCGAGCAGCTCGAGGACCTGTGGCGCGACCCGCACTGGCCGATGTGGTTCCTCTCGGCGCTGTTCTTCTGGCGGCTGCTCACCCCGGTGCTCCGTGGCTTGTGGGGCGGTCTGGCCGTCGCGGTGGCCGTCAGCCTCGTCGCCGGCCTCTACGCCGGTGACACCCTCGACGTGGCCCGCATCCTGGGCCTGCTGCCGTTCTTCGTGATGGGTCTCAAGGCGACGCCCGAGCGGCTCGAGCTGCTGCGGGCGCGCTGGGTGCAGGTGGTCTCGGTGGGCGTGCTGGTCGGCATCTGGTTCCTCACCGCCCGCACCGACCAGTGGGCGGCCACCGAGTGGCTCTACTACCGGGCGCGCTACGACGAGCTCGACGTCAGCGACTCGCGGGCCTTCCTGACCCGCGCCAGCCTGCTGGTGCTCGGCACCCTGGGCGCGTGGGCGTTCCTGGCCCTGGTGCCGCGCATCGGGGGCTGGTTCACCCGGATGGGCTCGGCCACGCTCGTGGTCTACCTCTTCCACGGCTTCGCGGTGAAGGGCGCCGGGTACGCCGGCTGGGGCGGCTTCACCGAGCAGCACCCGGCGCTGGGCCTGGCGACGACCAGCGTGCTGGCCGTCGCGCTGGCGCTGCTGCTGGCCAGCCCACCGGTGGCCCGGGTGCTGGGTCACGCGGTGGACCCCCTCGGCTTCGCCGGGCGCAGGGTGGGGGAGGCCGCCGACGTCGCGGTCGCCTCGCAGCGCGTCGACGACCACGCCGACGAGCTGGCCGAGCTCGTCGCCGCGCAGCAGCGCGCACCGGCGCTGCGTGGGTAGGCTCCTGGTCGTGCCGACCCACCACCCCCACACCTGCCGCGGAGCCCAGCGATGAGCGGCGGCCTGTTCGCCCTCCTCGACGACGTCGCCGTCCTGGCCCGCCTGGCCGCTGCGTCCGTCGACGACGTGGGCGCCGCCGCGGGCCGGGCCAGCATGAAGGCCGCCGGCGTGGTCGTCGACGACACCGCCGTCACCCCGCAGTACGTGCAGGGCGTCGCCGCCGAGCGCGAGCTGCCGATGATCAAGCAGATCGCGATCGGCTCGCTGCGCAACAAGCTGCTGATCATCCTGCCGGCGGCGCTGCTGCTCTCGCAGTTCCTGCCCTGGCTGCTGACACCGATCCTGATGCTGGGCGGCGCGTTCCTCTGCTACGAGGGCGCGGAGAAGATCTGGGAGAAGGTGAGCGGGCACCACCCCGAGGAGCAGGCCGAGGTCGCCGACACCGCGGCCGACCCCGCGGAGACCGAGAAGAAGATGGTCGCCGGGGCGATCCGCACCGACCTGATCCTGTCGGCCGAGATCATGGTGATCAGCCTCAACGAGGTGGCCGCGGAGTCGTTCTGGTCCCGTGCCGTGATCCTGGCCGTGGTCGCGGTGGGCATCACCGCCCTGGTGTACGGCGTGGTGGCCCTGATCGTGAAGACCGACGACGTCGGGCTGGGCCTGACCCAGCGCAGCTCGGCGACCGCGCAGCGCGTCGGCCACGCGATGGTCGCCGCGATGCCCCGGCTGCTCACCGTCATCGGCGCCGTAGGCACCGTCGCGATGCTGTGGGTGGGCGGGCACATCCTCCTCGTCGGCGTCGACGAGCTCGGCTGGCACGCGCTCTACGACCTGGTGCACCACCTCGAGGAGGACGTCGACGAGGCGCTCGGCGCGCTCGGCGCGGTGGCCGCCTGGCTGGTCAACACCGCGGCGTCCGCCGTGCTGGGGCTGCTGGTGGGCGCGGTCGTCGTGGCGCTGGTGCACCTGCGCCCGCGCCGCCGCTCCTCCGCGAATTCCTGAATCGTTCGCGCACCGACCTACGCTGGAGGGGTCCGCGTGGGAGATCCCGACGATGCGCAGATGCGCGACGCAGACCTGCTCCAGACGCTTCGAGGAGACAACAAGATGGACTTCAAGGTCGCCGACCTGTCCCTGGCCGACTACGGCCGCACCGAGATCACCCTGGCCGAGCACGAGATGCCCGGCCTGATGGCGATGCGCGAGCGCTACGGCGCCGACAAGCCGCTGGCGGGTGCCCGGATCGCCGGATCGCTGCACATGACCATCCAGACCGCGGTGCTCATCGAGACCCTCGTGGCGCTGGGCGCCGAGGTCCGCTGGGCCTCGTGCAACATCTTCTCCACCCAGGACCACGCCGCGGCCGCGGTCGTCGTGGGCCCCCAGGGCACCCCCGAGGACCCGCAGGGCGTCCCGGTCTTCGCCTGGAAGGGCGAGAGCCTCGAGGAGTACTGGTGGTGCACCCAGCAGATCCTCGACTGGCCCGGCGACACCTTCGCCAACATGATCCTCGACGACGGCGGTGACGCCACGCTGCTGGTCCACCTCGGCACCGAGGCCGAGAAGTCCGGCCAGGCGCCCGACCCGGTCACCGCCAAGAGCCACGAGCAGAAGGTCGTCTTCGACGTCCTGCAGGCCTCCCTGGCCGCGACCCCGGAGCGGTTCACCAAGATCGGCAACGAGATCCGCGGCGTCACCGAGGAGACCACCACCGGTGTGCTGCGCCTCTACGACATGATGCGCGAGGGCACGCTGCTCTTCCCCGCCATCAACGTCAACGACTCGGTCACCAAGTCGAAGTTCGACAACAAGTACGGCTGCCGCCACAGCCTCGTCGACGGCATCAACCGCGCCACCGACGTCCTGATCGGCGGCAAGGTCGCGGTCGTGTGCGGCTACGGCGACGTGGGCAAGGGCAGCGCCGACTCGCTGCGCGGCCAGGGCGCCCGCGTCATCGTCACCGAGATCGACCCGATCTGCGCGCTGCAGGCGGCGATGGACGGCTACCAGGTGACCACGCTCGACGACGTCCTCGACGTCGCCGACATCATCATCACCGCGACCGGCAACAAGGACGTCGTCTCGGTCGACCAGATGCGCCGGATGAAGCACAACGCGATCCTCGGCAACATCGGCCACTTCGACAACGAGATCGACATGGCCGGGCTCGAGACCTTCCCGGGGGTGCACCGCAAGACCGTCAAGCCGCAGGTCGACGTGTGGACCTTCCCCGCGGCCGAGGGTCGCGAGGAGTCCGCGATCATCGTGCTGTCCGAGGGCCGCCTGATGAACCTCGGCAACGCGACCGGCCACCCGTCGTTCGTGATGTCGAACTCCTTCACCAACCAGGTGCTGGCCCAGATCGAGATCTTCACCAAGCCCGAGGAGTACCCCGTCGGGGTCTACGTGCTGCCCAAGCACCTCGACGAGGAGGTCGCCCGGCTGCACCTCGGCGCGCTGGGCGTCAAGCTCACCGAGCTGTCCGGTGACCAGGCCGCCTACCTCGGTGTCGACGTGGCCGGTCCCTACAAGTCCGACCAGTACCGCTACTGAGCACGACGACCACCGACGACGAGCCGTCCCTGGCACCACGACCGGCCTGCGCGCCGTCGTGGTGCCAGGGTGCAGGATGGGGACCATGAGCGAGGCAGCGAGCCGCAACGAGTACGCCACCAAGGGGCGCGTGCTCGTCGTCGACGACGACGCCTCCCTCGCCGAGATGCTCACCATCGTGCTGCGCCAGGAGGGCTTCGACAGCCGGATGGTGACCCGCGGCGACCTCGCCCTCGACGCCTTCCGCGACTACAAGCCCGACGTGGTGCTGCTCGACCTGATGCTGCCGGGCAAGGACGGCATCGACGTGTGCAAGGAGATCCGGGCCGAGTCCGGCGTGCCGATCGTGATGCTGACGGCCAAGGGCGACACCGTCGACGTGGTGGTGGGCCTGGAGTCGGGCGCCGACGACTACGTCGTCAAGCCCTTCAAGCCCAAGGAGCTCGTGGCGCGCATCCGGGCCCGGGTCCGGCGCAACGACTCGACGTCCCAGGCCGAGACCCTCACGATCGGGGACCTGTCCATCGACGTCGCCGGCCACCAGGTCTCGCGCGACGGCGAGGCCGTGAGCCTGACGCCGCTGGAGTTCGACCTCCTGGTGTGCCTGGCCCGCAAGCCCTGGCAGGTCTTCACCCGTGAGGTGCTGCTCGAGCAGGTCTGGGGCTACCGGCACGCGGCCGACACGCGACTGGTCAATGTGCACGTGCAGAGGCTGCGCTCCAAGATCGAGCACGACCCCGAGAACCCGGAGGTCGTGGTGACCGTGCGTGGCGTCGGCTACAAGGCCGGGAACGCCTGAGCGAGGGACGATGGCCACCGGGGCGCGCGGGGCGCTGACGTTCTGGCGCCGTTCCATCCAGGCGCGCGTGGTGGCCAGCACCGTGCTGCTCTCGGCCGTCGTGGTCGGCGTGGTGGGCTGGCTGCTGCTGCAGCAGACCCGCGACGGCCTGCTCGACCAGCGCGTCGCCGCCGTCGTGGCCGAGGCCGGCAACGAGACCGACGACGCCCGGGCCCGGCTGCAGTCGACGCCCTTCAACGACGTGGACGCCACCCAGCAGCAGCGGGCCCTGGTCGAGCCGATCATCGCGCGGGGGGCCACCCGCGACTTCGCGGTGGTGCTGGCCGGACCCACGGGCGCCGGAGACCTCAGCGAGGGAGGGGCCACCTACACCCGGGGGCTGGACCGCACCTCGGTGCCGGCCTCCCTCGTCGAGCACTTCGCCGAGGTCGCCGAGCCGGCGTGGACCTACACGCGGATCCGGCGCGAGGGCCCCGACGGCACCCGGGTCGTCGAGCCCGGCGTCGTCGTCGGCTCCCAGGTCACGCTGCCGGCCGACGGGCGCACCTACACGCTCTACCTGC
Organism: Nocardioides cremeus; assembly: GCF_030518195.1. Taxonomy (GTDB): domain Bacteria; phylum Actinomycetota; class Actinomycetes; order Propionibacteriales; family Nocardioidaceae; genus Nocardioides; species Nocardioides cremeus. The sequence continues at coordinate 70,104 of NZ_JAULSC010000006.1, forward strand.
TCTTCCCGCTCTCCGGTGAGGAGCGCACGCTCGACCTGGTCAGTCGCGCACTGCTGACCGCGGGTTCCCTGCTGCTGGTCCTCGTCGCCGGTGTCGCCTTCCTGGTCACCCGCCAGGTGGTCACCCCGGTGCGGATGGCCAGACGGGTCGCCGAGCGGCTGGCGGCGGGCCGGCTGCGCGAGCGCCTGGAGGTCAAGGGCGAGGACGACCTGGCGCGACTGGCGACCTCCTTCAACCAGATGGCCAGCAACCTGCAGCGCCAGATCCGTCAGCTCGAGGAGCTCAGCCGGGTCCAGCAGCGCTTCGTCTCCGACGTCTCCCACGAGCTGCGCACCCCGCTGACGACGGTGCGGATGGCCGGCGACGTCCTGCACGACGCCCGGGCCGACTTCGACCCGGTCTCGGCGCGGGCCGCCGAGCTGCTGCAGGTCGAGCTCGACCGGTTCGAGACGCTGCTCTCGGACCTGCTCGAGATCAGCCGCTTCGACGCCGGCGCGGCGGTGCTGGACCTCGACGACGTCAACCTCACCGACGTGGCCCACCGCGTGGTCGACAACACGACCCCGCTGGCCGACCAGCGCGGGGTGCGCCTGGTGGTGCGCGCGCCCGACGACCACCCGTGCCTGGCCCAGGCCGACGTGCGCCGGGTCGAGCGGATCGTGCGCAACCTGGTCACCAACGCCATCGACCACGCCGGGCCCGCCCGGGCCGGCGGCACCACCGAGGTGCTCGTGCACGTGGAGGGCGACCAGCACTCGGCGGCGGTCGCGGTGCGCGACCACGGTGTGGGACTCGCCCCGGGGGAGTCCGCGATGGTCTTCAACCGGTTCTGGCGCGCCGACCCGGCCCGGGCCCGCACGTCCGGCGGCACCGGGCTGGGCCTGTCGATCTCGCTCGAGGACACCCACCTGCACGGCGGCTGGCTGCAGGCGTGGGGTCGGCCGGGCGAGGGCGCCCAGTTCCGGCTGACCCTGCCGCGCCGGGCCGGCGAGCCGCTGCGCCGCAGCCCGATCAGCCTGATCCCCGACGACGCCGTGGAGCCCGTGTGACCAGTGCCAGACGCCTGCTGGGCGCCCTGCTCCTGCCGCTGCTGCTCCTGGCCGGCGGCTGCGTGAGCATGCCCGAGGACGGGCCCGTGGTCGGGGCGGGGGTCGGCGACGAGGTCGACGCCGACATGGGCGGGGTGCCCGCCATCGACGCCCGAGCCCCCCAGGACGGGCAGAGCGCCACCGAGGTGGTGCGCGGCTTCCTCGACGCGATGCAGGCCTGGCCCCGTGAGCTGTCGACCGCCAAGGAGTACCTGTCCTCCGACGCGGCCGCGACCTGGAACCCCGACGGCCTGGTGACCTACGTCGAGGCCCAGCCGCCGCAGAGCACCACCAGCGACCGGGTCTCGCTGCGGCTCGCCGGCGCCGACCGGCTCGACGCCCGGGGCGCCTACGAGGGCGCATTGTCGGCGTACGAGTCGATCCTCCAGCTCTCGCTGACCACCGAGGACGGACAACTGCGGATCACGAACCCGCCGTCCGACCTGGTCGTCCCCCAGACCTGGTTCGAGGCCCGCTACGAGCAGCTCGCGCTCTACTTCCTGGCTCCCGGCGGCGACGTGCTGGTGCCCGAGCCCGTCTTCGTCGCCGACGACGACAAGCTCGCCAGCACCCTGGTCGCCGGGCTGGTGGCCGGGCCCGACGACGAGCGCGCCGCGCGCTCGCTGCTCCCTGCCGACGTCTCGCTGGAGCTCTCGGTGCCGGTCTCCGACGACGGCACGGCCGCCATCGAGCTCACCGGCGAGGCGACCGCGCTGACCCCCACCGAGAACGCCCAGATGCTGGCCCAGCTGGCGTGGACGCTGCGCCAGGACCCCGACATCACGGCGTTCACGCTGAGCATCGGTGGTCAGCGGATCCGCCTGGCCGACGGGGAGGACCGCATCCCGGTGGAGGCGGGCGCTCGGCTGGACCCCACCGGCTACCAGGCCAGCTCGCTGCTCTACGGGCTGCGCGACGGGCTGCTGGTCTCGGGCACCCCCGGCTCGCTGGACCCCGTCGACGGGCCCTTCGGCGAGGCCGACCTCGGTGCGCGCAGCGTCGCGGTCGACCTGCGCGGCGAGCGGGCCGCCGAGGTCTCCCAGGACGGCACCACCCTGTTCACCGGGCCCGTGCGCGGCGACGACGACGTCACGACCGCGCTGCAGGACGCCACCGACCTGGCCACGCCCGCGTGGGACCACGACGGGCGGCTCTGGCTGCTGGACCGCACCGCCGACGGCGCCCAGCTCCGCTGGCTGCGTGGTCGGCGCGGCGCGGCGGTCGAGGTGCCCGGCATCACCGGTGAGCAGGTCAAGAGCTTCCTGGTCTCGCGTGACGGCACCCGGGTGGTCGCGGTGGTGCGCCTGGCCCGCGCCGACGAAATGCGGGTCGCGCGGCTGCACCACGACCAGCGCGGACGGGTCGTGGGCGCGTCACGGGCGCGGGCGCTGGAGCCGCAGGAGGCGCCGGGGCGCATCGTCGACATCGCCTGGCGCACCGCCACCACCATCGCGGTGCTCAACCGGCTCAGCCCCGCCAGCGGCAAGGTGGGCACCATCGGCGTCGACGGGGCGCCGACCGGCTTGGCGGGCATCACCACCACCCTCGGCGGGGCCACCGCGCTGGCCGGCTCGCCGGTGCCCGAGCAGGTCGTCTACGCGGTCACCGGCGGCGGCCTGGTCGACCTGTCGGTGGCGGTGCGCGGCCCGCAGGTCCTCGACGAGGGGATCACCTACGTCGGCTACGTCGGCTGAGGCGTCGGTCGGCTGTCCACAGGGGGCCGGGAGCCCCTTGAGGTGCGGGCCGGCGACTGGTGGCATCGGCGTGTGCTGCTGCGCGACGCCGCCCTCGACCTGCTGCTGGGCAGCGCCTGCGTGGGCTGCGGCGAGCCGGGCCGGCTGCTGTGCACCCGGTGCCGCGGGGAGCTGCCCGCCACGGCCGTGCCGGCGCGTCCCGACCCCTGCCCGCCGGGGCTGGTCGACTGCTGGGCTGCGGGGGACTACGACGCCGTGCTGCGCGCGCTGGTGCTGGGCCACAAGGAGCGGGGCCTGCACGCGCTGCGGGTGCCGCTGCGCGACCTGCTGCTGACCGCGCTCGGGCCCTGCCTCGACCGGGTCCGGACCGGCGGTGCGGAGGGGCTGGTCCTGGTGCCGGTGCCCTCGCGCGCATCCACGGTGCGGGCCCGCGGGCACGACCCCACGTGGACGATGACGCGCGGTGCCGCTGCCACGGCCGCACGCGGCGGGCTGCCGGTCGGGGCCGCCCGGCTGCTGCGCCTGCGTCCCGGGGTGCTCGACCAGGCCGGGCTCGACACGGCCGCGCGCGCGGCCAACCTGACGGGGTCGATGACCTGCCCGTCGCCCGCGTTGCGGCGCCTGGCCGCGTCGCGGCCCCGGGTGCAGGTGGTGGTGTGCGACGACGTGGTGACCACCGGCTCCACCCTACGTGAGGCCCAGCGGGCGCTGGAGGCCGTCGGGCTCGTCGTGGCCGGCGCCGCGGTCGTCGCCGCGACCCGGCGCCGAGGCCCCTCGACCGTCGTCCCGGCGAGCCCCGGGGGATGAGTCGGGGGTGACCCGGGGGTGAAAGGTGTGGGGGTCCCTTTCGCCGCGACCGTGCCTCGCCTATCGTCTCGACATGGAGTCCGTCCGGGTCCGTGGTTGCGTCGTCGGGACGCGCCGGCCAGTCCGGACGTCCCCGCGGCAAGCCGATGCCAGTCGCAGGCGAAGCGGTCCACGTAAGTCGGTGCACGGGGCGCGAGCCCCGTGGGCACGACGATCACGGTGCGGCTTAGACGTAAGTCCTGCCCCGGTCCGGCCACCAGATGTGGCCGCAGCCGGGAGAAGGTGGGTAGTGGCAGAGAAGCTGCGAGAGCCTCAGCAGGCGATTGTGGGGTCGAAGACCAGGTCGGCCGGGCGGGCTCCATCTCGTTCCCACCACCGGGCGCACCGCCTCCGGTGGTCGGCCTGGCGCCGTCCTGTGCGCACCGCGCGAGCGGGAGGCGTGCCAGGAGCCTGAGAGATCACCCATCGCGCACTTGGTGCGCACGAGGAGGTTCACATGGAAGTTGTGGTCACCGGCCGGCACTGCGAGATCAAGGAGGGCTTCAGGGCCCACTGCTCGGAGAAGCTGGCGAAGCTCGAGAAGCACGACCACCGGATCATGCGGGTCCACGTGGAGGTCGACTGCGAACCCAACCCCCGACAGCACGACCGCGCCGTGCACGTGGAGCTGACCGCCTTCTCGAAGGGCCCGGTCATCCGCGCCGAGGCGGCGGCCGACGACAAGATGGCCGCCCTCGACCTGGCGCTGGACAAGATGGCGCGCCAGATGCAGCGAGCCGCCGACCGACGGCGCGTGCACCGCGGCCGCAAGACACCGGTCTCGGTGGGCGAGGCGCTCTCGGGCACCCCGATGGTCCAGGACCTCGTCGGCGACGACGATGCCGCCACGGGTGAGACCGAGACCGAGCGCGAGGTCGGACCCGTCGCCATGGACGGCGACGGACCGATGATCGTGCGCGAGAAGACCCACCCGGCCAGTCCGATGACCCTCGACCAGGCCCTCTACGAGATGGAGCTCGTGGGTCACGACTTCTACCTGTTCGTCGACAAGGAGAGCGAGCGGCCCTCGGTCGTCTACCGGCGCCGGGGCTACGACTACGGCGTGCTCTCGCTGGACCTGGGCCAGGCCTGACCCCGAACTGACCAGGCCGGTGTGGCCCGATCGGGTGGGAGGACCACCCGATCGGGCCACGTCCGTGCCATGATGCGCGCGTGGCCGACGAGACGACGGGTCCCGCTGGGGCGGGAACCGAACCCATCCGCGTGATGGTCGTGGACGACCAGGAGCTCTTCCGCCGTGGCTTGACGATGCTGCTCGGCGTCGAGGACGGCATCGAGGTCGTCGGCGAGGCGGGCGACGGGATCGAGGGCACCACGCTGGCCGCCGGGGTGGCCCCCGACGTCGTCCTGCTCGACATCCGGATGCCCAAGCGCACCGGCATCGAGGCCTGCAAGGCGATCAAGGAGGCCGTGCCCTCGGCCAAGATCATCATGCTCACCGTCTCCGACGAGGAGGCCGACCTCTACGAGGCCGTCAAGAGCGGCGCCTCCGGCTACCTGCTCAAGGACTCCTCGATCGAGGAGGTCGCCCAGGCCGTGCGCGTCGTCGCCGACGGCCAGTCGCTGATCAGCCCCTCCATGGCCGTCAAGCTCATCGACGAGTTCAAGCAGATGAGCAAGCCCGAGCGCGAGCACGTGCCGGGCCTGCGCCTCACCGAGCGCGAGCTCGAGGTGCTGCGCCTGGTGGCCAAGGGCATGAACAACCGCGAGATCGCCAAGCAGCTGTTCATCTCCGAGAATACCGTCAAGAACCACGTGCGCAACATCCTGGAGAAGCTGCAGCTGCACTCGCGCATGGAGGCCGTCATGTACGCCGTGCGCGAGAAGCTGCTGGACCTGCCGTAGCGGCTGTGCCCCCGACCGCCGTGCCACCGACCACCCAGACGCTGAGCCGCTCCCAGGCGCGGCGCGTCGCGCTGGCGGCGCAGGGCTTCACCGACCCGCCGCACGCGACACCCACGATGCGCACCCTCGAGCGGGCGCTGCGCCGCACCGGCGTGCTCCAGGTCGACTCGGTCAACGTGCTCCAGCGCGCCCACTACGTGCCGCTCTACTCCCGGATGGGCCCCTACGACACGGCGCTGCTGCACCGGGCCGCCGAGCGCTCGCCACGCCGCATGGTGGAGTACTGGGCGCACGTGCAGGCCTTCATGCCCGTCGACCTGTGGCCGGTGATGCGGCACCGGATGGAGGACCACCGCGCACGCCGGGGGAAGTGGCGGGTCGTGGAGGCCGACCCGGCGCTCGAGGCCGGGGTGCTGCACGCGGTCGACGTGCTGGGCGCCTCGACCTCGCGCGAGGTCGCGGCGTACCTGGGGGAGGGGGCGGCGTCGTCGAAGGACCACTGGGGCTGGAACTGGTCGTCGACGCGACGCATCCTCGACTACCTCTTCACGGTCGGTGACGTCGCGGTGGCCTCGCGCACCGCCCAGTTCGAGATCCGCTACGACCTGCCCGAGCGGGTGCTGCCGCGCGAGGTGCTCGACGCCCCGGTGCCCGACGTGGCCGAGGCCGCCGTCGCGCTCGTGCGCCGGGCGGCCCGCTCGCACGGCGTGGCCACCGAGCGCTGCCTGGCCGACTACTACCGGATGCGCGCCCAGCCGGCCCCGGGCCTGGCCAGCGCGCGCGAGGCCGTCGCCACGCTGGTCGAGACCGGGGAGCTGGAGCCGGTGCGCATCGAGGGCTGGTCACGCCCGGCCTACCTGCACCGCGACGCCCGGCTGCCGCGCCGGGTGCGGGCCCGGACCCTGCTCAGCCCCTTCGACCCGGTCGTGTGGGAGCGCGAGCGCACCGAGCGCCTCTTCGGCTTCCGCTACCGCATCGAGATCTACACCCCGGCCGCGCAGCGGGTGCACGGCTACTACGTGCTGCCGTTCCTGCTCGGTGAGCAGCTGGTGGCCCGGGTCGACCTCAAGGCCGACCGGCGCGTCCCCGGCGGCGAGCTCGTGGTCCGGGGGGCCTTCGCCGAGCCCGACGCGCCCGAGGAGACGGCCTCCGAGCTGCTCGTCGAGCTGCAGCGCATGGCCACCTGGTTGGGCCTGGCCGGGCTGCGGATCGAGGGCCGCGGCGACCTGGTACCGCGGTTAGGGGCTCTCCGCGGCCCTGGGTAGAGTGAAGGCGCCGAGGCGTGAGACGCCGTCGGTCGTCCACAGCAAGGAGCAGCTACGCCGTGCCCGTGATTCTCGACAAACTCCTCCGCATCGGCGAGGGGAAGATCCTGCGTCAGCTCGAGGGGATCGCGAAGGCCGTCAACGCCATCGAGGACGACTTCGTCGCGATGAGCGACGCCGAGCTCCAGGCGATGACCGACGAGCTGCGCCAGCGCCACGCCGACGGCGACGGCGAGAGCCTCGACAACCTGATGCCCGAGGCCTTCGCCACCGTGCGCGAGGCCGCCAAGCGGGTGCTGGGCATGCGTCCCTTCGACGTGCAGGTGATGGGCGGTGCGGCCCTGCACCTGGGCAACATCGCCGAGATGAAGACCGGTGAGGGCAAGACGCTGGTCGCCGTGCTGCCGTCCTACCTCAACGCCCTGTCCGGCAAGGGCGTCCACGTCGTGACCGTCAACGACTACCTGGCCACCTACCAGGCCGAGCAGATGGGCCGGGTGCACCACTTCCTCGGGCTCACCGTCGGCGTGATCACCCCCGACCTGCGCCCCGACGCGCGGCGCGAGCAGTACGCCTGCGACATCACCTACGCCACCAACAACGAGCTCGGCTTCGACTACCTGCGCGACAACATGGCCTCCTCGATCGAGGACTGCGTGCAGCGCGGGCACAACTTCGCCGTGGTCGACGAGGTCGACTCGATCCTCATCGACGAGGCCCGGACCCCGCTGATCATCAGCGGCCCGACCCAGGACGAGGTGAAGTGGTACGGCGAGTTCGCCAAGATCGCCAAGCGCCTGGAGAAGGACGTCGACTACGAGGTCGACGAGAAGAAGCGCACCATCTCCGTCCTCGAGCCCGGCATCACCAAGGTCGAGGACCACCTGGGCATCGAGAACCTCTACGAGTCGGCCAACACCCCGCTCATCTCGTTCCTGAACAACTCCATCAAGGCCAAGGAGCTGTTCCGCAACGACAAGGAGTACGTCGTCATGAACGGCGAGGTGCTCATCGTCGACGAGCACACCGGCCGGATGCTGGCCGGGCGCCGCTACAACGACGGCCTGCACCAGGCGATCGAGGCCAAGGAGGGCGTCCAGGTCCGCGAGGAGTACCAGACGCTGGCCAACGTCACCCTGCAGAACTACTTCCGCCTCTACGACACGCTGTCGGGCATGACCGGCACGGCGATGACCGAGGCCTCGGAGTTCGACAAGATCTACAAGCTCGGCGTCGTCCCGATCCCGACCAACCGCCCGATGGCGCGCATCGACCAGCCCGACCTGGTCTACCGCACCGAGGAGGCCAAGTACGACGCCGTCGCCGACGACATCGCCGAGCGGCACGCCAAGGGCCAGCCGGTCCTCGTGGGCACGGTCTCGGTCGAGAAGTCCGAGTACCTCGGCGCGCTGCTGAAGAAGCGGGGCATCCCGCACAACGTCCTGAACGCCAAGGTGCACGCCGACGAGGCCAAGATCGTCGCGATGGCCGGCCACCGGGGCGCCGTCACCGTGGCCACCAACATGGCCGGTCGCGGCACCGACATCATGCTCGGTGGTGCGGTGGAGTTCCTCGCCGACGCCGAGCTGCGCGCCAAGGGCCTCGAGCCCTCCGGCGAGAGCGCCGAGGAGTACGAGGCGGCCTGGCCCGCGACCGTCGAGCGCGTGCGCGAGCAGGTCAAGGCCGACCACGACGAGGTCAAGGAGCTCGGCGGCCTCTACGTCGTGGGCACCGAGCGGCACGAGTCGCGGCGCATCGACAACCAGCTGCGCGGTCGCTCCGGCCGTCAGGGCGACCCGGGCGAGTCCCGGTTCTACCTCTCGCTGCAGGACGAGCTGATGCGCCTGTTCAAGTCCGACTGGGTCGACCGGGTCCTCCAGGTCCTCAAGATCCCCGACGACGTCCCGATCGAGAACAAGCGGGTCACCAGCGCGATCGCCAACGCGCAGGGCCAGGTCGAGTCGCAGAACTTCGAGTCGCGCAAGAACGTCCTGAAGTACGACGACGTCATGGACCGCCAGCGCAAGGTGATCTACGCCGAGCGCCGCGAGGTCCTCGAGGGCGCCGACATCGAGGACCAGATCCGCACCTTCATCGACGACGTCGTGCGCGGCTACGTCACCGGCTCCACGCAGGGGCTGGCCGAGGAGTGGGACCTCGAGCAGGCCTGGACCGACCTGCAGCAGGTCTACCCGGTCGGGGTCGACCTCGACGCGCTGGTCGCTGAGGCCGGCGGCGACAAGGCCAACCTCGACCGCGACACCGTGATCGAGCGCCTGCGCGCCGACGCCCAGTCGGCCTACGACAAGCGGGTCGCCGAGATGGGCGAGGAGGTCGCTCGCGAGCTCGAGCGCCGCGTGATCCTCTCGGTGCTCGACCGCAAGTGGCGCGAGCACCTCTACGAGATGGACTACCTGCGCGAGGGCATCTACCTGCGCGCCTACTCGCAGCGCGACCCGCTGGTGGAGTACCAGCGCGAGGGCTTCGACATGTTCGCGGCGATGATGGACGGCATCAAGGAGGAGACCGTCGGGTTCCTCTTCAACCTCGAGGTCACCGTCGACGAGCAGCAGGACGAGGACGAGGACGAGCAGCAGGTCCTCACCGTCGCGCCCGGCCTGCGCTCCCCGGTGCCGGGCCAGCAGGGCGAGGCCCCGCACATCCACGCCAAGGGCCTCGACGCGCCGAGCGCGCCGCAGAACCTCACCTACTCGGCGCCCGCCGAGGACGGCGAGGCCGAGGTGCGCGCCGACGTCGCCACGGCGGAGGACCCCTACGCCGGGGTCAGCCGCAACGCCACCTGCCCCTGCGGGTCGGGCAAGAAGTTCAAGCAGTGCCACGGAGCCCCGGGTGGGCCCACGGGCACGACGGCTCGCGCCCAGGGCTGATCGACCAGGGCTGAGGCTCAGGCGAACTGGAGAGCGGTGCACAGCCACCGCTCTCCGGTTCGCGCTCCTGCCGCGCCCGCGGGCGCCCGGCGCTCGAAGCGCGCCGCGACCGCGCGGGAGCGGTGCCCGTAGCGCACGTGCACGCTGGCTTCCAGCACGTCGCGGCACGGGAAGCAGGTGTGCACGCTGAGGACCTGGGGGCGCACCGGCTGCACCCGGGCCAGGCCGGGCTGGTGTGCGCCGGCACGTGCCACCAGCTGCGCACGGCGGGTCAGGTCCTCGTAGACGCTGCGCGTGGTCCAGCGCACCAGCTGGGACGCCGGACGGTCGCCGCCGACCACCTCGACCACGGCCTGGGCGAACGAGCCGGCCCACTGCTCGCCCTCGCGGCGGGCACGCTGGTCGATGGGCAGCACCTGCCCGGGCGTGCCGGTGCGGGGCCCGGGCCCCCGCGGCGGTGCGGTGCGCGGCTGCAGGTCGAGGGCCAGGGTGCCCTGGACGGCCGCGAGCGGCACGTGGTGCGGCGCCCGGTCGCGGGCGAGCGGGGAGGTGGTCATGGGGTGCTCCTCGGGTGGTCGTGGGGACAGGCGTGGGGACGGGTCAGCCGGGCGGCAGGCGCAGGGCCTGGCCGGGACGCAGTAGGTCGGGGTCGGGGCCGACGACGTGGCGGTTGGCCGCGTGCAGCCGGGGCCAGTACGCCGCGACCGCGGCGTCGGTGGGTCGCTCGCCGTGGGTGGCCAGGTGATCGGCACTGAGCGACCAGAGGCTGTCGCCCGGCCCGACCAGCACCGGCGTGCTGCTGGGGCGGTGCGCGGCACCCACGGCCCGCTGCGGCAGCGGCAGGCCCACCAGCGGGTCCACCGTCCCGGCGCCGACGACGGTGCCCTGCTGCAGGTGGTCGGGAGTGGCCGCAGCCGGGGCGACCCCGGCCGCGGTGGCCCCGACCAGGGCGAGGCCGCAGGCGCGCAGCACCAGCCGGCGCAGCCCGTGGGGCACGCCCAGGTGCGGCACAGCCGGCCCACCGCCCGAGCGGGCCTCGACGACGACCACGGTGACCGAGAGCCAGGCCCACGCGGCGCAGGCGAGCAGCGCCGCGCTGCACCCGCGCACCAGCAGGGCGTCGAAGCCCCCGGCCGGCGCCAGCGCGGCCGGCGCCAGGAGCGTCACCAGCAGCGCTGCCACGGCGGTGGTGGTCGCCCACACGAGCAGGCAGCGTGCTGCCGAGGCGTGCATCGTGTCGATCATCCCGAGAACCCTGTCGATCGTTGCGTTTGCTTCCGTTTGCGTCATTCAACGCTCGGTCGAGCCGGTCGTCAATCGTTCGTCCACAGCCCCCGGTCGCGCTGCCGGCGTGAGAGAGTCCGGGGCATGACGTGGGAGGACCGGCTCTTCGACGTGCTCGACGACCTCGAGCAGCAGGCCGAGGCGCTCTACGACGCCGAGCGCAGCCTCGAGCTCGCCGACCGCGCCCGGGCGGCGTACGCCGAGGTGAGCCTGGCCAGCCGGCTGATGGCGGCCACGGGCACGTCGGTGCGCCTCGACGTGCGGGGCGTCGGGCCGGTGACCGGCGACCTCGAGAGGGTGGGCACCGGTTGGGTGCTGCTGCGCGGGCCGGCGCAGGACTGGGTGCTGCGCACCGCGGCGCTCACCGCCGCCCACGGCCTGCCGGAGCGCTCGGTGCCGGAGGTGGCCTGGCCGGCCACCGCGCGGCTCGCGGTGGGCTCGGCGCTGCGCCGGCTCGCCGACAGCGGCGAGCGCTGCGTGCTCCACCTCGTCGACGGCTCACGCCACGACGGGGTCCTGCAGCGGGTGGGCGCCGACTTCGTCGAGGTCGCGGGCGCGGGCCGGCAGCTGGTGCTGGTCGCGACCGACCAGCTCGCGGCGGTGCAGAGCCGCGACGAGGGCTAGCGAGGCCCTACCCAGCGAGGCTCAGGTCGCCTCGAGGTCGTACGGCGGCAGCTCGCCGTCGTCGAGGGGGCGGGCGCCGGGGCGGCGCTGCTCGCGCTCCTCCTCGTCGTCGGCGTCCTCCATCGCCTCGATGATGTGCTTGCGCACGATGGTGCGCGGGTCGAGGTCGCGCAGCTCGAGGTCGGCGTACTCGGGACCGAGCTCGGTGCGCAGCTCGTCGCGGGCGTTGTTGGCGAACTTCTTGGCCATCTTGAGCCACTGCCCGGCCTGGCGGGCCAGGTCGGGCACCTTGTCGGGCCCGAAGACCACGATGGCGACCAACGCGATGACCGCCAGCTCCGCCAGCCCGATTCCGAACACGCCGACAGCCTAGGGGGCTGGGCTCAGAACTTGCTGGTCGGCGTCAGCCCGAGCTGCATGCCGGCCAGGCCGCGACCCCGTCCGGCGAGCCGCTCGGCGACCGAGGCGAGCACCTGGGCGGCCGGGGCGGTGGGGTCGGCGTCGACGATCGGCTTGCCGACGTCGCCGCCCTCGCGCAGCGAGGTGTCGAGGGGGATCTCGCCCAGCACCGGCACGTCGTAGCCGAAGCGGCCGGAGAGGGTGGCGGCCACCCGGGCCCCGCCGCCGCTGCCGAAGATCTCGAGACGGTGCTCGGTGCCGTCCTCGGCGCAGTGCGGGCAGGGCAGGAAGCTCATGTTCTCGACGACGCCGACGACGCGCTGGTGCATCATCGAGGCCATCGTGCCGGCCCGCTCGGCGACCTCGGCCGCGGCCTCCTGGGGCGTGGTGACGACCACGACCTCGGCGCCGGGCAGGTGCTGGCCCAGCGAGATCGCCACGTCGCCGGTGCCCGGCGGCAGGTCGAGCAGCAGCACGTCGAGGTCGCCCCAGTAGACGTCGGAGAGCATCTGCACCAGGGCCCGGTCGAGCATCGGACCACGCCAGGCGACGACCTGGTCGCGGCGCGGCTTGAGCATGCCGATCGAGATGACCGAGACGCCCGAGGAGGTCGGCACGGGCATGATCAGGTCGTCGACCTGGGTGGGGCGGGCGTCGGCGACGCCCAGCATCGCCGGCACCGAGTGGCCGTAGATGTCGGCGTCGACGATGCCGACCTTGAGGCCGCTCTTGGCCATCGAGAGGGCCAGGTTGACGGTGACCGACGACTTGCCGACGCCGCCCTTGCCGCTGGCGATCGCGAAGACCTTGGTCAGCGAGCCGGGCTGGGCGAAGGGGATCTCGCGCTGCGCCTTGCCGCCGCTCAGCACCTCCTTGAGGCCCGAGCGCTGCTCGTCGGTCATCACGCCCAGGGTCAGCGCCACGTCGGTGACGCCGGGGACCTTGCCCACGGCGGTGGTCACGTCACGGGTGATGGTCTCCTTGAGCGGGCAACCGGCCACGGTGAGGAGCACGGTGAGGGTGACGACACCGGAGTCGGAGATCTCCACGGTGTCGACCATGCCGAGGTCGGTGATCGGCCGCTTGATCTCGGGGTCGTTGACCGTCGCCAGCGCTGCCTGGACCTGCTCGAGGGAGGGACTGCTCATGATCCCCGAGTCTAGGTGGTGCCTCGCAGCGTCCGGGCCCCGGCCGGGGTGGGCTGGGTCTCAGCGGCTCCCGGGCGGCTCGGGGCGTTCGTCGCGGCCCTCGCGCTCGTCGCGCTCGTCGAGCTCGGCCAGCAGGGAGCGCAGCTCGCTGCGCACGAAGTCGCGCGTGGCCACCTCGCCCACCGACATCCGCAGCGAGGCCACCTCGCGGGCCAGGAACTCCATGTCGGCGTGCGCGCGGCTGTTGGCCTGGCGGTCCTGCTCGGCGATCACCTTGTCGCGCTGCTCCTGGCGGTTCTGGGCCAGCAGGATCAGCGGCGCGGCGTACGAAGCCTGCAGGCTCAGCATCAGGGTCAGGAAGATGAAGGGGTAGTCGTCGAACGCGATGCCGCCGGGGGCCAGGACGTTGAAGAGGAGCCAGAACGCCACGAACATCGTCATGTAGAACAAGAAGCTCGCGGTGCCCATGAAGCGGGCGAACTGCTCGGCGAAGACCCCGAACGTCTCGGAGTCGTAGGCCGGGCGCCGCACCAGCTGGCGGCGCGCGTCGCGCGGGGTGTCGAGCCGGGGGCGGCGCTGCTCAGCCACGCGGCACCCCCGGGGTCACCGGGTTCACCTGGGTCACCGGGTTCATCTTGCGGGGGCGCCGGTCGCGCCAGCCCTCGGGCAGCATGTGGTCGAGCAGGTCGTCGACCGTCACGGCGCCCAGCAGGTGGCCGTTCTCGTCGACCACGGGCGCCGCGACCAGGTTGTAGGTGGCCAGGTGGGCCGCGACCTCGTCCATGCCGGCCTCGGCGCGCAGCGTCTCCATGCTGTCGTCGAGCGCGCCGGCGACCAGCGTCGACGGCGGCTCGCGCAGGAGCCGCTGGATGTGGCCGACCCCGAGGAACTTGCCGGTCGGCGTCTCCAGCGGCTGGCGGCAGATGTAGACCTGCGAGGCCAGCGACGGGGTCAGGTCGGGGTTGCGCACGTGGGCCAGGGCGTCGGCGATCGTGGCGTCGGGCCCGAGGATGACCGGCTCGGGGGTCATCATCGCGCCGGCGGTGTCCTCGACGTACGACATCAGGCGCCGCACGTCCTCGGCCTCCTCCGGCTCCATCAGCGCCAGCAGGGTCGCCGCCGTCTCGGGAGGCAGCTCGGCGATCAGGTCGGCCGCGTCGTCGGCCGACATCTCCTCGAGCACGTCGGCGGCGCGCTCGTCGCCGAGGTGGCTCAGGATCTCGACCTGGTCCTCGTCGGGCATCTCCTCGAGCACGTCGGCCAGCCGCTCGTCGTCGAGCGCGCCCACCACCGCGGCGCGCCGCTCGAGCGGCAGGTCGTGGATCATCGTGGCGGCGTCGGCCGGGCGCATCTCGTTGAGCGCGTGCACCAGGTGGGTCGCCCCCTGGGTCTCCTCGCGCCGGGTCAGCCCCTCGACGTCGCGCCACTCGGCCACGTGCGTCTGCCCGCGCCGGCGCAGGCCCTTGGCGGGCTCCTGCACGGCCACCCGGCTCAGCACCCAGTCGCGGTTGCGCGCCTGCTCCATCGCGACGTCGTAGACGACGCCGGTGACACCCTCGCCCGGTCCGTTGCCCCGGATCGTGACGGTGCGGTCGAGCATCTGGCCGATCACCAGGGTCTCGGTGGAACGCTGCTCGAAGCGGCGCATGTTGAGCAGGCCGGTCGTGTAGACCTGGCCGCTGTCGATGTTGGTCACCCGGGTCATGGGCACGAAGATCCGGCGCCGGCCGAAGACCTCGGCCACCAGGCCGAGCACCCGCGGCTGGCTGACCTCGGAGCGCACGGCGGCCACGAGGTCGCGGACCTTGCCGACCTGGTCGCCGCGCGGGTCGAAGATGGGCAGCCCGACCAGCCGTGCGGCGTAGACGCGGGACGGGCTCGAGCTCACGGGACCAAACTAGCCTCCGCGCCCCGGGAGCGCTGCGATGGCACGATGGGCGGGTGCGCGTCGTCCTCCACGTGGGCCTGCCCAAGACGGGCACCACCTACCTCCAGGCCCTGCTCGCCGGTCAGCGCGACGCGCTGCGGGCCGGCGGGGTCGTCCACCCGTTCGTGCGCCCCGGCGCGATGTTCGAGGGTGCGGTCGAGGTGCGCGGCAGCGCCGCCAAGTTCGGTCTCGACCCCGCCCGGGTCGAGGGCACCTGGCAGGCGCTGTGCGAGCGGGCCCGCGCCTTCCTGGAGCAGGAGGGCGGCTCGACGGCGGTGCTGAGCCACGAGGTGCTGGCCGGCGCCACGCCCGAGCAGGTGCACCGGGCGCTGGCGCCGCTGGCCGGGCTGGAGGTGCACGTGGTGGTCACCGCGCGCGACCTGGGCAGGCAGGCGGTGGCGCACTGGCAGGAGGAGGTCAAGCTGGGCTCGACCGCGAGCTTCGCCGAGCTCGAGCGCACCCAGCTGCGCTGCGACACCGGCCGCGACGCCGGGCCCGACGCCGGCGGGCGACGCCCGCACTTCTGGCACGCCCAGGACTTCGCCGCCGCCCTCGAGCGGTGGAGCGGACCGCTGCCCGCCGGACGCGGCCACCTGGTGCTGGCCCCGCCGCCCGGTGCCCCCCGCGAGCTGCTGTGGCAGCGGTTCGCGGCGGCCTGCGGCATCGACCCGGGGCTGCTGGACCCGACGGTCGAGGTCGGCGCCAACCCGTCGCTGGGCGCTGCGCAGGTGGCGCTGCTGCGCGAGGTCAACCGGGAGGTGCAGCGCCTCGGCGAGCGGGGCAGCGGCCTCGACGCCGCGCAGCGCCACCAGGTGGTCAAGCGCGGGTACGCCGAGGGCGTGCTCGCCGCCCAGGGCGGGCGGCCCGCGCGGGCCCCGGCCGCGCTGGCCGACGTCCTCGGTCCGCCGGCGCGGCGCTGGCTGGACGAGGCGCTGGCCGCCGGGCACTCCCTGCACGGTGATCCCGACGACCTGTTCCCGGTGCTGGCCGGTCCCGGCGAGGACGGCCCCGACGTCGTGCCGCCGCCGGGAGTCGACCCCGTCGCCGTGGCGCGGGAGCTGGTGGCCTCCGCCCGTCCCCGCAGGCGGCGGTGGTGGCGCTCGTCGACTCCCTGAGCCGCCGGTGTGACGTCGGGTACTCTCGACGCCGCGCCACCCCGACGCGCCGCAGCCATGGAGAGGGACACCGATGACCAAGCACGCCGGTGCCCCCGCCGGCCCCGGAGGCCCGCTCGTCCAGGGCCTGCTCGCTGGCGTGCTGACGCTGGTCATCGGGGCCGTGGCCGTCCTGCTGGTGCTCTCGCGCGACGGTGACGCGACCGTGGTCGACGCCGACGGGCAGCCGGTGGCCGAGGCCAACCGGGCCGGGCCGCGCAGCATCGTGACCGGCGTGGTGATGCAGCCCGAGGAGTGGCTGGGCGAGCCCGGGGAGACGCGCACCCCCTCGCCGCAGAAGATCCGGGGCGGTGGGCGCCTGGCGCGCGCCGCCCAGCGCGCCACGCAGCGTGAGGAGGAGGAGGAGCAGACGCAGGCCCCCACGACCTTCCGGGTCAGCTCCTTCAACGTGCTGGGCGCCAACCACACCAAGCCCGGGGGACGCCACGCGCGCTTCACCGACGGGGTGACCCGGATGCGCTGGGCCGTGCAGATCCTGGCCGGCCAGGGCGTGAGCGTCGCCGGGCTGCAGGAGCTGCAGGCGCCGCAGTACAACACCCTGCGCTCGGTCGCGCCGGTCTGGCAGGTCTACCCGGGCCCCGGGATGGGGCCGGGCCCGCTGGCGAACTCGGTCGTGTGGCGCAGCGACGTCTGGACCCGTGTCGAGGCCTACACGGTGCCGATCCCCTACTTCAAGGGACGGCGGGTGCCGATGCCCTACGTGAAGCTGCAGCACAACCAGACCGGTCAGCAGATCTGGATCGCCAACTTCCACAACCCCGCCGACGCCAAGGGCCCAGCCCAGAAGTGGCGCAACGCGGCGGTGGCGATCGAGGCCCAGCTGGCCAACCGGCTCACCGCCGACGGCACCCCGCTGGTGATGACCGGCGACTTCAACGACCGGGCGGAGTTCTTCTGCCCCATCACCCGCAGCACCACTCTGCGCGCCGCCAACGGCGGCTCCACCGGCAGCGCCTGCGCGCCCCCGGCGCGGATGAACGTCGACTGGATCCTCGGCTCGCCCGACATCTCCTTCTCGCAGTTCGCGGCGCTGGAGACCGAGCTGGTCAACCGCACGACCGACCACCCGGTCATCGTGGCGACCGCAGCGATCGGCGGGTCGGAGGAGTAGGGCTCGCGCGCCTCAGCGGTAGTAGGTCGACGGGCACTGCTCGCCCGCGCAGCTGCTGGTGCGGCGCACCAGCTTCTTGAGCCGGGCGACCTGGTCGGCGTACCGGGGGTCGCCGGCGATGTTCTCCATCTCCCACTCGTCGACCTCGCGGTAGTAGACCTCGGCGCGCCCGGCCCGGTTCTGCACGTAGGTCCACGGGCCCACCACGACGCCGCGGTAGAGCCGCTTGCGCCCGCGCTGGACCGGGTAGGCCTCGATCGGGACGACCCGGCGCTCGGCGTCGCTGCCGATCCAGGGCAGCACGTCGACCCCGTCGACCTCGGCGGTGGGCCGGGCGCCGGCGAGGGCGGCGAAGGTGGGGGCCCAGTCGACGTTGGTGACCGGGGCCTGGCTGGTGGTGCCGGCCTCCAGCCCGGGGCCGCGGACGTACATCGGCACGCCCACCATCTCGCGGAAGTACCAGAGCTTGCCCTCGAGGTTGTGCGCGCCGAGCGTGTAGCCGTTGTCGGAGGTCAGCACCACGTAGGTCTCGTCGAGCTGACCGGTCTCCTCGAGGGTCTCGATGGTGCGCCCCAGCGCGCGGTCCACCGACTGCAGCGACTCGATGCGCTGCTGGTGCGCCTCGGTCATCTGCGCGCGCCGGTCGGCCGAGACCGTGCGCTGGGTGGGGCGCACCAGCACCTTGTCGCTGACGTCCTCCTCGAACATGTTCGGGGTGCCGGGCAGGTCCAGGTCGGCGAAGGTGTCGACGTCGCGGGGCGCCGGCGTCGTGGTCTTCACCGGGTCGGGGTCGTCGGGGAAGAGCACCGCCGGGTCGTCGGGGGCGTCGGGGCCGCCGTGGTGCGGGGCGACGTAGTTGAGCCACATGTACCAGGGGTCCTCGGCGCGCGCCGGGTCGCGCAGCATCTCCTCGCTCTGCTCGGAGAGCAGGGTGGTGGAGTAGGTCTCGAAGCGCTGCTCGACGCCGTCGACGCTGACCTTGGGACGCACGAAGTTGTACGTCGTGGGGTCGACCAGGCCGCGCCAGCCCGTCCAGCCCGGCGGTACGACGGTGCCGTCCTCGTAGCCGTTGGGGTACTTGCCGAGGAAGAACGTGTCGTAGCCGGCCTCCTGGAGCCACACCGCGAGGGTCTCGGACTCGTCGAGCGCCTCGAGGCCGTGCCCGCCCTCCTCGGTGGTGTTCCAGGCGCCGTGGTTGTGCGAGTGCTGCCCGGTCATCAGCGAGCTGCGCGCCGGCACACAGATCGGGTTCGGCGCCAGGGCGCCGCGCAGGGTGACCCCCTCGTCGACGAGCAGCTCCTGCAGCCGGGGCATGTGGACCATGTCGCCCCAGGCGGCGTCGTCGAGGGTGATCATCAGCAGGTTCGGCTGGTCCGGCGAGTCGACCGGCACCGGCTCGGCGAGCCCCTCGTCGCCCGTGGGCAGCACGAGGTCCGAGGGGCGGGGGTCGCGCACCGCCGCACGCCCGGGCTCGGTCTCGTTGCGCGGGGGTGGGCTCGCTGCCGGGGTCGCCCCGGTCTCGGTCTCGCTGGGAGCCGGGTCCGGGCCGGTGCAGCCGGCCAGGGCCAGCGCGGCCACCACCGCGGCGGCGCCCAGCCGTCGGGTGCCGATGGTGCGCGACATGGGGGAGGAGCTCCTGACGGTGGCGGACGGGCGCCGCCGAGTGTAGGTGCTCAGCCCAGGGGACCGGTCAGCACGTTGAACCGCTGGTCCCGGTTCATCAGGCTGCCCGGCAGGGCGGGCAGGCCCAGCACGCTGAGCACGAGGTTGGCGACCACGCCGGTGTGGATCGGCGCCGGCGTCTCGTAGCCGTCCTGCTCGTTGCCGGGGTCGGTCCACTGCGGGTTGAGGTCGTAGAGGTCGGCCCCCGCCACGACGCCGGGGCCCCACACCATCAACGGCACGGTGTAGTTGCCGTCGCGCTCGTTGTCGCGTGCCGCGCCGTCGACACCGCCGTTGGTGCCCGCCACGACGAGCAGGGTGCGCCCGGCGAGCTTGCGCGAGCCCTCGATGCTGCTCATCGTCCGCCCGATCATCCGCTCGATCTTGCCGACGAACTTGGTGTAGCGCTCGGAGCCGAAGCCCGACTTGCGCCCCACCTTGTCGAGGCTGGACAGCTCGGCGTACGTGAACGCGGCGGGACGACGCTCGAGGCGGGCCCGCAGGTCCTCGACGAGGCGGTAGTCGTTGCCGCCGCGGAAGTACTTGTCGACCTTGTCGGCGCCGTCGTCGAAGCCGTAGGGGTCGCGCCCGCCGTTGGCGGCGTCCCACGAGCGGTCGACCATGTCGATGCGGTTGCGGTTGGCGGCCAGGTAGGTGCGCCCGCCCTGGTTGTGCACCAGGTCGAAGATGCTCGAGACGTAGCGGCCGGCGGTCGTGCGGACCACCTCGCCGCGGTCGTTGTTGTAGGTGACGCCGTGCCCGAGTGCGGCCGCGTCGACACGGCGCCCGGTCAGCATCGACAGCACGTTGGGCAGCGGGGAGGTCGACTCGACGGTGGTGCGGGCGTTGAGCGTCACCGCCCCCTCGGCGGCCAGGCGGCCGTAGGCGCCCGAGGTCAGGTCGAGGGCCGAGGAGCGCAGCCCCTCGACGCCGATGACCACGACACGGTCGATGGGCGAGGCCTGCACGGCGGCGGAGGGCACCACCGCGTCGGCCACGATGACCGGGTGGTCGGTGGTGGCCTTGACCAGCTCGTCGGTGAGCGCGGCGTACCCGGTGAAGACGGTGGGCGCGGTGCCCAGGAGCCAGTCGACCTTCATCGCGGGGGGCGTCTGGCAGCCGCTGTCGTCGGAGCCGCCGCCGTTGGCGGCCTCGAGCTCGGTGCGGGCCACCACGGGGCAGAAGAACTCGTCGCGGTCGTTCATGTCGCCGGTGAAGAAGACCGGAACCCCGGGGTGGTCGGCGCGCAGCCGGTTGACGAGGTTGGCCTCGCGGCGCACCGCCTCGTCGCGCCACTTCTGAGCCGGCCCCCGGGCGTCGGCGGGGTTGTGGACGTTGAGGAACCAGGCCTGCTGGCCGGTCTCGACGTGCTCGAGCAGCACGTAGGGCATCCTGATCTCGTTGCCCTTGAAGTAGGGGATCTTGATCGACTCGGTGCGCAGCGCGCGCCACTGCGCGGTGCGCCAGGCGATCGAGTTGTGCATGGGGGCCGCGCCGAGCTTGTTGCCCGGGAAGAGCCCGAACCGGTCGCTCTCCCACTCGGTGAACTTCGCGAACTGGGCCTGGTGCATCTCCTGGAAGCCGACGACGTCGATGCTCTCGCGGTCGAGGATCTGGATCGCGCGCTCGAGGCGCGGCCCGCTCTTGTCGAAGCCCTTGCGCGGCTTCTTGCCGTCGGTGTGGCCGGCGCCGAGCAGGTTGAAGGAGCTGACCTGGAAGGTGAGCGGGCCCGGCGCCTGCTCGCCGAGGACGGTGCGCTCGCCCGGCTGGGCCGAGGGTGCCGCGCTGCTGGAGCCGGCGGTCGTGGCGACCCCGGTGAGCAGCAGCGTGGTGGCGAGGAGTGCGGTCGTGAGTCGGCGACCGGACCGGGGGGGAGCGATCCTGCTGGGCCTCATGGGTACGACGTCCTGACGTGCTCGCTGGTGGGAAGGCCCTGCGGCGTTGCGTGCGGGGCCAGCGGTGCTGGTGATGCTACTGTGACGAACCGTGTTTCGTCTCGTGCTCGGGACGCTTCGGGTGGCGTAGCGTGTGGGCGGCCGTGGCCGCGGGAGCCACGAGGAGCAGCACGAGGAGCAGGGAGTGTGATGGGTCGCCGCGTCGTGCTGCACATCGGTGCCATGAAGACCGGCACCAGCTACGTCCAGTCGGTCCTGGGCAGCAACAAGGACGAGCTCGTCGACACCGGCGTCGAGTTCCTGGGCGGCTTCGCCCGCCAGACCAAGGCCGTGCGCGACGTGCTGCGCCTGCCCAAGGACGAGCGCCGCAACCGCCGCCGCTGGGAGAAGATCGCCCGCGCGGCCCACGACATGGACGGCCACACCGGCATCGTGTCGATGGAGTTCCTCAGCTTCGCCGCGCCCCGCCACGTGGAGGCCTTCCTCGCGCCCCTGGAGGGGCTCGACGTCCGGGTGCTGCTGACCGTGCGCGACCAGATGCGCGTGGTGCCGGCCCAGTGGCAGACCTACACGCGCAACCTGGGCACCGACGACTGGGCGAGCTACCTGCGCGCCATCGAGGCCACCCCCGGGCGGCGTGCACCGTCGCGCGCCCACCGCACCTTCCACCGCGCCCAGGACGTCGCCACGATCGTCGAGCGCTGGTCGGTGCCGGGCGTGCAGGGCATCGACGTGGTCACCGTGCCACCGTCCTCGGCGCCGCGCGACGAGCTGTGGCGTCGCTTCGCGCAGGCGACCGGCGTGCGCCCCGACATCGCCGACCTCGGCGAGGTGAAGGACAACGAGTCGCTGGGCTATGCCGCCTGCGACTGGCTGCGCCGGGCCAACCCGCACCTCGACGACCTCGCGCCGCGCAGCTACCGGCGCCTCGTGCGACCGCTGGCCCGCGGGGTCCTGGCGCCGCTGCGCGACGAGCAGGACCGCCCCCGGCTCGACGAGCGTGCGGCGGCCTGGGCGCGCGGGCGCAACCAGGAGCTGCGCGACCTCGTCGCCTCGGGCCGGGTCGGCCTGGTCGGGGACCTCGACGACCTGCCGGTGCCCGAGGACCTCTCGGCCCACCCCCGCGAGGCGCCGGCCCCGCCGGCCGACCAGGTGCTGCGATGCGCGCAGGTCGTGCACGACCACGCGGTCGCGCTCACGGGCGGCCCCGCGCGCGGTGGCCCCGACCGCGACGACGTCGACGCCCTGGTCCGCGACGCCGTCGCCCACCTGCGCCGCGCGAGCGAGGAGAAGCGATGAGCACCCCGGACGTCCTCGAGGCCCACGCCGACGACGAGGGCCTGCGGCTCTCGCTGCCCCGCGGCGCCGAGGACCGGCCCGTCGACCTGCTCCTCGACGACCAGCGCATCGGCTCCTTCTGGCTCGAGCGCGACACCGTCGAGCGCGAGGGTGCGCGCTGGTGGGCGTGGCCGGCCGCGCTGCGTCCGCACCTCGTCGGGCGGACCCGGCTCTCGCTGGTCGACCACGCCAGCTCCGAGCAGCTCGCCGCGCTCGACCTCGTGCTGGGCGGGCCGAGCGACCCCGAGCAGCGGATCGTGGTGGCCGACGCCCAGGGCAACCCGCTGGGCCTCGACAAGTCGATGCGGCTGATGCGGCTCTTCGCGGACCGCTCGGCCGAGCACCTCGACCCCCTGCTCGACTCGATCGAGGACGTGCTGGCCGCGCTGCGCAGCTGCGGCGTCGAGGGGTTCGTCGCCTACGGCACCCTGCTCGGCGCGGTGCGCCAGGGCGGCTTCATCGGCCACGACTCCGACGCCGACCTGGGCTACGTCAGCGCCCACGACCACCCCGCCGACGTGGTGCGCGAGTCCTTCCGCCTGCAGCGGGCGCTGGTCGAGATGGGCTACCCCGTCACCCGCTACTCGGGCCTGGCCTTCAAGATCTTCGTCCAGGAGTCCGACGGGACGCGCCGGGGCCTCGACGTCTTCGGCGGCTTCCTGCGCGAGGGCGTGCTCTACCTGATGGGCGAGGTGGGACACCCCTTCGAGCGCGAGTGGATCTGGCCCCTGGGCACGGCCAGCCTCGAGGGGCGCGAGGTGCCCGTGCCGGCGCAGCCCGAGCACCTGCTGGCCGCCATGTACGGCGAGTCGTGGCGGGTGCCCGACCCGGCGTACCAGTTCGAGACCCCCGCCTCGACCCGCCGGCGCCTCAACGGCTGGTTCCGGGGCACCCGCGTGCAGCGCGAGGAGGTCTGGGACCCCTACTACTCACGCCGCGGCGCCGGTGCCAAGGACCGGCCCAGCGACTTCGTGCGCTGGGTGCGCCGCCGCGAGCGCCGCGCCGTGCGCGCCGTCGACATCGGCTGCGGCACCGGCGCCGACGTCGCCTTCCTGGCGCGCCACGGCGTCGAGGCGGTCGGCCTCGACTACTGCCGCCGGGCCTTCGCGCGCAAGCAGCGCAAGCTGGCCCGACGCGACCTGCCCGCGACCTTCCGCTGGGCCAACCTGACCGAGGTCCGCTCCACGCTGGTCACCGGCGCCCTGCTCTCCCGCTCGCCGGGGCCCACCGTGGTGCTGGCGCGCCACGTCGCCGACGCCACCAACGCCGACGGGCGGGCCAACCTGCTGCGCCTGGCCAGGATGGCGCTCGGCGGCCAGGGCCGGCTCTACCTCCAGGTGCTCAGCGCCCCCGCCCCGGGCGGCAACCCGCTCGGTGTTCACCCCATCGACGTCGACGCCCTCGAGGAGCAGGTCCGGGCCTCCGGCGGCACCGTCGTGGCCCGGCACGACCTCGCCGGGGAGCGCCCCGGCGAGACCGACCCCGGTGCGACCCCGTACCTCTGCAGATTGGTGGTCCAGTGGCCTCAGTGAAGAACCTCCTCCGTCAGTACCGCGACCAGGCGGGGCTCGCGCGCCGACTCACCGAGCTCGAGGCCGAGGTACAGGAGTGCCGCTCGATGAACCTGCGGGTCGCCGAGCTCACCGACCTGGTCACCGAGCTCCTGGTGCCCCTCGCCGCCAGCGAGGACCCCCGGGTCGTGGAGATCCTCGAGCGCTACCGCGCCGGCGTGAGCGACCCCGCGGGCCCCTCGCAGCGATGAGCCCCACCCCGGAGCGCTCCGGTCCCCGGCGCGTCTTCCTGCACGTGGGGCTGCCCAAGACCGGCACCACCTACCTGCAGGACGCGCTGTGGGCCAACAAGCGGCTGCTGCGCGAGCGGGGCCTGCTGCTGCCCGGCGCCCGCCGACGGCACCTGCTGGCCTCCCTCGAGGTGCGCGAGGACCCCGGCCTGGCGCGCCGGCCCGGTGACACCGCGCACCCCTGGCAGGACCTCGTCGCCGAGGCGCAGCAGTGGTCGGGCGACGTGCTGGTGACCCACGAGTTCTTCGCCGCCGCCTCGGTCGAGCAGGTACGACGCGTGGTCGCCGACCTGGCGGGCGCCGAGGTGCACGTGCTGGTCACGGCGCGGGCGATGCCCGACCTGTTCATCTCGCGCTGGCAGGAGTGGGTCAAGAACGGTGCCCGCGGGCGCATCGACGCCTACCCGCCCGACGGGCCGCGCGCCGACACGGGGGAGTGGGGCTGGCCCAGCTTCGACCTGGGCATCGTGCTCGAGCGCTGGGGCGCGGTGCTGCCCCACGAGCGCGTGCACGTGCTGCCGATGGCACCGGGCAGCTCCGAGCCGGGCGAGCTGCTGCGCCGCTTCCTGGGGGTGCTCGGTCTCGACGACGAGGGGCTCGAGGTGCCGGCCGCGGCGGCGAACGCCTCCCTCGGCCTCGTGGAGGTCGAGCTGCTGCGCCGGGTCAACGCGCACCTCGGCGACTTCCGCTCGGCGCACGACCGCGGCACCTGGATCCGCGGCTACCTCGGCGAGGGCGGGGTGCTCCCGGCCTCGCGCGAGAAGTTCCGACCCTCCCGCGAGACCGTGGCCGACCTCGTCGCGCGCGGCGAGCGGGCACAGCGGATGCTGCGCGAGGAGGGCTTCGACGTCGTGGGCGACGCGACTCTGCTGGAGCCCGGCGACCTCGACGGGCGCCGTCACCCCGACGAGGTCGACGAGGCGGAGATGCTGGCCTGCGCCACCGAGGCGATGGCCCGGCTGACCGGCGACGTGAGGTCGCTCACTCGCGAGCGCGACGCCCTCTCCCAGGCCCCGTCGCGACCACCGAGACTGTCATGGCTGCGTGTTAACGTTCGCGGTCGCGGGCCCCGCACGGGGTAGCGAGAGGGGAAGCACCGTGACACGCGACAGGAGACTGGCGACCGCGCTGGCCACCGCGACCGTCCTCGTCCTGAGCGGCCTGGCCACGGGCTCCGCCGCCTCGGCAGGTCCCGCGGCGCCAACGGCCCGTGCAGCGGCACCGCTCGCCTCCGTCGAGACGGCGGCACGGGTGCAGGTGGCGGCGAGGAAGACGGGCTGGAAGCCCGTCGCCGGGGCCAAGTTCAACACCCCGCGCTCCAAGCCGGGCACCCAGTTCCGCCTCGAGGCGCAGGTGCTCGGTGCGATCCGGCACGCCAAGAAGGGCTCGGTCATCCGGATCTCGCTCTTCTCCTTCGACCGCTACCCGGTCGCCGACGCGCTCATCAAGGCCCACCGCCGCGGTGTCGACGTGCAGGTGCTGATGAACAACCACGAGGTGCCGGGCGCCCAGAAGAAGCTGCGCAGCGTCATCGGGGCCAACCGCTCCAAGCGCAGCTACATCTACCAGTGCACCAACGGCTGCCGCTCCTCGGGCGAGAACAACCACGACAAGTACTTCATCTTCTCCCACACCGGGATCGCCAAGAACGTCGTGATGACCGGCTCGGTCAACATGAAGATGAACGGCGCCAAGAACCAGTTCAACGACCTGTGGACGCGCAACAACGTCCCGAAGATCTACCAGGCCTTCGACGCGC
The DNA here is from genome assembly GCF_030518195.1 of Nocardioides cremeus. GTDB lineage: Bacteria > Actinomycetota > Actinomycetes > Propionibacteriales > Nocardioidaceae > Nocardioides > Nocardioides cremeus. The sequence goes on from NZ_JAULSC010000006.1 coordinate 95,874, forward strand.
TGCACGAGCAGATGGAGCGCGACAAGGTCGCCCGGCCCAACTACTGGGTGCAGAACATCGGCAAGAACTTCCAGCTGCAGGCGCTGCCCTTCCACGGCAACGGGCCCAACCACGACCCGATCGACACGATCCTCGACCCGGTGCGCTGCAAGGGCGCGACCGGCGGCACCGGCAACCAGGGCCGCACCCGCATCCGGGTCAACATGCACGCCTGGGACGGTGACCGGGGCACCTACCTGGCGCGCCGGCTGCGCAAGCTCTACGCACTGGGCTGCGACGTGCGCCTGCAGTACGGCTACGCCGGCAAGCGGGTGCGCAACGAGCTCGGGGTGCGCACCCCGCGCGGCTACGTGCCGGTGCGCTCCAGCGGCATGGACACCAACGCCGACGGCGAGATCGACCTCTACAGCCACATGAAGCTGCTCGTGATCTCCGGCAACTACGGCAACGACACCTCCAAGCGGGTCGTGGTCACCGGCTCGAGCAACTACCAGGACAGCGGCCTGCGCGGCGACGAGCTGCTGTTCCGCATGTACGACCAGGGCAAGGCCACCAAGCAGTACCTCGCCCACTTCGACTGGATGTGGAACAACCACACCCGGGCCGTTCCCTACCAGAAGAAGACTGTCTCCGGACGAGGCCTCGACGGCGCGGCCACGACCGAGCAGCGCATCTACGACGACGGGCTCGGGACCGACAGTCCCGAGTGGAAGGACCAGTGACCCATGGCGCGACTGTGTGAGACCGAGGGCCTCGGCGAGGACCAGCAGGAGATCCTCAAGGCGGTGCGCGGCTTCGTCGAGAAGTCGATCCTCCCCGTGGCCACCGAGCTCGAGCACGCCGACGAGTACCCCACCGAGATCGTCGAGGGGCTCAAGGAGCTCGGGGTGTTCGGCCTGATGATCCCCGAGGAGTACGGCGGCCTCGGCGAGTCGCTGCTCACCTACGCGCTGTGCGTCGAGGAGATCGCTCGCGGCTGGATGAGCGTCTCGGGCGTCATCAACACCCACTTCATCGTCGCCTACATGCTGATGCAGCACGGCACCGAGGAGCAGAAGCAGAAGTACCTGCCCCGGATGGCCACCGGCGACGTGCGCGGCTCGTTCTCGATGTCCGAGCCCGGCCTGGGCTCCGACGTCTCCGCGATCAAGACCAAGGCCGTCAGAGGTGACGACGGTGGCTACACCATCGACGGCCAGAAGATGTGGCTGACCAACGGTGGCTCCTCGAACCTGGTCGCCGTGCTGGTCAAGACCGACGAGGGCTCCGACTCGGTCTACAAGAACATGACGACGTTCCTGGTCGAGAAGGAGCCCGGCTTCGGCGAGACCGCCCAGGGCGTCACCGTGCCCGGCAAGATCGACAAGATGGGCTACAAGGGCGTCGACACCACCGAGCTGGTGCTCGAGGGCCACCGGATATCCGCCGACCAGGTGCTGGGCGGCGAGTCCGGCAAGGGCTTCTACCAGATGATGGACGGCGTCGAGGTCGGGCGGGTCAACGTCGCCGCGCGCGCCTGCGGCGTGGCCAACCGCGCCTTCGAGCTGGCCATCGCCTACGCCCAGCAGCGCGAGACCTTCGGCAAGCCGATCGCCCAGCACCAGGCCATCCAGTTCAAGCTCGCCGAGATGGCCGTCAAGGTCGAGGCCTCGCACGCGATGATGGTCAAGGCGGCCCGCATCAAGGACAAGGGCCAGCGCAACGACGTCGAGGCGGGCATGGCCAAGTACCTGGCCGCGGAGTACTGCAACGAGGTCGTCGAGGCCTCGTTCCGCATCCACGGCGGCTACGGCTACTCCAAGGAGTACGAGATCGAGCGCCTCTACCGCGAGGCGGCGTTCCTGCTCATCGGCGAGGGCACCGCGGAGATCCAGAAGATGATCATCGGACGCAGCCTGCTCAAGGACTACAAGCTCCTCTGAGCCAGCAGCTGCTCACTGACCGGCGTCGCGGCCCTTGCCGCGGCGCCGGTTCTTCTTGGCGCCCTGGTTCTTCCCACGGTTCTTCCCGCCCTGGCCGGGACGCTTGATCCCGCCCTCGCGCAGCACGTGCACCAGCGCCGCCACCGCGGCGTCGAGCTGGGCCTGGGCGTCGACGGAGGCCGGGTCGGCCCCGGGCACGTCGAGCGGCTCGAGCTCGCGCAGGTCGCCCACGACACGGGCGCCGCTGGCCTCGATGCCGGCCACCATGCCCGCCGAGCGCTTGCGCAGCCAGCGCGGCACGGTGAAGCCGATCGGCTCCTCGTCGCGGCGGCGGTGCACCAGCACGTGCTTGCCCAGCGCCTTGATCTTCTTGTTGTACTCGGGCAGCGCGAGGTCGCCCACCAGCTCGTTGATGCGGCCCATCAACAGTGCCGAGGCCACGCCCAGCGACTCGTTGGCCCGGGGTGCCTCGTCCCACTCGGTGCCGGTGATGCCGGCCACCTCGCAGAAGCGCTCCCACAGCAGCTCGCCCGGAGCCCCGGGCGGCGGCACCGTGACCACGTGCACGTTCTCGGGGCCCAGCACCTCGGCCCAGCGACCCACGACCCGGTCGGCGGCCTGCTGGCGCCAGAAGCGCCGGCCGGCGTCGCCACCGTCCTCGAGGGCGCTCAGGTACTCGGTCCAGCCCCAGGACTGGCGGTTCTTCAGCGTCTCCTGCCACATCGCCGGCACGCTGCGACCCAGGTCGCGCACGGTGACCACGGCCTCGACGGGGGAGCCGGCCAGGTCGTCACGGACCTGGCGGATGCGCTCGGCGGAGATCGGGCCGAGGTACTCCATCGAGACGATCGCGGTGCCCGGATGGGCGCGCAGCTCCTCGGCCAAGGAGGCCCAGGCGCCCTCCTCGGCGTGCTTGGAGCCGATCAGGTCGGAGACCGCGCGAGCGTGCCGGGCCCAGCTGGGGCCGGGGAACAGGATGCCCTGCTCGGCCAGGCGGTCCCGGTTGGCGTTGAGCCGTCCCTGGATGAAGGTCGTGCCCGACTTCATCAGTCCGACGTGCAGCAGCACCCGCTCCGCCATCGCCTGCCCCTCGCTCGCCCACGTCCTGCCGGCGCTCATCCTCGCACGCTCGGCTCACTGCGGGGCGTCAGCCACCTCGACGTCGTCGACCAGGTAGCCGAACTCCTCGTCGACCGCGCGTTCGGAGGGGTCCACGGCCACCGAGCTGGGGTGGTCCTGGCCCTCCGGCCAGTCGACCTCGACCCGGTGGGCGCCCGGCGTCTCGGCGGCCGCGATCACCTCGTCGATGGTCACGACCCTCGAGAGGGGGACGGGGTCGCCGGCGACCGCTCCGCTGCGTCCGCCGCCGCGGGCGTAGGTGGCCGAGACGACCTCGTCGTCGGCCACGGTGACCCGGATCGGCACCCCGGCGTCGGGGCAGTAGCAGGTCAGCGTCAACGTGTAGGAGTAGTCGGTCGGCGCGAACCCACCGGGATCCTGGGTCGGCTCGTCGGAGGGCTCCGCGGCGGGCTCGTCAGAGGGCGACGTGCTGGAGGCGGGGTCGGGAGCCAGGCCGGGCTCGCTGTCGCCGCAGCCCGCGAGGGCCAGCAGGGCGAGGGCGGCGAGCGCGGGCAGGGCGGCGCGGGCAGGTCTCATGGTCATGGGACGGCGCCGGCGCGCTGTGGGTTGCACGCCCCCCATCCTGCGCCACCGGCGCCACGGTGACGAAGGCCACCCCGCCGGGGGCTGACGCCGGCGCCCGGTTCCGACACCATGGGCGCGTCCGACCGCGGCCCAGGCCCGGTCCACCCGATCAGGAGGAGCCAGCCGTGCAGTTCGGTCGCAGCTACGAGGAGTTCGAGGTCGGCGCGACCTACAAGCACTGGCCCGGCAAGACGGTCACCGAGTTCGACGACCACATGTTCTGCCTGCTGACGATGAACCACCACCCGCTGCACCTCGACAGCAACTACGCCGAGGAGACCACCCAGTTCGCCAAGAACGTCGTGGTGGGCAACTACGTCTACTCGATCCTGCTCGGCATGTCGGTGCCCGACATCTCCGGCAAGGCGATCGCCAACCTCGAGATCGAGTCGCTGCGCCACGTGGCGCCGACCTTCCACGGCGACACGCTCTACGGCGAGACCCGGGTGCTCGACAAGTGGGAGAGCACCTCGAAGGACGACCGTGGCGTCGTGCACGTCGAGACCATCGGCTACAACCAGGACGGCAAGGTCGTGTGCATCTTCCGCCGCAAGGTGATGGTGCCCAAGGACAACTACCTCGAGCAGCGCGGTGGCGAGCAGCCCGGACGCCCGGTGCCGCAGCCGGACAAGAACTGGCCGGGGCCCGACGCGCAGCAGTGAGCCACGCGCCGGCGCCGGCTCAGGCTTGCTGCAGGCCCACCTGCGCGGGGCTCTCGCCGCGCAGCAGCCGCAGGTGCAGTCCGCGGGTCTGGTGGGACGGCTCCACGCCGAGGTCGTCGACCAGGCAGGCCCGGAAGTCGGCGTAGACCCGCAGTGCGCGGGCCACGTCGCCGAGCTCGGAGAGGGCCGTCATCAACGTGCGGACGGCGATCTCGGAGGTCGGCTCGAAGTGCAGGGCCGACTTGGCGAGCGTCGCGGCCTCGCGGTGGCAGCCGATGGCCACCGCGCACTCCGCGGCGTCGGTGAGCAGGTCCTGGCGCAGGAGGCGCAGCCTCTCGCGCTCGGCCCGCACCCAGTCGGCGTCGTCGTCGTAGGCGCGCAGGTCGTCACGGTAGAGGTCGCGGGCGTCCATCGCGGCCATCGCGCCCTCGCTGGGCCGTGCCTGCTCGCGCATCGCGCGGACCCGGCCGGCGACCTGCTCGAAGGCCGCGACGTCGACCCACACGCCGGTGAGCACCAGGCTGTCGTGGATGCGCACCACCGACTCCTTGTCGCCCAGCTGCCGGCGCACCTCGCTGACGGCGGTGCGCAGGCTGCCGCGGCCGCGCTCGCGGCTGGCGTCGGGCCACAGCCGCTCGATGATCGACTCGACCCGCACGGGCCGCTCGACGTGGAGTGCCAGCATCCGCAGCAGGTCCATCGTCTTGCCGGTGCGCCAGTCGGCGGGATGGACAGGTGTGCCGTCGGCCCGCACGACGAAGAGGTCGTCGAGCAGCCGAATCCTCGTGATACCTACAGGTGGTGTGCTTCGCATTCCGTGTTTCCCCCCAGCAACTGACCCGAGAAGGTCGGCTTGCCCCGAGTGCAGCACCGGTATGACCGCACCTTGATTCTCCACCTACTCGGTGTGATGTTCAACTCATGCTTTTACACAGACTCTGCTCAATGCGGTAAGGCCGGCATCCCCCAGATCGGGTAGGGGCTCCAGCGGCCCCCGCACAGCCGCTCGTCCGACCTGTACCCAACATCGGTGGATTGGGCTCCTGGACCGCTCGGGGCCCCCAGCCGCGGTCGCACGATGTTGCCCGGCGCCGGGGCTCCTCCCGGCGCCGTCGCGCGAGGTGTGGAGGGGACATGAGAGCAGCGGTCATCGGGCTGGGGTACGTCGGGGCGGTCACGGCTGCGGGCCTGGCCGCCCGCGGTCACGACGTGGTGGGCGTCGACGTCGACGAGGCCAAGGTCGCGCAGCTGTCGGCCGGCCACAGTCCCGTCGTGGAACCGGGGCTGAACGAGCTGATCGCCGACGGGGTCGCGTCGGGACGGCTGCGGGCGACCACCGACGTCGTCGAGGCGATGCAGCGGGCCGAGGTGTGCCTGGTCTGCGTCGGGACCCCGTCGGGGGCGCACGGCGAGACCGACCTGAGCCACGTCGAGCGGGCCCTCGCCGGGGTCCGTGACGCGCTCGCCCTGGCCGCCCCGCCCGAGGGCGGGCTGCTGTCGGTGGTCGTGCGCTCCACGGTGCCGCCCGGCACGGGCGACCAGGTGGTGGCCCCGGTCTTCGACGACGCCGTCGCCGGCGGCTGGGAGGTCGCGACCGCGATGTGCCCCGAGTTCCTGCGCGAGGGCTGCGGGGTCGCGGACTTCTACGACCCGCCCTTCCTGGTCATCGGCACCGAGCACCCCGGCACCCGTGCCCAGCTCGAGGAGCTCTTCGCCTTCCTCGACGTCCCTGCCCACCAGGTCGACGTGCGCACCGCCGAGGCGCTGAAGTACGCCTGCAACGCCTTCCACGCGACCAAGGTGGTCTTCGCTAACGAGGTGGCCCGCGTCTTCCGCTCGTACGGCGTCGACGCGCGCCGGGTGATGGAGATCTTCTGCGAGGACCACAAGCTCAACATCGCCCCGGCCTACCTGCGCCCCGGCTTCGCCTTCGGCGGGTCGTGCCTGCCCAAGGACCTGCGCTCGCTGCACCACATGGCCCGCGAGAGCGACGTCGACGTGCCGCTGATGTTCGCGACCACGACCAGCAACGAGCTGGTCGTGCGCGAGGTCGTCGACCGGGTCGTGGCCAGCGGCCGCTGCCGGGTCGGGATGCTCGGGCTGAGCTTCAAGGCCGACACCGACGACGTGCGCGAGAGCCCCAGCGTCGACCTCGCCGAGCGGCTGGTCGGCAAGGGCTACGACGTGCGGATCTACGACCCGGTGCTGGTGCCGGAGGACCTGGTCGGCGAGAACCGGGCGCACCTGACCTCGCGGCTGCCGCACCTGAGCCGCCTGCTGGCACCGACGCCGGAGGCGGCCCTGGCCGGAGCCGACGTGGCGCTGGTCTCCACCGGCGCCCGACTGGCCGTCGAGGCGCTGCTGGCCGCCGACCCGCCGGTGGTGCTGGACCTGCACGGGGCGCTGGGCCCCGAGGTCGAGGCACTCGCGGGCTACCGGGGGACCGGGTGGTGAGCCGCGCACGACCCGGCGCCGGGGCGGCGCGGGTGCTGATCATCGTGCAGAACCTGCCGGTGCCCTTCGACCGTCGCGTGTGGCTGGAGTGCCGCACCCTGACCCGCGCCGGCCACGACGTCACGGTCGTGTGCCCCCGTGGCAGCGGCACGGGCCGCTTCCAGGTCGTGGACGGCGTCACCATCCACGCCTACCGCCCGTACGCCCCGGGGGGCGGCGCCGCGGGCTACGTCGCGGAGTACGTCTGGTCGTTCCTGGCCACCGCGTGGCTGGTGCTGCGCGCGCGCCGGGCCGGTCGCTTCGACGTGGTGCAGGCCTGCAACCCGCCCGACATCTTCTGGCCGCTGGCGCGCTGGCTGCGGATGCGCGACGGTACCCGCTTCGTTTTCGACCACCACGACCTGTGCCCCGAGCTCTACGAGTCGCGCTTCCCCGACGGCCCCCGGCTGGCCCACCGCGGCCTGCTGGCGCTCGAGCGGCGTACCTTCCGCACCGCCGACCGGGTGGTCTCGACCAACGAGTCGTACGCCGCGGTCGCGGTCTCGCGGGGCGGCAAGGACCCCGAGCACGTGCGCGTGGTGCGCACCGGGCCCGACCTCGAGCGGCTGCACCCGGTCGAGCCCGACGAGCGGCTGCGCCGCGGCCGGCGCCACCTGGTGGCCTACCTGGGCGTGATGGGGCCGCAGGACGGGGTCGACGTGGTGATCGCCGCCGCCGACCTCGTCGTGAACCGGTGGGGCCGCGACGACGTGGCGTTCGCGGTGATGGGCGGCGGCGACTGCCACCAGGAGCTGGTCGCCGAGCGCGACCGCCTCGGGCTGCAGGACGCCGTCGACATGCCCGGCCGGGTCAGCGACGAGCACGTGCTCGAGGTGCTCTCGACCGCCGACGTCGGGCTCTCGCCCGACCCCAGCAACCCCCTCAACGACGTCTCGACCATGAACAAGACGATGGAGTACATGGCCCTCGGGCTCCCGGTGCTGGCCTTCGACCTGCCCGAGACCCGCGTCTCGGCCGGCGACGCCGCCCGCTTCGTGGCGCGCGAGGCCGGGGCCGAGGAGTACGCCCGGGCGCTGCTGGCCCTGCTCGACGACCCGGCCCGGCGCGAGGAGATGGCGCGCGCCGGACGGCGCCGGGTCGAGGACGAGCTCGCCTGGGTCCACCAGGAGCGGGGCTACCTGGCCGTCGTCGAGGAGCTGGCCGAGCTGGCCGGTCGCGTCGACGACCTGCAGGAAGCGCGGGGCTGAGCCGTGTGCGGCATCGCGGGCGCCTACCAGCAGGACGACGGCAAGGTGCTCGTCGACACGATGACCGAGCGCCTGGAGCACCGCGGCCCCGACGCGCGCGGCGTGGTGGAGCTCGTCGACCCGACCACCTCGGTCGTGCTCGGGCACCGGCGGCTCTCCATCATCGACCCGGTCGCGGCCTCCGACCAGCCGTTCTCGAAGCACGGCCTGCGCCTGGTCTACAACGGCGAGGTCTACAACTACCGCGAGCTGCGCTCCGAGCTGGAGTCGCGCGGGGTGCGCTTCGCCACGGCCTGCGACACCGAGGTGGTGCTCGAGGTCTGGCGGGCCTGGGGGACCGCTGGCCTGGCCCGCCTGCGCGGCATGTTCGCCCTGGCCGTGCACGACGAGCGCACCGGCTGCCTGACCCTGGCGCGCGACCCCTTCGGCATCAAGCCGCTCTACGTGCTGCGCCGCGGCGCCGGCGTCGTCTTCGCCTCCGAGCTCAAGGCGGTCGTCGCCGCGCTCGGCCCCGAGCTGTCCGTCGACCCGGCCGGGATGGTCGCCTCGACGCTGTACTACTGGCTGCCCACCGAGACCGACGCCGTGCGCGGCGTGCGCAAGCTGGCGCCGGGCACCTGGTCGGAGCACCGGCCCGACGGCACCAGCCGCAGCGGGGTGTTCTGCAGCCTCGCCGAGGAGGCCGCCGACGCGGCCGCCGGTCCGCCGGTCGACCTGGCCGCGGTCCTGGAGGACTCGGTGCGCGCGCACCTGGTCTCCGACGTGCCGGTGGCGACCTTCCTCAGCGGCGGGCTCGACTCAAGCATCGTGACCGCCCTGGCGCACCGGCACGACCCGGGCATCGAGGCGTGGACCATCGGCTTCCGCGCCGTCGACCGGCGCCTCGAGGCGATGCCCGACGACGCGGCCTACGCCCGCCGGCTCGCGCAGCACCTCGGGGTGCGTCTGCACGAGATCGAGATCGGTCCCGACGTGGTCTCCATGCTGCCGCGGATGGTCGACGTGCTCGACGAGCCGGTCGGCGACCCGGCCGCCCTCAACACGTTCCTGATGTGCGAGGCCGCCCGCACGGCGGGCGTCGAGGTGCTGCTGTCGGGCACCGGCGCCGACGAGCTCTTCGGCGGCTACCGCAAGCACCTGGCCAACCTGCTGGCCGCCCGCTACCGCCGCCTGCCCGCGTCGCTGCGCTCGCGGGTGGTCGGCCCGGCGGTCGAGCGGCTCCCGGTCGCGCTCGCCGGGCGCGGGGTGCGACCGGTGCGGTGGGCCCAGCGCTTCGTCGCGTTCGCCGGCCTGCCCGAGCAGGAGGCGTTCCGGCGCAGCTACACGCTGCACGACCCCGAGGGGCTGCAGGCGCTGCTCGACCCCGAGCTCGGTGGCCTGGTCGACGACCTGCTCGAGCAGCACCGCGCGACGTACGAGGACACGGCGTTCGACGACCACGTCGAGCGGATGTGCCTGGCCGACACACGGATGTTCCTGCCGGGCCTGAACCTGACCTACACCGACCGTGCGTCGATGGCGGCCTCCACCGAGGTGCGGGTGCCCTTCGTCGACATCGAGGTGCTGCGGGCGGCCTTCGCGCCGCAGGCGGTCCCCAAGATCGACGGCCGGGTGCAGAAGGCCGGCCTGAAGGCGGTCGCGCGGTCCTGGTTGCCCGACGAGGTCATCGACCGGCCCAAGGCCTCCTTCGGCGCGCCGCTGCGGGCCTGGACCACCCACGACCTGCGCCCGATGATCGACGACCTCCTGCTGGGCGGCGAGCTGGTCGGCTCGGGCTTCCTGCGGCGCGAGCCCCTGGCCGCGCTGGTCCACGACCAGCGCAGCGGGCGGCGCGACCGCTCCCAGCAGATCTACCAGCTGCTCAGCCTGGAGCTGTGGCTGCGCAACGCCCGCGGCGCCGGTGTCGGCGCCGGCACAGGAGGTGCGTGATGAAGAGACCCGACGAGGAGACGCGGATGTGGCACGTGGCCCAGAACTACAGCTCCGGTGAGCTCGCGGTGCTCGAGGCACCCGTGCCCTCCTGCCGGCCCGGCGGGGTGCTGGTGCGCTCGTCGTACTCGCTGATCTCGACCGGCACCGAGCTGATGAAGGTCTCCGAGGCGCGGATGTCGCTGCTGTCGAAGGCGCGGCACCGTCCCGACCAGGTGCGCCAGGTGCTCGACGCGGTCGCCCAGAACGGTGCGGTGGCGACCTACCGCAAGACCCGCAACCGGCTCGACTCCTGGACGCCCCTGGGCTACTCGCTGTGCGGCGTGGTCGTGGAGGTCGGGGAGGGCGTGCACGGCTTCGAGGTCGGTGACCTGGTCGCCGCAGCGGGCAACGAGTTCGCGCTGCACGCCGAGGTCAACTGGGTGCCGCGCAACCTCTGCGTGCGGGTGCCCGACGGGGTGCTCGCCGAGCACGCCGCCTTCTCCACGGTCGGTGCCATCGCGATGCAGGCGCTGCGCCGGGCGGAGGTGCAGCTGGGGGAGACCGCCTGCGTCATCGGGTTGGGCCTGGTCGGCCAGCTGCTGGTGCGGCTGCTGGTCGGCGCCGGGGTCCGGGTGGTGGGCCTCGACACCGTCGAGGAGCGCTGCCGCACCGCCGAGGAGGGCGGCGCCGTGGGCTGCGCCGGGCCCGACCCGGCGGGGGTGGACCGGCTCGAGGTGCTGCTGCGGGCCGGGGCGCCGGGGGGCGCCGACCACGTCTTCCTGGCCGCGGGCGGGGCGAGCAACGAGCCCGTCGAGCTCGCCGCGCGGCTGGCTCGCGACCGGGCCTGCGTCGTCGACATCGGCAAGACGCGCCTCGACCTGCCCTGGAACGCCTACTACGAGAAGGAGCTCGACGTCCGGTTCTCGCGCTCCTACGGCCCGGGCCGGTATGACGACCGCTACGAGCTCGACGGCGTCGACTACCCGCTGGGCTACGTGCGCTGGACCGAGGAGCGCAATATCGCCTGCTTCCTCGCGCTGCTGGCCGACGGCTCCCTCGACATCGCAGCGCTCGTCTCGAGCAACCACCCGGTCACCGAGGCGCCGCAGGTCTACGAGCGGCTGCGCACCGGCGGGATCACCGGGGTCGGCCACCTGCTGTCCTACCCGGCCCGGGACGGCTCGGGACCGGTCGGCGCGGACACCCCGCGCCCCACCGCTCCCAGCGCCGCCCGGCGGCCCCGGGCCCGCGACGGCGCGGTGCGCCTGGGCGTCATCGGCGCCGGCAGCCACGCCTCGGCGATGCTGCTGCCCGGCCTGGCCTCCTCCGGCGACGTCGCGCTGGTCCGGGTCGCCACGGCACGGTCGTTGTCGAGCATCAACGCCCAACGTGCCTTCGGCTTCGAGTCTGCCGGCACCGAGGCCCGGTCGGTGATCGAGGACTACAGCCTCGACGCCGTGCTCGTGGCCACCCGGCACCGCACCCACGCCGACCTCGTCTGCGCCGCTCTCGAGAGCGGCAAGGCGGTCTACGTCGAGAAGCCGTTGGCGCTCAGCCACGAGGAGCTGGCGCGCGTCGAGGAGACGATGGCCCGCACCGGCAACGACCGCCTGATGGTCGGGTTCAACCGGCGCTTCGCGCCCAGCTTCCTCGACCTCCGGCGCCGCTTCGGCGAGGTCGGCGAGCCGGTCGCGCTGCGCTACCTGGTCAACGCCGGGCGGCTCGGGGCCAGCAGCTGGTACCTCGACGAGGCCGAGGGGTCCCGGTTCGTCGGCGAGGGCGGGCACTTCATCGACCTGCTCAGCGCCTGGACCGGCGAGGACCCGGTGGCCGTGTGCGCCCAGCACGGCGAGGGCCAGGACGTGAGCCTGGTGCTGCGCTTCGCCGGCGGTTCGCTGGCCACGCTGACCTACGCGACCGGCGGCTCGCGCCGCTGCGGCAAGGAGAGCCTCGACGTGCTCGGGGGAGGGCGCAGCGCCCATCTCGACAACTTCGTGCGCACGACGGTGTGGACCGAGCGGGGCCGGCAGTCGCGGCGCTCGCGCACCGGACCCGACAAGGGTCACCGCGCCGCGGTCGCGGCCTTCGTCACCGCGGTCCGCACGGGCGGGCCGATGCCCATCGACCCGGCCTCGCTGGTGACCACCACCCGCACCACCCTGGAGGCGGCACGATGAGCACACCCCTGTCCTGGTACGCCCGGCGGCTGACGCGGATGAGCACCCGCGAGGTCGCGCTGCGCGTGGGCGACGAGGCCCGTCGGGCGGTGGCGGTGCACACCCTGCCGCAGCGCGCCGGCGCGCCGGTGCCGGGCCTGCTGCCGCGACGCAGCTTCGCGGCGGTCGTGCCGGCCGCGGCCGCCGAGCAGGTGCTCCCGCACGACGCCGCCGGCCTGACCGCGGCGGCGGACCGGCTGCTCGTCGGGCGGTGGGGCGTGCTGGGCCACGAGCGCACCGACCTGCGCGACCCCGACTGGTTCCTGGACCCCGTGTCCGGCATCCGCGCCCCCCACGACGTCCTGGCCTTCCGCGTCGACCACCGCGACCCGTCGGTCACCGGCGACGTCAAGCAGGTGTGGGAGCTCTCGCGCCACCAGCACGTGACCGTGCTGGCCGCGGCGTACTGGCTGACCGGCGAGGACGAGTACGCCGTCGCCGCGGCCGAGCAGCTGCGCTCGTGGTGGGCGGCCAACCCGGTCCTGCGCGGCGTGCACTGGACCAGCGGCATCGAGCTGGGGCTGCGCCTGGTCTCGTGGGCCTGGACCCGGCGACTCCTCGACGGATGGGCCGGAGCGGCCGCGCTCTTCGAGGAGGACGAGACGGCCCTGGCCCAGCTGCGCTGGCACCAGGAGGTGCTGCGCGGCTTCCCGAGCCGGGGCAGCTCGGCCAACAACCACGCCGTCGCCGAGACCTGCGGCCGGCTGGTCGCCGCCTGCGCGTTCCCGTGGTTCGAGGAGAGCGAGAAGTGGCGGGTCGAGTCGGGCCGCCAGCTGCGCCGGCACCTTCAGGCGAACACGTTCCCCAGCGGGGTCAACCGCGAGCAGGCCGCCGACTACCACCGCTTCGTGTGCGAGCTGGCCGGCCTCGCGCTGGCCGAGGCACGCGCCTGCGGGCACGCCGAGGACGGCCCCGACCCCGACCTGGTCACCGCGGGGTTCGACGCGGCGGCCGCGATGCTCGACGTCGAGGGACGCCCACCGCGCAACGGCGACGGCGACGAGGGCCGTGCGCTGCTGGTGGCCGACCCGGGCGACGACCCGTGGGAGCAGCTGCTCGGGCTCGGCCAGGCGCTCGTGGGCCCGCAGCCGTGGTGGCCGCGACGCCGCGGCGGTGTCGTGTCGGTCCTGGTCGGCGCGCTGCCGGCCCCGGCCGGCCCGCTGGCCGGCGACCGGCCGCGCCCGCAGCGGCGACCCGACCTCTTCGAGGACGCCGGGCTGGCGCTCCTGCGCACCCCGGCCGGCCGGCAGCCGGAGATCTGGGTCCGCTGCGACAGCGGGCCGCACGGCTTCGGCTCGCTGGCCGCCCACGCGCACGCGGACGCGCTGTCGGTGGAGCTGCGCCACGACGGCGTGGAGGTCCTCTGCGACCCCGGCACCTACAGCTACCACGGCGAGCCGCGCTGGCGTGACTACTTCCGCTCCACCCTGGCCCACAGCACGCTCGAGGTCGACGGGTGCGACCAGTCGACCAGCGGCGGGCCCTTCCTGTGGACCCAGCACGCGCGGACCTACCTGGACCGCGCCGAGGTCGGTGACCTCGACGTCCAGCTCTGGTCGGCCCACCACACCGGCTACGCCCGCCTCGACGCCGGCCTGCGCCACGCGCGCACCGTCCGGCTGGACCGCGGCTCGGGTGCCCTGCAGGTCGTCGACGAGCTGCGCTCCGGACGCCCGCACGGCTTCCGGATGGCCTGGCACCTGGGCCCGGAGGTCGAGCTCGCGCTGCACGGCTCGCTGGCCCGGCTGACCTGGGCGCGCCCGGTGGCCGACGGCGCGGGTGCTGACGAGAGGGAGACGGTGACGGCGCTGATGCACCTGCCTCCCGAGCTGGTCTGGACCCGGCACCGCGGCGAGGAGGACCCGCCACTCGGTTGGTGGGCCGAGGGGCTGGGACGCCGCCGTCCGACCACCACGCTCGTGGGCACCGGGGAGCTGTGCGCGCGTGCGTTGCTGCGCACCCTGCTCGTCCTCGACGTCCAGGCGCCCGGTGAGGGCCACGACCGCAGGAGTGACGATGTCTGAGCAGAGCCTGGACCTGAAGGCCGCGTGGACGGTGCTGCGCCGCCACGCCTTCCTGCTGACGGTGGCGCTGCTGGTCGGCGCGGTCGCCGGCGTGGCGCTGGCGGTGTGGCGTCCCCCGCTGTGGACCAGCGAGAGCACGGTGCTGCTGCCCCCGGCCTCGGAGTCGGGGGTCGGCGCCGCCGAGCGTGACTCGGGCACCCAGGTGCGGGTGGCCTCGAGCGACCTGGTGCTCGGCCAGGCCGGGCGCCGGGTCTCGCCGCCCCTCGACCTCACCGCGATGAAGGAGGCCATCGAGGTCACTGCCGCGACGCCCGACGTGCTGCGCTTCACCGCCCGGGCCGACGACCCCGAGCGGGCTAGAGAGCTGGCCGCCGCGGTCGCTGCCGCCGAGCTGCGCTACGTCTCCAGCGCCGCCGCCCGGCTGCGCGACGCCGCGCGCTCGGGCCGGGAGACCCGGCTGGAGACCCTGCGCGCCACCCTGCGCACCGTCAGGCGCGACATCCAGGAGACCACCGAAAGGCGGGACGAGGAGAGGTTCGGCTCGGTCGCCGAGAAGGCGCTGACGGCCGCGCTCGCCCAGCTCAGCGCCCAGCAGGCCTCGCTCGTGCTGCAGGCCGACCAGGTGGCCGAGGCCGCGTCGGCCGACGTCGGACGCGACACCGCCTCGCTCATCGAGGACGCCTCGCCGGCCACCCGTCCCGGCCTGCTGCTCGGTCGGATCCTGCACGGCCTGGCCGGGGCCGCGGCGCTGCTGCTGCTGGTGGGCCTGGCGCTGCTGGTCTCCGAGCGCCGCGACCGGCGGCTGCGCTACCGCGACGAGATCGCCGACGCCCTGGGCAGCACCGTGGTGGCCTCGGTCTCCTCGCGCCCGGCGCGCAACGTCTCGGCCTGGCGCACGCTGCTCGGACGCTACGTGCCGGGCCCCGTCGACGCCTGGTCGCTGCGCCAGGTGCTGCGCGAGGTGCTGCCCGCCGGCACGCTGACCCGTGCCCACGCCGGGGCCTCCGAGGAGCCCGCGGTCGACGTGGTCGTGGTGACCCTGTCCGACGACAACGCCGCGCTGGCCATGGGCCCGCAGCTGGCGACGTACGCCGCGTCGGTGGGGCTGCGCACCCGCCTGGTGCCCCACCACGGGCACGACTCGTCGGCGGCGCTGTGGGCCGCCTGCGCGCGGCTGCACCCCGAGCACGAGCTGCGCGGGCACCTGTGGGTCAACCGGCCGCTGCACGAGGGCGGCGAGCCCGACGACCTGCGCGTGCTGATGGTGGTGCTCGACCGCACGAGTCCCGAGCGCCCCGAGCTGCCGTCGGGCTGCGTGGGCGTGGTGGCCGTGAGCGCGGGCACCGCGACGGCCGCCGACCTGGCCCGCCTCGCGGTCAGCGTCGACGAGGCGGGCGTGGGGGTGCAGGGCGTGGTCGTCCTCGACCCCGACCGTCTCGACCGCACGACCGGGCGTCGCCTGCAGCCCGAGCGGATCCGCGAGCCCCAGCTGCCGGTCCGGCTGACCGGCACGGTGCCCACGGACCGGCGGGGACGGCCCCGGCTGGGCAGCGTGGCCCGCACGAACGGACACGAGGGAGGTGCGCAGTGAGGACGTCAGCCTGGCCGGTGGAGACCGAGCACTCGGAGGACCCCGAGCTCGAGGAGGTGGCCCCGGCGATCGTGAGCCTGCACTTCCTGCGGCGCGCGCTGCGGCGGCGCTGGCGGGTCTGGGCCGGTTGCGCCCTGGTCGGTGTCCTGCTCGGGGCGGCCGTCGCGCTGGCCCTGCCCACGCGCAGCGCCGCCAGCGTGACGCTGCTGCTCGCGCACCCCGACGGTGCGGACCCGACGATGGCGATGAACACCGACGTGGCCCTGCTGCGCACCCGCACGGTGGCCGAGCGGGTCGTCGACCGGCTCGACCTCGACCTGAGCCCCGAGGAGATGCAGGACTCGATCCTGGCCACCGTCGAGACGACCACGGTGCTGCAGCTCGAGGTCGCGGGGCCCGACAGTGCCGAGTCGCGGCGGCGCACCGAGGCGGTCGCCACCACGTTCCTCGACTTCCGCAACGAGACGATGGACGTGCAGACCGACGCTCGCACCGACCGCTACCGGATCCGGGTCGAGGCCCTGCGCAGCGAGGCCGGCACGCTCACGGCCCAGTACGACGTCCTCAGCGCCAGCGGCCGCCGGGGGCGTGCCGAGGCAGCCGAGGTGCTGACCCGCCGCGCCCAGGTCGACGCCCAGATCAGCGAGCTGGAGCAGGAGATCGAGCGCACCCGCATCGTGGCGGGAGCCGTCGCGGGCGCCAGCCACGTGCTCGACCCCACCGACACGCTCGACGGCCGCTCGCTCGTGCGCAGCCTGGCCCTCGACACCACCGCCGGGCTGGTGGCCGGCGGTTCCGTGGGCGCCGGCTGGGTGCTGCTGGGAGCCCTGCTCTCGCAGCGGGTGCGGCGCCGCGAGGAGATCGCGATGGCGCTCGGCACGCGGGTGTGCTGCAGCGTGGGCCGGGTGCCCACGCGGGTGTCGCACGGCGCGCCCCGCCCGGGCCGTCGCCGCGCCTCGCTCGGGCGTGCCGTCGCCTGCGTCTCACAGCTGGTGGCACCCGACCCGGCCGCGGAGGGCCACGACCCCGTGCGGTGGGCGGTGGGCGCCGTCGAGAACGGCTCGGAGACCACCGTGCTCGCGGCGGCCCTGGCTGTGGACCGGGCCCGGGCCGGCGACCGGGTGCTGGTGGTGGACCTGACCGAGCGCGGCCGGGTCGGCCGCGCGGTCGCCGGGCTGTGGAGCGGCGCCGGGACCCGGCCGGTGGTGCTGCGCCCCGACGGGGTGCCCACCCGCGCGGCCGGGCCGGTGCCGGGGGCCGAGATGTCGACCGCCACGGTGACCGAGGCCGAGTCGGACGCCGACCTGGTGCTGGTCGTGGTCGACATCGACCCCGCCGTCGGGCTCGACCACGTCGCCGCGCGCGCCGAGCGCCTGGTGGTCGTGGTCAGCGCGGGCGGCTCGACCGCCGAGCGCCTGCGCACCACGGCCGAGCTGGCCCGCGCCGCCGGCCTGGAGCCGTCCGAGGCCGTGCTGGTGAACGCCGACGCCACCGACGACAGCCTGGGCCTGGCGCCCGTCGACGAGGACGCCGGCTCCGGCCGCTCGCTGCTCTCGGGACGGTGGGGCAGGTGAGTGCGCTCCGCCCCGTCCTGACCGGGCGCGGCGCCGGCCCCCCGACCCCGGACGTGCGCCTGGGCCGACGCGAGCGGACGCTGGTCGGCCTCGCCTGGGGCGCCCTGCTGCTCAACGTGCTGACCTACGCCGACACCGCCACCGTGGTGCCGCTGCCCACCCTGGTGGGCTCGGCGCTGACCCAGGGCGCGGTGCTGGTGGCGCTGCTGCTGGCGCTGGTGGTCAACCCCGGCGGGGTCGTGCGTCCCCAGGTCTTCCTGCTGCTGCTGACGGTGCTGGCCATCGGTGCCAGCGCCGCCAGCCTCTACTCCGAGTTCTTCCTCTCCGCGACCTTCCGGGCCGGGCGGATGGTGCTCTTCGTGGCCGTGCTGTGGCTGCTGAGCACCTGGTTCGGACGGCGCGACATGCTGCTGCTGCGGCTGCACCGCACGGCGCTGGCCGTGGTGATGGCCACCGTCTACCTCGGGGCGCTGGTGGCGCCCGGGCTGGCCTTCGCGTTCCAGGACCGCCTGGCCGGGGTGATCTGGCCGATCCCGCCCACCCAGGTCGCGCACTACGCCGCGGTCCTGCTGGGCACCTCGCTGCTGCTGTGGATGTGCCGGCTGGTCGGCGGCCTGCGGGCCGGGCTGATGGTGCTGCTCTCGCTGCTGCCCCTGGTGGCCACCCACACCCGCACCGCGGTGATCGGGGTGCTGCTGGGGATGGTGGTCGCCTCCCTGAGCCTGCTGCTGGGCCACGTGCGCGTGCGTCGCACCCTGCTGGTGGCCGGCGGTGGCGGCGCGATCGCAGCAGCCCTGTTCATCTCGCCGCTGACCGTGTGGCTGCTGCGCGGCCAGTCGGCCGACGAGGCCAACAAGCTCACCGGTCGCACCGACGTGTGGAGCGCCGTGGCCGACCTCGAGCGGCCCTGGATCGAGGACCTCTTCGGGTGGGGCCTGTCCGACCAGTCCTTCGGCGGGTTGCCCATCGACAGCAGCTGGGTGGCGACGTACGTCGACCAGGGCTGGCTGGGCGTGGGGGTGCAGGCCGCGGTGCTGCTGCTGCTCCTGCTGATGGCGGTCGTGCACCGGCCCGGGCCCGAGCGGGCCATCGCGCTGTTCCTGGTCGTCTACTGCATGGTCGCCTCGGTCACCGAGACCGGTCTGGGCGCCCCGTCGGTCTACCTGCTCGACCTGGCCGTCGCCGCGTCGCTGCTGACGACCGGCTGGCGGGCGAGGCAGCCATGAAGGTCGTGGTGGTGCACGGGCGCTACCGCTCGGTCGCGCCGAGCGGGGAGAACCGCGTGGTCGACCAGGAGGTCCGGATGCTGCGCGAGGCCGGTCACGAGGTGCGCAGCTACGAGCGGCACAGCGACGACATCGCCGACTGGCCGGCCCGGCGCCGGGCGCTGCTGGTGATGAGCAGCGTGCGCAACGGGCCGGTGCGCGCCGAGCTGGCGGCGTACCTGCGCCGCGAGCGTCCCGACGTCGTGCACGTGCACAACACCTTCCCGCTGCTCAGCCCCTCGGTGCTGCTGGCCTGCCACGACGTGGGGGTCCCCGCGGTGGCCACGGTGCACAACTACAAGCTGCTCTGCGCCAGCGGCGACTTCTACCGCGACGGTGCGCCCTGCCACGACTGCGGCGACGGGCAGGTCTCGCCGGCGCTGCGGCACGGCTGCTACCGCGCCTCGCACGCCGCGACCCTGCCGGTCGCGGCCGGGCTGGTGCTCAACCGGCGGCTGTGGCAGCAGCTGGTGTCGGCGTACCTGCTCATCAGCGAGTCGCAGCGTGGGTTGTTGCAGGGCCTGGCGCTGCCCGAGGAGCGGGTCTTCGTCAAGCCCAACTTCGTCGACCGGGCCGAGGTCTCACCGGTGCCGCGCGAGCACCTCGTGGCCCACCTCGGCCGCCTCGACGAGGCCAAGGGGATCCGTCTGACGATGGCCGCCTGGGAGCTCCACGAGCGCATGTCGCCCGACTCGCGGCTGCAGCTCGTGGTCGCCGGCGGCGGGCCCCTCGAGGACCTGGTGCGCGACTGGGCCGCGGGGCGCGAGCGGGTGCGGATGGTCGGCACCCTCGACCCGGCCGGGGTCGGCGACCTGCTCGACCGGGCCCTGCTGGCGGTCGTGCCCTCGGCGTGGGAGGAGGTCTTCGGCCTGGTGGCCGTGGAGGCCATGGCCCACGGCGCGGTGCCGGTGGCGCCGGCACGCGGCTCCTTCCCCGAGCTGGTGCGCGACGGCTGGGACGGCGTGCTCTTCGAGCCCGGCAGCGCCGCCGACCTGGCCCGCGTGCTCGACCGTGCCGACCGCGACCCCGGCCACCACCTCGAGCTCGGCGAGCGGGCCCGGGCGACCTCGCGGCGCCGCTTCTCGCGCGAGCGCAACCTCGAGCAGCTGCTCTCCATCTATCGGTACGCCATCGCACACCCGGCAGGAAGGACCTCCCATGCCTCTCGACCCGCCCACGGTCCCCGCACCGCCCGCCCCGCGCCGGCGACGGAGGGCTGAGTCGTGACCGGGACGGCGCGTGTGCCCCGCGTGAGCATCGGGCTGCCGGTCTACAACGGCGTCGACTACGTGGGCCAGTCCCTCGACGCCCTGCTCGGGCAGAGCTTCGAGGACCTCGAGGTCGTCGTCTCGAGCAACGCCTCGACCGACGGCACCGACGACCTCGTGCGCGACTACGCGGCGCGCGACCCCCGGGTGCGCTTCGAGCGGCTGTCGACCAACCTCGGCGCGGCGGCCAACCACGACGTCGTGCTGCGCCGCGCGCGCGGCGAGCTGTTCAAGTGGGCCTCAGCCGACGACCTGTACGCCACCGACCTCGTCGAGCAGTGCGTGCGGCTGCTCGACGACCACCCCGACGCCGTGCTGGCCCACTCGTGGACGGCTGCGGTCGACGAGTCGGGCGCGGTGGTGCAGGCCCACGAGTACCCCTTGCTGACGAACTCGCGCCGGCCCTCCCGGCGCTTCCGCAGCATGCTCCGCGACGGTGACCACATGCCCGGCGCGATCCGCTCCGACGACTTCTACGGCCTGGTGCGCGCCGACGTGCTGCGCCGGGTCAGGCCGCACGACAGCTTCTACCGCGCCGACCACGTCTTCGTCAGCGAGCTGGTCCTGCAGGGCCGCTTCGTCCAGGTGCCCGACTGGCTCTACTTCCGCCGCCACCACGGCGGCCGGCTCTCGCACGACGAGGCGACGGTGCGCTCGTGGTGCGCCTCGCTCGACCCGCGCCGCGCCGACCGGCTGCGCAACCCGACCGCGCGGCTGGTGGGGGAGATGTTCACCGGCTACCTCGGTGCGGTGCAGCGCTCACCGATCAGCGCTGCGGAGAAGCGGGCCTGCGTGCGCCACCTGGCCTCGTGGGCGGCCTCGCGTGCGGGGCGCCGCCTCGGCGGCGCCGACCCGGGCGTGCCTGCCGACGAGTACGACGTCGTGCCGCAGCGTCGCGACCTGGCCAGCCGGGTCGTGGCGGGGCAGGGCGTCGGGCCGTGAGCCCGCCCGCCGGGCCGCCCCGGGTGGGCTTCCTGGGACGGCTGGGCGCCGGCAACCTGGGCAACGACGCCAGCCTCGAGGTGGTGCTGGGCCTGGTGCGGGCCCGGCGCCCCGACGCGGTGCTCGACGCCATGTGCTCGGGGCCCGAGGTCGTGCGCGAGCGCTACGACCTGCCCACCGTGGAGCTGCACCGCGCCCTGCGCGGCCCCACGCCCTGGCGGGTGCTGGCCGGGCTGGTCGTCGACGCCGTGCGCGTCGGCCGGTGGGTGCGTCGCCACGACGTCGTGCTGGTGCCGGGCATGGGCACGCTCGAGTCGACGCTGCAGGAGCGGGCCTGGCAGATGCCCTGGACGCTGCTGGTGATGGCCGTCAGCGGACGGCTGTGGCGCACCAAGGTGGCCCTGGTGGGCGTCGGGGCCGGAGCAGTGCCCGAACGGGCCCAGCGCTGGATGTTCGTCACCGCCGCCCGCCTGGTCGCCTACCGCTCCTTCCGCGACGAGCGCTCCCGCGACGAGATGCAGCGGATGGGCCTGCGCACCCACGACGGGGTCCTGCCCGACGTGGTGCTGGCCCGGCCGGCGCCCCCGCACCCGCCGGCGCGACCGCGCAGCGTCGGGCTGGGGGTGATGGCCTGGTCGGGCAGCAACGGCGAGCGCGCGCTGGCCGAGCGCCTGCACGCGGCGTACGTCGCCGAGATGGAGCGCGTGCTCGAGCTGCTGCTCGAGCGCGGCTACGACGTCAGCGTGCTGGTGGGCGACGCCGACGACGTGCCGGTGGCCCAGGACCTGGTCTCGGGGGCCGGCAGCGAGCGGGTGCGGCTGGTGGTGCCGACGACCCCGGACGAGCTGGTCGAGGCGGTCTCGGCCGTCGAGGTGGTGGTGGCCGCGCGCTACCACAACGTCGTCGGTGCGCTGCGCTGCGCGACCCCCGTCGTGGCGCTGTGCTACGCGCCCAAGCACCGCGACCTGATGGCCCTGATGGGGGTCGGGGAGCTGTGCCACGAGCTGCGCGGGCTCGACGCCGAGCGCCTCGTGGACCACGTCGACGAGGTCCACCGCGACCGCGAGGGCGTGCGGGCGCACCTGGAGCAGCGGCTCGAGGAGCTGGCTCCCACGTTCGAGCAGCACTTCGACGAGGTGGCCGCCCGGCTGCTCGACGCGCCTGCCGAGGTGGCGGCATGAGCACCGTGCCGGTCGGGCGCGCGGCCCTGCTGCGCACCGCCGGCCGGCTCGGCTGGGGGGTCGCCGACCAGGGCGTCTCCAGCGTCAAGAACTTCGTGCTGGGCGTCTTCGTGGCGACCACGCTGGGAGCACAGAGCCTGGGTGCGCTGGGCCTGGTGCTGGTGACCTACGCGATCGTGCTGCAGGCCGCCCGCGGCCTGGCCACCGACCCGCTGATGGTGCGCTACACCGGCACCGAGCCGCGGACCTGGCGCTCCTCGAGCGCTGCTGCCACCGCGACCGCCACGGTCGTGGGCATCGTCGCCGGGGCGGCCTGCCTGGCCGGTGGCGCGGTGCTGACGCGCTGGGTCAGCGGCGAGGGCGGCGCGGCCTTCACCGCGCTGGCGCCCTGCCTGCCGCTGCTGGCCCTCCAGGACAGCTACCGCTACGCCTTCTTCGCCGCCGGCCGCGGCGGCGCGGCCTGCGCCACCGACATGGTCTGGGCGGTCTCGCTGGTGCTGCTGCTGCCGCTCGGCGCACCGCTGGGCCACGACGGCATCGCCTGGGCCGTCGTGGCCTTCGGCGCCAGCGCCGGACTCTCCGCGGCCTTCGCGGCCTGGCGGGCGCGCACCCTGCCCGACCCGCGACGGGTCGTGTGGTGGTGGCGCGAGCACCACGACCTCGGCACCCGCTTCCTGGGCGAGAACGTGACCCTCGGGGTGGGCCAGCAGGTCACGGTCCTGGTCGTCGCGGCCGTCGCCGGACTGGGGGCCCTCGGTGCGGTCCGCGGCGCGGAGATGCTGATCGGACCGGTGGCCAGCCTGCTGATGGGGATCTCGCAGGTGGCGGTGCCCGAGGCGGTGCGGGCCCGCGCCAACGGGCGCTCGTCGCTCGAGCGGCTCTGCCGCGCGCTGAGCGGGGGACTGGCCGCGGTCGCGCTGCTGTGGGGCGCGCTGGTCTTCGTCGTGCTGCCCCACGGGCTCGGCGACCGGCTGCTGGGCGAGGTCTGGCCCTCAGCCCACTCGCTGCTGCCGGCCGTCATCATCGGGGCCACCGCGGGCTGCCTGCACGTGGGTCCCTCGGCCGGGCTGCGCGCCCTGGGGCGCGCCGACCTGACGCTGCGCATGCAGGTGCTGGTGACCTCGACGTACGCCGTGCTCGGCACCGCCGGCGCGGCGGCGGGCGGAGCCGGGGGGATGGTCTGGGGCACCGCCACGGCCTCCTGCCTGGGAGCCGTGGCGTGGTGGCTGGCCCTCGACCGGGCCGCCCGGGCAGCGCTGCCGCTCCCGCCGGCCACGGCCCTGGTCGAGCCCGAGGAGGTCGACGACCGTGTCGGTTGAGCCGTCGACCGAGAGCCTGCAGGTCGTGGTCGCGACGGTGATGCGCCGGGAGGGCGGCAGCGGCGTCCAGACCCACGTGCGCACCGTGGTCGAGCACCTCGAGGCGACCGGGCTGCCGGTACGGGTGGTCAGCCCCTTCGAGGCCACCTCGCCCCTCGTACGGCCCGTCTTCGCGGCGCGGCTGGCGCTGCAGCCGCTCTCGGGCGCGGCCGGGGTGTGGTGGTACCGGCACTGGCACACGGCCTA
This sequence comes from Nocardioides cremeus, assembly GCF_030518195.1. GTDB lineage: Bacteria > Actinomycetota > Actinomycetes > Propionibacteriales > Nocardioidaceae > Nocardioides > Nocardioides cremeus. The sequence continues at coordinate 119,400 of NZ_JAULSC010000006.1, forward strand.
CCTGCGGGCCGCCCTCGACCCGGTGCTGGAGGCCGCCCGGGCCGGTGCGGGCCGACCGGTCGTCTACGCGCAGTGCCCGGGCTCGGCCCTGGCCGCGCTCGACGTGCGCGAGCGCGCAGGCGGTTGCGAGCCGGTCGTGATGGCGGTGCACTTCAACATCTCCGAGGCCGACGAGTGGGCCGGCAAGGGCGAGATCAGCGCGGGCGGGCGGGTCTTCCGGGCCATCCGCGAGCTCGAGGCCCGGGTGCTGCCCCGCCTCGACGGGCTGGTCTTCGTCTCCGAGGCCGCGCGCCGGGACTGCCTGGCCCGGGTGCCCGCAGCGGCCGGCGTGCCGGCGGTGGTGGTGCCCAACGCGGTGCCTGCCCTGCCCGCCCCACCGGCGTCCGCCCCCGGCGCGGCGGCGCCGGTGCGCGACCTGGTCACCGTCGGGTCGGTGGAGCCCCGCAAGAACCAGGGCTTCCTGCTCGAGGTGCTCGCCGAGGCCCGCCGCCGGGGCCGGCCCTGCACCCTGACCGTCGTCGGCGACGGCCCCCAGCGCCACGAGCTGCAGCGGCGCTCGCGGACGCTCGGTGTCGAGGCCGACGTCCGCATGGTGGGGCACCGCACCGACGTGCCGGCCTGGCTGGCCGGGCACCGCGTCTACTGCCACGCCGCACTGACCGAGTCCTTCGGCATCGCCCTCGCCGAGGCGATGCGGTCCGGGCTGCCGGTCCTCGCGGGAGCCGTCGGAGGCATCCCCGAGGTGGTGCGCGACGGGGTCGAGGGGCGGCACTGGCCGCTCGACGACGTCGCCGCGGCCACCGACCTGCTGCTCGACCTGCTCGACGACGAGGAGGCCCGGGAGCGGATGGGCCGGGCCGGGGCGGCTCGCGCCGCCGACGAGCTGGGCACCCACGTCGTGGTGCCCCGGCTGGTCGACTTCCTGGGCTCGCTCAGCGTGCGCCCAGCGCGGGCCCCAGCAGGTGGCGCACCTCGCTGAGCCGAGGCGCCGCCCGGTCGTTCGCCGAGAGCAGCGCGACCGGCAGCGGCCACGCGACCGCGATGTCCGGGTCGTCGTGGGCGATCGCCAGCGACGCGGCCGGGTCGTGGCGCCGGTCGATGCGGTAGGAGGTGTCCGACGGCTCGCGCAAGGCCTGGAAGCCGTGCGCGCACCCCGCGGGGATGTAGACCGAGCGCAGCGACTCCTCGCTGAGCTCGAAGCCCTCCCACTCGCCGTACGTCGGCGAGCCGACGCGCAGGTCGACCACGACGTCGTACAGGGCACCCCGCGAGCAGCGCACCAGCTTGGCCTCGCCCTCGCCGGTGCGCACGTGCAGCCCGCGCACCACGCCGCGGTGCGAGCGCGAGACGCTGTCCTGCAGGAAGTCCTCGGCACGCACGCCGTGCTCGCGCGCGAGGTCGGCGTCGAAGGTGCGCGCGAACCAGCCGCGCTCGTCGCGCACCGGCTCGGGCTCCATGACCAGCACCCCGGCGATCCGGGTCCGTCGTACCTGCACGCTGCTCACCTCCTGGCCCGAGCCTCTCCCGCCGTCCGCCGGGGGACCTCACGAAATTGAGGTAATCGGGCCGCTCGCCGGCTCGAGGCGGGTCCCGCGGGCCCACGCTGGTGCCTCACGCCACGAGGAGGACGAGCATGGGAACACGCAGCTGCCGGTTGTGCGGGGCCGACCTGAGGACCACCTTCGTGGACCTGGGGATGTCACCGCCGTGCGAGAGCTACCTGGCCGAGGAGGACCTGGACCGCGCGGAGGTCTTCCACCCGCTGCACGTGCGGGTCTGCGACGAGTGCCTGCTGGTCCAGCTGCCGGCCTACATCCCGGCCGAGGACATCTTCAGCGACTACGCCTACTTCTCCTCCTACTCCGACTCGTGGGTGCGCCACTGCGAGCGCTTCGTCGAGACCGCCGTCGAGCGGCTCGGCCTGGGCGCCGACTCGTTCGTCGTCGAGGTGGCCAGCAACGACGGCTACCTCCTGCAGCACGCCGTGGCCCGCGGCATCCGCTCGCTGGGCATCGAGCCCGCCGCCAACGTGGCCGTGGCCGCCGAGGAGCGCGGCGTGCCCACCGAGGTGCTCTTCCTGGGCCAGGAGACCGGCCGCAAGATCGCCGACGTGCACGGGCGCGCCGACCTCGTCGTGGCCAACAACGTCTTCGCCCACGTGCCCGACATCGTCGACTTCAGCCGCGGGATGCGCGAGCTGGTCGCCGACGACGGCCGGGTGAGCATCGAGATCCCGCACCTGCTGCGCCTGGTGGAGGGCCGTGAGTTCGACACGATCTACCACGAGCACTACTCCTACCTCTCGCTGCTGACCACACAGCGGGTGCTCGCCGCGGCCGGCCTGAGCGTCGTCGACGTCGAGGAGCTGCCCACGCACGGCGGCTCGCTGCGCACCTGGTCGGCACGCACCGAGACCGCGCCCGAGCCGTCGCCGGCGGTGGCGCGCGTGCTGGCCGACGAGGCCGCCGCCGGGCTGCACACCCTCGACGGTCACGCCGGCTTCGCCAGCTCGGTCGCCGAGGTGCGCGACGACTTCGTGGAGTTCCTCGTCGACTGTCGCCGACGCGGACGCAGCGTCGCGGCGTACGGCGCCCCGGGCAAGGGCAACACGCTGCTCAACCACTGCGGTGTGCGCGCCGACCTGCTGTCCTTCGCGGTCGACCGCAACCCGCACAAGCACGGCAGGTTCCTGCCCGGCACCCACATCCCGGTGCTGCCGGTCGAGGCGCTGGCCCAGGCCCGCCCCGACTACGTGGTGATCATGCCGTGGAACCTCCGCAAGGAGATCACGGCCCAGCTCGACTACGTGGGCGAGTGGGGCGGCCAGCTGGTCGTGGCCCTGCCGCGCCTCGAGGTCTTCCAGGCCGGATCGGCCTGACGAGAGGAGTACGACATGAAGGTGGTCCTGTTCTGCGGTGGCCTGGGGATGCGCATGCGCGCCGACAACCAGTCCCTGCCGAAGCCGATGATGCCCATCGGGAGCCGGCCGGTGCTGTGGCACGTGATGCGCTACTACGCCTACTTCGGGCACACCGACTTCGTGCTGTGCCTGGGGCACGGCGCGCAGGCGGTCAAGGACTACTTCCTGAACTACCAGGAGACCGCCTCCAACGACTTCGTGCTCACCAAGGGCGGCGACTACATCGAGATGCTCGGCACCGACATCAGCGACTGGACGATCCGGTTCATCGACACCGGCATGGACACCGCGATCGGTGAGCGGCTGCGCCGCGTGCGCCCGCACCTGGAGGGCGACGGCGTCTTCCTGGCCAACTACGGCGACGTGCTCACCGACGCGCCGATGGACGAGCTGGTCGCCCAGTTCGAGCAGACCGACGCGGTGGCGCAGATGCTGGCCGTCAAGCCGCAGGACTCCTTCCACGTCATCGACGTCGACGGCGCCGGGCAGGTCTCCGGGCTGGTGCCGGTCGCCGACATGTCGCTGTGCATCAACGGCGGCTACTTCGTGCTGAGCCAGGGCATCTTCGACTACCTCGAGGAGGGCGACGACCTGGTCATGGACGGGTGCGTGCGCGCTGCTCGCGACGGCCGGGTGCGCGCGGTGCGCTACGACGGCTTCTGGGCCCCGATGGACACGCTCAAGGAGCGCACCGCCCTGGAGGAGAAGTACCGGCACGGCATCAGCCCCTGGGCGCTGTGGCGCGACCGCCCCGTGCAGCCCGGCGCCGCGGTCACCCCCGTCGCCCTCTGACCCGGCCCGGACTTCGCCCCGACCCGGCCCGAACTTCGCAACGAGTCGGCCCGGATCTTCCACATGAGTCGGCCTGGGCATCTCGCTGAGCCGCCAGCCGTGCCAATCGGCGTACGACGCCCACGGCAGCAGGGAGATCTGCGCCGGCTCGGCGCGAAGTTAGGGCCGGGTCAGCGTTGCTTCCGGGTGAGTCGAGGTACCCGCCGCGCTGTCGCAGTGGCTGCCGGCGTCCGACGAGCGGTCCGAGCTTCGCCGGTGCCCCGGCCTCGTACGACGCCGCGAGCAGCTGGGGAGAGAGAAGCGCCGGGTCGACGTGAGATCCAGGCCGGGTCAGCGCGAGATAGGGGCCGGGTCGGCTACTGGGTGCTGCTGCCGGCGTCCTGGAGGTAGGGCTCGCTGCGCCACTGGTTCCAGGTCACGAAGCTGCCGGCCTCGAGGGCCATGAAGAGCCAGGGGCCGCGGTAGGTGTTGTCCCAGAAGCGGTTGTCCTGCTCGAGCGTCACCGCGTTCTCCACCAGGGTGCCCTGGAAGGGCGAGTGCGGCGGGAAGGTGCCCCAGTTGGAGAAGATGCCGCTCACCCCGCAGATGTTCTCCACGGTGCACTCGGGGCCCAGCTGCTCGGGGTCGAGCTCGAAGAGGTTGTCGTGCACGTGCACGTGCTGGGACTTCCAGCGGCAGTCGTCGAAGTAGGGATCCTCGGCGATCAGGTCGGGATCGGCGCAGGCCTCGAAGGTGGCGACCTCGGGGTTGACCAGGGTGGTGTCCTGGGTGGGGTTGGCCGGCGAGCCGGCGTACCGGTCGGCGTTCTCCCAGATCGCCACCCCGCCCCAGTTGTCGATGAAGCGGTTGCCGGCCACGACCAGCGCCTCGCCGTGCAGCGTGCCCGCGCGCGGGTCGGCCCCGGACTCGGAGACGTAGATCGCGGGGGTGGGGAAGCCCGGGTTGCGCGGGCCCTTGACGGTGCCGTTGCCGATGAAGGTGTTGCCCACGATCGAGGCGTTGTAGCTGGTCTCGTAGACCAGGCCCTCGGAGTCGTTGTGCTCGACCAGGTTGCCCTCGATGGTGAAGCCGGTGTTGTTGTTGTCGGCCCACAGCCCCGGGCCGGAGTTGTTGTGCACCCAGTTGTCGGTGATCTGGGCGCCGGTCGTGGCCCAGAACTTGCCGCCACCGGTGCACCCGCAGGTCGGGATGCGCTTCTCCCAGTCGGCGGTGTTGTTGTGGCTGATCTCGTTGTGGTGCAGCACCACGTCCTTCGGACCGGTCGGGGAGTAGGCGCTGAAGCCGTACTGGCCGTTCTCGGTCAGGCAGTTGTGGCGCACCACCGCACCGTCGCCGAGAAAGACCCCGGCCCCGCCGTTGCGCCGCAGGGTGTTGCGCTCGACCAGCCACCCGGGCGCGCTGTCGTGGTTGACGACGCCCTGGTTGCGGTTGTCGAGACGTCCGCCGAAGCCCTCGACGGTCAGGTGCCGCACGGTCACGTCGCTGGCCTTGCCGGTGAAGGCGTAGAGGTTGGTGCCGTCGCCGTCGAGCACCGCGCCGGGCGCCCCGACGAAGGTGTCACCGTCGTTGGGGCGCACCGAGTCGTACGCCGTCTCGCCGAGGCGGTGCCGACCGGGTGCGAGCCAGAAGGTGGTGCCGGGCGGCGACTGGCTCACCACCAGCGGCAGGTTGTCGGACGTCGGGACCACCACGGCACCGTCCGGCGGTTCGGCCGGCCCGTCGAGGCGCGGCGAGCCGCACACCGCTGCCGGTGCGTCGTCGGGTGCCTCGGCGCGTGCCTGTGGCTCGGCGCCGGGACCGCCCACCGGGCCGCCGGCCGCCGGGTCGGCGGCCCCCAGCGACGAGGTGCGCAGGGCCGCCAGCGCGGCGACGAGGACGACGGCGAGACCCACCCAGCCCAGCAGCGGGAGGCCTGGGCGGGGGCGTGGGCGGCTCTGACGTGAGGGCACCCGGCCACGGTAGGACCGCGGGCAGGGCCCCGTGCGGGCGCTGCAGGGCGATCTACCGCATATCGGGGACCTCTGCGCACCGACGGCCCACACCGCCGCGGCCGCGCGCAGGATCGCCCTGACGGCCGCGTGGGCGAGGGGCAAGGGGGACCGACGTGCTGGAGCTGGGGATCGGCGCTGGGGCGCTGGAGGTGGTGTGCCTGGGGGCGCACCCCGACGACATCGAGATCGGGTGCGGGGGCACCCTGCTGCGCCTGGCGAGCCGGCCGCAGACCTCGGTCGCCGCGCTGGTGCTGACCGGGACGCCCGACCGCGTCCGCGAGTCGGAGCAGGCGCTGGAGGGGTTGTTCCCCGGCACCCGGCTGAGCTGCGTGGGCCTGCCCGACGGGCGGCTGCCGGAGCACTGGGGCGCGGTCAAGCAGGCGCTCGAGGACCTCGCCGCCATCCACAGCCCCCATGTCGTCCTGGCGCCGCGCGCCGACGACGCCCACCAGGACCACCGGGTGGTGGGCGAGCTGGTGGCCACGGTCTGGCGCGACGCGCTGGTGCTGCACTACGAGATCCCCAAGTGGGACGCCGACCTGCGTCCCTCGACCCACTACGTCGCCCTCGACGAGGAGACTGCTCGCCGCAAGTTCGCCGTCCTCGACGCCTCGTTCCCCAGCCAGCACGGGCGCGACTGGTGGGACGAGGAGACCTTCCTGGGCCTGATGCGGCTGCGCGGCGTCGAGTGCCGCGCCCGGTACGCCGAGGGCTTCTCCTCGGCCAAGGTGCTGGTCGGTCTCGACGGCGCACGCGGGGGAGCGGCCTCGTGATCGGCGGGACCGACCCGGACTTCTCGTGCTCGCTGCGGGCGCAGGCCCGCCTGCACGAGCTGGTGCCCGGCGGGGCACACACCTACGCCCGCGGCAGCGACCAGTACCCCGAGCAGATGGCGCCGGTGATCGTGCGCGGCTCGGGGGCCCGGGTCGAGGACCTCGACGGCAACGTCTTCGTGGAGTACGGCATGGGGCTGCGCGCGGTCACGCTGGGCCACGGCTTCGCGCCGGTGGTCGACGCGGTCTGCCGCGCGGTGCGCGACGGGGTCAGCTTCACGCGGCCCTCGGTGTGGGAGCTGCGGGCCGCGGAGCGCTTCCTGGAGCAGGTGCCCGGCGCCGACATGGTCAAGTTCGCCAAGAACGGCTCGGACGTCACCACCGCGGCGGTGCGCCTGGCGCGGGCCGCGACCGGGCGTCCGCTGGTGGCCGTCTGCCGCACCCAGCCCTTCTTCTCCACCGACGACTGGTTCATCGGCACGACCGCGATGCCCCACGGGGTGCTGCCCGCGCACCGCGGCGACACCGTCGGCTTCGACTACAACGACCTCGACTCGCTGCGCGCGGTGCTCGCCGAGCACCCGGGCCGGGTCGCGGCGGTGGTGCTCGAGCCGGCCTCGGCGACCGCCGAGCCGGAGCCCGGCTTCCTCGAGGGCGTACGCCGCCTGGCCGACGAGGACGGCTTCGTGCTGGTCTTCGACGAGATAATCTGCGGGATGCGATGGTCGCGCCACGGGGCCCAGCACGTCTACGGGGTGCGCCCCGACCTGTCGTGCTGGGGCAAGGCGCTGGGCAACGGGTTCCCGATCGCGGCGCTGGCCGGCCGGCGCGAGCTGATGGAGCTGGGCGGGCTGCGCACCGACGCCGAGCGGGTCTTCCTGGTCTCCACCACGCACGGCCCGGAGACGGGTGGGCTGGCGGCGTACCTGGCCGTCGACGACGAGTACGCGCAGCACGACGTGGTGGCCACGATGACCGACCGGGGCACCCGCCTGGCCGACGCGGTGCGGCACGAGGTCGCGGTCGCGGGGCTGGGCGAGCACGTGCAGCTGCACGGACGCCCGACCTCGATGGTCTTCGCGACGCTCGACGGTCGGGGACGGCCGTGCCAGTCGATGCGCACGCTGTTCCTGCAGGAGCTGCTGCGCCACGGGGTGCTGGGCCAGTCGTTCGTGGTGTCGGCAGCGCACACCGACGACGACCTCGACCTCACCGTGCGCGCGGTGCGGCACGCGCTGCCCGTCTACGCGCGCGCCCTGGAGCAGGGCGGCGTCGAGGGCCTGCTGGTGGGCCGTCCGGTCGCGCCGGCGCTGCGCCCCGTGGCCGCCCCGCGGCGGCTCTGAGCGATCCGCCTCAGGCGCGCTGGGTCTCGGCGTGCCGCTCGAGGTAGCACTCGACCTGGCGGTCGACCGCCTCGCGCGGGGGCTCGCCGGCGCGCACCGCCTTCTCCCAGTCGACGGTGATCGCCACCGCCTCCTTGGCCCTCAGCACGGGGTGCCACCCGAGCTCGGTGCGCGCCAGCGTCGAGTCCAGCGCCAGCAGCCCGGCCTCGTGCGGGCCGGGGTCGCCGGTGGCCTCCCAGCGGGCGCCCTCGCCCCACTGCCGCGCCATCAGGTCGGCGACGTCGGCGACGCTGAGCGTGTCGGCGCTCGTCGGGCCGAAGTTCCACCCCCGGTCGTGCGCGCGCCCGGGCAGGTGCTCGGCGACGGTCAGGTAGCCGCTGAGCGGCTCCAGCACGTGCTGCCAGGGGCGTACGGCGTCCGGTCGCCGCAGCCGGGCCGGCTCGCCGGCCGCGAACCGGGCGACCAGCTCGGGCAGCAGCGCGTCGGCGGTGGCGTCGCCGCCGCCGACGACGTTGCCGGCGCGGGCCGTCGCCACGCCCAGGCCCTCGCGCGGGAAGGAGGCGACCATCGAGTGGGTCAGCAGCTCGGCGCAGGCCTTGCTGGCGCTGTAGGGGTCGTCGCCGCCGAGCGGCTCGCTCTCGCGGTAGCCCCAGTGCCACTCGTTGTTGCGGTAGACCTTGTCGGTGGTCACCACCACGCAGCGGCTCACCCGCGGCACCGCGAGCACGGCCTCGAGGACCGCCAGCGTGCCGTCGACGTTGCTCGAGAACGTCTCGCGCGGGTCGCGGTAGGACTCGCGCACCACCGACTGCGCGGCCAGGTGCAGCACCGTGTCGGCACCGGAGGCCTCGAGGGCGGCGGTGAGCCGCTCGCGCTCACGGATGTCGCCCACCCGGTCGCTGGCGAGGTCGTCGGCGCAGCGGGCGCGGGTGTGCAGGAAGTGCTCGGGCGTGGTGAGGGCGTAGCCGTGCACGCGCGCACCCATCCGGTGCAGCAGCCGGCTCAGCCAGGCGCCCTTGAAGCCGGTGTGGCCGGTGACGAAGACGTCCCGGTCCCTCCAGTGGGCTGGGTCCATGGCCGGTGACGCTAGTGCCGGCGCAGCCGGTGGCGCAGGACCTCGCGCAGCGATACCCAGTTGTGGGTAGACCCCCCGGACGTGGGCGACGCGGTGCGCGCGGCGGGGGCAGGGTGGGCGCGTGGAGGACGACGAGCCGGCCCGTCGCAGGCGGCGGATGCGCGTGCGGATGCAGCGCCTCTACCCCCTGTGCCGCAGCATCACCGGCGACGGCGTGCGCGCCACCCTCGACGTGATCGAGCAGGACCTCCCGCCGGGGGTCGAGCTGCACCGCCACGAGGTGCCCTCCGGCACCCAGGTGCACGACTGGGTCGTCAACGACGAGTGGAACGCGCGGGCCGCGTGGATCGCCGACGCGACCGGTCGCCGCCTGGTCGACCTGGCCCGGCACACCCTGCACCTGGTGGGTTACAGCGTGCCGGTGCGGGCCTCGATGAGCTTCGAGGAGCTGCGCCCGCACCTGCACACGATGCCCGACCGGCCCGACTGGATCCCCTACCGCACGACCTACTACGAGCGCACCTGGGGATTCTGCCTGGCCCACCGCGACCTGGCCGGCCTCGAGGAGGCCGCGCGCCTGGGGCCGCTCGAGGTCGTGGTCGACACCACCGTCGCGCCCGGCTCGCTGACGTACGGCGAGGTGGTGCTGCCCGGCAGCGAGGAGGGCGAGATCCTGCTCTGGGCGCACCTGTGCCACCCCTCGCTGGCCAACGACAACCTCTCGGGGCTCAGCGTGGCCACCGAGCTGGTGCGCGAGCTGGCCGGGCGCCCGCGCCGGCTGGGCGTGCGCCTGCTGCTGGCCCCCGGGACCATCGGCTCGATCACCTGGCTGGCCCGCAACGCCGAGCACCTGCCCCGGCTGCGGCACGGGCTGGTGCTGACCGGTCTCGGCGGGCCGGGGTCCCTGGTCTACAAGCGCACCCGGCGCGGCGCCCGCCCGGTCGACCGCGCCGCCGAGCTCGTCGTGGCCGCGCACGGCGGTCAGGTGCGCGACTACTCGCCCTACGGCTACGACGAGCGCCAGTTCAACGCGCTGGGCTTCGACCTGCCGGTGGGCAGGATCTCGCGCACGCCGCACGGCGAGTACCCCGAGTACCACACCTCGGCCGACGACCTGGCCTTCGTGACCGACGAGCAGCTCGCGGCGTCGTACGACGCGGTGCTCGAGGTCGTCGAGTCGCTCCAGGCCGACGTCACCTACCGCAACCTCAGCCCGTACGGCGAGCCGCAGCTGGGCCGGCGCGGGCTCTACCCGACCACCGGCGGCAAGAACGCGACGGACGCCGTGATGGCGATGCTGTGGCTGCTGGCGGCCTCCGACGGGGCCACGTCGCTGGTCGAGGTGGCCGCGCTCTCGGGCGCCTCGGTGGCCTCGCTGCACGCGGCCGCGCAGGACCTCGAAGGGGCCGGGCTGCTGGCCCGCGAGGCGGACCCGGGGACCGCTCACCAAGATTGAGCATCTTCGCCCCGGGCGCCGCGTCGGCCCCGGCCGCCTTCCTAGGCTTCCGCCATGGGTCGGGGAGGCCCGATCGCAGACCGGGGAGGGGGGTGGGCACGTGGACCTGGCCGCCCGTCCGGAGAGCAACGAGAGCAACGACCCGAGCTCGGGATCCCCGGTGCGATCGACCACCGGCTCCCGCGTCCTCTTCGTCTCCGGACGTCACCTCGTCGGTGACGCCATCCGCGTCGCGCTCGAGAGCCGCGGCCTCGAGATGCTGGCGCTGCCCGCCACCGAGGCCGGCCAGGAGCCCGTCTCGCGGCACCGGCTCGCCGGGTGGCGCGTGGGCGCCGCCCTCGTCGTGGGCGACTTCCTGAGCACCGAGCAGCGTGAGGCCGTCGTGCGGCTGCCGCACCTGCCGCTGCCCTGGCTGCTGCTCGTCGACGAGCCCGGCGACCCGCGGTGGAGCGACCTGGTCGCCGCCGGGGCCAGCTCGGTGGTGCCGAGCTCGGTGGGCCTCGACGACCTCGTGCGGATGCTCGACGACCTCGTGATGGGCCGCGCGATCGCGTGGCCGGGCCGCGAGGAGCTCGAGCTGGAGTGGCGTCGCCTGCGCGAGGAGCAGGAGGAGGTGCAGCGGCGGATGAGCAGCCTGAGCCCCCGCGAGCGCTCCGTCCTGGCGCTCCTGCACGACGGCCTGTCGGTGCGCGAGGTCGCGGAGCTGACCGGCGTGCGCGAGGGCACCGTGCGCAGCCAGGTCAAGGCGGTGCTGCGCAAGCTCGCGGTGAGCTCGCAGCTCGCCGCGGTCGCGCAGTACGACCGCTGGATGCAGCAGACCGACCGGTCCTGACGCCCCGGCTCACCGCAGCCGGCCGGCCGACCGGCCGCCCCGCCGGCTGCCCGGCGGGGTTCAGTACGCGCCGTCGTGGCTGAGCACGGCGCGCACGGTGCGCGCGAGGATCCAGGCGTCGAGGCGCAGGCTCCAGTTGTCGACGTAGCGCGAGTCCAGGCGCACCGTCATCGACCACGGCAGGTCGGAGCGGCCCGAGACCTGCCACAGGCCGGTGATGCCCGGGCGCACCGCCAGGCGGCGCAGGGCGTCCTCGTCGTACGTCGTGACCTCGCCGGGCAGCGGCGGGCGCGGGCCGACCAGGGCCATGTCGCCGCGCACCACGTTGACCAGCTGCGGCAGCTCGTCGAGCGAGAGCCGGCGCAGCCAGCGCCCGGCCCGGGTGACACGCGGGTCGTGGCGCATCTTGAACAGCGCGCCGTCGCTCTCGTTGTGGGCACGCAGCTCCTCGAGGCGTGCCTCGGCGTCGACGTGCATGGTGCGCAGCTTGAGGATGGAGAAGACCCGGCCGTCGCGGCCCACGCGCTGCTGGCGGAAGAGCGCGGGGCCGGGGGAGTCGAGGCGCACCAGCGCCACCAGGCCCAGCAGCAGCGGCGCCAGGACCACCAGGGCCAGTGCGCAGGCGGCGCGCTCCCAGAGCGTCTTGAGTGCCCGCCTGGGCCCGGTGAGGTCGGCGTGGCGCACGTGCAGCAGCGAGAGCCCGCCGGTGCGCCGCAGCACGGCCCGGCCGCTGTCGACGTCGTGCAGGCCCGGGCCGATCAACAGGTGCACGCGGTCGCGCTCCAGCAGCCAGCCCATGCGGCGCAGCGAGGTCGCGTCGAGGTGGCGGCAGGGCAGCGCGACGACGCACTCGGCCCGGTGCTCACGCACCAGGTCGGGCACGGAGTCGAAGCCCGGCGAGGTCGGCAGGTCGAGGCCGGCGCAGCCTCTGGGACCGGCCACGCACAGGGCCACCACCTCGACCTCGGTGCTCTCGCGCAGCTCCGCGGCCAACCGGCGGACCTGGCGGCGGTGGCCGACCAGGACCACGCGGGTGCGCGGCGGGCGGCGCAGCGAGGAGACCAGCCGCAGCCCGCCGCTGGCCAGGCAGGCCGCACCGGCGGCCCGCACCAGCTGGTCGGCCGGCACCACGAGCCCCGTCACGCCGCTGAGCAGCGCGCCCAGCGCGACCAGGTGGACGCCCGACAGGCAGATGCGCAGCAGGTCGGCGCGGCGCGGCACCGGGCCGGGGTCGTAGGTGCGGGCCAGGCCCAGCAGTACCACCCAGGCCACCGAGAAGGCCACCGCCAGCGCGGGGCCGGGCACCAGGTCGAACGGCAGCCAGACGATGGCGGCGACCATGGCCACCACACCGTCGGTGGCTGCCATCCAGTACCACCGCGTACGTCGTTGACCCGGGCCCGCGACGCGCCCCACGAGGGGTGGCGCGACGCGCGGGCCCTGGTCGGCGTAGGCGCTCATGGACCCCCCCCTGACCTCGCACCTGTGTCGGCCCCGTGCGGCCAATCTAGGAGCCGGAAGCCCCGCTGGCATGCCGCGAATGCGGTATCGCCGACGGGGCTCCCGGGTGAGGGGGGTGGTGCCCTAGTGCGGGACGAGGTGGCTCTGCGCCCGGTGGGCCATGCCCACCGCGGCCAGCTGCGAGCAGACCTCGAGCTTGGCCAGGATCGACTTGACCTGGGTGCGCACCGTGGCCTCCGAGACGAAGGACGACTTGGCGATCTCGCGCACTGTCGTGCCCTGCATCAGGCAGCCGAGCACCTCCCGCTCGCGCGGGGTGAGCCGGTCGAGGCGGGCCCGCACGGCGGCGAGCTCCTGCTTCTCCTGGTGGTAGACGAGCATCAGGCGTTCACGCTCCTCGCGGCTCATCACCGGCCGGCCGTCGCCGATCAGCCGGATCGTGGCCAGGATCGTGTTGAGCGAGGCGGTCTTCTCCAGCACGGCGCGGGCGCCGCGGCGCAGGCACTCGCCCCACACCGCCTCCCGGGTCTCGCCGGTGACGACGACGACCGCGGCGCGGGTGCGAACGAGGGGCTCGATGAGCCGCGTCCCCGGCCCGCCGGGGCCCAGGTCGAGGTCGAGCAGCACGACCCGGGGGCGCACCCGCAGCAGCGCCGTGAGGAGCCAGCCGGCGGGCGGCGTCCCCTCGGGCACCTCGATGCGGTGCACGTCGTGGCCCTCCAGCGTCAGCGCGACCTCGAGGGACTCCGCGAAGAGCTGGTGGTCCTCGACCACCGCGACGCGGGTCAGGCCGAGTGCGCGTGGCATGACGGGACGGCTACGAGTCGGTCGGTGGTGGGCATGGTGGCGTCCTCCGTGGTGGTGTCGTGCTCGTGTTGGTGGTCGATGGCGTCGTGGTCGTCGAGCCCGCCGGCGGGCAGGTGCAGCGCGAAGGTCGTGCCCTCGGGACCGGTCGTCTCCAGGTGCAGGGCGCCGTCGTTGCGCTCGGCCAGACGCCGGGCCACGGCGAGGCCGAGGCCCGAGCCTGGTGACGACGGTCCGCGGGCCCCTCGGGTGAAGAGCGTCGAGCGCAGGCCCTCGGGCACGCCGGGTCCCTCGTCCCTGACGCGAACGCAGACGGAGTGCTCGGCCGGTTCGACATCGACCTCGACGCGGGCGCCCGGCGCGTGCCGGGCGGCGTTGCGCAGCAGGATGTCGAGGATCTCGGCCACGTCGTGCGGCTCGGCACGCACGGTCGCGTCCGGCAGGGCGGGGCCGTGCTCCTCGACGGGCTCCCCGCGCATCTGGGCGGCGGTGAGGGCGTCGACGACGAGCGCGGTCACCGGCACCTCGTCGGCGGCGTCGTCCACGCCGTCGTCCGTGGGGGCGGGGTCGGTCTCGGGCTGCTCCGCCTCGCTGGCGGCCGGCTCGGGCGCCGGCGGCAGGTGGTGCAGGCCTCCGGAGAGCAGGTGCTGGATGCGGTCGAGGTCGCGCTCGCGCAGGTGCAGCAATCGGTCGCGGGTCTGCTCGTCGAGCAGCTCGTCGTGCTCCTGGAGGAGCCGGTCGCTGAGCACCAGCCCGGCGAGGGCGGTGCGCACCTCGTGGAGGGTGTCCTCGTCCTCACCGAGCAGCCGCTCGGTCTCGTCGACGCGTGCGCAGACCTGGTCGAGCTCGCGGGTCGTGCGCGAGCAGGCGGCTCGGGCCCGTGCCCAAGCGACCAGCAGCGCCAGCAGCGAGCCGGCCGCGAGCCACGACGACGCGGTCGCGGCGTCCCGGCTGAGGCCGTGCACGAGCACGGTGGCCACGACGACCGCGAGGACCGCGATGGGCACCAGCAGGAAGCATGGCCGTCGCAGGTCCGATCGTGGTAAGTCCCCGGTCGTCTTGCTTCCCTCTGCGCGCGTCATCCGTGTCCCCCTCGTCCCTGACCCCAATCTGGTCATGGAACGCGTAAAGATTCGTCACACGAGCGTGAAATCCCCGCTCAGGGCCCCGGTGGCTCCATGCACTTCTCGCGGGTCTCCACGAGCGCCTCGGCGAGCTCGCGGACCTTGACCTGGCGGTCCTGCGAGACCCGCCGGAGGTAGGCCATGGCCTGCTCGGGGTCGAGCGAGTAGCGCTCCATGACGATGCCCTGGGCCTGGGCGATGAGGCTGCGCGTGCGCAGGGCCTCCGCGAGGTTCTCGACGCGCTCGGCCTGGGCGATCATCAGGGCCGCCAGCCGCACCTGGTCGATCGTCGGCGGTGCTCCTGCGGAGAACGCGCCCGGGCGCGCCGCCCAGGCGTGCATGGCCAGCGGTCGGTGCACCATGCTGGGCAGGCTGATCACCTGCACCGAGCGGTAGCCCGCGTCCAGGACCTGCCGGGCCCACCCCGGCCAGCGGTCCTCGGCCGCCACGTCGTCGATCGTCAGGATCCCGTCGGGGTGCGCGTCTGTGGCGCTCGGCGGACAGATCGGCCCACCGGACAGGTCGCACAGGGACGTGGTGAGCTCGGGGTCCGTGGTGGCCAGGTGCTCCAGGCGGCCCCTCGCATCCCAGGCGACCAGGCCGGCGACGTCGGCCCCGAGCATCCGGCGTGCCGTGGTGAGCAGCCCCGCGCAGGCGTCCTCGAGGCTGGGCGCCCCCGTCAGGGCGTCCAGCAGGGAGTCGACGGCTTCGTCGGTCATGGCAGTCTCCTCGACCCGGCCGGGTCGGGGTGACCAGCGCGCATCGGGTTCGTCAGATTTGCACACCCGGCCCCGGCTGTCAGCGCCCGGCTGGACCAGGTTTTGACCAGCATCCGTGCTGGTCAGGGTCTTGACGTGCCGCGAGCCGCTGGGGACCGTTGTCACCGTGCCCAGCGCCGACTGCCCCCGATGTCCCGCGCCGGTCGCCCCACCGGGCGACGGCTCGTCGCTGTGGTCGTGCCCCGAGCACGGTCCGGTGCCGCCGCTGTGGCGTGGCGCGGAGGCGTCGTACGACGCGTTCGCCGAGCACCTGCGCCGCGCCGGGCAGTTCCCGACGTTCCTGCCCTGGCCGCTGAGCCCCGGCTGGGCGGTGACCGACTTCGCCGCGGTCGGGGAGGGTGGGGACGCGGTCGCCACGATGACCTGCGTCAGCGGCACCAGCAGCCTCGACGGCCCCGTCGACGTGCACGTGGTGGCCGAGGAGCCGGGCACCGGCTTCGCCGCCCGGGTCGCCGGCACCGCGCGCACCGACCCCGGCCCGGAGGCCGGCCACGGGCCCGCCGACGTGCGGGTGCGCCTCGAGCGCCAGCAGGTGCCGCTGTGGACGGTCTCCACCAGCGCCACCCCGGGGGAGTGGGACCGCTCGGTGCTCGCGGGCGAGGCCCAGGGGCGGTGGCTGTGGCTGGTGGTGCGCCCCGCCTCGGCCGTGCTGCTGCTGCGCGACGACTGGATCCTGCGCGACGTCTCGACGGTGGGCCCCGCCGTGGTCGAGCTGCCCTTCGACGGGCCCGCCCCCGGCTGGACCTAGCCGGATCCGGCTGGACCTAGTCTGGCGGCGTGCGCATCGACCTCCACACCCACTCGCGGGCCAGCGACGGCACCCAGTCGCCCACCGAGCTGGTGCACGCAGCGGTCGCGGCCGGTCTCGACGTGCTCGCGCTGACCGACCACGACAGCGCCGAGGGGTGGGCCGAGGCGGCGAGCGCCGCCGACGCGAGCGGGCTCCGGCTGGTGCGGGGCATGGAGATCAGCACCCGCCACCAGGGGCAGGGCGTGCACCTGCTCGCCTACCTGCCCGACGCGACGTACCCGCCGCTGGCCGCCGAGCTCGAGCGCGTGCTCGAGGGCCGGCGCTCGCGGGTGCCGGGCATGCTCGCGGCCCTGCGTGCGGCCGGCGTCGACCTCACCGAGGACGACGTCGACCGGGTCTCGGGCCACAGCGCGGCCAGCGGGCGCCCGCACGTCGCCGACGCGATGGTGGCGGTCGGCGTGGTCGCCGACCGCACCGAGGCGTTCGAACGGTGGCTCAGCCCGGGACGGCCCGGGTACGTCGACCGCTACGCCGCGCCGCTGCGCGAGACGATCCGCCTGGTCACCGAGGCCGGTGGCGTCTCGGTGGTGGCCCACGCGTGGGGCCGGCGCAGCGACGAGCGCCCCGACGCGGAGGCCTTCGCCGAGCTGGCCGGCCTCGGCCTGGCCGGCATCGAGGTCGACCACCAGGACCACACGCCGTCCGCCCGCGAACGGCTGCGGGCGATCGCCCGCGACCTCGACCTGGTGGTCACCGGCTCCAGCGACCACCACGGCCTGGGCAAGGTCGACCACGACCTCGGCTGCCACACCACCGCGCCCGAGGAGCTCGAGCGGCTCCTCGACCTGGCCGCGGCCGCCTCGGCGGCGTCGGGCCGGGAGACGCCCGACGTCGTCTGAGCAGGGCGGCTACTTGCGGCCCAGCGACTGGAAGCGCTGCAGCACCCCGCGGGGCACCAGGCGCGCGGCGCCGGTGATCACCTTGTAGCGCGCGCTGGGGATCGAGTAGACCTTGCCCTGCTCGAGGTCGGCCAGCGCGGTGCGCACCAGGTCGTCGGCGTCGAGCCAGAGGAAGTCGGGGGCGGAGTCCTGGCCGACCTGCATCCGCTCGTGGAACTCGGTGCGCACGAAGCCCGGGCACAGGGTCGTCACGGTCACGCCGTGGGGCGCGTACTCGGCGGCCGCCCACTCGCCCAGCTTGTTGACGTAGGCCTTCGCCGCCGAGTAGGAGCCGCGCGGCAGGAACGCGGCCACGCTCGAGACGTTGAGCACCTGGCCGTGCCCGCGCTCGACCATCGGGCCCAGCGCGGCGTGCATCAGGCGCACCACCGCGGTCACCAGCACGTCGAGCATGGCCGTCTCGGCGGCCACGTCGTTGTCGAGGAAGCGCCCCTTGAGGCCGAAGCCCGCATTGTTGACCAGCAGGTCGACGGGCGCGGACCGGTCGGCCAGGCGCTGCTCGACCCGGACGAGCTGGTCGCGGTCGGCCAGGTCGGCCGCGAGCACCTCGACGTCGACGCCGAAGCGGTCGCGCAGCTCGCCTGCGACCTGCGCCAGGCGCTGCTCGTCGCGGGCCACCAGGACCAGGTCGTGGCCGCGTTCGGCGAGCTGGACGGCGAAGCTGTGACCGATGCCGGCGGTGGGGCCGGTGACCAGGGCGCGTGGCATGGGAGCAGTAGAACAGGTGGCTCGCGCCCGGGGCAGGCCCGGATCGGGCATGATGTGGCTCGATGACCACCACACTCGCCGTCGCCAACCAGAAGGGCGGCGTCGCCAAGACGACGTCCGTGGCCTCCCTGGGCGCCGCGCTCGCCGAGCTGGGCCACCGGGTCCTGCTGGTCGACCTCGACCCGCAGGCCTGCCTGACCTTCTCGCTGGGCATCGACCCGGAGGACCTCGAGACCTCGGTGCACCACGTGCTGACCCGTGGTCTCGACGCGACCGAGGTGATCATCTCCACCGAGGAGGGCGTCGACCTGCTGCCGGCCACGATCGAGCTGGCGCGCGCCGAGGCCGACCTGCTGACCCGCACCGGGCGCGAGCACGTGGTCAAGGGGGTCGTGGAGGACCTCGACGGCGCCTACGACTGGGTGCTGCTCGACTGCCCGCCCTCGCTGGGCGTGCTCACCGTCGCAGCGCTCACCGCTGCCGACGGGGTGCTGGTGCCGCTGCAGTGCGAGACGCTCTCGCACCGCGGGGTGGGCCAGCTGCTCGACACCGTGCACGACGTACGCCGCTTCACCAACCGCGGTCTCGAGGTGTGGGGCGTGCTGCCCACGCTCTACGACGGCCGCACCAACCACGCGCGCACCGTGCTCGACACGATCTCGGAGACCTACGACCTCGAGGTCGTCGAGCCGCCGATCCCCAAGACCATCAAGTTCGCCGAGGCGCCCGCCGCGGGCCGCTCCATCCTGGCCACCAGCCGCACCAGCAAGGGCGCGAAGGCCTACCGCGAGGCGGCCGCCAACCTGGTCACCCGCTCCCAGCGCCCCCGCTGACCCGGCCCCAATAACGTACTCACCCGGCCCGAACTTCTCCGCGAGGAGAGGTTCGGGCCGGGTCAGTGAGAGATAAGGGCCGGGTCGGCTCAGGCCTGGGGTGCGGCCTCGGCGCTCTGGTTCGCCTGACCGCCCTGGCCACCCTGGCCGCCCTGGCCACCGCGGGAGCGGCGACGACGGCGGTTGCGGCTGCCGGAGCCGGCGCCCTCGACGGGCTTCTCGACCTTCTCGCCGGACTCGTTGGTGCTCACCTCGGCGACGACCTCGCCGCCACGGCTGCGGCTGCGGGTGCGATCGCGGTTGCGCGGGGCGCGCTGGCCGCCGTCGCGACCACCCTCACGACCGCCCTCACGGCCGCCGTCGCGACCACCGCGACCGCCCTCGCGCGGGGCGCGGGGCTCGCGGGGCGCCTCGGGGACGACCCGGCCCTTGGTGCCCTCGGGGATGCCCTGGTCGGTGGCCAGGTGCGGGGAGGTCGAGTAGGTCTCCTGCGGCGCGTCGAAGGGCAGGTCGAGGGTCTTGTTGATCATCTTCCAGCGGTGCAGGTCGGCCCAGTCCACGAAGGTGATCGCGATGCCCGAGGCCCCGGCGCGACCGGTGCGGCCGATGCGGTGCACGTAGGTCTTGTCGTCCTCGGGGCAGGTGTAGTTGATGACGTGCGAGACGCCGCGCACGTCGATGCCGCGGGCGGCGACGTCGGTGGCCACCAGCACCCGGATCTTGTCCTCGCGGAACTTGGTCAGCGCCTTCTCGCGCGCGACCTGGGCCATGTCGCCGTGCAGCGGGCTGGCGGCGAAGCCGCGCTCGGAGAGGTCGTCGGCCACCCGCTGGCTCTGGCGCTTGGTGCGGGTGAAGACGATGATCTTCTCGGCGTCGGGGGCCTGCAGGATGCGCCCGATGATCTCGGGCTTGTCGAGGTCGTGGGCCTGGTAGATGAACTGCGCGGTGGCCGGCACGGTCGCGTTCTCGTACGACGACTCCGCGCGGATGTTCATCGGGTGGCGCATGTGGGTGCGGGCCAGCGCGACGATCGCGGAGGGCATCGTGGCCGAGAACAGCATCGTCTGGCGGGTCTCGGGGGTCATCTTGAGCAGTCGCTCGACGTCGGGCAGGAAGCCCAGGTCGAGCATCTCGTCGGCCTCGTCGAGCACCAGCGCGTGCACGTGGCTGAGGTCGAGCACCTTGCGGTGCGCCAGGTCGATCAGGCGGCCGGGGGTGCCGACGACCACGTCGACGCCGCTCTCGAGCGCCTCGAGCTGGGGCTCGTAGCCCACGCCGCCGTAGACGGTCAGCACGCGCAGGCCGAGGTCCTTGCTGGCCAGCGCGAGGTCGTTGGAGACCTGCAGGGCCAGCTCGCGGGTCGGCGCGACGATGAGGGCCTGCGGCTTGCCCTGCGGCAGGTCGGCGTACGCCGGGTCGTCGACGGGGGTGCTGCGCTGCAGCACCGGGATGCCGAAGGCGAGGGTCTTGCCGGTGCCCGTGCGGGCCTGGCCGATCAGGTCGGTGCCCATCAGGGCGACCGAGAGGGTCATCTCCTGGATGGCGAAGGGGGTGGTGATGCCGGCGCGCTCGAGCGCGTCACAGATCTTGGGGAGGACCCCCAGGTCACGGAAGGTGGTCACGTTGGTCTTCTGCTTTCGTCGTCAGCCGCGGTGGGCCGGGTGGCTCGGAGCGGCGGACCCGGCGGACTCGGAAAGCTCGCTGGCGCGTCTGCCGCGCACATGCTGGCGGGTGGTTTCCCGCCTCGGCGCCGTGCCCGGGTGCCCGCTCGTGGCGGCACCGGCGCAGCGCTCGATGGGCCCAGGGTATCGGTAGGGTGCGCGCATGACTGAATCCCAGGCCGGCGACACGCCCGTCTCGCCGGCGCGGGAGGCCGAGCTCGCGCTGGCCGATCCCGCCTACCGCGAGGCGGTCGTCGACCTGCTCGGCGTGCTGGCCTACGGCGAGATCTCGGCCTTCGAGCGGCTGGCCGAGGACGCCAAGCTGGCGCCCACGCTGGAGGACAAGCTGGCCATCGCGCAGATGGCGGCCAGCGAGGTCGCCCGGGTCGACCGGCTGCACCGACGCATCCGCGAGCTCGACGGCGACCCGTTCGTGGCGATGGCGCCGTTCCGCAGCGCGCTCGACCTCTTCCACGAGCACACCGCGCCCTCCGACTGGTACGAGGGGCTGATCAAGGCCTACGTCGGCGACGGGCTGGCCGACGACTTCTACCGCGAGATCGCCGCCTACCTCGACGCCGGCACCCGCGAGCTGGTGCTGTCCTCGCTCGAGGAGGGCCCGCACGCAGCCTTCGTGGTCGACCGGGTGCGCGCGGCGATCGCGCGCGACCACCGCCTCGGCGGCCGGCTGGCCCTGTGGGGCCGCAGGCTGATGGGCGAGGCGCTGATCCAGGCCCAGCGGGTGGCCGCCGAGCGCGAGGCGCTCTCGGCGCTGCTGGCCGGGGGAGTGGACCGCCCCGGGCTCGACCTGGCCGCGCTGGGTCGGATGTTCACGCGGCTCACCGAGCGGCACACCGAGCGGATGTCCGAGCTCGGCCTCGACGCCTGAGCCCGGACCCCGCCCGGTCGTCCTGGGTGGTGCAGGGTCAGCTGCGGAAGCCGACCGTCCCGACGCTCGCGGTGCCGATCTCGACGTAGGCGAGCTTGGCGGCCGGCACCAGCACGGTGCGGCCCTTGGTGTCGGTCAGGGTCACCACGCCACCGGACTCGACGGCGGTGGCGACCTGCTGCTGCACCTGCTCGGCCGTCTCGTCGGTCTCGATGCTCAGCTCGCGCTGGGCCTGCTGGATGCCGATCTTGACCTCCACGGGTCCTCCTCCTGTTGGGTGCTGCTGGTCTTCAGTGCTCGTCGGTCTTGGGGTAGCCGCGGATGCCCCGCCAGGCCAGGCCGGCGATCAGCGCGGTGGCGTCGGCGCGGTCGATGCCCGCGGTGTCGTTGAGCCAGAACCGCGCGCTGACCTGTGCCATTCCCACCAGCGAGACCGCCAGCAGGCGCGAGGACTCGTCGGGCAGCCCGGTGTCGTCGCGGATCACCTCGGCGATCATCGCCGCGCACTCGGTGGTGACCCGGTCGACCAGCTGGCGCACCGCGGCCTCGTTGGTCAGGTCGGACTCGAAGACCAGGCGGAAGGCGCCGTTGTCGTCGGCGACGTAGTCGTAGAAGGCGTCGATGGTCGCGGCCACACGCTGCTTGTTGTCGGGCGTCGAGGCCAGCGCGGCGCGGCAGTTGTCGATCACCTGGTCGCAGGCGATGTCGAGCAGCGCGAGGTAGAGGTCCATCTTGCCGGGGAAGTGCTGGTAGAGCACCGGCTTCGAGACGCCCGCCCGCTCGGCGATGTCGTCCATCGCGGCGGCGTGGTAGCCCGAGGCCACGAAGACCCCGAGCGCCGACTCGAGCAGCTGGGCGCGGCGCTCGCGACGCGGCATCCGGGCCCCGCGCTGCCGGGAGGGCGCGGCGGAGCCGGCCTCGACGTCGTACTGGCCAGCTGGCACTGCTGCCCTCCTCGAAGGTGCGGTCACGGTCGTCTCTTTGCTCGGGGCGCGAGCCTACCCCGCGGTAGCGGCGGTCCGGATGACGGGACGCCGCCGGGTCGCGCGCCGGCCGCGGCCACGATGGAGCACGCCGTGGGAACAGGACGCGCCCGCAGGCTGTTGCGTCCACCAGACCCCTGCGAACAGACCGAGGAGCCCAGCAGTGACCTACCCAGCACTCGTGGAGCCGGCAGCCGAGCTGACCGTCGACGAGGTACGCCGCTACAGCCGGCACCTGATCATCCCCGACGTCGGGATGACCGGTCAGAAGCGCCTGAAGAACGCCAAGGTGCTCGTGATCGGCGCCGGCGGACTCGGCAGCCCCGCGCTGCTCTACCTGGCCGCGGCCGGTGTCGGCACGATCGGCATCGCCGAGTTCGACGAGGTCGACGAGTCGAACCTGCAGCGCCAGATCATCCACACCCAGTCCGACATCGGTAAGTCGAAGGCGGTCTCGGCCAAGGAGTCGATCGCCGAGGCCAACCCCTACGTCGAGGTGGTGCTGCACGAGGAGCGCCTCGACAACGACAACGTCATGGACGTCTTCCGCGGCTACGACCTGATCGTCGACGGCACCGACAACTTCGCGACCCGCTACATGGTCAACGACGCGGCGTACTTCCTCGGGATCCCCTACGTGTGGGGCTCGATCTACCGCTTCGACGGCCAGGCCTCGGTCTTCGCGCCGTCGATGGCCGACGACGCGCCGTGCTACCGCTGCCTCTACCCCGAGCCCCCGCCGCCGGGCATGGTGCCCAGCTGCGCCGAGGGCGGCGTGCTCGGTGTGCTGTGCGCCTCGATCGGCTCGATCCAGGTGAACGAGGCCATCAAGCTGCTCACCGGCGCGGGCGAGCCGGCCATCGGCAAGCTCGTCATCTACGACGCCCTCGAGCTCGAGTGGCGCAAGCTCAAGGTCCGCAAGGACCCGGCCTGCCGCCTGTGCGGCCCCGACGCCGACGTGACCGACCTGATCGACTACGAGGCGTTCTGCGGCGCGATCTCCGAGGACGCCGCCGACGCCGCGGCCGGCTCGACGATCTCGGTCACCCAGCTCGAGAAGATGCTGGGCGAGCGCGAGGCCGGGGAGCGCGACTTCGTGCTGGTCGACGTGCGCGAGCCCAACGAGTACGAGATCAACAAGATCCCGGGCTCGGTGCTGATCCCCAAGGGCGAGTTCCTCAACGGCAACGCCCTGGGCCAGCTGCCCGCCGACAAGCAGGTCGTGCTGCACTGCAAGTCGGGGGTGCGCTCGGCCGAGGCGCTGGCGGTGCTCAAGGGCGCCGGCTTCGAGAACAGCGTGCACGTCGGCGGCGGCGTGGTGGCCTGGGTCAACCAGGTCGACCCCAGCCAGCCGTCGTACTGACCCGTCCGGGCCACGCCCGGGTAGTCCTTCTGGACTACCCGGGCGTAACCATGTCGGGACCCGGTCGTTGAGCAGTAGATGTGGCCTCCATCTCGGGAGGTCGCCGGCCACGACCAGGAGGACCTCGTCCCGATGAAGACCGCCAGCCACCGCCACACCACCCTGCGCCGCGCCACCGGCGCCCTCGCCGCGCTCGCCGCCACCGGCCTCGCGGCCGGGGCAGCCACCTCGGCCCCCGCCGTGGCAGCGCCCACCTGGGCGCCCGCCGACCAGGCGACGATCACGCCGGGCACGCAGATGTACACCGACGGCGCCCAGTGCACCTCGAACTTCGTCTTCACCGACGCCGCCGCCAATGTCTACCTCGGCTACGCCGCGCACTGCGCCGGCATGGGTGCGGCCACCGACACCAACGGCTGCCTCAACGACTCGGTGCCGCTGGGCACCGAGGTCACCTTCCGCAAGGGCGGCAGCCTGATCAGCTCGGGGACCGAGCTCGGCAGCGGCGAGCTCGCCTACTCCTCGTGGCGCACCATGCGCGACATCGGCACCACCGACGAGAACGCCTGCGCCTACAACGACTTCGCGCTGGTCAAGGTCGACGCGGCCGACGTGTCCAAGGTCAACCCGAGCATCCCGTTCTGGGGCGGTCCGACCGGCATCGACACCGACGGCACCGCCGCCGGCGACCGGGTCTACAGCTACGGCAACTCCAGCCTGCGCGCCGGCCTCGAGCCGCTCTCGCCCAAGACCGGCATCAGCCTCGGTGACAGCGCGGGCGACGAGGGGTGGAGCCACCCGCTCTACACCGTGACCCCCGGTGTCCCCGGAGACTCCGGCTCCGCCTTCGTGAGCGAGGACGGCGAGGCGATCGGCACCCTCTCGACGCTGGGCCTGGCGCCGCTGCCGGCGTCCAACAACATCGGCGACCTCGAGCGCGAGCTGGCCTTCGCCCAGCAGCACTCCGGCATCGCGGGCCTCGAGCTCGCCCTGGGCACCGAGCCCTTCTCGCCGCTGCTCTGACCCGCACCGATCGATGCCCCCGCTCGCGTAGCCGAGCGGGGGCATCGGTCGTTGAGGAGGCATGCGCACCCGACCCGTGACGGCTCCCGCCGCCGTCGTCCTGGCCGTCCTGCCCCTGATGATCGGCCTGATCGGGGTGCTGCTGCCCACGAGCGCCGGGGCCGCAACGGCCCGGCGCTTCGACTCCTGGGCGCCGGCCGGCGAGGCCACGATCACGCCGGGGGTGCAGATGTACACCGACGGCTCGCAGTGCACCGCCAACTTCGTCTACACCGACCGGCGCGGGCGCGTGTACGTCGGCTACGCCGCCCACTGCGCAGGCCTGGGGGAGGCGACCGACACCAGCGGCTGCGCCACCCCGACGCTGCCCAGCGGCACCAAGGTGCGCCTGGCCCGGGGCGGCAACCTCGCGTCCGGCGGCACCACGGTGGGCCGCGGCCGCCTGGTCTACTCGTCGTGGGAGACCATGCAGCGCGTGGGCACCACCGACGCCGACACCTGCGACTACAACGACTTCGCGCTGGTGCGACTGCAGCAGCGCTTCGCCCGCTCGGTCAACCCCAGCGTGCCCTTCTTCGGCGGCCCGACCGGACTCTCCCAGGACGGTGCGCCGGCCGGCTCGCAGGTCTACAGCTACGGCCAGTCGAGCCTGCGGCCCACCACGCTGCTCTCGCCCAAGGTCGGGCTCTCCCTGGGCGCCTTCGGTGACTGGAGCTGGGACGTCTACACCCTGACCCCGGGGGTGCCCGGCGACTCGGGCTCGGGCCTCCTCGACGCCGACGGCGCGGCCTTCGGCACCCTCTCGACCGTGGCGCTGGCGCCGCTGCCGCTGAGCAACGGCGTCGGCGACCTGGCCTCCGAGCTCGACTTCGCCCGGCGCCACTCGGGCATCAAGGGGCTGCGCCTGGTCAAGGGCACCGAGTCGTTCTCGGCCCTGCCGCTGGGCTGAGCCGCACCGCCGGCGCCCGGTAGGTTCCTCGGTGTGCGGCATCCCGAGGAGTACGTCGAGGACGTGCTGTCGTGCGTCGAGCAGGTGCCGCCGGGGCGGGTGACGACGTACGGCGCGATCGCCGAGGCCGTGGGTCGCTACGGCCCGCGCCGGGTCGGCAACGTGATGGCCGGCCACGGCGCGGCGGTGGCCTGGTGGCGGGTGGTGCGCGCCGACGGGTCGCTGCCGCCCAGCCACGACGGCGAGGCCCGCCAGGCCTACCTCGAGGAGGGCACCGCGCTGCGGCCCTCCGGCCGGGTCGACCTCGAGGTGGCCTTCTTCCGGCCCGCGCCGCCCGGTCCGCCTGCCATGATTCGCGGGTGAACAGCCAGCAGCCGGGACCCGACGTGAGCGTCCACTCCAGCGCCCGCGCCATGGCAGCGGCCGTGCGCGAGCGCCGGATCTCGGCCCGCGAGCTGCTCGAGCTGCACCTGACACGCATCGAGGAGCGCAACCCCGAGCTCAACGCGGTCGTCAACCTCGACGCCGAGCGCGCCCGGGCCGGCGCCGCCGCGGCCGACGAGCACCTGGCCCGGGGAGGTCCGCTGGGCGCGCTGCACGGGCTGCCGTTCGCCTTCAAGGACACCCACGCGGTGGCCGGCTGGCCGACCACCTTCGGCTCCCGGCTCTTCGCCGACCACGTGCCCCAGCACGACGAGCTGCTCGTCGAGCGCGTGCGCCGCGCCGGCGTGGTGGTGCTCGGGCGCACCAACGTGCCCGAGCTCGCCGCCGGCTCGCACACCTTCAACCGGCTCTTCGGCACCACCCGCAACCCGCACGACCCCACCCGCAGCGCCGGCGGCTCGAGCGGCGGCGCCGCGGCGGCGCTGGCCAGCGGGATGGTGCCGCTCGCCGACGGCTCCGACATGGGTGGCTCGCTGCGCAACCCGGCGTCCTTCTGCGGCGTCGTCGGGATGCGCCCGAGCCTGGGCCGGGTGCCCGAGTGGCCGCTCTACAACCAGTGGGAGACCACGTCGGTCGGGGGGCCGCTGGCCCGCGACGTCGGCGACCTCGCCCTGCTGCTGTCGGTGATGGCGGGTCCCGACCCGCGCGCGCCGCTGGCCCTCGGCGATCCGGGGCACCTCTTCGCGGCCCCGTTCGACCCCACGCCCCGGGCGCTGCACGGGCTGCGGGTCGCCTGGTCGCTCGACCTCGGCGGCGCCTTCGCCGTCGACGAGGACGTCGCGGCCGTCACCGAGCAGGCCGGCCGGCTGATGGCGCGGCACGGGGCGCGGGTGCACGGCGCCCACCCCGACCTCGCCGAGGGCGACGACACCTTCCGCACCCTGCGCGCCTGGCACCTGCACGCCAAGCTCGGCCCGCTGCTGGCCGAGCACCCGGGCGAGCTCAAGGCCAGCCTCGCCGACAACATCCGGGCCGGCGCGCCGCTGAGCGGCACCGACGTGGCGCGCGCCTACACCCAGCGCACCACGCTCGGCGAGCGGATGCGGCAGTTCTTCACCCAGCACGACCTGCTGGTGCTGCCGGTCTCGCAGGTGGCGCCGTTCCCCGCCGAGCAGGAGTACCCCACGCAGGTCGCCGGCCGGCCGATGGGCTCCTACCTCGACTGGATGCGCTCGGCCTACCTCGTCACCGTCACCGGCTGCCCCGCGATCGCGGTGCCGGCCGGCCGCACGCCGGACGGGCTGCCCGTCGGGGTGCAGCTGGTGGGCCCGCACGGCAGCGACCGGCGCCTGCTCGAGATCGCCGCCGCCTTCGAGGCCGCGGCCGCCTCCGAGGTCGGCGAGCATGGCTGAGGACCCGCTCTTCGAGCTCGCCGGCTCGCTGCGCGCGGCGTACGCCGGGGTCGACTGGGAGGCGGCCGGCCTGGGCGAGCCGAGCACCTGGAGCCCCGCGCTGCGCAGCACCCTGGCCCTGGCCCTCGAGACCCGGTTCGCGATGGCGCTCCTCTGGGGCCCCGACCACGTGCTGCTCTACAACGAGGCGTTCGTCGAGCTGATCGCCGACAAGCACCCCCTGGCGCTGGGCCGGCGGACCGAGGACGTCTTCGCGGAGGCCTGGGAGCAGCTCGGGCCGATGATGCGCTCGGTCGTCGAGGACGCCACCCCCACCTGGGTCGTCGACGCCGAGGTGCCGCTGCAGCGCTCGGGCTTCCTCGAGGAGTGCTACTTCACCTTCTCCTACTCACCCGTGCGCGGCCCCGACGGCCGGGTCGAGGGCGTGGTCGACATCGTCACCGAGACGACGCGCCAGGTGGTCGCCCGGCGCCGCCTGCAGGTGCTGACCCGCCTCGACCAGGCTCTCGCCGGGGTCTCGAGCGCCGCCGCGCTGGTCGACCTGGCGGTGCGCGAGCTGCGCGAGGACCCCGGCGACCTCGTCGAGGTCGCGGTCCGCCCCGGTGCCGTGGCCGACCCGCTGGTGCTCGAGAGCCTCGACGGCCCCGGGCAGGGCACCGTGGCCCGGGTCGCGCTGCCCGCCCCCGACCCGCGCGCGCCCCAGCAGCACCTCCGGCTGCGGCTCAGCGACCGCTTGGCCCTCGACGGCGAGTACGTCGACTTCCTGCGCTCCCTGGCCGGCACGCTGCAGCAGTCCCTCGAGCTGCTCGCCGCCCGCGAGAGCGACCGCCAGCTCTCCGAGGCGCTGCAGCGCAGCCTGCTGACCCGCCCCGCCCACGGGCCCGCGCTGCAGGTCGCGGTGCGCTACCAGCCGGCCGCCGAGAAGGCGCGGGTCGGCGGCGACTGGTACGACGCCTACGTGCTGCCCGACGGCGCGCTCGCGGTGATGGTCGGCGACGTCGCCGGCCACGACCAGGACGCCGCGGCCGCGATGGGCCAGCTGCGCAACCTGACCCGGGGCGTGGCCTACAGCGCCCGCCTCGCGCTGCCGGCCCGGGTGCTCAGCGACCTCGACCGGGCGATGGCCGGGCTCGGTGTCGACGAGGTCGCCACCGCGGTGCTGGCCGTCGTCGAGGACGGCGGCCCCGACGGCCAGCTGCTGCACTGGAGCAACGCCGGCCACCCGCCACCGCTGCTGGTGACCGCGGAGGGCACGGCGCGGCTGCTCGAGGAGACGCCCGACCTGCTGCTGGGCCTCGACCCCGACACCCGGCGCGCCGACCACCGGCTGCGGCTGCGACCCGGAGACACGCTGCTGCTCTACACCGACGGGCTGGTCGAGCGCCGCGACGCGGGGCTCTCGGAGGGCCTGGCCTGGCTGGTGGACTCCTTGACCGGCTGGGGCGACGCCGACCCCGAGGACCTGTGCGACCACCTGCTCGACGCGGTGGGGGAGCACGAGGACGACCTGGTGCTGCTGGCCCTGCGCGCCCGCGACTGACCGGGCCGCGCCGCTCTTGTCGTATGCTCGCCAACCGTCCGGGAGGCACCCCGGGCGCACCGCGAGGAGGCACACGATCACCGCACCCAGCGCCGCCCAGACCGAGGCACCCCACGGCACCGTCCCGATCGGGCTGGTCCTCGGTGGTGTGCAGAAGGCCGCGACCAGCACCCTCTACCGGGTCCTGGTCAGCCACCAGCACATCACCCGTGCCCCGCAGAAGGAGTGGCACTTCTTCGACGACGACTCCCTCGACTGGGAGCGCCCCGACTTCAGCGGCTACCACGTCGCCCTGCGCTCGGCCCGCTCGAAGGCGACGATGGGCGTCGACGCGACCCCGTCGTACCTCTTCTGGCCGGGGGCGCTGGAGCGGATCCGCGCCTGGAACCCCGACGTGCCGCTGATCTTCTGCTTCCGCGACCCGATCGAGCGCGCCTTCTCGCACTGGGTGATGAACTGGACGCGCCGGCTGCCCGCCGAGGAGCGGATCACCTTCGCCGAGTCGGTGCGCATCGACTTCGAGCCCTCCTGGGTCGGCACCCGCCCCGAGGGCTGGGACGCCAAGGCGCTGCGCACGCGCACCGTGGTGGCCCGCGGCTTCTACGGCGCCCAGCTCGCCCGGGTGCGCTCGATCTTCCCCAGCGAGCAGGTGCACCTGGTCGACTTCCACCAGATGGTCAAGGCCCAGCACGACACGGCCGAGGACCTCGTGGCGCGCCTGGGGCTGCCGCCGTACAAGAAGCGCTTCGAGCCGCTGGCGCGCAGCGCCTCGCAGACCGACTTCGAGGCCGACGCGCCCACCGCCGACGACATCGCGGTGCTGCGCGACCGCTTCGCCGACGACCACCGCGCCTTCAGCGAGACCTCCGGGCTCGACACGTCGGCGTGGACAACCAGCCGGCTGCTGACGGGCGAGCTCACCCCGGGCGACGTCGCCGAGAAGCTGGGGCGCAAGGCCGGACTGCTCTGACGTCGGATCGGCGGACCCGCCGGTAACCAGCACACTGACCACGTGCCCGCCTCCGCCCCGTCGTCCCACGAGCCCAGCGAGCCCAGCGAGCCCAGCGACCGGATGTACCGGGCCCTGCACGCGGTCGTGCCGCCCGTGGCCCGCGCGCTGTGGCGCCCGAGGGTCGAGGGCCTCGAGCACCTGCCGGCCACCGGTGGGGTGCTGCTGGCCAGCAACCACCTCTCCTTCATCGACTCGGTGGTCATCCCGGTCGTGGTGCCGCGCAAGGTCGTCTTCCTGGCCAAGTCCGACTACTTCACCGGTCCCGGGCTGCGCGGCGCCGCCCAGCGCGCCTGGTTCGAGGGGCTGGGGATGCTGCCCGTCGACCGCGACGACCCGCGCTCGGCGATCGGCAGCCTCGACACCGCGCTCGAGGTGCTGGAGCGGGGGGAGGCCTTCGGTCTCTACCCCGAGGGCTCGCGCTCGCGCGATGGCCGGCTCTACCGCGGCCGCACCGGCGTCGGCCACCTCGCGCTGACCGCCGGGGTGCCCGTGGTGCCCGTCGGCCTGGTCGGCACCGACCGGCTCCAGCCCGTCGGCTCGAGCCTGCCGCGCCCGGTGCGGGTCACCGTGCGCTTCGGTCCGCCGGTGCGCGCCGGCGGCCGCTTCGAGGGCGTCCCGCTCGGGCGGGCCCGCCGCGAGCTGACCGACGAGGTCATGGCCGCCATCGCTGCCCTGAGCGGCCAGGTCGAGGCCGGCGTCTACAACGACCGGGCACCCGGCGCCTGAGGACATGGTTCGTCCGCCGTGGTCGTGGGCCTGTCGGTGCCGGGTGGTCGAATGGTCGCCATGAGGAGCCCCGCCGCGACCACCACCTACCGGCTCGCCGCGCCGCAGCAGGCGGCCGCGGTGCCCACGCTCGACGAGCACCAGCGCCGGGTGCTCGAGCACCCCGGCGGTCCGCTGCTCGTGCTGGCCGGGCCGGGCACCGGCAAGACCACCACGCTGGTCGAGACGATCGTGCACCGCATCGAGCAGGGCGCCCGCCCCGAGCAGGTGCTGGCGCTGACCTTCTCGCGCAAGGCCGCCGAGCAGCTGCGCGACCGGGTCACCGCCCGCCTGGGCCTGACCTCGGCGGTGGCGATCGGCACCACGTTCCACTCCTTCGCCTACGGCCTGATCCGCCAGCACCAGCCCGCGGAGCTCTACGAGGGCCCGCTGCAGCTGCTCAGCGCCCCCGAGCAGGACGTCGTGCTCCAGCAGCTGCTCACCGACGCGCCCGAGTCGGTGCGCTGGCCCGAGGCGCTGCGCCGCGCCGTCGGCACCCGCGGCTTCGCCGGCGAGGTGCAGGCCGTGCTGGCCCGGGCCCGGGAGAAGGGGCTCGACGGCGAGGAGCTGCGCCGCCTCGGGCTCGAGTCCGGGCGCGAGGAGCTGGTGGCCGCCGGGTGGTTCCTCGACCAGTACCTCGACGTGCTCGACTCGCGCGGCGCCATCGACTACGCCGACCTCATCCGGCGTGCGGCGATCCTGGCCGAGGAGCACCGCGACGAGCTGCGCGCCACCTACCGCCACGTCTTCGTCGACGAGTACCAGGACACCGACCCCGGCCAGGTGGCGCTGCTCCAGGCGCTGGCCGGCGACGGGCGCGACATCACCGTCGTCGGCGACCCCCACCAGTCGATCTACGCGTTCCGCGGCGCCGAGGTGCGCGGCATCCTGGAGTTCCCCACCACCTTCCCCCGCCGCGACGGCAGCCCGGCCGGCACCGTCGTGCTGCGCGGCACCCGCCGCTTCGGCGCCTCGCTGCTGCGCTGCTCGCAGCGGGTGGCAGCGCGGCTGCCGCTGATCGGCACCATCGAGAGCGGGGCCCGCGACGACTTCCTGGCCCCGGTGCCGGTCGGCGACCACGGCGACGGCCGGGTACAGGTGCTGACCTACGACACCGAGCGCGCCGAGGCCGAGCACCTGGCCGACCTGCTGCGCCGCGCGCACCTCGAGGACGGCGTCGCCTGGGACGACATGGCCGTGCTGGTGCGCTCGGGGCGCACCTCGATCCCCGGCCTGCGCCGCTCGCTGCTGGCCGCCGGCGTGCCGGTGGAGGTCGCCGGCGACGACACCCCGTTGGTCGGCGAGCCCGCCGTGCGCACCCTGGTCGACGCGCTGACGGCCGTCCTGCACCTCGACGACGACGACCCGCGCAGCGTCGACCACCTCGACGCCCAGCACGCGCAGACCCTGCTGCACTCCCACCTGGCCGGGCTCGACGCCGCCGACGTGCGGGTGCTGGCCCGGCTGCTGCGCACCCGCGAGAAGCAGCGGGTCGCCGAGGCCGCCGAGGGCACCGCCCCCCGCAGCTCGCCCGAGCTGCTGCGCGCCGCGGTTGTCGACGAGGGCGTGCTCGAGGACCTGGCCGGCACCCCGGGCGCCGACCTCCCGGCGGTGGCGCGGGCGGCGCGCCTGGCCCGGCTGCTGCGCGAGGCGCGGGCCCTGGTCGAGGACGGCGCCTCGGCCGAGGAGGTGCTGTGGCACCTCTGGTCGGGCACCGACTGGCCCGCGCGGCTGCAGACCGCCTCCACCCGCGGCGGGCAGGGCGGGCGCACCGCCCACCGCGACCTCGACGCCGTGTGCGCCCTCTTCGACGAGGCGGCCCGCGTCGAGGAGCGCCGCGGCCACACCGCGCTGGCCTCGTTCCTCTCCACCCTGGTGGCCCAGCAGATCCCCGCCGACACCCTGGCCGAGCAGGGCATCCGCGGCGAGGCCGTGCGGCTGCTGACCGCCCACCGCTCCAAGGGCCTGGAGTGGCGCCTGGTCGTCGTGGCGCACGTGCAGGAGGAGGGCTGGCCCGACCTGCGCCGCCGCTCGACGCTGCTGCAGGCCGACCGGATCGGCCAGGGCCACCTGGTGCCCCCGACATCGGCGCGCGAGCTGCTCGCCGACGAGCGCCGGCTCTTCTACGTCGCCTGCACCCGGGCGCGCGAGCGCCTCGTCGTGACGGCGGTGGCCTCGCCCGACGAGGACGGCGAGCAGGCCTCGCGCTTCCTCGCCGAGCTCGGCCCGACCCCCCAGCACGTGCAGGGCCGGCCCCGGCGGCCGCTGTCGCTGGCCGGGCTGGTCGCCGAGCTGCGGCGCACCGTCGCCGACGACAACCAGTCCAAGGTGCTGCGCCACGCGGCCGCCGAGCGGCTGGCCCGCCTGGTGGCCGAGCACCGCGAGGGTGCGGCGTGGGTGCCGGCCGCCGACCCCGCCACCTGGTGGGGCACCCGGGCCTTCAGCGCCTCCGAGCAGCCCGTGCGCGAGCCCGACGAGCCGGTGCGCCTGTCCGCCAGCGCCCTGACCACGCTCGAGCAGTGCCCGGCGAAGTGGTTCCTGGAGTCCGAGGCCGGGGGAGCGCGGGCGGCGACCCAGGCCCAGGGCTTCGGCAACGTCGTGCACGCCCTGGCCGACCGGATCAGCCGCGGCGAGGTCGACCTGTCGGGCCCCGACCCGGTCGAGGCGCTGATGGAGCACGTCGACGCCGTCTGGTCCCGCCTGCCCTTCCGCACCCCCTGGTCGGGCGGCCGGGAGCGCGAGGAGGTGCGCAAGGCCCTGACCCGGTTCCTGGCCTGGCACCAGCGCCCCGAGGCCCGCGAGGTGCTGGCCACCGAGCAGCGCATCAACACCACGGTCGCGCTGCCCGACGGCCAGCAGGTGCACCTGCACGGGTACGCCGACCGGCTCGAGGTCGACGCGGAGGGCCGGGTGGTCGTCATCGACCTCAAGACCAGCAAGTACAAGCCGACGGGGGAGGAGATCACGGTGCACCCGCAGCTGGGGCTCTACCAGCTCGCCGTCGAGCACGGCGCCGTCGACGAGGTGCTGACCGAGCGCCGCGGCGAGCCCTCGACCGCGCAGCCCGGCGGCGCCGAGCTGTGGCAGCTGCGCCACGAGGCGCGCGGCCGGCTCACCGTCCAGACCCAGGCGCCGCAGGAGCCCGACGAGCAGGGCGTGCGCACGATCGAGCACCAGCTGATGGCGGCCGCGCGAGCGGTGCGCGAGGAGGACTTCGTGGCCAGGCCCGGCAAGCACTGCGACTTCTGCGACTTCCAGCCCCTGTGCCCGGCCAAGAGCTCCGGGACGGTGCTGTCGTGAGCGCGACGAGCGCCTCCGCGGGCCCGCGCACCGTGGACACCCCGGAGGAGCTGCAGCAGGTCATGCAGTCCGACTTCCCGCCCAGCCCCGAGCAGTGGGAGGCGATCCGGGCGCCCCTCGAGCCGGCCGTGGTGGTCGCGGGCGCCGGCTCGGGCAAGACGACGTTGATGGCCGCACGGGTCGTCTACCTCGTGGTGACCGGCCAGGTGCGCCCCGACGAGGTCCTCGGGCTGACCTTCACCACCAAGGCGGCCAGCGAGCTGCGCCAGCGCATCCGCGAGGCCCTCGAGCGCGCCGGCTTCGGTCCCGGCGGCCCCGACCTCCCAGACCGCGCAGCACGGGAGCAGGACGAGGAGGCCGTGGAGCTGCTCGAACCCACGGTGTCGACGTACAACGCCTACGCCTCGGCGCTGCTCTCCGAGCACGGGCTGCGCATCGGCCACGAGCCCGACACCCGGGTGATGGCCGACGCCTCGCGCTACCAGCTCGCCGCCCGGGTCATCGACCGGCACACCGGCCGCGTCGAGCTGCTCTCCGACAGCCCGCGCCACGTCATCGACTACGTGCTGCGCCTCGAGGGCGCGCTGAGCGAGCACCTGGTCGACGTCGCGGCCCTGCGCGGCTTCGACGCCGCGCAGGCGCCGCGCTTCGCCGAGGCGCTGCAGGCGGGGCCGAAGAAGACCCGCGACGACGTCGCCAGCGCCTTCGCCCGCCGGGCCGAGGCGCTCGACCTGGTCGAGGAGTACCGCCGGCTCAAGCAGGCGCTGGGGCTGATGGACTTCTCCGACCAGATCGCGCTGGCCGCCCGGCTGGCGGAGAGCCACGCCGAGGTCGGCGAGCAGGAGCGCGGCAAGTTCAAGGTGGTGCTGCTCGACGAGTACCAGGACACCTCGGTGGCCCAGGCCCGGATGCTGCGCCGGCTCTTCGGGGGCGGCCACCCGGTGATGGCGGTGGGCGACCCCAACCAGGCGATCTACGGCTGGCGCGGCGCGTCGGTCTCCAACATCCTGCGCTTCGGCGAGGACTTCCCCCGCGGCGACGGCGCCGAGGTGGCGCGCTTCCGGCTCAGCGTCAACCGCCGCTCCGACACCCGCATCCTCGACGTCGCCAACGCGCTGGCCGACCCGCTCTACCGCCAGTTCCCGATGGTGGCGCCGCTGCGCTCGGGCACCTCGGCCCAGGGTGTCGTCGACGTGGCCGTGCACGAGACCTACGCCGAGGAGCTGGGCTGGCTCGCCGAGCAGGTGCGCGCGGCCCACGATGCCGGCACGCCGTGGCGCGAGGTGGGGGTGCTGGTGCGCGACAACGCCCACGCGGCCGACGTCTTCGACGCGCTCAGCGCGGCCGAGGTGCCGGTCGAGATCGTGGGTCTCAGCGGCCTGCTGCGGCTGCCGGAGGTCGCCGAGGTGCTCGCGACCCTCACGCTGCTGGAGGACCTCACCGCCAACGCCGACCTGCTGACCCTGCTCACGGGTCCGCGCTGGGCGGTGGGCCCGCGCGACCTCGCGCTGCTGGGCCAGCGCGCCGAGGAGCTCGCCGGGGCTCGGCGTGGCCGCGCCGGTGCCGGCGACCGGGCCCTGGGCGAGGAGCTCGAGCAGGCCGTCTCCGGTGCCGACCCGACCGAGGTCCCCGCGCTGTGCGACGCGCTCGACGACCCGGGCGAGCTGGCCTACTCGACCGCGGCTCGCGAGCGCTTCGCGCTGCTGGCCGCCGAGCTGCGGATGCTGCGCGCCCACGTGGGCGAGCCGCTGCTCGAGCTGGTGCGCCGCATCATCGAGACCTGCGGCATCGACCTCGAGCTGGCCGCCTCGGTCAGCGAGGCCGCGCGGGCCCGGCGCGACAACCTCGACATCTTCGTCAAGGCGGTCGCCGACTTCCAGGCGATCGACGGCTCGGTGAGCCTGACCTCGCTGCTGGCCTGGCTGCAGGCCGAGGACGAGCTCGGCAACGGCCTCGACGCCGCCACCCCGTCGGAGGCCGACTCGGTCAAGCTGTTGACGGTGCACCGCGCGAAGGGCCTGGAGTGGGACGTGGTGTTCCTGGTCGGCACCTGCCGCGACAAGTTCCCGCACACCCGCAGCCGCGGCCTGTGGCCGCGCCGCCTCGAGATGCTGCCGACGCCGCTGCGGGGCGACGAGCGCGACCTGCCCCAGCTGCTCGGTCACGACGCCGAGGCGCTCAAGCGGCTCGAGACCGACACCAAGGCGCACGAGGCCACCGAGGAGCTGCGGCTGGGCTACGTGGCCTTCACCCGGGCGCGGCACCGGCTGGTCGTCTCGTCCTACGTGTGGACCGAGGGTCGCAAGGGCGGCCTGGGCCCCTCGCCCTACCAGGTCGTCGTCCGCGACTTCCTGGCGCTGGCCGGCGTCGCGCCCCTGGCCTGGCGCGAGTGCCCCGACAAGAGCGAGGTCAACCCGCTGCTGCAGGCCGAGGTGCCCGAGCACCCCTGGCCGGTCACCGAGCACACCGCCGAGGCGCTGCGTCGGCTCGAGGCCGCCGAGCTCGTCGCCGAGGCCACCGAGCAGCTGGCGGCCGGGCGCGGCGGCGAGTGGGACCAGCAGGCCGACCTGGTCGAGCGCTCGGTCCTCGACACCTGGGACGACGAGCTCGAGCGGCTCCTGGTCGAGGCGCGCCGCGACCGCAGCCCCGAGGTCGAGGTGCCGCTGCCGGGCAGCATCTCGGTGACAGCACTGTCGCGCCTGCGCGACGACCCCGAGACGTTCGCCCGCGAGCTGGTCCGCCCGATGCCGCGTCCGCCCTCGCCCGCGGCTCGCTTCGGCACCCGCTTCCACGCCTGGGTCGAGGCCCGCTTCGGCCAGCAGCCGCTGCTCGACCCCGACGAGCTGCCGGGACGCGGCGACGAGGGCATCGACGACGCGGCCGACCTCGAGGAGCTGGTGCGCCGCTTCGAGGAGGGCCCCTTCGCCGACCGGGTGCCCTACGCCGTCGAGGCGCCGTTCGCGCTGGTGCTCGCCGGGCAGGTGGTGCGCGGTCGCATCGACGCGGTCTTCCGCGAGCCCGACGGCTCGTTCCTGCTGGTGGACTGGAAGACCAACCGTCGCGCCGACGCCGACCCGCTCCAGCTCGCGCTCTACCGCACCGCGTGGGCCGAGCTCGAGGGCCTGGCGCCCGACGAGGTGCGCGCGGGCTTCTACTACGTGCGCACCGGTGAGCTCGTCGAGCCCGCCGACCTGCCGGGCCGCGACCAGCTCGAGACGCTGCTGGCCGGGTCGTAGCCGCACCGGGTCGTAGGGTCGGGGGATGAGCGCGGAGCAGCGGGTCGTCGTGGTGGTCGGGGCCGGTCCGGGTGTCAGCGGGTCGCTGGCGCGCCGCTGCGCGGCCGACGGCTGGGCGGTCGGCCTGGTCGGCAACGACGAGGCCGCCCTCGAGGACCTCGCCTCGACGCTGGTGCCGGCGCGGGTCGAGCGCCGGGTCGCCGACGTCTCCGACCCGGTGACCGGGGGCGGGGCGGTCGCCGACCTGGCGCGCCGGCTGGGGCGCATCGACCTGCTGCACGTCAACCCGAGCGCCTACCGCGAGGCCGACCCGCTGCACCTGGGGGTCGAGGAGCTGCTCGACGACGTGCGGCTCGGGGTGGGCGCGCTGCTGGTGGCCGTGCAGGCCGCGCACCCCTACCTGCACCCCGGCTCGCGAGTCACCGTCACCGGCTCGATGGCCGCCGACGAGCCGTCGGCCGCCGCAGCGTCGCTGGGCGTGCAGAAGGCCGGCGTGCGCAACCTGGTGCGCTCCCTCGACACGACGCTGGCCCCCGAGGGGGTGCGCGCGGTCTCGGTGACCGTGCGGGGCGCGCTGGCCCGCGAGGGCACCTTCAGCCACGACGCGGTCGCGGAGGCGATCTGGGCGGCCGCCCACCAGGAACCGGGCGACTGGCGCGCCGAGGTGTCCTACCCGGCCTGAGCCGTCCGGTCGCGGCCCGCGCCCAGGGCGGCCACGACACCGACGGCCGCGTGCCGGCCGGCCCGGTTGGCGCCGATGGTGCTCGCCGAGGGGCCGTAGCCGACCAGCTGCACCCGCGGGTCGTCGACCGCGGTGGTGCCGTGCCGGTCGAGGCGGATCCCGCCCTCGCGGGTGCGCAGGTGCAGCGGCGCGAGGTGGCGCACCGCCGGACGGAAGCCGGTGGCCCAGAGCACGGCCTGGGCCGGCTCGAACCGGCCGTCGGCCCACCGCACGCCGTCACGCTCGAGCGCGGCGAACATCGGCTGCCGGTCGTAGGCACCGAGCGCGGCCGCTGCTCGCTCCTGCTCGCGCAACGCCAGCCCCGTCACGCCCACGACGCTCGCGGGCGGCAGTCCCCGGCGCACCCGGTCCTCGACGAGCGCCACCGCGGCCCGGCCCGCCTCGCTGGTGAAGTCGTCGGTGCGCCAGCGCGGCTCACGCCGGGTGACCCACAGGGTGTCGGTGACCAGCGCGACCTCGCCGAGCAGCTGCACCGCGGCCGCGCCGCCGCCGACCACGACGGTGCGGCGGCCACGGAAGGCCTCGGCGCCGGGGTAGTCGCGGGTGTGCACCTGCAGCCCGGCGAACTCGGCAGCGCCGGGGTAGGCGGGCAGGTAGGGCTGCGACCACGTGCCCGAGGCGTTGACCAGCGTGCGGGTCGACCAGGTGCGCTCGCCGGCGTGCACGGTCAGCAGCGTCCCGGGGCCGTCGGTGACCCGGTCGACGCGCACCGGGCGCAGCACCGGCAGCGCGTGCCGGCGCTCGTAGTCGGCGAAGTAGGCCGGGACCGCACGGTTGGCCGGTCGGTCGTCGCGGCCGGGCGCCCCGGGGTCCGCCGGGTCACGTGGGTCGTGCGGCAGCTCGTGCACGCCGTGCACGTCGACCATCGACAGCGAGTCCCAGCGGTGCTGCCACGCGCCGCCAGGAGCCGGGGCGGCGTCGAGCACCAGGTGCCGCACGCCCCGCCTGGCCAGGTGGAAGGAGGCCGAGAGCCCCGCCTGGCCGGCGCCGACGACGATGCTGTCCCAGATCTCCACGTCGGTGGAACGCGCCCGGGGGCCGGGCTGTTCCGTGCTGGTCCGGGCTGTCCCGCGCGCTACCGTCGCGCTCGTGAGCTACCCGCACCAGATGATGGCCGCCGACCCACACGACCGCGCCGCGCTGCACCGCACCGACGACGCCTGGCTCGAGCAGCGTTGGGCCGACCCGGAGAGCCGGGTCCTGGTGGTCTCGGGCACCCGCATCCGCCCGAGCGGGGGTCGCATCGAGTGGGTCCCGCCCGGCGAGGCGCCCGAGGGACTGCGGGTGCTGCTGGGGGAGTGGGACGGCCGCGCCTGGTTCGCGGTCGTGACCGACGCGGAGCTCTCCCGGCGGGGCGAGGGCTGGGTGCCGCTGCGCGGGCTGCTGCCCTCGCTGGCCGACGACGCGCTGGCCTACGCGCCCCTGGTCTTCCACGCCCTGGGGCTGGCCGAGTGGCTCTTCGTGACCCGCTTCTGCCCGCGCTGCGCGGGCGACCTCGAACCCCGCAAGTCGGGCCACGAGCTGGTCTGCACGCGCTGCGGCAAGGCGCAGTTCCCGCGCACCGACCCCGCGGTGATCATGGTCGTCGCGCACGGCGAGCCGGGCAGCGACGACGAGCGCTGCCTCCTGGGGCGCCAGTCGGTCTGGCCCGAGGGCCGCTTCTCGACGCTGGCGGGCTTCTGCGAGCCCGGCGAGAGCCTCGAGGACGCCGTGCGCCGCGAGGTCCTCGAGGAGACGGGCGTGCGCGTGGGCGAGGTCACCTACTTCGGCAACCAGCCGTGGCCGCTGCCGGCGAGCCTGATGGTCGGCTTCACGGCCCGGGCGACCAGCACCGCCATCGAGGTCGACCACGACGAGCTCGAGGACGCGCGCTGGTTCACCCGTGCCGAGATGCGTGAGCAGGCCGAGGCCGGCAGCCTCGTGCTGCCGGGCGGGGTCTCCATCAGCCGCTCGCTGGTCGAGCACTGGTACGGCGGCCCGCTGCCCGGCCACTGGTGAGCCCGGCCGGCCGGTCGGACCGGCCGGGCCGGCCGATCAGGCCAGCGAGGCCAGCTTGTCCTTGACCTGCACCAGCGAGGGGTTGGTCATCGCGCTGCCGTCGGAGAAGACCAGCGTCGGCACCGTCTGGTTGCCGTTGTTGACCTCCATGACGACGTCGGCGGCCGCGGGGTCCTGCTCGATGTCGACGATCGTGAAGGGGATGCCCTCACGGTCCAGCTGCGACTTCAGGCGGTGGCAGTAGCCGCACCACGGGGTGCTGTACATCGTGAACCCGGTCGTGGGGGTGGTCTCCACAGGTGCTTCGGTGCTCATCTCGGGCTGTCGCCTCCGGCATCTAGGGTGTGATCGGTCCCCATGCCAACCACGTCCGAAGCGGAGTTGTTCCCCCTGATGCCCGACCCCGACGCCCTGCTCTCCGCTCTCGACCCCGAGCAGCGGGAGGTCGCGGAGGCGCTGCGCGGCCCGGTGCGGGTGCTGGCCGGTGCCGGCACCGGCAAGACCCGGGCGATCACCCACCGCATCGCCTACGGCGTCGCCTCCGGGGTCTACACCCCGACCGAGGTGCTCGCGGTCACCTTCACCACGCGCGCCGCCGGCGAGATGCGCCAGCGGCTGCGCACCATGGGTGCCGGTGCGGTGCAGGCGCGCACCTTCCACGCCGCCGCGCTGCGCCAGCTGCGCTACTTCTGGCCCCACGTCCACGGCACCGAGCTGCCCCGCCTGACCGAGTCGAAGATCCCGCTGCTCGCCGGCGCCGCGCGGCGCCAGCGGCTGCGCGTCGACCAGGCGCTGCTGCGCGACCTGGCCTCGGAGGTCGAGTGGGCCAAGGTCAGCAACGTCCACCCCGACGACTACGCGCGCGTCGCCACCCGCCGCGGGCGCAGCGTCACCGGCCACGACGCCGACACCGTCGCGCGCGTCTTCGCGGGGTACGAGGACGTCAAGCGCGGCGAGGGCCGGATGGACATGGAGGACATCCTGCTGCTGACCGCGGGGCTGCTCGCCGAGGACGAGCGGGTGGCCGCGCAGGTGCGCCGGCAGTACAAGTACTTCGTCGTCGACGAGTTCCAGGACGTCTCGCCGCTGCAGTCGGCGCTGCTCGACCTGTGGCTCGGCGGGCGCGACGAGCTGTGCGTGGTGGGCGACCCCGCGCAGACCATCTACTCCTTCGCCGGCGCCGACGCCGACTACCTGCGCGACTTCCCCGTCAAGCACCCCGGCACCACCTCGGTCGAGCTGGTCCGCAACTACCGCTCGACCCCCGAGGTGGTCTCCGCGGCCAACGCGCTGCTCGAGGGCTCGGCCACCACCAGCGTCTCGCTGCGCTCCCAGCGTCCCTCGGGCCGCGCGGTGGAGTACCGCTCGGCCCCCGACGAGGTCTCGGAGGCCGAGGCGGTCGCCGCGCGCGTCCTGCAGCTGCGCGAGGCCGGCGCCTCGCTGGGCGAGGTGGCCATCCTCTTCCGCATCAACGCCCAGTCCGAGACGTTCGAGGAGGCGCTGGCGGCACGCAAGATCCCCTACGTGATCCGCGGCGCGGCCCGGTTCTTCGACCGGCCCGAGGTGCGCGAGGCGGTCACCCGCATCCGGGGCGCCGCGCGCAGCGGCGAGGGCGAGGAGCTCGTCGAGCTGGTGCGCTCCACGCTGGCCGGGATGGGCTGGACCTCCGCGCCGCCGACCGGGCGGGGCCAGACCCGCGACCGGTGGGAGTCCTGGCAGGCGCTGGTCGACCAGGCCGAGGAGTTCGCGGCGGGGGAGGGCAAGGACCACGCCGACCCCGCCGGCGCCTTCGTCGACGACCTCGACCGTCGCGCCGCCGAGCAGCACGCCCCGGTGGCCGAGGGCGTGACCCTGGCGACCTTCCACGCCGCGAAGGGCCTGGAGTGGGACCACGTCTTCCTCTGCGGGCTGCAGGACGGCACCCTGCCCATCACCTACGCCGACACCCCGGCGGCGGTCGAGGAGGAGCGCCGGCTGCTCTACGTCGGCATGACCCGCGCCCGCCTCGAGCTCTCCTGCTCGTGGTCGCTGGCGCGCAACCCCGGCGGCCGGGGCTCGCGCAAGCCCTCGCGGTTCCTCGACCCGCTGCTGCCCGAGGAGGCCCGACCGCGGCCATCGGGCTCGACGCGGGCCGGTCGTGCGATGAGCTGCCGCGAGTGCGGCACCCCGCTGCGCACCCCGGCCGACAAGAAGCGCGCGCGCTGCGAGGACTGCCCGGCCTCCTACGACGAGGAGCTCTTCGAGCGGCTGCGCGAGTGGCGCAAGGAGCGCGCCGGCGAGGAGAAGGTGCCGGCCTTCGTGGTCTTCTCCGACGCCACCCTCGAGCTGATCGCCGAGCAGAAGCCGCAGACCCCCGAGGCGCTGCTGCGCATCAGCGGGATCGGGCGCCAGAAGCTCGACCGCTACGGCGAGGACGTGCTCGGCGTCGTGGGCTGAGTCGAGGGCCGAGCGGGCGTTTCACGCCCTGCTGACGGGGGCGCAGGAAAGTTCTCGAGAAATAGTCAATAAATGGTTTGCCCCTTACACGAGGGGGCCGCTAGTTTACTCAGCACCAGCAAACGCGCACCCAGGCAGTGACGACGCCCGCGCACGAGACCACGAGGAGGTGGAGCAGATGTTCAGCAACCAGATCGCGATGACGGCCATGACCGCCGCGACGACCGCGCGCCCGTACGGCACCCTCCTGCCCACTTCCGGTCACGTCGTCGATCGTGACCGTCGTGGCGTCATCGGCGCCGTGAAGGGCCAGGCCGGCTTCGCCGCCGCCCGGGGGACCTCTGCCTGGAGACCACCGACCTGCTGAGAGCAGTCGTCGAGAGCCTCCAGGCCGCGGAACCCGAAACCGGGATCCGCGGCCTTTGTCTTTGCCACCAGCGGCCCACCCAGCTGTTTCCCACCCGCTACCAGGTCGACAAGGAGGTGACATCCATGACCATCAGCGTTCTCGACCGCGTCGACGAGGCCCTGCCCGCCGACCAGATGCCCTGCCGGGTCGCCAACCCCGAGCTCTGGTTCGCCGAGTCCCCCCAGGACGTCGAACGTGCCAAGGCGCTCTGTCTCGACTGCCCCGTGCGCCAGCTGTGCCTGGCCGGGGCCCTCGAGCGGCGTGAGCCCTGGGGCGTGTGGGGCGGTGAGCTCTTCCTGCAAGGCGTCGTGATCCCGCGCAAGCGGCCCCGCGGCCGGCCCCGCAAGGACGAGCAGGCGGCCTGACCACCCAGCAGCACCAGCAGCACCCCGACATCACTCACAGAGAGACGACCACCATGCACATCCAGCCCGACACCCTCGCCGCGGCGCAGATCAGCGCCCGGCTCGACGAGGCAGGACGACGGCGACGCCACCACGAGCTGGCTCGCGCGCACCGCTTCAGCCGACGTGCTGAGCGTGCCGCGGCCCAGGCCCGCACCGCCTTCGCCCGGGCGCTCTGAGCGCCACCACCTCGTCCTGGAAGACAGAGACACCATGACCACGCACACGAACCGGAGCAACGACATGAGCTTGATGAACGAAGATCTGGCCCGCGCACAAATGGCCGCGCGCCTGGGAGAGGCGCATTCCCTTCGCCGTGGCCACCAGCTGGCCCGGGCCCAGCGCCTGAGCCGCAGGGCCGAGGCCGCCGCCCAGCAGGCGCGCCTGGCCCTGGCCCGCGCGCTGTAGCAGCACGGAGCCGGGCACGACACCTGTCGTGCCCGGCTCCTGCGCGTCCGCGGGCTGCACATCCGGGCAGCACACCTAGGGTGGCAGGCATGCGCACCTGTGACTTCTGCGGCCGCCAGGAGGACGACGACGCCGCGACCCTCTCCTGGTCGACCGCCGTCGAGCGCGGTCGCACCCGCGTCTTCTGCGACACCTGCTCGCGCGAGCACCTGCGCGCCATGGAGGGCAAGCTCGACTCCGAGT
Source organism: Nocardioides cremeus (assembly GCF_030518195.1). GTDB lineage: Bacteria > Actinomycetota > Actinomycetes > Propionibacteriales > Nocardioidaceae > Nocardioides > Nocardioides cremeus. The sequence continues at coordinate 163,158 of NZ_JAULSC010000006.1, forward strand.
GGTGGTGAGCCGCCCGGCTCAGGCCGTGGCCAGCTCGTCCCACGCGCAGCCGCAGTGCGGGTGGCGCAGCAGCACCGAGCGGGCCGGCGCCAGGTCGGGGCCCAGGGTCGTGGTCGCCGACCAGGTCGAGGGCCGCTCACCGTCGAGGTGGCGCACCACGTCGCGCACCGCCCACGCCACCGCCAGCCGGCGCAGCGCCGGGTCGCTGGGCTCGGGCGCGGTCGTCGGCGCCCGTGCACGCTGCGCGTGCTGGGCCAGCACGAGCGCGCGCCGGGGATCGCTGTCGCCGGCGTGGGCGTCGAGGCAGCGCAGGCAGGCGGTGCGACCGGGCACCACGAACGGACCCACGACGTAGGTGTCGAGGTGCGCGGTCACCAGCAGGTGCGGCACCTGGTCGCGCACCAGGTCGTCCACCTGCTCACGGTCGGGCTCGGAGCCGACGAGCAGCGCCAGGCCGGGCGGCTCGGCGCCGGGGGAGTGCACACCCACCCCCGACTCGCCCAGCACGCCGGCGACCTCGGCGCACGTGCTCGCCTCGCCCAGCACCTGCACGCGGGCGCGCGCCCGCTCGCGCAGCCGACGGGGTGCGTCGAGCGGCGCCTCGCAGAAGGCTGCGGCCACGCCGGCCTCGTCGGCTCCGCCCCCGTCGCGTGCCTCGCGCAGGCAGTCGTCGACCTCGTCGGCGTCGACCAGCAGCCCGGCCGCCGCCAGCGCCGAGAGCGCTGCCGCCGGGCGGGGACCGGCCGGGGCGGCGGCGTACGACGCGGGGGCCTCGAGCGAGCGCAGCAGGGCGCGCACCTCGGGGTGGTCGGCCAGGACGACCCGGCGCGGCGCGGCGAGGCCGACCTGCAGGTGCCGGTCGTCGCGGCGGTAGATCCCGGCGCCGGGCAGCAGCCGGGGCCGCGCCGGCAGTGGTGGGGGCAGGCTCATGCGCCCTTCCTACCCCTCCCACGCCGGCGCAGCCCCGGCTCGTCCACAGGTCTGGCCGGGGGCCGGTGGGCTCAGGCCTTGCCGAGGATGCGGTTGAGGTTGGTGCTGCAGACCGGGCACACGGCCTTGGCCATGCGGGTGCCCTTGTCGTTGACCCTGACCTCGCCCTCCGCCTCGCGCTTCTCCTTGCACTTCACGCAGTAGAACTCGCCGCTCCAGGTCTCCGCCATGACGGCCTCCTCGCTGTCTCACTCGGGTCGCCGCGGCGGGTGCCACCGGGCCGGCTCGACCCTACGGCACCTAGGCTTCCCGGTGTGGCCGACCAGACCAGCCAGGAGCCGTACGACGCCGGACCGGTCGCCGCGCTGCGGCGGATCGCCTTCCTGCTCGAGCGCGGCCGCGAGGACACCTACAAGGTCAAGGCCTACCGGGGCGCGGCCGCGGCGATCCTGCCGATGGGCGAGGAGGCGGTGGCCAGCGCGGTCGCCGACGGCACCCTGCGCCGCGTCGACGGCGTGGGCGCCAGCACCGCGTCGGTGATCGAGCAGGCGGTGCGCGGGCAGCGTCCCGACCGGCTGGTGCGGGCCGAGGCCGAGCACGGCGGGCCGCTCGTCGAGGGTGGCGAGGAGCTGCACGCGCTGCTGCGCGGCGACCTGCACTCGCACTCCGACTGGTCCGACGGGGGCTCGCCGATCGAGGAGATGGCCTTCAGCGCCATCGAGCTCGGCCGGGAGTACCAGGTGCTCACCGACCACTCGCCGCGCCTCAAGGTCGCCCGCGGGCTCTCCGCCGAGCGGCTCGCGCGCCAGCTCGACGTCATCGACGCGGTCAACGACCACCTGGCCGGCTCCGGCTTCACGCTGCTCAAGGGCATCGAGGTCGACATCCTCGACGACGGCTCCCTCGACCAGAGCGACGAGATGCTCGACCGCCTCGACGTGCGGGTGGCCAGCGTGCACTCCAAGCTGAAGATGGAGTCCGAGGCGATGACGCGGCGGATGGTGGCCGCGGTGCGCAACCCGCGGGTCGACGTGCTGGGCCACTGCACGGGCCGTCTGGTCACCGGCGGCCGCGGCACCCGTGCCGAGTCGAGCTTCGACGCACACGCGGTCTTCGAGGCCTGCGCCGAGAGCGGCACCGCGGTCGAGATCAACTCCCGTCCCGAGCGGCGCGACCCCCCGACCCGGCTGCTCGAGCTGGCCCGCGACCTGGGTTGCCTGTTCTCCATCGACACCGACGCCCACGCCCCGGGGCAGCTCGACTTCCTCGCCTACGGCGCCCAGCGTGCCGCGGCCGCCGGCATCGACCCCGATCGGATCGTCAACACCTGGCCCAAGCAGCGCCTGCTGGAGTGGGCGAACGGCTAGCCTGCGGGGTATGGCGGTCCTGCCGGACTCCCGGCCAGACGACGACCCGCGCTCGGGATCGGTCCCGCCCTGCCCGCCCGAGGTCGAGGTACGCCGCTCGGCCCGCCGCCGCCGCACCGTGTCGGCGTACCGCGACGGCGGTCGCATCGTGGTGCTGGTGCCGGCCTCGCTGACCCGCGCCGAGGAGGCCGACTGGGTCGCGACGATGGTGGCGCGCATCGAGCGCTCCGAGCAGCGGCGCCGGCCCAGCGACGACGACCTGATGGGCCGGGCGCGGAGCCTCTCGGACCGCTACCTCGGTGGGCTCGCGGTGCCCGAGTCGGTGCGCTGGGTGGAGAACCAGGCGACGCGGTGGGGGTCGTGCACGCCGGGGGAGCGCACGATCCGGATCTCGTCGCGGCTGCAGCAGATGCCGCAGTGGGTCGTCGACTACGTCATCGTCCACGAGCTGGCGCACCTGGTCGAGGCCCACCACAACGAGCGGTTCTGGGCCTGGGTCGACAACTACCCGCAGGCCGAGCGCGCGAAGGGCTACCTGATGGGCTGGTCGGCGGCGCGCGACGAGCCCGACGAGCCCGACGAGCCCGACTGAGCGCACAGGCGCGCACGGGCCAGCCGCACCAGCTCGACCAGGTCGGCCTCGGGGTCGGGCAGCGCGTCGACCGGCCACCACCGCAGGTCGAGGGACTCCTCGCTGAGTGCGTGCTGCTCGTCGCCGGCGACCGCCACGAAGCGCACGTCGAGGTGGTGCACCGGCCGCTCGGGCGGGCCGCCGCAGAAGGGGACCGGGTGGGCGCTGAGCTGCACCGGGACCGGGTCGAGGTGCAGCCCGGCCAGCCCGGACTCCTCGGTGGCCTCGCGCAGCGCCGCCGCGGCCAGGGTCGGGTCGGCCTCCTCGCAGTGCCCGCCCAGCTGGAACCAGCGCCGGGCCTTGGCGTGCAGGGTCAGCAGCACCCGCTCCCGGTCGGCGCTGAGCACCAGGGTGCTCGCCGTCAGGTGGTCGGGGCGGCCCTCGCGGCGCAGCGCGTCGGGGTCGGCGTGCAGCTGCGCGACGTAGCGCTCACGCAGCTCCTCCTGGCCCGCGTCGGGGGCCGACCAGCCCGAGAGCAGCGCCAGCGCGTCGGCGTGCAGGCTCACTCGCCGTCGTCGCGCTGCTGGTCGTCGGGCTGCTCGCCACCGAGCAGCTTGGCCAGCTCGGCGTCGAAGTCGGCCTCGCTCAGCGCCTCGGGCGCGTTGGCCTCGTCGCGGAAGCCGAGCGGGTCGTCGAGGTCGGCCGAGGTCGGCAGCAGGTCGGGGTGGGTCCACACGCCGTCGCGGGCCTCGGGGCCCTGACGGGTGCGCAGCGAGCCCCACAGGGTGGAGGCGTCGCGCAGCCGCCGCGGTCGCAGCTCGAGGCCCACCAGGGCCGCGAAGGTCTCCTCGGCGGGGCCACCGGCCGCGCGGCGGCGGCGTACGGCCTCCTGCAGCTTGGCGGCGGAGGGCATCTTGCCCTCGGTGGCCTGGCTGACCACCTCGTCGACCCAGCCCTCGACGAGGGCGAGCACGATCTCGAGCCGCTCGAGCGCGGCCACCTGCAGCGGCGACTTGGGCAGGTCGAAGAGCCCGCCCTCGAGCAGCTGCTGCACCGACTCGGGGTTGCTGGGGTCGACGCCGCGCATCTGCTCCTCGAGGCGCTCCTGGATCGCCTCGGTGTTGATGTCGATGCCGCGCCCGTAGTCCTTGACCGCGCCGAGCACGTGGTCGCGCAGCCACGGGACGCTGCCGTAGAGGCGCTGGTGAGCGGCCTCGCGCAGGGCCAGGTAGAGCAGCACGTCGTCGTAGCCGACGTCGAGGCCCTCGGCGAACGTCTCGATGTTGGCCGGCAGCAGCGCCGCGCGACCGGCGGGCGCCAGCGGCAGGCCGACGTCGGAGACCGAGAGCACCTCGGAGGCCAGGGTGCCGATGCCCGAGCCGGCCTGGGTGGCCAGCATCGAGCCCATGAAGGTGCCGAGCATGCCCAGCAGCGGGCCGCCCATGGCGCGCGCCTCCTCGGGCAGGGCGCTCGAGAGCGACTGGGTGGACTGGGCGGCGACCGGCTCGACCAGCCCGCGCCAGACCTCCTGGGTGCCCACGACCCACTCGGCGCGGCTCCAGGCGCTGGTGCTGGTGATCGCCGAGGGCAGGTCGGTGGCGGCGTCGAGCCAGTGGTCGGCCAGCCCCAGGGCGTCGGCGACCGCGTCCTTCTGGCGCTGCGACGGGCTGGGGTCGGGCTGCTGGGCCACGGTCTTGCGGGCGGTGTCGACCGCGAGGTCCCAGTTGACCGGGCCCTCGTAGGGCTGCATCAGCGACTGGATCTGGCTCATGATCTGGTTGAGGTCGGGCATCTTGCCGCCGAACATCGCGCTCAGGTCGGGCATCTGCCCGCCGGCGCCGCCCATGGCGCCCATCGGGCCGCCGGCACCGAAGAGGTGCTCGAAGGGCGTGCCCTTGAAGGGGTTCTGCTGCTCGTCGTCGCCGTCGCCGGGGCCGTCCGCAGGCTTGTCAGTCATGGGGTCAGGCTACGCCGGGGCGCCCAAGGCCGGCAGGCCCCGGTGGCGGCCCGCCCGTACGCCGTAGGCTCGGGTCGTGACCAGCAGCACACCCCCTGTCGTCCGCCTCGTCGACCTGCGCGAGACCCCGCTCGAGGTCGAGGAGGTGATGGCGGCGCTCGACGACGACGCCGCCGGCGGCCTGACCCTGTTCGTGGGCCGGGTGCGCGACCACGACGGCGGCAAGGGCGTCGTGGGCCTCGACTACTCCGCCCACCCCACCGCCCTGGCCCGGCTGCGCGAGGTCTGCGAGCAGGTCGCGGCCGACCACGACGTGCAGGGCGTCGCCGCCCTGCACCGCACCGGCTCGCTGGCCATCGGTGACGTCGCCGTCGTGGTGGCCACCGTCGCCAGCCACCGCGGGCAGGCCTTCGCCGCCTCCCGCGACCTCATCGACACACTCAAGTCAGAGGTGCCGATCTGGAAGCACCAGCGCTTCACCGACGGCCAGGACGAGTGGGTCGGCACCCCCTGACCACGAGCTTCGGCGTGGCAGCCGGGCCGTGCGCCTCCGGGTCCCTAGCCTGGGGGAGTGGAGATCCTGCTGTGGCTGGTGCCGGCCGTGCTGGTCACGGTCGGGGCGATGGGCTGGGTCGGCTGGGCCGGGCGCGAGCCCCGCGAGGTCGACCGCGAGGTGATGGTGCGGCGCCTGGCGAAGGGGATGGCGCGCGAGACGCCGCTGCGCTACGCCGCACCCCGCCCCGAGCGCGACCGCAGCACCGGCATCGCCGTCCGCCCCTCCCGGGCACGCAAGGCCTCCTGACCAGCCCTCTTGGCGGGTGATGAGAAGGTGTGGCCATGAGCCAGCGCCTGATCGCCGCCCTCGTCGCGGCGCCGTTGGTGCTCGCGCTGTTCGTGGCGGCCTGGTTCACCTCGCTGCCCTACGCCACCTACCAGCCCGGGCCGACCGTCGACGTGCTCGACCAGCCCGACGGCTCCGAGACGATCCAGGTGCGGGGCGTGAAGACCTACCGCGACGCCGGTGAGCTGCGCCTGACCACGGTCAGCGTCAGCCCGGTGGGCAAGCGGCTCTCGCTGCCCGAGCTGATGTGGGCGTGGTTCGACGAGGAGGAGGCGGTGCTGCCCTACGACTACGTGCACCCCGACGACGTCACCGCCGAGGAGGACGAGCGCCAGGGCGCGGTGTCGATGGTGACCTCCCAGGACGTGGCGATCGCCAACGCGCTCGAGGCCCTCGACTACGAGGTCGAGTCGGCGCTGCAGGTCGCCTACGTCGTGCCCGACAGCCCCGCCGACGGCAAGCTCGAGGTGCGCGACGTCGTGCTGCGCATCGACGGCGAGCAGGTGGAGTCGCCCCAGATGCTGGTGGACTCCATCCGCGACACGCCCGCGGGCGAGCCGGTCACCCTGCAGGTCGAGCGGGACGGCAAGAAGCGTGACGTCGAGCTGACCCCGGAGAAGGACCCCGACGACGGCGTGCAGCGCGTCGGGTTCACGCCCGGCCAGGGCTTCCGCTACCCCTTCGACGTGTCGGTCAACATCGACCCCAACATCGGCGGCCCCAGCGCCGGGCTGATGTTCGCGCTGGGCATCTACGACACCCTCACCGAGGGCTCGCTGACCGGTGGCGGCACCGTCGCCGGCACCGGCACCCTCGACCTCGAGGGCGCGGTGGGGCCCATCGGGGGTATCCAGCAGAAGATCGCGGGCGCCGAGCGCGACGGCGCCGAGCTGTTCCTGGTGCCGCCCGACGACTGCGACCAGGCGCTGGGCGTCGACGACGGCAGCCCGCGCCTGGTGCGCGCCGAGACCTTCGAGAGCGCGCTGGCCGCGGTCCAGGCCTGGGCCGACGACCCCGACGCCGACCTCCCGAGCTGCGAGGACTGATGACCGACCCGAAGGACGAGACCCCCGTGGACCCCGTGGACGAGACCCCCGTGCCCGCCGACCAGCTCGCCGACCTCGACGTCGACCCGGCGCTGGCCGCGGCGGTGCTGGAGATCGAGAAGCACGCCAGCGAGGCCGGCTGGGACCAGCCGGCCCGGCTCTTCGCGCTGGTCGACACCGCCCAGCTGGTCGCCCACGAGCCCCAGCTGGCCGCCGCGATGGGGCTCGACGCCTCCTCCGAGCGCGGCTCGCTGACCTCGGTCGAGCAGGACCAGCTCGACCCCTCCCAGCAGCTCGAGCGGGTGCTCGAGACCATCGCCTGGCCCGCCGAGGTCACCGGGTGCGCCGCCGTCGTCGAGCGGCTCGTGCTGCCGCCCGAGGCCGACGGCGAGCTGCCCGAGGACCCCGACGAGGCGGCGGCGTACGCCCGCGAGCACCCGGCGCGCCAGGAGCTGCGGATGGTGGCCGGGGTGACCCGTGAGGGGTCGCGCTACTGCGCGATGCGCTTCCGCAGCCACGACGACGACACCAAGGTGGTCGGTGGGGCCGAGCTGGTGCCGGCGCTCCTGGAGCTGCTCGACGCCACCCTGACCGACGACGACCACATGAACGACCAGATGAACGACGAGAGGCACCACCCGTGAGCGAGACCTTCGGCCCCGAGCCGCCGGCAGCCGCCCCCCAGGCCCCTGCGACCAGCGGGCGCTCGCGCGCCCTGGTGATCACCGCCGGCGTCCTCATCGCGCTCTTCTTCGCGCTGACGACGTTCTCGGGCTTCTACACCGACCGGCTCTGGTACGTCTCCGGGGGCTACGGCGAGGTCTTCTCCACCATGCTGTGGACCCGCGTCGCGCTGTTCTTCGTGTTCGGCCTGGTGATGGCGGCCGTCGTGGCGCTCAACGTGGTGCTGGCCTACCGGCTGCGCCCGGTCTTCGCCGGCATGGGCGACACCAACGGGATGGGGCGCTACCGCGACGCGATCACCCCGATCCGGCGCTGGGTGGTGCTCGGCGTGGCCGTGGTGCTCGCGCTCTTCTCCGGCACCTCGGGTGCCGGCGCGTGGCGCACCTACCTGCTGTGGCGCAACGGCAACGACTTCGGCACCGAGGACGCGCAGTTCGGCCGTGACATCGGCTTCTTCGTCTTCGACCTGCCCTGGCTGCACTTCCTGGTCGACTTCGCGATGGCGGTCTTCGTGGTCTCGCTGCTGGCCGCCGCGCTGACCCACTACCTGTACGGCGGCATCTCGCTGCAGACGCCGGGCGACCGGCTGACCGGGGCCGCGCAGGCGCAGCTCTCGCTGCTGCTGGGCCTGTTCGTGCTGGCCAAGGGCGCCGACTACTGGCTCGACCGCTTCGACCTGGTCAGCCAGTCCGGGGCGCTGATCACCGGCATCACCTACACCGACGACAACGCGGTGCTGCCGGCCAAGAACATCCTGCTGGGCATCTCGATCATCTGCGCGGTGCTCTTCTTCCTCAACGTGTGGCGCCGCACCTGGATGCTGCCCTCGGTCGGCATCGCGCTGCTGGCCCTCTCGGCGATCCTGCTGGGCGTCATCTGGCCCGGCATCGTCCAGCAGTTCCAGGTCAACCCCTCCGAGCCCGACCGCGAGCGTCCCTACATCGAGCGCAACATCGAGGCGACCAGGGCGGCGTACGACCTGACCGACGTGGAGGTGGAGGGCTACACGCCCGACACCCAGATCGGCTCGTCGCTGGCCTCCCTCGACGACCAGACCAAGTCGGTGCCGCTGGTCGACCCGCAGGTGGTGCGCCCGGCATTCGAGCAGACCCAGCAGGTGCGTGCCTACTACTCGGTGGCCGACGTCCTCGACGTGGACCGCTACGACATCGACGGCGTCGACCGCGCCCTGGTGCTCGGCGTGCGCGAGCTCAACCCCGAGGGCGTGCCCGACCCGTCCTGGAACAACCTGCACACCGTCTACACCCACGGCAACGGCATCATCGCCGCCTACGCCAACCAGCGCGACCGTGACGACGACGCGCAGATCGACACCGAGACCGCGGGCGCGGGCGACGTGGGGATCGAGTGGGCCCAGGGCACCAACGCCGGCGAGCAGGACCTCGCCGACGCCACGGGCGGCTTCGAGCCGCGCGTCTACTACGGCGAGCAGAGCCCCAACTACTCGGTGGTCGGCAAGCCGTCGGAGGACGCCACGGCCGTGGAGCTGAACCTGCCGGCCGTGGGCTCGGAGGTCGACGACACCACCACGACCTTCGAGGGCGACGGCGACGCCGGTGTCGGCGGTGTCTTCAACCAGCTGATGTTCGCGATCAAGTTCGGCGAGCCGAACTTCCTGCTCTCCGAGCGGGTCAACGAGAACTCGCGCGTGCTCTACGACCGCGAGCCGGCGCTGCGCGTCGAGAAGGTCGCCCCGTGGCTGACCGTCGACTCCGACCCCTACCCGGCCGTCGTCGACGGGCGGATCGTGTGGATCCTCGACGGGTACACGGTCACCGACCGCTACCCGCTGGCCGAGCGCGAGTCGTTCGACGAGATGACCGACGACGCCCTGGCGCCCGAGACCACGGGCCTGCAGACGCTGCCCACCGACGAGATCAACTACATGCGCAACGCGGTCAAGGCGACCGTCGACGCGTACGACGGCTCGGTGACCCTCTACGAGTGGGACACCGAGGACCCGATCCTGCAGGCCTGGAAGGCCGCCTTCCCCGGCACCGTCGAGCCCCGCGAGGAGATCTCCGACGAGCTGCTGCGCCACCTGCGCTACCCCGAGGACCTCTTCAAGGTGCAGCGCTACCAGTTCGCGCGCTACCACGTCACCGACCCGGGCGACTGGTACCAGGGCAACAACCGCTGGGAGGTGCCCGAGGACCCCGACGTCAGCGGCACGTTCCAGCCGCCCTACCGCCTGTTCATCGACAACCCGGGTGTCGCGGGCGACGAGGAGGACTTCTCGCTGACCTCGGTCTACGTGCCCTACCGCAAGAACAACCTGGCCTCCTTCGTGTCGGTCAACTCCGACGCCACGGACGAGGAGGGGTACGGTGACATGCGGGTGCTCGAGCTGCCCAACGAGCAGACGCCGGGTCCGGCCCTGGTGGCCAACCAGTTCGCCTCCGACCCCGACGTGGCCGACCTGCTGGCGCAGTTCAACCGCTCGGGTGCCCGCCCGGTGCGAGGCAACCTGCTCACGCTGCCGGTCAACGACGGGCTGATGTACGTGCAGCCGGTCTACGCGCTGCGTGAGCTCTCCGACGCCAGCTTCCCGATCCTGCGCTACGTGCTGACCAAGTACGGCGACAACATCGGCATCGGCTCGACGCTGCGCGACTCGCTGGAGGACCTGATCCGCTCCTCGGGCATCACCCCGGAGCAGACCGGCAACAACAACGGCGGCAACGGTGGCAACGGCGGCAACGGCGGCGGGAACACCGGCGGCGAGGCGCCCACCGGCACCGTGCAGGAGCAGATCGACCGGCTGCTGCAGCGCGCCGAGAACGCCTTCAACGCCGCCGACGAGGCCATCGCCGACGGTGACCTGGGCGAGTACCAGCGCCAGGTGACGATCGCCCAGGACGCGATCGCCGAGGCGCTGGACCTGACGGGCGCCGGCGACGACGTCGACGACAGCACCGACGGCAGCACCGACGGCGGCACCGACGTCGACCCGGGCACCGACGCCGAGACCGGCGACGAGGGCTGAGACCCACCTCACGGACCCCGGGGCGCATCCGATTTGGAGGCGCCCCGGGGCCTTGTGTAAGTTGGTGATCACCGACGCGGGGTGGAGCAGCTCGGTAGCTCGCTGGGCTCATAACCCAGAGGTCGCAGGTTCAAATCCTGCCCCCGCTACAAGAAAGTGGCCCCTGACCTGCGGAAACGCAGATCGGGGGCCACTTACCTTCTTGAGTCACATTGCCTTATGTCGCGTTTATGTCCCAGAAACCTTTGCGCGGGTGACCCACTCTGGTACCGAGTTGGGGCCGGCGTTGGGGCCAAGCAGATGCAGGGCTGGTGCTCGAAACACCCCAGGACGTCAGTCGTCTGATGCGGTCGTCGTGGCCTTGCCGGCGAAGGACTGAAGGATGTGCGTCACGTCAGGTGTGGTCCTGTCCTTCTCGATGTAGAACTCTTTGGTGATCGCATCTGAGGAGTGGCCCAGGACGCGGGCTGCGGTGTCCGAGTCGACCAGGCGGTCGATCAAGGTGGCGACGGTCTTGCGGAACGTGTGTGGCGTCACCCAGTCGAAGCCTGTGTCTGCTCGGATCGTGCGCCACCGCCGCTCGATGTTGCCGACCTGGTGCCAGGTGCCGTTACGGGTGGCGAAGACCGCGTTGTAGTGATTTGGTCGTTGCTCGATACGCCGCCTCATCAGAACATCGACAGCAAACGGCGGCAGCGCGATGGTGCGTTTTGAGGCGTCCGACTTCGGCTTGGGCTTCCGGTACGTGCCCTTTCCCGTCTCCGTCTTGATCGTGCCACTGATTGACACCGTCGGCGGGGTCGCACTCAAGTCGATGTCTGTCCATCGGATCGCGAGCACTTCTCCGATCCGGCAGCCCGTGGCGAGCAGCAGGTCAACGATGTCGGGCATGTCCTGGTTCGGCTTTGGACCGGGTCGCTTTTTGGTCATCCAGGCGTCTACAGCAGAGCGGACGGCATTGAGATCTTCCACCGAGAGCGCTTGGACGTCCTTCTTCTGGCCTCGAAGCCGAGACGTGGAGGAGACCGGGTTGGCCGGGAGCGCATCGTCGATAACCGCGGCGTCGAACATCATCTTGAGGACCGTCTTGGTCTTCTTGCGGCGGCTGTGGGAGTCCTGCGACCTGATGAGCCGTTCCAGGCGACCAGCTGTTGCCTCGCGCAGGCGAATGTTGCCGATGGCTGGATTGATGACGTTTTCGATGATGCGTTGGTACTCGTTCGCGGTAGTTGCCTCGGAGCGCTGTTCGGCGCGATACAGCGAGAGCCAGATGTCGGCCACTTGGCTGATTCGCATGTCGGGGCCGATGAGGTCACCGGATGGGGCGCTTCGGTCGGCGATCTTGACTTTGAGTTCTCGTACTGCGGCGGCGGCGCTTCGAGCGGTCCCCTTGATTTCGCGCGTGACGCCGTCGAAGTCGCGGAAGCGCGTTCGCGCGCGATACACGCCGGGACGCACCTCCTTCGTCGTGATGGTCCCGAATGTTCCGATGGGCAGCGGGGGGCGAGCCATGGGCGTTCCTTCTTGAGGTCTGAGCGCTACCGACGCCGTGGACGGGACCGTCGCGACATGGAACCTAGCGTGCTGGATGGTGCTAGGTGGTCACCCCTCGAGCCCCGGCCGTTGTCGTCGATGTCCATTTCCGCTTCGAGATCCAGTGTCTCGGCGTGGGCCTCGATCCAAGCATCAAGATCCGAACGGCGGTACCGCAGTGCACCGCCCGCCTTGACCGCGCGTGGTCCGAACCCCGGGCGTCGCGTGCGCCAGGTATAGAGCGTCGACTTCGCGATCCCGATGTAGGCAGCCGCTTGCGCAATGTTCATCGTGGCAGGGGTGAGTGCGAGCCGGCGGCGTTCTGTCGGGAGGGGCTCGTCGGAAGGCGGCGTGGCGTGTTCGCTCATGTCTGTGACGACATCCTCAAGGATGCGTTCGCTCTCCTGAGCAGCTAGCGGTCGGTGGCCGCCGACGCTGAGGGTCTCCTTCACCGTTTCCATCTCGTGTCTCCTCCGACCTGCGGTGGTGGATCTCGGTGGTCGCAGCCCACCTGGTGTCTGATGGTCACCTAAGTGGTCCGACAGGTGCTGAGCGATCAATGCCCGCAGACTTTCTGCATGGCATGCCGTGGTCCGGCGAAGATGCTGGGGTGCAGTGGCCGCCATGTTGCGCGTTGTCCGCTGCCGAGAGCCAAGCGTGGCGATGGCTACTGCCGTTGGAGTGCGCGAGCATGGCAGAGGATGCCGCGGTGGATGCCGCGGACGCGGTTGCCGTACTCGCCGAACGCAAGGCTTCCCGTACGGGCTGCGGCACCGTGACGGCGCGTCGGGCGAGGATGTCGGCGGGGGAGACCCAGACGACGTCGCCCTCGGTCGGCGGGGTGGCCAGGCCGGCCGCGACGTCGTTGTGCGCTCGGCGGGATAGGGCTCGAGCTGGGCCGGTGAGGTTGGGGGTGTCGGCCTTCTCGGCGATGACGTGCGCGAGCTCGGAGCCTGCCCCGATCGCACGCAGTGTCGCCACGGTGACCTGGGGGAGTCCTCGCCGGGTGGCGATGACCTCTGGTGTCGCGAGGGTGGTGGTGTCGTGGGTGATCTGGCGGTACGCGGCGCGGACCTCGGCGGCCGCGCGTGCCAAGGGCTCCTCGAGGCGGGCGCCCGGGGGGGCGAGGTCGCCCCAGCGGCTGGCCAGGTTGCTCCAGGAGCGCCCTGCTTCGGCGATCGCGGGGACCAGGCGGTCCGAGGGCTCGAGGATGCCGGCGGCGGCGGCCGCGTCGACCAGCACCATGCTGGCGCCGGCGATGAGTCCCTGGGTACGGGTGATGAGCAGGATGTTGGACGGTTCGAGGTCGCGTGCCAGCGCGCGGTGGGACTCGATGTCCCAGCTGGCCAGGGCCTGCGCAAGGCGGCCGGGGTCGTCGACCGGCCGGATCGCCTCGCCGGCGAGGGCTTGGGCGAACCGGTCGGTCAGGTAGCTGCGTGCGGTGTTCTCGCACGCCGACATCCGATCGACCCAGACCCCGGTGGGTGCGATCGCGTAGGGGGAGTGGTGCTGGGCCAGCTGGACCCGGCGGCCCGACCCACGGGCCTCGTTGACGCGGTCGCGGCCGTTGTCGTGCAGGGCGACGTTGACGGCGTGGGCGGTCAGGTAGAGACCGTGCATGATCCTGGTCCGGGCTGCCTCGAGGTCGCGGTGGGCCTCGGTCCGCTCGTGAGGGACCTCGGCGCCGTAGCGGCGCACCAGAGCCGCAGCGTTGAGCAGAGTCTGGGTCATCTGGTCGACGCGGGGGTTGGTCGGTCCCGGACCTGGCCAGGCCTTCCGGCCGGACAGGCTGGACTCGATGGTCGAGGCCTGCGCCGCCAGGCTGGTGATGGGCCGATCGCGCTCGTCGACGCCAGGCCGGCGACCCGGTAGCGAGGCCCACAGGTCCTCCGCGGCCGCGACCATCGTCGGCCAGCTCCGCAGGAGCGTGCCGGCATCATCGCCGGCGACGTCCATGAGCAGCTGGCGAGCCAGGTAGTCGACGTCGAAGAGCATCTCGCCGACGCTGCGTACGTCGCGCGAGGTCACCGGGATCTGGTCGACGTCGAAGAGCTCCTCGTCGATGTCGGCGTACGCCAGGCGCAGGTCAGTAGCCAAGGCCGCGGGCTTCCCGGATGAGGTCGCACAGGTCGAGGACCAGCTGCCAGCCGTGGACCAGGTCGGCCTGGTGCAGCGGTAGCGGGCGGGTCAGCTCCTCGGCCTCGTTGAGCAGCTGCAGCGGCGTCCGCTCCTCGAGGTCAGGGAGCGGGTCGATGTCGGGCAGCTCGTAGTCGTCGGGCAGCAGGGCGCTGGCCTGGGAGTGCGCGAGGTAGACACCCAGCCCGAGGTCGTGGAGCGGGGAGTCGGGGGCGGCCTCGTCGGCGTCGCTCCACACCTGGGCAGCGGCCTGGTGCAGCAGCTGGGCGATCGAGCCGAGGCGGTCCCAGGTGCCGTCAGCGTTGAGGGTGTCCACGGGTGTTCCTTTCAGCCGGAGGTCGGTCTGGCCCATGAACCCACGTCCCGGCCGCGGCCCGCTGCGCCGAGCGGCGGGCTGTGGATAACTCGGGGTGCTGTCGGCACCTGGGCACAAACTGGTCTCGTTCGCCTATGTCGTTCGGTGGTTGCCGGACGATCACCGCGAGCAAAGTCAAGAGATCCGCACTAGTGCTGCTAGATGGAGGAGGGTCGAGATGAGGTTCCCGATGACCGTGTTGAGAGCCGTGACGCTGGCGCCGGCACTGCTGGTGAGCTTCGTCCTCACCGTGGTGGTGTGCGCCCTGCTCCCGCCGGGGCTGGGCCTCGTGGCGTTCATGGCTGCGGGCGGCGTGCTGGTCGCGCTGGCGCTGGGCCAACTGCAGGAGCCTGCGGTCGCAGCGTTGACCAGGTCGCGGCCGGCGACGGAGGCGGAGCTCCGGGTGATGGCGCCGGTGCTGGCCGAGCTGGGCTGCCGCGGTGTCGACGTCGGCGCGCTGTTCGTGCGCCGGATCCAGCGACCGAGCACCCCGGTGGCGGTGGCGATCGGCCGGCGCACCGTTGTGGTCAGCCCTGGGCTGGTCGAGGCGACGTACCGCGGCGGTGTGACCGGCGCGGAGGCGGCCGCCGCGCTGGCTCATGCGGTCGGCCGGCGCCAGGCGATCCGGCCGCGGCTGGAGCTGGCCGTGCTCGCGGCGATGACGCCGTGGCGGATGCTGGTGGCGACGTTCCGCGGCGTCGGCCGGGCCTTCGCCTGGCTTCCGTTCACGCGGTTGGCCTGGACGCTGCGCGGCGTCGTGGGGGTGATCTGCGTGGTGCAGTCGGTCGTAGAGGACCGGGCCTGGGCCGGTTTGCTCGGGGGCACAGTCATCGCGCTGACCTATCTGGTGCCGGCGGCCGGCCGGCGGATCGAGCTATACACGGAGGCCGAGGCGGACCAGTTCGTGCTCTCGCTCGGCCTCGGTCCCGTGCTGGCAGGTCTGCTGCGTCGCTACGGGCACCCGATGACCCTCGAGCGGATGCAGCGCCTGGAGACGGCCGTCGAGCAGCCTCAGCGGCCGCGGCTTCACCTGGTGCACGGCTGAGGCTGTTCTCTGGTGGTGCGGCGGCCGGCGGCGGGCTACTCGTCGTCCTGGAAGCCGGACGTGGAGTGGTGCACGCAGCCGCGGCCGTCGCCCTCGTGCGGCTTGTGGTTCATGCAGGGCAGCGACCCCAGCTTGTGTGAGCAGTCGACCCAGCGGACGGTCGAGGATCCGGTTGTCGGCGCGAGTGCGGTAGCCATCGGGGCCTCCTATCGGCGCGGGCCGCGGCGGCGGCCGAGCTGAGGCCGCTGGTAGGCGGCGGTGTCGGTGTGGTCGTGCTGGCGACCGGACTGGTGGACCAGTGCGATCTCGGCGTCGGGGGAGGGGCCGGTGTCGGCGGCCGCGGCCTGGGCAGCTGCTTCCTCACTGGCCCTGATCTCCTCGACGCGCTGTCGCGCCTCCTCCTCGAGCGCGGCTTCCTCGCGAGCGGCGTCACTCATGTGAACTCCCATGGATTCCGAGGACCGGCACCGGCTGCGCCGGTCCTCCTGGTCACCTATGTGCGGACCAAGGGCCCGGGCGATCACCGCGGACCGACTGGATTGGAAAGTCGCGGGGCCCTGCCGGTGCTCAGGCCGGCTGGGCCAGCAGCGTGGCGCCCAGCATCTGTGCCGCGTGCTCGAGGACGCCGTGGGAACCGGTCCCGCCCGGGCGGTCGCAGCACGGATGGCTATCGAAGCCCTCGTCTACGACGATGCGGTGCAGGTGGCCACCGCAGGCACGACAGCGCCGTCCGGCGTGGGCGGGGCACTCGTCAACCGCCACGGCGCAGGGCAGACACGCCGCGGGCGGCGGAGGAGTCACCTGGTGGTCGCGGTCCCAGTCGCGCCGCTGGCGCAGCAGCGTGGCGACCTGTTCCCACAGCGCGTGCTCGAGGTGTGCCGGCGCCGGCCGGCCGAACGCCTGGTCGACCGCCGCTTTGAGCAGCTGCGCCCTGCAGCCGAGAACTCGCTCGTCGACGCCGCGGCTGTAGCACCACCGGGCCAGCTTCTTCGCGGCCGTCATCAGCTGCTCGTCGTCCATCCCGGCCGTCCCTCAGCAGGTGCCCCTCAGGCCGCTATCGGCGTCCTGGGCATCGGCGGCGGCCGCGGAGTACGACTCCTCGCGGGCAAGGTCCTGAGCAGCCTCGTAGCGGCGTACGGCGCCGCGGGCCAGGAGCTCGTGGGCCACGTCGACGCCGGCGTGGTCGACGTATCGCAGCAGCCGGTCGTACCGGTCGCGGTCGGGCTGGTCGCTGTCGGTGACCAGCTGGACGGTGCTGCCGACCGGCGCGAGCTCCTCGAGCAGGTCTGTTGCCTGGTCGGCGTAGCACTCCTCCGGCGCCGGCGGGTGGGCGACTTCGGGGGCGTCGATGCCGAGCAGGCGGACTCGGCCGAGCTCGCGGCCGCCGAGGTCCTCGACGCGGAGCGTGTCACCGTCGACCACGGCCGTCACCCGGACCTGGGTGGCCTTGCCCTCCGATGGGTCGGGGCCCGTGGGAGCGCCGGGGAGGGCTGCCTTGATGCCGCCGGCGGTGAGCACGGCGATCGCCACGCCGGCGAGGCCGATGAGGGCCTTCACCGGGCGACCCTCAACTGCGGACGCTCGCCGGCGACGGGAATCGCGCGCTCCTGCGCCCAGGCCCCGGGGGAGCGGTAGCCGGGCTCGGGGATCTGCTCGACGCCGTCTGCCCCGCTCGTGCCGGCGTCGGCCGGCTCCTCGGGGAGCTCGCCGGCGATCTTCGCGGCCAGGTCGCGCAGCGGTGGGGTCTTCTCGATGCGCCGGGTCGCGTGGAGCACGGTCGTGTGGTCGCGGTCGAAGTGACGCGCGATCGTCGGCAGGCTGTGCCCGTGGATGCGGGCCGCCGTCATCGCCACCGCACGGGCGTCCGCTGCCGCCCGGCTGCGGTCCGTACCCAGGAGGACCTCCGGCGTGGTGCCGAAGGCCTCCGCGGCCGCCACGACTGCATGCTCGACCGGCCCATCAGGCTCGAAGGTCGACGCCGGCGGATCCTGGTGGAGGCTGACCACCGTGGCCTCGGGGCGGGGGAGCCGGGCGGTGTATCTGTCGTTGACGTGCTCACTGACCCGGGCCGCGGCGTCGGCCAGCCGGGGTCGCTCGGCGGTGCGGCGCACGGCATGGATCACCGAACCGTGGTCCTTGTTGAAGTGCTCGGCGATCGCCGGCAGGGACAGGCCGACCTCGCGGGCGGCAGTCATGGCCACGGCGCGGGCGTCGCTGACCGGACGGCTGCGCTCGGCGCTCAGGATCGCCTCCGGCGTGGTGCCGAACATCGGTGCAGCCGCGTTGATGGCCAGCTCGCACACCGCAGCCGGGCCGGTTGCCGGCGCCGACGGCATGGTCTGGTCGACCTGGACGGCCAGGACCGTCACCAGCGACCGCAGCTGGTCGGCGTCCAGCGGCGCGATCAGGTCGGCGACCTGGTCGTGCTGCCCGCGGCCGGCGGCATCGAGGACGAGGCCAGCCAGCTGGCGGCCGCCCTGATCGAAGTCCATGCCCGTCCTCCCGCCTACCGCGCCAGCGACCCGCCGGCCGGGGCCGCCTGGCGAGGAACCTGGCCACGGCCCTGCTCGGCCATACGCCGGCGGGCGTTGTCGGTGATCTCGCTGGCGATGCCGGCCGACTGCCGGGCGTTGGCCGCGGCGTGGTCGACGACGTTCTCGAGCAGGCGCACGTCCTCATCGGCGCGGCCGAGCTCCTTGCCGGCCGTCGCGATGCTCCGCTCGAGGGTGACCGGTTCCAGCAGCGACGGCGGAGTCACGTGCTGGGCCGCCAGCTGCGCGCTGTCGACGTGCTGAGCGGTCAACCGGGCCATCGGCTTGGCAAGGTCAATCATCTCGCCCACGACGGCGAGGCGTGGCTTCAACTGCGCGACCTCGCTGGCGAGCTCAGGATCGGAGGTGTCGGCGTCTTGGAGGAGATCGTGGGCATCGGCGATCGCCTGCGATGCACGCTCCAGGTGTCTTGTGAGTTCGTCGACCAGCTCGGCGTTGTCGCTGCAGCGCCGCTGCAGGCGGCTCAAGTGCTCGCCGGCGGCCTCGAGGTAGTAGTCACCGCGGTCGCTGAGGCGGGCCTTCGCAGAGTCGAGCTCGGCGTCATCGAGAACCCGGAGCGCGGAGTTGATCGTGGTGTGGAGCTCGTCGACGACCCGGCGGGCGCGTCCCACGGCCTGCTCGGCCATGAAGACTGCGTCTGCGGCTTGCAGAGCGGTGTCGGTGGTCATGCCGGCTCGCCGCCTCCCGTGTCGGACGGGGGCGTAATGCTCGACGGGGGCAGGACCTCGCGAAGGCGGTCGAGAGCCGCCAGGGCCCGCTCGAGGTGGTCGCCGGCCTCCTGAACCGGGTCACGGTCGGCCGCGGCGGAGGGAGAATCGGTGGGCGTGCTCACGGGCAGCTCCTTGGTTGACCGGGGTTATGTCTCAGTCACCAAAGGAAGGTCGACCCGCTCGGGCGATCACCGAGCGCGAAAAAATCTCGCGGGCCTCAGGCGCCGCGGGTCACCGAGGGCCGGGGACCACCAGGTCAGGGTTGGTCCCAGGGCATCGACTCCTGCCCGTCGTCGACGCCCTCGCTGATGATGTGCGCCGTGGCGTTGCGGGCGGCGTTCAGGTGCTTGTGGAGGTCGACCGCGAGTCCGCGGGCCTCCTCCAGGTGGAGACGCGCGACGCCGATCGCCATGGCGGGGTCGGATTCGTCGGTCATCGCGTCCATGCTGAGCACCTGGTCGGCCAATGCCGGCTCGAGCGTGCTCGACAGCTGCGAGAACGCCTGGGGCAGCGCGGCCGCGAGGTCGGCGAACTCCGCGAGCTCGTCGGAGGTCTCGGCCGGGATCTGGTCGCGCGCCCACATCGTGGCGCGGTTGAAGCCGTAGACGTGTCGGCGTGCCGCCGTCGCGTGCCCGCTCGCCTCGAGCTGGTCGTTGTCGTCCACCAAGGTTGTCCTTCCTGCCGAGCGGTCTCGCTGGCCTGAGTCTCGCGGATCTCGCCGGCCGTACGCTCGGCCGCCGGCGGCGGGCTGTGGATAACCGCAGGGGTTCCCTCCGGGGTCTCCAGCGGGAGACTGAGCGGCCATGGACGACCAGGCCGCCTTGATCGCAAGGCGAGTGGCACTGGCGGTGGCCGCTTGGTCAACGCTGCGGCCGACGTCGAGGCCTACCGCCGACTCGCCGACGCGGTGGGGAAGTGGAACGCCTACAGCGCACCGCAGCTGGAGGACGGCGACGTCGACGAGCTGCTCGACGACCTCCGCCCACGTCGCGCCCCCGATGCCACTCGGCGACGTCGACGAGCTCGAGGCGGTCCTAACGTCGGCAGGCTCGCCGTGAGCTCTAACGCCGCGGCGCGTCGGGGTCGCCCTCGGAGGCGGGCGGGAGTTCACGCGGGCGGCGGCCGGCACCGAGACTGCCGGGTGCCGGGTCGGCGGGCGAGGGTGCTCCGGTGGCCAGGGTCTCGCGGATGTAGCGGTCGAAGCCAGGCATCGTGAACCGGACCTCGCCGCGACTGGCGGGCTCGATGATGCCCTTGTCGATCAGGCGCTCACGCGGAACACCCAGAGCCTGCGTGGGCCGGCCGAGCGCCGCGGCGATCTCTGCCCGCGTCACCGTTGGAGTGCCGGCCTGCGCCATCACGGACATGATCTGCTTCTCCAGTTCGGTCGCGGCCGCCCACCGGGCGGCGTACATGGAGCTCAGCTGATCATCGGCCAGCGGCAGGCCGGACCGCACCTGGTCGACGTCGAGCACGTCACCTGTTCCTGAGGGCTTGGCCACCTCCCACGTCGCGTGCGCGAGGACCTGCAGCAGGTACGGGAATCCTTGGGCCTCGGCCGCTACCGTCTGCAGCGAGGCGGGCGTCCAGGTCACGCCTAGCTCTGCGGCCGGCTCGGCCACGGCGGCGGCCGCTGCGGCCGGCTCGAGTCGGGGAAGCGTGAGGAAGGTGCTGCGCTCCCCGAAGGTGGCAGCGTTGACCAGGACTCCCGGTGTCGAGGGCAGGCCGGCGCCGATGATGGCGAGGGGGTTGTCCTCGCGCCGTCCAGCCAAGTTCTGCATCGCGTTGAGCAGGACCGCGAGGTCATCGCGGGTGGCCGCGTGCAGCTCGTCGACGAAGACCACGAGTCCAGCGCCACCGCGTGCACGGATCTGGGAGCTGGTCTCGTGCAGGAGGTCCTCCATCGCCGAGATCTGGGCCCCTCGTGGAGGTGCCTCAGCCTCGGAGCGGTCGGCGGCCGCCGTCGCGCTCACCTTCACCACGCTCGGCAGCCCGAACTCCAGGCCGATGTTCTCCAGGCGAAGCTTCCAGGTGCCCTTCTCGGCTCGGGGGAGGATGTCCGCGGATTCGACGGCCTTTCCGACGCGACTGACCAGGTCGGGAAGGAACGGCGCGTTGCGCCGGCATGCCACCCATGCGGTGATGAACCCGTGCTCCTCGGCGTCACGCTGCGCCTCGCGCAGCAGGGACGTCTTCCCAACCCCGCGCGGGCCCAGGAACACCAAGAGCGGGCCGCCCATCTCGCCGTAGGTGCCGATCCGGCTCAGGTAGCCTCTGATCCTGTCTTGCTGTTGTTCCCTCCCGGCCAGGACCCGCGGCAGTTCGCCCGGGGCGTAGGGGTTGGGCAGCATTAGAGGTCTCCTATACATTCTGTTACACAGCGGGCTTGTGTAACGAAGTGTATGCCGTCGATCGGGGTCACCGCCCCACGTTAAAGCTGCGTGTTCCAGGCGTGCTGGCAGCGCCTGGCGTGCGCGCTCCGAGTCGACGGCGGGCGGCATCGTCGAGGCTCTCGCCTGCGGAATCGACCTCGTCGACGCCGCGGCCAGGTCGATCGGCGTGCGGCTCGGTCGTCTCGCTGAGGCATTCGACTAGGTCCTCGACGTCGGCATCCAGGACCCGCTCGAGGATGTCGGCGATGCCCCCTGGGGAGCCGTCGCACTCGGCCACCAGGGCGTCGGTCAGACGATCGAGGGCGGCGTCTCCGCGGGCGGTGAAGGTGACGACACCGGGGACCGGGTTCTCGGTTCGGGAAGTGCTCATGGTCCACCTCGCTTTCTGGTCACCTAGGTGCGAAGGAGGTTGGTAAGCGATCAGCCCGATCTGCGACACGAGGGGAATCCGACGGCCATAGCGCGGGAGAACTCACGGCCCTGTATCGGGCTTGCCCCGGGTTGAGTATTTGAAGGCTTAGGGACCACTGGATCGGGTGGCTGGGGGCCGTGGATCTTGCCGTTGGGGGCCAGTGGCCGCAGGTGTGGGGGCCACCGGCCCCCAACGGCTGTTTTCACCGGTT
>NZ_JAULSC010000263.1 GCF_030518195.1 Nocardioides cremeus
GGCGTGGAATGCATGTGTGCCTAGTGTATCTAATGCAAAAATATTTTACTGATGTAACAGAGTCTCAGCACTGACATCCGGCGCAATGAGCAGTGGATCGTTTAGATGGTCCGCACTTGATATTATGAAATAGTCTATCTTCCCCAAATATCTTTTTACAAGTTAGGTTGGAGAGGAGACTGACCCTTTGCACACAACTGAACATCACCTTGTGTAATAGAAATTTTTGTTCGTTGGATAATCATAGCCTTGGCCCATCCTGCCTACGCAAACTCCTT
>NZ_JAULSC010000264.1 GCF_030518195.1 Nocardioides cremeus
TGAACAGTTGCTCCCTTCAGGAGCCAATCTCAACAACTTTTACTGAAACACGGTAATGCGGAGAACAATTCACATCTAGTTGTTACATGTAGATAACTCACACACAATTCCAATCCAAACATCTTTGTAGGAGAGCAAAAGGAAACCGAGCGAAAGATGTAGGTTGCAATTTTCCGAATGCCCACCTGGGGCTAGTTCGACAGCCCATGCGTGGCATGTCATGTCTTTTGCAAGAGTGTCAAAATATGCCTAGGCATCTCGATGCTCGTATACGTCTA
>NZ_JAULSC010000265.1 GCF_030518195.1 Nocardioides cremeus
CGCCGGTGGCTTGGCTGTGACTCCGGCCGGCCACGGCTTGTCGCTCGAGTTCAGACCCCATTGAGCGACATAATCGTCCTGCACGCGATAGATGCTCGCGCCATTCCAATAGCGTCCCCGGGCGAGCGCCTTGATGTTGGCGACGTGGGTTGGGGCGAATGTCGGCGCGAGCTGGATCACAACCCGTCCGCCGTTCGCCAGGTCCATGACGAGAAGGTCGTCGGCCGGAATTGTCTTCCATGCGCTGCGTGGCGCTGCCGCGACGATGTCATTGGGCG
>NZ_JAULSC010000266.1 GCF_030518195.1 Nocardioides cremeus
GGATGTGTTGGTTAAAGAGCAGATGTATCAACGACTTGGGCGGTAGATTCAGTTTGTCATAGCGGTTTTTTCTTTCTTTGAATGATAGGGATGTATTTTAGGTTAGGCAATGTAAACTGTTTGAATTATACTTTTCAGTGTCTTCTATTTGTCTCAAATGCAGCTATATAAGGGGAAGATGAGCCGTGTATTCTTGCGAGATGTGATCTCGAGTACAAGTGATGGAAACCAGAATGGTGGGTATGACTTTGCAAGATTCTCACATCTTCGGGGATGCG
>NZ_JAULSC010000267.1 GCF_030518195.1 Nocardioides cremeus
TCGTAATTATTCGACAAAGAAGATGTGTGTGCTTCAAGATGTTGAGAAACCATGGCTGCTTCAACGTGATGATACAGTAATTGCCATTGCACTTGTGCATGGGCTTTCCTGCGTCCGATTTTCCGGTTGTTGCAAAGCTCTCCTTTGTAGCCATGTTGAGACTCGAATACCTCCTTGTCAAGAAAATCTTCATTGCAAGTACGACAGAGCTTCAAAAACTGTAGCTGGGGTGTATACCCGTAGCCTGGACGTTCTGTCAAGTGGCGTCGCAACTCCGA
>NZ_JAULSC010000268.1 GCF_030518195.1 Nocardioides cremeus
TCCCTCCGGTCACACCGGTCCCGCCCGCAACGCCTCGCGAGCAGCCTGCCCAAGCGCGGTCAAAGCCGGAGTTCTACGTGGCGCCGCCCATCCCCGACGATCCAGGAGTGGCGCCGGCAGATCCGGACGAGAGCCCTGCCTCGCTCGAGCGGCTGCGCGCGGCGCAAATCCGCTAGATTCGCGGGCGACCCCACGGAGCTAACTTGCCATGGCGGGACATTGGCAGTAAGCACGGGGCGCAACCATCTACCTAAGCCCCGCGCTTTTTGGCGCCAATC
>NZ_JAULSC010000269.1 GCF_030518195.1 Nocardioides cremeus
TCCCGCACCAATAACATGCCTCGTGAGCAGAGCGAGTAGAGTAGAACATTCGTCTTGAATTTACTATGCGAGACCTGTTTTCGACAAACTACAGTAATGAGCAGTAGTTTGTAGTAATTTGTAGTAATTTGCAGTAATTTGCAACAATAACTATGCATGAATCCCTTCTGTCATCTTGCATGCTACCAAATGCGGATGCAAACGAAGGCATCTCACCTTCACTCTGCCTGCAAACTTTGCACGCCAGTGCGCCCATAGTCACCCAAGCAACCATGTGC
>NZ_JAULSC010000270.1 GCF_030518195.1 Nocardioides cremeus
ATATTTAATGACATCATCGTATGTTTGATCTAAATTCTCGCTTCTTACAGCCAATTAGCAGGCCTCTTTTCGAGTTTCTAACATTCGAACTATGATAGAATCGTATGTGTCTTTCTTGCTTCCAATGTCTGCAAGTCTTTCTCTTGTTTCCTTTGTTACTCGAATGACTGTGTTTGCTTGATTATACATTGACTTGAGTATAGTATATGGTCTATACAAGAAGTAATATTTCTAGAATGATAGGTATAGGCATGAAACATAGAGGCTTAGGTAAGACT
>NZ_JAULSC010000271.1 GCF_030518195.1 Nocardioides cremeus
GTGTATCCGTCTATTGAGAATCACCATTGGCGTGTTGGGAGCGCATGCTAGGAGACTGCCAACGTTGCTATGCTTGTACGGGCTGACCAGCATATCAATTCGCAGCTCGACATTTGAAAACATAGTGAAGTCAGCAACAACATGGTGCTCAGCCGTGCCACATTGGGGCACAGCTCTGGGCGAGGCAGTGAGACTGGGCTTACGCTCTCTGCCTCTCTCGCGCAGCAAGCCGCTTTCAGCGACGAGGTTGGGTTGACGGCAGAAGATGGAAAGGGTG
>NZ_JAULSC010000272.1 GCF_030518195.1 Nocardioides cremeus
ACACTCCTCAACAAATGCGTAATATCCTCATAGCTACTGCACTCAGAAAGAGTGTGAGATTCATTGGATTTGTTCTCATGAAGCTCCCACAGTATCGGACAAATATAGCCTGCATTGTGTACACTGTATGCTAGAACTTGAACCAAGAACAATAGTGAGTTTTGGGAAATATTGCCTTACCACTGATGAAACAAGGAACAGTGAAGCTGCAATCTGGGAAGCCAAGATGTGTTGCATAATGAGGAACAGAAAAATTATGCAACAATTAATTTTCATT
>NZ_JAULSC010000273.1 GCF_030518195.1 Nocardioides cremeus
TGTTTGAGGTGGTGAAGGAGTCAATATCATTCCGCTACGGCGGTTGTTCTGTTACACATAGATGGACGTTAGTCGTAATTTTATGCACAAGATACATTTGTTCCTTTTGCTTATGCAGCTTGGGAGGAATAGTAGATTCTCAGCTTCAAAACTTTTAATTCTTTCGGAATTTGTTTTCTTCTTTATTTTATCTCTTATATTTCCGAGTCCTTAGGCAGAATGCTCGCGGCTTCGGAAACGTCTGGCGATAAATGCAAAGAGCTATACTCCCAGCTAT
>NZ_JAULSC010000274.1 GCF_030518195.1 Nocardioides cremeus
GCCTGGCTCGCCGCGGGCGTGAAGCCGAAATCGGAATTCCGCATCGGCACCGAGCACGAGAAGACGCCGTTCACGCTCGAAGGCCACAACCCCGTGCCGTATGAAGGCGCCAGGGGGATCGGTGCGCTGCTCGATGGCATGAAGCTGCTGCTCGGCTGGGAGCCGATCATGGAGCGCGGCAACATCATCGGCCTCTATGACGTCACCGGCGGCGGTGCGATTTCGCTGGAGCCCGGCGGTCAGTTCGAACTGTCCGGTGCGCCGATCGAGACCGTGC
>NZ_JAULSC010000275.1 GCF_030518195.1 Nocardioides cremeus
GATCGACAAGACGATCGACACTCGCACAGCCATAAGGGAGGTTGGTTGACTATAAGACTGCAAGTGTGTGCACCGTTTTTTGGAAAGGGTTTCAGCAGCTGCTCCAAGATGGTTTACCCGAGGCTGCCTGCGAGGCCGAATACTATGACCTCAGAGACAGAGCCTAGGCTTAACCGTGAGGGTCTATCCCATTGGCTGTTGTTGCGATAGTCATGGACGAGAGACGATAAACGCCGGCTTGTGGGTACTGTTCGCCGGCGGTTTTCTGGGCTGACAG
>NZ_JAULSC010000276.1 GCF_030518195.1 Nocardioides cremeus
GGGAAGAGGTGTCAGCATCACGCTGGATATTGTTCTCCGTTGCAGGTCGCCCAATTGTATACAGCAGCATCACACTAGGCCGTGCATGGTTCCTGATTACTCGCGTCGAATTAAGGAATGTTTTCTGTCTACATTCTAGAAGTGTGGGGGTAGAGTACATACTTATACTAAGTTCATCCCGTTCGCACTCTATCTCTGAATTTTTATTCGCAACACATTCGCCAATAGATCTCCCAGTCCCGAACCTCCTCGCACCGATTACCTTCGTTTTCTCTTC
>NZ_JAULSC010000277.1 GCF_030518195.1 Nocardioides cremeus
CTGCGATGGCCGGCGGCGCGTCGAAGAGGGCGGCAACGACCCACGAAGGGCCCAGGTCGTCCGGATGGACGAGCAGGGCATCCTCGCGCAGAAGCGCGGGAAGATTGGCCGCCTGCGGCTGTTGGCCTGAACGGGGCATCCCCAGCCGTTCGCCTGGGGCCACGAGGGGATCGCCGACCACGTACGCCATCCGCGCCGGGTCCGTCGTCGAGGCCGCCACGGCCAACGTGGGGACGGACCCATGCAGGTCCAACGACCCCGGCCCGGTGACGTCGGG
>NZ_JAULSC010000278.1 GCF_030518195.1 Nocardioides cremeus
GTCCTTGTCCGATAGCTGCAATACCGTTTGCACAAACTTGTCCCTGACGAATAGCAGAGAATAATGCAACCAGTCCCAAACCAATTCCTGAACCTAACACAGCACAAGCTTGAATTGCTGAAATTTCAGGAGTCAGTACATTAAAAATACTCTGGAACATAAAGTAACCTGCAAAACCGTACAAACCCTGAGTACCAGGAAGCGCTGTAAGAACCAAGAAGTTACCGAAAGCACCATCGTTTTTCTTCAAAGCACCAATTGATGCATTACCTGCGAT
>NZ_JAULSC010000279.1 GCF_030518195.1 Nocardioides cremeus
GGATGGGGTACTGGTCGCTGCAGTTGTTGTTCCAAAAGTGGGGCTGAGGGTTCCTTCCACACCCAGGCTCACCGATGCCTATTGCTGAAGGAAATGACGACCGCTGGGGGGCATACCTGCATGGTGTTAAAAAAAACTTACCGGAGTCGGTTTCCGTCGTCGTCTCCGCCGTCAGCAATGAGGTCCGAACACTCAATGTCCTCGCTGTTTCCGCCTAGGAAAGGTTGAAAGGAATCGAAGGGCTGGTTTTTCATTTTTGCAACCGAATGGATTGAGT
>NZ_JAULSC010000280.1 GCF_030518195.1 Nocardioides cremeus
TTCCGTGATATCGGACGAGTCAAGGAGTCCAAACAGCTGGCGCTAGCTGGCATGATGGATGCAAGCCTCGAAAATAAGAAAATAAATTCTTGGATTGTATTCAGAGCAGGGACATTGAAGATGCATGAATGCGCATTCCATCCGTGGTATGGCGAATGGTACATGGTTTCCTGCTTGCTGCGAGATATCTATTCAACAACACAACTCGACCGGCAAACGAATGAAGGCAGCCAAAGCCGATGCTCAGCTGTTAGCAGTTGCCCAATGGCAATATTGG
>NZ_JAULSC010000281.1 GCF_030518195.1 Nocardioides cremeus
GGCTCTCAGACTAATGAGCTGCCTTGGCCAGCCATGCCACCCAGCCTGCCTGAACTAGGAAGATCTCTAAGCAGTGGAGAAGCCAAAACAGTTCAACAGAGCCGGCCAATCAGCTCCCAAACTTCTCGGCGTTTTTGTAAATGCTTCAACCCTTATGCTGACTCAAACGGTCACTTTTACTCAGTCAATCAACTCTTCACGCAAGGCGTTTGGATTGGCTATCTAGCGCCAGACCGACATAGGGAGTCGTTTCGGGGTCTTCCTTCATTCAATATAT
>NZ_JAULSC010000282.1 GCF_030518195.1 Nocardioides cremeus
GGTGAATATAAATTTCATCAGAAGTTCCTTGTAGAAGCTACTGATAGATGCATGAACTACGGGAGGTGGAGCAGCCGATCAACAGCCAAATCTAGTGAATCAACGATCTTCCGCATAATCTTTAGCTGCATACTTAGGCTTTCCAAGCCTCGCATTTCCTCATTTAACCTCAGGCATGAATGGATGTACTTATTGCCTCTGGAAGACGCTTCAAGTGCTGACTCCTGGAGGCGGCCTACAACTTCGCCCAAGCACTCCATGTTATCGGCTGACGTCG
>NZ_JAULSC010000283.1 GCF_030518195.1 Nocardioides cremeus
TGAAAATATGCCAGATACTTCATTTCGGGATATTTATGCGCAAAGAAACGCTTTCCTTCTTCCAGTTGCAGGGCTATCGGCTTCTCGGTACGGCAGTAGTCGGGATTGAAAGTCTGGTTATTGCAGTAGGTACAGCCGCCGTACCCCTTGCTCCCGTCACGGTTGGGACAGGTAAACCCGGCATTCAACGAAATTTTCTGTACCTTATACGGAAAATAACGTTTCAGGAAAGAAGGAAATTCATTATAAAGAGGAGTCGCACTCATAAGCCTATGTT
>NZ_JAULSC010000284.1 GCF_030518195.1 Nocardioides cremeus
GCTCTCACAGTTGTTATCCAAGTGTGACTGTTTTGGTAACTCTGCGCTGATCGGAACCTTTGCGTGGCGGTATGTCTACATACTTTACACAATATTAGCTAAACAGGATAACTGTATTCTTTTCAAAATGGGTATCATCGCCAACCTATTAGTATTACAACTCAAATGGCCATCTACTTTGCCGGACTAGCAACTCTGTCAACCGGACTCGCCGTCCGGGCTGTACCCACACCCGACGCCAGCAATTCTAATCTCGAGGCCTGGACACGGTGCTTCT
>NZ_JAULSC010000285.1 GCF_030518195.1 Nocardioides cremeus
TAGACACCGCAGGCGAGAGGTTCGAAAGATAACTTGTCGGCGATACGGATGTTCCAAGGGTAATAATTCTGTTTGAGTGTAAGGGTTGCCATAGCATGGCGATCCGAGTTGCGGGGAACTATCCCCAAATATACATCTGTTTCCCAGTGATTACGATAATAATTCCAACCTGTTCCGAGGGAAAGCATACCCATTGATCCGGCGAACTGTAGCTTGGTATAGTGGGGAATGAGTTTTTCCCATCTGGATATATATTTTTCTACGCGTTTTTTATATC
>NZ_JAULSC010000286.1 GCF_030518195.1 Nocardioides cremeus
CGCAAGGAATCGGTGATGACCTGCAAAGCGTGAGGCGAGCGCATCAGCAGCGAGTTGCCAGTGCCGGTGGTGTCGAAGTAGTGCAACGGGTCGTTGTCGACCAAACGGTAATACGCCTGTTTGTCAATGCCCTTGAAGCTGAGCGTTGGCCCCATGTGGTTGCCCTCCGCAGTGTGGTTGTACACCACATCGAGGATTACCTCGATGCCGTTGCGGTGAAACTCCTTGACCATGGCGCGGAATTCGTTCACCTGTTCGCCGCGCTGGCCTTGGCTT
>NZ_JAULSC010000287.1 GCF_030518195.1 Nocardioides cremeus
TGCCGATTTCCATCTTATGCCGGTGCGAATGTTGCCCTTTTCCGCATGATGGGAGATACTTCCCGGAACGCGTTGATCTTCCTTGCCCAAAGTATGCAACCCAAAGAGCAAGTTGCGCATGCCATGAAGACAATACCCGTCGTGACCATCGTATCGTCCAATCCGACTAAAGGAGATACCAGTCCTCCGAACCCAAAGCCGACTGCACCCGATAAAGCCGAAGCTGTGCCGGCATGTTCACGTTCACATTCCATAGCCAAGGCGGTAGTCGAGGTG
>NZ_JAULSC010000288.1 GCF_030518195.1 Nocardioides cremeus
GAAGAAGACCTGCAAATGTTACCGAGGCAGACAAAAAGTATTCTTTTCATATATAATCTACAAATGAAGGTATTCTTTAAATGATTTCACATCACGGTTCATGATCAGCTCTTCAGGAAACCCGGTAAGCTGCAACAATTCATACAAATTATCGTAACGGGCTATATCAAACGAAATATGCGCGTCACTTCCCAAAATGACCGGAACTTCATATTTCTTGCATAAACGGAGAATGGTGAGGTTGTTCTCACGGGCATTGGGTTTGTTACGGGTGGG
>NZ_JAULSC010000063.1 GCF_030518195.1 Nocardioides cremeus
GCGCGGCGAGGCAGACGACGTCGTGTCGGGCAGATCCCATGACCGTCAGTGGGCAGTTCTCATGTCCGCCAGCGGGCAGTTTCGTGGCCGTCTCCGGGCAGTTTCTCGTGGCCGCCGACAGCGACGGTGCCAGTAATCGCCGTTGGGCTTGAGGAGTGCCATGGAGCCTTCGGAGAAGGGGCGGCGGTCGCCTGATTGCCATTCGTCGTGCAAGTCGGCCAGCACGGCGCCGACCAGGCGGATCACCGCGGCATCGTTGGGGAAGATCCCGACGACGCGCGCTCGACGCTTGATCTCCTTGTTCACCCGCTCGAGCGGGTTGGTCGACCAGATCTTCGACCAGTGCGACCGCGGGAACGCGTGAACGCCAGCACGGCGCGCCTGAGTCAAGAAGTTGGCGGCAGGCGGCACCGAATCGTATCTGGTCAGGTGGAGACGGACCTACCGCGTCGGGACGTGACGTAACTCGTCACCGCGCAGGCGGGGCGCTAGGACTGGGGGGGCACTATCGAGAGATTCGAGTCGTGTCGCGAATATGTCCCGAAAACGCGAGCGCAAGCCGTCAGACGAGCACGCACGGCGTCAAGAACTCGGGGTCCGAGGATGTCCCGTTGCCGGACGTTCGTGCAGGTCACGGCCCATGTCAGCAAGCCTGGTCAAAGCACTCTCTAGCGCGATGGCGACGCGGGCGGCGTCCAGAGGTCGCAGGTTCAAATCCTGCCCCCGCTACACAGTGACGAGGCCCGGACCGACAGGTCCGGGCCTCGTCTGTTCTCGTCCCGGGTGCTGGTCTCAGCGTCGCCCGGGGTCGACCCG
>NZ_JAULSC010000289.1 GCF_030518195.1 Nocardioides cremeus
TGCTCATTTCTGTATTGCAACCAACAGAGTGAGTTTATTCTTTAGGCTATTAGGTGTGCTTTGTGAAGTATTGGAGCTGTCAATTAAAGCAAGGGTGATGGAATAGTAATGGGCTTCATGGAAAGCTAATCATCAGTCCGAGCTTGAATATCCAGGTGGGTGTTTGTAAACTTGAATGAATTTCAATCCAACAAGCTAGTTCATAATAGTGAAGAGTTGGCAAACAGACATTGAATGGCTTGAAGATGGAAATAAATTCTCATTTGGAGTAAGTAC
>NZ_JAULSC010000290.1 GCF_030518195.1 Nocardioides cremeus
TTTTAAATAAAGCTTTGAATAAATAAAATAGTTTATTGATATTTTCAAGATGTATTTAGGAGCGAAATTATGACTAAAAATAATTTAATCGTATTTATTTTGACTATAGGCGTATTTAGTATCTTAAATACGGAGATGGGTGTCATTGGTATATTGCCAATAGTTGCAAGTACTTATAATATAGAAATATCTGTGGCGGGTTTATTAGTTAGTTTATTTGCTTTAGCAGTAGCCGTGTCTGGCCCGATATTACCTTTATTATTATCTAAATATAAT
>NZ_JAULSC010000291.1 GCF_030518195.1 Nocardioides cremeus
TAGAAAACGTAAGCTTATACTAATCTATAACTAGTTTAACTTAGATATAATACCAAATAATAATAAGCTCTATATTAAGACCTATAATAGCAATAAGTATAAGGAGGAAGTAGATAATAAAGATAATAAGGATATTAATAATACTAGTAATTATATTACTAATAAGTAGTAAGAAGCTACTAAAGCTTAAGAACTTAATAGAGAGGGTAGTAAAAATAATAATAATAATAGGTTTTAGGATTAGAATAACCTTAAGTTTAAGTTTAAGAGATTTAC
>NZ_JAULSC010000292.1 GCF_030518195.1 Nocardioides cremeus
TTGATAACTTCGCAGTAAGTGTACAGTATAGAGTACAGGAGCAGTGATGGTGATAGCACCATTTGCAATAAAGCTACTAGGGCGATTGAATACTGTATGTCACACGACGGTTTGGTCAATCGGCTTTTGTTCCTAGGTCATCACCAGCAGAGGCTACATCAGATGAGGAGTAGACTATGATAAGCAAAACTGGATCCTTGTAAACTAAATTCTCTAAGTGTTACCTATACTAGAAGCTAATTGAGGGAGCTATCGTAGCTGTGTGAGACTCAAAGG
>NZ_JAULSC010000293.1 GCF_030518195.1 Nocardioides cremeus
GGTGATCGTGGTCGATTGCGCGAGTTCCGATGCAACGCGTGAGATCCTCACCGGTGCCTCGATCCGAGGCGCCGGTCTCCGACGGATCTTGCTCGAGGACAACGTCGGCTTTGCCGGCGGCATGAACCGTGCGATCGCCGCGACCTCGGCACCGTTCGTGCTGAGCTTGAACGCCGATGCTCTGCCCGAGACCGACTTCGTCGAACGGCTCCTCGAGAGGTTCAGCAGCCACCCGGAGGTCCGTATCGGGGCCGTCACCGGGCGCCTGCTGCGCCC
>NZ_JAULSC010000007.1 GCF_030518195.1 Nocardioides cremeus
AACTGGAAGCAGGCCCTCGCCCAACTCGCGATCGCCTACCCCGACCGCATCAACCCCCACCTGTAAGCCCAACTCAAAGTAAAGAGATCGGCCGCCTTACACAGAAAAGTTGACACGCTCCTTCATCGCGCGCATCGCGTCGGATACGTTCGAACTGCTCCACTCTCGATCTCACTTTCACCCCTGCATCTCTCGTGACTCGCCTTGGCAGACGGGCACGAAAGTACGGGGACAAGTAGGTCGAGGGTGGGGCCACTTCAAGCCAGCACTACGGCTCCAAGTGGGGCCACTTCAGACTGGCACACTCACCGTCTCCGGTCTCCAAGGAGCAGCCCCGTGAACGAATCAGTCCACACCACTGAAAGCGCCAACGCTGGCGCGCTGCGGGAGCGCACGCTCGATGACATGGCAAACGCTTACTCGCGCCGAGCACGCGAGGCCCGTGCCAAGCAGGGCAAATCTCCTGTGATCACCGGATCCGGAGTGCTCAATCGACTCGCCGAGATCATGGCTTTGGAGGGCCCGCAGTCTCAGCGATCGGGCCTGCCCGCAGCCTAGATCCTCCAAACCGGCTCACCGATCCGTGAATCGTCGAACCTGTTGTTGATCTTCTCTCGAGGCGCGATCTCGATCCTCTCGACTAGCACCTGGACGATCTCTCGCTTGCGTCGTACAGACGCCGATTCCCACCACTTCTCGATGTCTGGACGGTCTTTCGGCACATCAGACAGCACCGCGTGCAGGTTTGGCGCCCACGTCCCCAGCACGCGTTCTGCCTCGCGCTGGCGGAGCGCCCACCCCTCGCGCACGGCATCCCACTCTTCCTGGTGCAATCGCCCAGCTGCGAACTCCAGGCCGTAGTGCTTCCGCAAGCGACTGATTTCGGCAATTGTCTCCTCGGCCCCGCGTGCCGCAGCACCGTTGGCGGTGCGGCGTTGGGCGGTACCTGAGCGGACCTTGGCCTCCGCGACCGCGTCAATGATGGCCATAGAGACGATCCGATCAGTCTGAGGCCCTGCGATGGTAAGGCCACCGCAGGTGTGCGGTCGGCCCGGCTGCTTGGAGCAGGCATACCGGAACGGACCGCCGTTGCGGGTTGGTGACCCGGCCAGGCTAGAGCCGCACTTGCCGCACTTAAGAATGGCCGCGAGCAGATACTTCGGCTCACGGCCACGCTTTGTCCGGGGTCGGTCTGTAACCAGCCGGATGTCCTCAATCGCTTCCTTGGACAGAATCGGGGTCCAGTCCCCCGGCGAGATCAACTCGCCATAGCCTCCCCGCTGGCCGGGGCTGAACTCGCGCCAGCCACACAGTGATCCGCGGCGAACCATTGCGCGCACGTTCGCAGCCCGCCAGTATGACCGGTCCGCCGGCACGCCGGCCGCAAACAGCATCCGGGCAATGGTCGAGTCGTCCAGACCGTGATCGTGAGACGTGACATGTTCGACCCAGAGTTGGTCGCGGACCCAAGCTGCGGAGCACACCTCGGCGTTTCCGCCAGCCTTCCGCAATAGGCGCGCGAGAGCGCCAGGGGTGAGGGAACTGCTGCTGCGCGCGCCTTCGATGACGGCGGTGACAGCTTGACGCTCGTCCCGTTCGGCGGCCCGCTGAACCCGCCTCGCGTCCCACTTTCCACTACCAGGGGTAGGCACTCCGCGCTCGTTCAGGTCGGCCGCGATCGAGTACAGCGAGTCACCTTCGATGAGCCGGCGTGCAACGTCTCGGATGACGCCAGCCTCCTCGGGGATGATGCGCTGCTCATCGTCATAGCCATACCCGAGCGGTCCATGGGCCCGACCTGCCTGCGCAGCCTGTGCTCGTTGCGCGGAAAGACGGGCAGACTTCACGTCGCCTTCGTTGGCGGCGACGGCAGCGAGGATCCGGGCGAGAAGGCGGCCGGACGGGGTGGTTAGGTCGATTTCGCCAGCCTGGAGAAACACCACCGGGATCGCGGACCGCTGAGCCTCGATCGCATCCAGCACCCGCTCCAAGTCGACCACTCGCCGCAACACTCGGTCGAGGTGCCACGCGACTAGCCCATCGACATACCCGGCTTGCACGTCAGCCAGAAGTTGCTCGAAACGGGGGCGACGCTTGCCAGAGCGTGCAGAAATGTCGTTGTCTGAGTACACCTTCGGCTCAGGCCAGCCGAGCGCCTCGCATCGTTCGCGGCATGCTTCGATCTGCCGCTGGACACCGAGGGCTTGTCCAGTGCGGTCGAGGCTAATCCTCGCGTAGATCGCGGGCGCTTGGGGCAAACCTCGCTGCTGCTGCATGCCACCAGAATCTAGCAGTGGTTTTAGGCATTGCGGTCTTGACGGCCGAGAAGCCGCGGCTGATGCCCTCGAGCACCACGTGGAGCCGGTGCCCCTCGGGCAGCATCGCGTCGACGAAGGGCCGGCTCATGTCGATGCGCCGCCCGCTCGACTTCAGCATCCGCTCGACCAGCTCGGCGACCTGCGCCTGGGTGAGCATCAGGTTCGTCAGCTCATGCCGGCCGTTGCGGGCGACGAAGACACGGCTGGGGTCGTTGATCCACACCTCCTCGACCGTCGGGTCGTCGAGCAGGGGCTGCAGCGCCCCGAACCCGGAGACCCGCGCGACCAGCTCGCCGACCACTGCCTCGGCGTCGCCGACAGGCACCACCGCGCCGGTCAGGCTGCGCTCGTCGTGCTCGTGCACCAACGACTCGGCCAGACGTCGTACGACGCCTGGGTCGCGCTGGGGGTCGATGCCCTCGCGGCGCACCACCTCGCGCAGCGCGTGGTCGAGGTGCTCGAGGGTCTCGGCGTGCCCTGGCAGCCGGGCGCCCGAACCGGCCCTGGCGGCGGGGTGCGGGGATGCGGAGGCCCGCCGGGCGTCGGCGTGGGTCATCGCCATGGCAGGCCCTCCGAGTAGGGGTCAGCAGCAGGAGTGCGTCATCGGTGACGCTACGCAGCCGGACACCTACCCGGGAAGCCTCGATTCTTAACCTGTGGAGAACCCTTCGGGGTGTGCCCGAGCCGGGCTTCCGCCACAACGACACCCCTGGTCCCTGTGACCTCATCAGCCCCGCCGACCCGGCCCATACTTCGCGCTGACCCGGCCCTGACTTCGCGTCGAGCCGTCCCGGATCTACCCGGCGGAGCCCCGTCAGCCGGCGGAGAGGCGCTCGAGCAGCTCGCCGGAGTGCTTCACCCCGGTCAGGGCGGAGGGATGCACCTCCTAGCCGCGACGCAGCACCGTGAACCTGCCGTCGGGCTCCACCACCGCGACCGCCACCTCCTGCGGCGAGCGCACCCCGGCAGCGCGCAGCTCTGTCCACAGGCCCGACTCGTCGAGCCCGAGGCGGGTCAGCTCGTGGCGCTGCACCTGCCCGGCCACCATCACCGCCACCGCCCGGTGCCTCCGACGCGCGACCATCCGGTCGCTGCGCCGTACCCGCCCGGCGACGCCCTCGACGACCAGCAGGGTCGCGAGCGCGAGCAGCCCGCCGCTGAGCGTCGGCACCTGGCCGAGGATCGATCGGCCGACGATCGCTCCCAGCACCGTGACCACCGCCAGGTCGAGGCTCGACGGCGAGGCGTAGAGGCGCTGGCCGGCGTGCGAGAGCAGCGTGGTGATCGCCAGGTAGAGCACGATCGTGGACACCACGATCGTCACAGCGCCGAAGAGGGGAAGGCCGAGGTAGAAGCCGAGGTCGTCCATCGGGCCATCGTGTCGCATCGACGCCGGCGCAGCCCGGCTGCGGAGGTTCGGGCCGGGTCGGCGGGAAGTTCGGGCCGGGTCGGTGGGAAGTTCAGGCCGGGTCAGCGGGAGATCTGGGCCGGGTCGGGGGTCTCGGAGGAGACGCTGCCCAGGAAGATGAGCACGATGACGGTGACGACGAGGTTGACCAGGGTGGCCATCAGCGCCAGCACCACCAGGCCGGTGCTCACCAGACCACCGACGGCGAGGAGGGCGTAGACCCCCGCCACCACGACGTACGTCGTGCGCAGGGTGTGCGCGCTCCCCGCACGGCGCGGCAGGACCGCCATCACCCCGCTCAGCGTGCCCACCACCACGACCAGGTCGACGACCCCCTCCAGGACCCCCAGCCACACCGCCGTCTCGCCGAGCAGGTCGGGGCCCGGCCACAGGGGCGCCGAGACCAGGGCGCCGACCCCGGCGGCCACGGCACCGAGCCGGAACCCCTGGTGCAGGTGGGCGAGCCTGCCCAGCGCGAACGCGACGACGATCCAGCCCACGGGGTCGGGCAGCAGGTCGAAGGCCCTTCCCCCGCTGCCGAAGCGCAGGTCGAGCAGAACGACGACCAGGCCGACGACGACGGTCATCAGGGGCTTCACGTGCTCAGGCTAGTGCCGCGCCCGCAGGGGCTCAGCAGGCGCTCACCTTGCGGTAGAAGCCGTCGCTGGTCTCACGCACCGAGGTCACGGTGGCGTTGCCCTGGCCGAGGTAGTCCTGGCTGCCCAGCGCGTAGAACGGGTTGTAGGGGTCGTTGCCGTAGCTGACCGCCCGCCCGGCGCTCTCGTGGGTGGCGTTGGTGCTGGTCCAGCAGTCCACAGGACCTGGCGGCGTGGTCGGCGTAGGCGTCGGCGTCGGGGTGGGCGTAGGGGTGGTCGTGGGGGTGGGCGTCGGCGTGCCGGTGGTCGTCCCGCTCACGCGGCGGTTGTGGGCGAAGAAGAAGGAGGTGACGTAGCGCGGGTAGTCGATGCTGCTGGCCTTGATGTAGCGACCGCCCGGGCCGCCGCCGGCGGGCCAGTTGTGGCCCAGGCCGGTGTTGGTGAGCAGCGAGACCCGCGGCCCCTCGGCGTCGGACCACACGGTGCCGCTGCCGGCCGTGCTGGTGCCGGGCAGCGTCGACATGGTGACCGGCGAGGTGGTGGTGGCGTCGTAGAGCCCGGCCATCACCTCGGCGTTGAGCAGGTTGTAGCCGGTGGCCACGGTGTAGTCGTCGTTGCCGTGGATGACCGAGGTCAGCTGGGTGTCGAAGCCGGCGGTGTGGCTGCCGGCGAAGCGGGTGCAGGTCGAGGTCGCGGCCGCCTTGGTCGTCGACACGGTCGAGATCTGCGAGGAGGTGGTGCCGACCGTGGGCCCGGCGTTGATGCCGATGCCGGCGAAGACGTCGGGGGCCAGGCAGCCCATCACCATCGTCTCGCCGCCGCCCGAGGACAGCCCGGAGAGGTAGACCTGGTCGGCGTCGAGGGCCAGGGCGGTGCGCCCGAGCAGCGTGTCGACCAGCGCCAGCAGGTTGTCGTCGTGGCGCGCGGGGTTGCTGCGGCTGTGGTTGCCGTCGTAGTAGTCCCAGCAGCCGGCGATCACACCGCCGTTGGGGGCGGCGGGCACGGCCACGACCATGCCGTAGGCGTCGGCGGTGGCCTGCCAGTTGCCGGCCGTCTGCAGGTCGGTGTTGGTCTGCACGCAGCCGTGCAGGTTGACCATCAGCGCTCGCCCGTCGGCGATCGCCGGGGCCGTGGTCGGCACGTAGAGCCGCACGTTCATGCCGGCGATGGTCTCGCTGGTCCAGCTGCCCGCGGCCCGGGCGCTGGTGCCGGCGCCGGGGCCCAGGACCAGCGTGACGGCGGTGAGCACCACCGCGAGCACGCCGGCCAGGACGGCCGGGACGCTGCGCCGGGCGGCGCTCGTCGCGGACCGGGGCAGGGATCCGGGCAGGGACGGGGTCGGTACGTCGATCATGGTGCTCCTCCGAGTAGGGCCAGGCATGACGTGCGGGTGGTGCGGGACAGCAGTGGGTCAGGCAGCGGTCAGGCGGGCAGCTCCCGCGTGGCGGCGACGACGGCCTCGGCACCGCGGGGGCCGAGCACGATCGTGTAGTGGTTGACGTCGTCGACCTCGACGTCGCGCAGCTGGGGCAGCCACTCGCGGGCGCGCTCGGCGGCGTCGGGCGGGTACAGCGCCTGCGGCTCGTCCATCAGCCCGCGCGGGGCGCGCAGGAAGGTGGTCGGCACCTGCACGGCCCGCATCGCCGACTCGTACGCCGCTCCCCCGAAGAGCTGGGAGGCGTCGGCGGCCACCGCGTCGACCACGGCCGAGGGCTTGAGGTGCGGCGCCTCGCCCTCGAGGTCGTAGTCGACGTACCCCTCGACGACCGGGCTCCAGTCGTGGGCGAAGGCGGGGTGCTCGCGCCAGAAGTCGCGGTAGACCTCGTGGCTCTCGAAGGTCATCCGCAGCCGCGCCGCGGCGGGGCCGAGCACGTCGTCGGGCGTCGCGGTCGGCGACGGGACGCCCCCGGCGGGCGCCAGCAGCGGCAGCCCGCCGTCGACGAGCACCAGGCCGGTGGCCCGCTCCCCGATCCGCGCGGCCAGGGTGAGCACCACGAAGGCGCCCATCGAGTGCCCGACGAGGCCCACCCGGGCCACGTCGAGGTGGTCGAGCACCTGCTCGAGGTCGCGCGCGTGCTGCTCGAGCCCGTACGGCGCCGGCAGCGTCGCGCTGCGGCCGCGACCGCGCAGGTCGGGCGCGACGACCCGGTGGCCGGGCAGCGCCTCGGCGACCAGCGGCCAGCAGCGGTGGTGGGCGGTGATGCCGTGCACGGCGAGCACCACGGGCGCGTCGGGGTCCTCGGGACCCCATACGCCGCAGGTCAGCTCGCCGCCGTCGACGGGCACGCGGATCATTCGCGGGCCGGTCGGGCCGGTCGGGGAGCCGGGCGCCGAGGGGTGCCGGGTGGCGGTGGTCATCGCTGGTCTGCTCCTGTGTCAGGGCTGCTGGGGCTGCTGTCGCTGCTGTCGCTGCTGGGGTCGGGGTGGGCGGCGGCCAGGGCCCGCTCGATGAAGGCCATCACCTGCTCGAAGACGTGGTCGGGCACGGTGGCGGTCGACCCGGGGCCGGGGGCGGCGCCGGGCTCGTCGCCCCAGAGCACCCAGCGCATCCCGACCATCTCGCCGATGCCCATCAGCACCCACGCGACGACCTCGGGGTCGATGTCGCCGACGTCGCCGACCTCGCGGGCCCGCTCGAGGTTGGCGATGTAGCCCTCGACGATGCGGGTGTAGTGCAGCTTGAGCGCGCGGGGCGAGACGAACTCGGCCTCGCGCACCACCCGGTAGAGCGCGGGGTGCTCGGCGGTGAAGGCGAAGAACGCCCGGAAGCCCGCCCGCTCGCCCTCCAGGCGGGTGGTGGCGCCGGCCGAGCCCTCGGTCATGGCGTGGCGTACCCGGCGGTTGAGGTCCTCGACGAGCTCTTCGAAGACGGTGAGCTTGGAGTCGAAGTAGAGGTAGAAGGTGCCCTGGGCCACCCCTGCCTTCTCGGTGATCCGGGTGATCGAGGCATCGGCGTAGCCGTGCTCGGCGAAGACGTGCTCGGCGGCGTCGATGATCGCCTTGCGGGTCGCGGTGCCGCGCTTGGTGCTGGGCGGCTTGCGTGCGGTCTCGCTCATGCCCGGGCCTCCTGCTCGCGCCACCGGTCGGCCAGCGCGCGCCGCACGATCTTGCTGCTCGAGGAGCGCGGGATCTCGGCGACGACCTCGACGTGGCGCGGCACCTTGAAGGCCGCCAGCTCGCGGGCGCAGTGCTCGCGCAGGTCCTGCTCGTCGGTGGCCACGCCGGGGCGCAGCACGACGTACGCCGCGCACACCTCGCCCCAGCGCTCGTCGGGCACGCCCACCGCGGCCGCGTCGGCCACGGCCGGGTGGGCCAGCAGCACCTGCTCGACCTCGGCCGGGGCGACGCTCTCGCCGCCGGTGATGAAGATGTCCTTGATGCGGTCGACGATGCGGTAGTAGCCGTCGGCGTCGCGGGTGGCCAGGTCGCCGGTGTGCAGGCCGCGGTGGCGCTCCTGCTCGGCCCGCTCGTGCTCGGGCTCGCGGAAGTAGCCGGCGAAGACGTTGGGCCCGCGCACCACCAGCTCGCCGGTGCCGGGGCCCTCGACGACCTCGCCGGTGGCCGGGTCGACGAGCTCGACCTCGACGTGCGGGTAGGGGGTGCCGGCCATCCCGACGCGCCGGGTGGCCTCCTCGGGCGGCAGGCACAGCACGTTGGGCGCGGCCTCGGTCAGGCCGTAGCCCTGGGTCAGCGCGACCCCGCGCCGGTGCCAGGTGCGCAGCAGCGGCTCGGGCATCGGCGCCCCGCCGACGATGGCGTGGCGCAGGCTGCTCAGGTCGGCGGCGGCGAAGTCGGGGTGCTCGGCCAGCATCAGGTAGGTCGCCGGCACCCCCATCGTGGTGGTGATCTGGCGCTCGGCGATCAGGTGCAGCACCCGCCCGGCGTCGAAGGTGCGCTCGAGCACGACGGTGGCGCCCATCCACCACGCGAGCAGCGGCTGCACGTTCCAGCCGCCGACGTGGAACTGCGGCATCAGCGCGAGCACCACGTCGCGGCTGGTGATCTCGGCGGTGCGCGAGAGCGACAGGTTGGTCCAGAAGCAGTTGGCGTGGGTCAGCACCGCGCCGCGGGCCTGCCCGGAGGTACCGGAGGTGAAGATGATCAGCAGCGGGTCGTCGTCCTCGACCGGCGCGACCGGCGCCGCCCCCGCCGTCGTACGCCGCTCGCCGCGGGCGCGCTCGGAGCCACCCGGCGCCGGCGCGTGCCGCTCGACGCCCTGGGTGCCCATCGCGGCCACCGGGACCTGCCCGACGACGAGGTCGAGGGTGGCGCGGGCCAGGGCGGTGAACTCCTCCTCGACCAGCAGCAGCGCGGGGTCGGCCTCCTCGACCTGCCCGGCCAGCTCGCGCGGCGAGAGCCGCCACGACAGCGGCACCAGCACCAGCCCGGCCTTGGCGCAGGCGAAGAAGAGCACCACGTGGTCGGCGCTGTTGCCGGTCAGCGTCGCCAGCCGGTCGCCCCGGGTGTAGCCGGCTCGGCGCAGCCGCGCGGCGAGGTGCTCGGCGCGCTGGTCGAGGCGCTCGTAGGTGAGCACCACTCCCCTGTCGTCGATCGCGACCCGCTCGGGGGTCGAGGTCGCCCGGTCGGTGATCCAGCGGCCCAGGGTGTGCAGGCCGTCGGCGGTCGCGGTGGACGAGGCGGACGAGGCGGACGAGGCGGACGAGGCGGACAAGGTGGTCATGGGCCATCCTCCCCCGCGGCGGGCGTGGCGGGGCGACCGGCGCGGGTGCGGGCCCCGGCCAGGCGGGCGCCGAGGCCGACCAGGCCGCCGGGCACGAAGAGCACGACGAGGATGAACAGGGTGCCGAGGATGAACAGCGGCTCGCCCAGCGGCACGCTCAGCACGGCCGGCAGCGACTCGACGGCGTCGGAGGCCGCGAGCGTGGTCAACCGCTGGTCGAGCAGCGTGTAGACGATGCCGCCCACCACCGCGCCCCAGCGCGAGCCGAGGCCGCCGAGCACCACGATCACCAGGATGGTCAGGGTGAAGTCGGCCGAGGCGACGCGGGGCGTGGCGCCGCTCTGCAGCAGCAGGTAGACCATGCCCACGACCACGGCCAGCACCGAGCCGGTGACGAAGGCGAGCAGCTTGACCGCGAAGGGCCGCAGGCCCAGCACCCGGACCCGCAGCTCGTTCTCACGGGTCGCGGCGGCGACGTGGCCGGCGCGCGAGCGCTCGAACCAGGTGACCAGCGCGAAGACGACCACGAGCAGCACCAGCGCCACCCAGTAGAGGTTGCGGGTGTCGGTGACGCCGACGAACGCGTCGGGCACGTTGGTGGTGTCGAGGCGCAGCCCCTCCTCGCCCCCGGTGACGTCGCTGTTGCGGCGGATCAGCACCGAGCCGGCCTGGGCGAAGGCCAGGGTGACCATGGCGAAGGAGATGCCGCCGACGCGCAGCCCGACCGCGCCGAGCACCAGCGCGACGACCGCGCCGCCGAGCAGGGTGAGCAGCATCGCCGGCACCAGGCCCAGGTCGGTGCGCTCGAGCACGATGCCCAGCCCGTAGGCGCCGATGGCCAGGTAGAGCGCGTGCCCGAAGCTCAGCAGCCCGGCCACGCCGAAGATCACGTGGTAGGTCAGCGCGAGCGAGGCGAAGACCAGCGCCAGCGCCATCAGCTGCAGCGTGCCGGGCGTGTACGTCGCTCCCGGCAGCACGCCGGGCACGCTCACGTTGATCAACGGCAGCACCGCGAGCAGCACGACGAGGCCCAGCACCGCCAGCAGCCGCAGCGGCAGCCCCGCCCCGCGGCGCGCGCCACCGGTGGGGCCGGCCGGGGCCGCGGGCTGCGGCGTACCGGTGTCGGGGTGGGTGTCGGTGGTGGTGCTCATGCGCGGGCTCCCATCAGGCCGGAGGGACGCACGAGCAGGACGGTGGCCAGCAGCAGCACGACCACCAGGTCGCCGGTCCCGGAGAGGTAGAAGTTGGCCATCTGCTGCAGCACCGCGACCACGACGGAGGCGATCGCTGCACCGAGCAGGGAGCCCAGGCCGCCGATGACGGTGACGATGAAGGCGAAGATCAGCAGCGAGCCGCCCAGCTGGGGCGAGACGTAGCCGAAGTAGTGCGAGGCCAGCACCCCGCCCAGACCGGCGGCGGCGCCGCCGATGGCGAAGACGACGGTGAAGGCGCGGCGCACGTCGATGCCCAGGGCGGTGACCATGGAGCGGTTCTCGACGCCGGCGCGGATCACCAGACCGAAGCGGGTGAAGCGCAGGAACGCCACGATGCCGCCCAGCACGAGGAGCGCGACCCCGATCAGCAGGAACCGGTCGTTGGGCACCCGGGCGCCGAGGATCGTGGTGGTCTCGTCGAACCAGCCGGGGCCGGTGACGAAGATGGCGTCGGTGCCCCAGATGCCGTCGAAGAGTGCGACGGTGGCCAGCGCCAGGCCGACGGTGACCAGCACCTGCTCGATGTGGCGCTCGTAGAGGCGGCGGATCAGCAGCAGCTCGGTGAGCACGGCGGCGAGGGCGCCGACGCCGGCCCCGACCAGCAGCGAGAGCAGCAGCGAGCCCCAGGAGTCGCCGCCGAGGCGGCGGGCGGTCTCCCACCCGGCGAAGGCGCCCAGGGTCAGGAAGGAGCCGTGGGCGAAGTTGAGCACGCCCATCAGGCCGTAGATGAGCGAGAGGCCCGAGGCGACGAGGAAGTACAGCGCCCCCAGGCCCAGGCCGGTGGCGAGCAGCAGCACGACGGTGCTCACGAGCGGACCTCCTGGTCGTGGGTGGACGGGTCGGGGTGGCTGCCGGAGTCATGGCTGGACCCGTGGCTGGAGCCGGTGGAGCCGACGCCGAGGAGGCTGACGACCCGCTGCTCGTCGTCGAGCAGCTCGGCGGCGTCGCCGGTGTGCACGACGCGGCCGTCGGCCATCACCACGGCGCGGTCGGCCAGGCGGCGGGCCACGACGA
Organism: Nocardioides cremeus; assembly: GCF_030518195.1. Taxonomy (GTDB): domain Bacteria; phylum Actinomycetota; class Actinomycetes; order Propionibacteriales; family Nocardioidaceae; genus Nocardioides; species Nocardioides cremeus. Next base: position 11,232 of record NZ_JAULSC010000007.1, read on the forward strand.
GGTTCTGCTCGACGAGCAGGATCGGCACGACCTGGGCGGCGCGCTCGAGCGCCTCGGTGACCTCGCCGACCAGCTTGGGCGAGAGGCCCTTGGTGGGCTCGTCGACCAGCAGCAGCCGGTTGTCGTTGAGCAGGGCCCGCGCCAGGGCGACCATCTGCTGCTGCCCGCCCGACAGGGTGCCGGCGGCCTGCTGGCCGCGGGCGATGATGTCGGGGAACAGGTCGGCGACCAGGTCACGGCGCGGGTTCGCGCTGCGCTCGGCCAGGCGCAGGTTCTCCTCCACGCTCAGGGAGCCGAAGACCTCGCGGTCCTCGGGGACGTAGCCGACGCCTCGCTGCACGATGCGGTGCGTGGGCAGGGTGTCGATGCGCTCGCCGTCGAGCTCGACGACACCGTTGCGCTCGACGAGGCCGAGCACCGCCTTGATGGTGCTCGTCTTGCCCACGCCGTTGCGCCCGAGCAGGGCGGTCACGCCCTGGGCGGGCACCTCGAGGGTGACGTCCTCGACGACCTGCTGCTGGCCGATGCGGGCCGAGAGGCCGCGCACCCGCAGGACGGGTCCTGACTGGCTCATGCGCTCGCTCCCAGGTAGGCGCTCTGGACGGTGGGGTCGGCCATCACGGCCTGCGGGGAGTCGCAGGCCAGCAGCTGACCGTGGTGCATCACCGCGAGCCGGTCGACGAGCCCGAGGACGACGTCCATGTGGTGCTCGACCATCAGCACGGTGGTGCCGTGCTCGCGGTGCACCTTGCGGATCAGGTCCATCAGGCCCTCGACGTCGGCGATGCCGACCCCGGCCATCGGCTCGTCGAGCAGGATCACGTGGGGGTCGCTGGCCAGCAGCATGGCGATCTCGAGCTTGCGCTTGTCGCCGTGGGCCAGGCCCCCGGCGACGGTCTGCTCGTGGTGGGCCAGACCGACCTGGTCGAGCCGGTCACGCGCCCGCTCGGTGGCGGCGCCGCCGCGACCGGGGAAGCGGACCAGGCTCAGCGCCCCGCCGAGGGCCGCCTGCGCGGCCAGTCGCACGTTCTCGAGCGCGGTGAGCCCGTCGAAGAGGCTCGAGGTCTGGAACGTGCGGCCCAGCCCGGCCCGGGCCCGGGCGTCGACCGAGCGGGCGGTGACGTCGTCGCCGGCGAGGTGCACCGTGCCCGCTGTCGGGCGCATGACGCCCGACAGCAGGTTGAACAGCGTCGTCTTGCCCGCACCGTTGGGGCCGATCACCCCGAGCATCTCGCCGCGCGGCACCGCGAGGGAGACCCCGTCGATGATCACCGCGCCGCCGATGCTCAGGTGCAGGTCGTGCACCGCGAGGACCGGGCCGGGCTGGCTCACGAGGTCGCGACCGGGGGTGCGACGACGTCGGGCTCGACCTGGTCGGCCAGCTCCGGCACGAACGACCCGCCCTGCTCGCTCAGCGTGGCCGCGAACATCGGCTGGATCAGCGCGTGGTCCTCGGCGCGCACCGTGGTGGTGCCCTTGGGGCCCTCGAACTCCCAGCCCTCGAGCGCGTCGATCATCGCGTCGACGTCGTCGCCGCCGCCCTCCTCGATGGCGTGCACGATCATCTGGCCGGCCACGAAGCCGTCGGGCGAGAACAGGTCGGCCTCGGCGCCGGCCTCCTCGAGCGACTCGACCATCGCGGCGTTGACCTCGTTGTCGGGGGCGCCGGCGAAGTAGTGGGACAGGAAGGTGATCTGCTCGCTGGCCGCGCCGTAGGCGCCGTAGCTGGCGATGTCGCCGAGACCGGTGGTCACCGGCACCTCGTCGAAGACCTGCTGCTGGTCCAGGGACTGCCACATGGCGCTGGTGGTGTCGCCGGCCCAGGCCACGAAGACCAGGTCGGGGTCGGCGTCGAGGATGCGGCGCGCGAAGGGGGTGAACTCGGTGGCGTCCTCGGGCACGAGCACCGGCTCGACCTCGGCGCCGGCGCCGCCCAGGACGGCCTCGACACCGGCCACGTTGCCCTGGCCGAAGGCGTTGTCCTGCGCGAAGACCGCGACCTTCTTGCCCTCGAGGTCGCCGATCAGCGAGCCCGCGGTGGCGACGTCCTGGTAGGTCTGTCGGCCCGAGCGGAAGGTGTAGCGGTTGATGCCGGTCACGGCGTCGGCGGCGGCCGGGCCAGAGATGTAGAGCACCTCGTTCTGCTCGGCCTGCTCGGCCAGCGACAGCGCCACGCCGGAGGAGACGGTGCCCGCGATGATCTGGGTGCCGGAGCCGATGGCGTCCTTGGCCAGGCCGACGGCCTTGGCGGGGTCGCCCGCGTCGTCGGCGAAGTCGAGCTCGATCTCGCGGCCGTCGACCTCGCCGGAGCCGTCGGTGGCGTAGTCGATGCCGGCCTCGAGGCCGTTGCGGTAGGCCTCGCCGTACGCCGCCAGCGGGCCGCTCTGCGAGTAGATGATCGAGACCGGCACGGCCGCTGCCTCGCCGTCCTCGCCCGAGGAGGCGGAACCGCTGTCGGGCGCGCAGGCACTGAGGCCCAGCACGCCGACGACCGCTGCTGCGGCCACCGCCAGGGAGCGTCGTCCGCCCGTTCGGGCCGGGGTGCGCTGCGTCATGACTTCTCCTTCGTCGTCAAACCTGACAGGTGATTCAGGTCTCATAGCGTGACGGTAACCACAGGTCTTAGCCATGTCAACGACTGGTACGGACCCCCTCGTAGGCTCGACGGCGTGAGCACCCCTCCTGCCGACCTGCCCGACGCCCTGCAGCGCCTGGGCACCCGCGCACGGCCGACCTTCGGGCTCGACACCTTCGGCGACCTCGAGCTCGGTCCCGACGGGCGGGCCGTGCACGAGGCCGAGGCGATCCGCCAGGTCGTGGCCGAGGGCGTGCTCGCCGACCGGGTCGGCGTCGACTACCTCGGGCTCGGCGAGCACCACCGCGACGACTACGCGATCTCCGCGCCCGACGTGGTGCTGGCCGCGATCGCGGGGCAGACCTCGCGGCTGCGCCTGGGCACCGGCGTCACGGTGCTCTCCTCCGACGACCCGATCCGTGTCTTCCAGCGCTTCTCCACGCTCGCGGCGATCAGCGGCGGGCGCGCCGAGGTGCAGCTGGGGCGCGGCTCGTTCACCGAGTCCTTCGCCCTCTTCGGCCACGACCTGTCCGACTACGAGGTGCTCTTCCACGAGAAGCTCGACCTCTTCGCCGCCGTCCAGTCCGAGCAGCCGGTCACCTGGTCGGGCACGATCCGCCCGCCGCTGCGCGAGCAGGTCGTGCACCCGCGCACCGAGGCCGGGCTGCTGCCCGCCTGGATCGCGGTCGGCGGCACGCCGCAGTCGGTGGTGCGCGCCGCGGCGTACGGCATGCCGCTGGTGCTGGCCGTCATCGGCGGCTCACCGGCCGGGTTCACCCAGCTCGCCGACCTCTACCGGCGCGCGCTGGTCGAGTACGAGCGCCCCGAGCTGCCGATCGGCATGCACTCCCCCGGCCACGTCGCGGCCACCGACGAGCTGGCGCGCGAGCAGATGTTCCCCCACCAGGCCGCCGCCTTCACCCGCATCGGGCGCGAGCGCGGGTGGGGCCCCTACACCCGCGAGGCCTTCGAGCAGGGCGCCGGCGAGCAGGGGGCGCTCTTCGTCGGCTCCCCCGAGACCGTGGCCCGCAAGATCGCCTGGGCGGTGCGCACCCTGGGCCTCTCGCGCTTCCAGATGAAGTACGCCGTCGGGGCGCTGCCGCACGCCCAGCGGCTGGAGTCGATCCGGCTCTACGGCACCGAGGTCATCCCCCGGGTGCGGGAGCTGCTGGCCCAGGAGCGTGCCTGACCGGGCAGCCGGCCACCCCCGGTGTCGGGAAGGTGCCCAGCTGCTCGATGTCGTAGCCGTCGGGGTAGGAGCGCACCCACGGCAGGTCGGCGACCGTCTGGGCGCTCAGCCGCGCCGGGAAGCGCCGCAGCAGCCGGCCCCGGGCCCGCAGCGCGGCCCGGGAGGCGCGCTCGACCGGCCGCGCGGGTGCGGCGTACCCGAGGGCCTCGCGCAGGGGCGGGTCCATCAGGGCCCGTGAGAAGAGCTCGACGCCGCGGGCGGCGAACGAGGGCTGGAAGGTGAGCATCAGCGCCAGCGTCGAGTCGGCCACCGCGCGCCCGCCCTCGTCGGGCCCGAAGTGGGCGGCCTCGTAGTCGTCCATCAGCCGCGCGAAGCCGTCGAAGGTCTCGGGCACGTCGGGGATCGCCATGTGCCGGCCCAGGGTGCGGTAGTAGTTCACCGAGGCGCTCAGCTCGGTGGCGCTCAGGGGCCGCTTGCCGTAGTCGGCGAGCCAGCGCTGGGGCACCACCACGAAGGTGGACAGCACGTAGCGGAACTCGTGGTCGGGGATGTCGTAGGCGCGGTGCATCTGGTTGACGCGGCGGATCGCGGCCCGGGCGTCGGGGTGCTCGAAGCCCTTCAGCGAGGGCTGCTCGAGCAGCAGGGCGGTGTCGTCGTAGCGGCGCTGCACCTGCTCGGTGAACGCGCCGGTCTCGGCGAGCAGCCGACCGATCCCGGGCACGGCGTAGGTGCGGAAGAGCGCGAAGGAGAGCGCCTGGTTCATGTCCCACGGGAACTCGTGCACCACCGCGTTGCGGTAGATCTCCACGAAGTCGGTCTCGGGGTCGAGCGCCTCGTTGACCCGTCGCCAGTGGTCGCGCGGGACCCCGCCGAACCGCTTGCCCCGCCACGTGAACGACCTCATGGCCGCACGTTAGGCCCCGGGCGGGCTCCAGCCCAGCAGCGCGGCGACGTCGCGCGGCAGCTCCATCGGGCTGAAGGGCTTCGCGAGCACCCCCGCCACGGCCAGGCCGTCCCAGGGCTGGGTGGGCCCGACGTGGCTCTTGGCGGTGAGCAGGACGACCGGGATGTCGCGTGTGGCGGGGTCGTCCTGCAGGTGGCCGAAAGTCGTGATGCCGTCCATCTCGGGCATCATCAGGTCGAGCAGGATGGCGTCGGGCCGTGCGCTGTGGGCCACCTCGATCGCCTCGCGGCCGCGGGAGGCCTCGAGCACGTCCCAGCCGCCCACCTTGCTCAGCGAGAGGCAGGTGACCATGCGGACGTCGTCGTCGTCCACCACCAGCACGGTCGGCATCGTTTCCTCTCGACGGGTCGCAGCCCCCGGACGGCTGCTGTCGGAGACGATACCTGCGCCGGCATCCGGCCCGGCATCCGTGCGGCTGCCGGTCGGCGGGCCCAGGACCGGCGGGCTCAGGCCGGACGTGGCCCGTGCATCTCCACGACCGAGTAGGCCTGGGTGTCGACCTGCTCGACGGTGCAGTCGGCGTGGGAGGCCAACAGCTCGCCGATCATCGTCGAGAAGCCCAGCACCTGCTCGTTGTAGGCGCACACGTCCCAGCCGCAGACGCCCCGGGCCTCGAGGACCCGCACGATGATCTCCTCGATCATCGAGCGGAACACGTGCGTACGCCGGTGCTGCGGGGCCACGAGCGTGAAGCCGAGGTAGAAGACCGCGTCGCGGGCCGTGTGGTCGGGGTAGGCCGCCGCGAAGTACTGCGGGCTGATCCACGGCACCGTCTCGAGGTCGCGGGTCAGGGTGGTCAGCCCGACCACCTCGCCGGAGGTGTCGCGGGCGACGTACTTGAGCACCCGCGGGTCGCTCATCTCCTCCACGAACTCCTCGCGGTGCAGCACCTGGCGGGCCACCGCCCGGGTCGCCATCGGCTCGAAGGTCTCGACGTAGAGGTCGTGGAAGCGATCCACGACGTCGGGGTCGAGGGCCCGCTCGACGTCGATGGTGATGGTCAGCCCGTCCAGGGTCCGCTCAGGCACCGCTCGCCCACCCCTGCACCTCGTAGGCGGCCACGGCCAGCGCGCAGACCGGGTCGTCGACGCACGCGGCGGTCGCCACCACCGTGCTGCTCTCGACGTCGTCCCAGCCCCGGGAGGCGCACAGGTCCTCCAGGCTCAGCGTGATCTGGGTGCGCAGGGCCTCCTCGCTGCCGCTGTGGTGCTCGACGAAGACCCCCGCGCCGGTGGCCCTGTCGCGGGCCCAGCCCAGGCCGGCCCAGACGACCTCACCGTGCTGCTCGGCGCCGGCCGAGGCGAGCACGCACCACAGCCGGTCGCCGTGGTCGTGCTCGAGCGGCTCGTGCGACTCCACCACCGTGCTGCCGGGCGGCACGACCGAGGAGAGCGTGATCAGGTTGAGGTCGGCGACGCCGGCCTCGCGCAGGGCCGCGTCGAAGGCCGAGAGCCGGGTGCGACCGGTGCCGCTGCCGGTGCGCACGGTGATGCGCGGCCCGGCCGGGGCCGGGTGGGCGGAGGCGTCGGCGGAGCGGTCGAGGGGCTGAGCGGGAACCAACGGGACCTCCGAGAACATCGGGCCCGGCGCAGCAGGACGCTGCGGCCGGGTGGACGACGGGGATTGTTCCCTGGCGCTCAGCCGGACGCCGCGGTGGGTCCCCCGACGGCGACCGGCTCGGGCGCGGCCCGCAGGCACAGGTAGGCGGTGGTGCCCACGCCGACCTCGCTCTCCAGCCACACGCGCCCGCCGTGCCGCTCCACGATGCCCCGGCAGATCGCCAGCCCCAGGCCGGAGCCGCCCTCGCGGCGCATGTCGGAGGAGTCGACCTGCACGAAGCGCTCGAAGATCGTGTCGAGCCGGTCGGCGGGGATGCCGCGTCCCTGGTCGCGCACCTGGATCTCGACGTCGCCGCCGACCAGCCGGGCGTCGAGCTCGACGACCGAGCCGGGCGGGGAGAACTTGATCGCGTTGCCGACCAGGTTGGTCAGCGACTGCACGATCCGGTCGTGGTCGGCCAGGACCTGCGCCGGGCAGTCGACGTGGCGCACCAGCCGCACGTCGCGGCTCGCGGCCAGGCCCTCCATCTCGCGGTCGGCGATGGCCAGCAGGTCGGCGACGTCATGGGGCTGGACCTCCAGGGCCAGCGTGCCCGACTCGATCCGCTCGAGGTCGAGGATGTCGTTGATCATCCGGGTCAGCCGCTCCGAGCTCATCAGCGCCCGGTCGACCATCGCGGCCGCCTGCTCGGGCAGGGCACCCATGACGCCGCCGGACAGCAGGCCCAGCGAGCCCCGGATCGAGGTCAGCGGGGTGCGCAGCTCGTGGCTGACCACGGAGAGGAACTCGTTCTTGACCCGCTCGACCTCCTGGCGGGAGGTGATGTCGCGGAAGACGACCACGCCGCCCCGGACCTCGCCGCTGTCGTCGTCGACCAACGGGCTCGCGGTGATCTCGACGGGGAAGAGCTCGCCGTCGGCGCGGACGTAGCGGTCCTCCTCGCCGTTGCTGACCCGGCGCAGGAGCACCGCGTCGGCGATGTAGCAGTCCTGCGCCGGGAAGGGCCGCCCGTGCTCGTCGGGGGCGTGGAAGACGTCGTGGGCCAGCAGCCCGGTGAGGTCGTCGACGGCGTAGCCCAGCATCTGGGCGCCGGAGGGGTTGACGAAGGTGACCCGGCCGTCGAGGTCGACGCCGTAGATGCCGTCGGCGACCGAGGAGAGCAGCACCTCGGTCTCGCGGCCCATCTGGCGCAGGTCGGCGGTGCGTTCGCGCACCTGGTCCTCGAGGTTGTGCCGCAGGTCGCGGTTGTCGCGCGCGATCAGCGCCTGCCGGACCCCCGCTCCCCCGATCAGCAGGACCCACAGGAGGGCCTCGATGCTCAGCAGGCCGCCGGCGCCGTCGCCCATCACCTCGACCATCGTGGCCACCAGGAGCACGCCGAAGACCACCGCGGTGTCCCAGTCCTCCGCGCCCGCGACGCCGTCCTCGCGGGTCACGTCGCTGGCCCGGGTCGGCCACCAGGCGGCCAGGGCGAGCAGGAGGTAGCCCCCGATCCAGCCCAGGTCGAGCGGCGAGCCGAACTCGAAGGTGCCGGCGGCCACCCGCACGGCGTACCCCAGGTCGGTCATCGTGTAGACGATGAAGCCGGCCGCGACCAGACCCAGGGCGACCCGGTCGGGGCCGCGGGTGCGGCGCAGCAGGATGAGCGCGACGGTGGCCAGCACGACGTCGAGGATCGGGATCACCGCCCCGGCCAGCAGCGAGACGTTGTTTCCCGAGGCGAGCAGCTGTTCGTAGACGAGGCTGGCCGCGATCATCAGCACCGCGGCGCCCAGGATCAGCCCGTCGAGGGCCATCACCGCCAGGTCGACCCGGCTGCGGGTGACCTGGGTGAAGGTGGCCAGGCTGGCGATCGAGAACAGCAGCGCCACGGCGATCGCGACGTCACCGACCGGCGCGGTCCCCTCGCTCCCCGGGGCGCGCAGCAGCGCGGAGGCGACGTTGCCGGCGATGGCCGTCAGCCCGGCCAGCGACAGCAGCCGCCACGCACGCGCCCGGCCGCCGGTCGACCACCGCGCCCGGTTGAAGGCGCTGGCCGTGGCCAGCGCACCGGCCACGAGCAGGCCCAGCGCGCTGACGTCGGCCCGCGTGGTGGCGGGCAGTGACGAGGCGAGCAGGGCCCAGAAGAGCGAGAACAGCGCGGCCGCGACCACGGCGGCGACGACGAGGAAGCGGCGCTGGCGCCTCGCGGCAGGGGGGCCGGACGGCATGCGGGGAGACTACTGCCCGTCCGGGTCGTGGGTCTCCCGCGGGGCGGCCTGCGCCCACTCCTCGACGAGGTCGACGAGGTCGGCCACCGACTCGTACACCTCGGTGGGCCGGTAGGGGAAGGTGCCGACCTGCTCGGGCGGCGTCGACCCGCTGGTGACCAGCACGGTGCGCAACCCGGCCTCGAGGCCGGCGATGATGTCGGTGTCCATCCGGTCGCCCACCATCACGGTGGTCTCGGAGTGGGCGTCGATGCGGTTCAGCGCGCTGCGCATCATCAGCGAGTTGGGCTTGCCGACGTAGTAGGGCGCCCGTCCGGTTGCGGTGGTGATCAGCGAGGCGACGGCGCCGGTCGCCGGCAGCTTGCCGTCCTGGCTGGGCCCGCTGGGGTCGGGGTTGGTGGCGATGAAGCGCGCCCCGCCGTCGATCAGCCGGATGGCGCGGGTGATCGCCTCGAAGGAGTAGGTGCGGGTCTCGCCGAGCACCACGTAGTCGGGGTCGCGGTCGGTCATCACGTAGCCCGCGTCGTGCATGGCGGTGGTCAGCCCCGTCTCGCCGACGACGTACGCCGACCCACCGGGGCGCTGGTCGTGCAGGAACTGGGCCGTCGCCAGGGCCGAGGTCCAGATCGCCGACTCGGGCACGTCGATGCCGCTGCCGAGCAGCCGCGCGCGCAGGTCGCGCGGGGTGAAGATGGAGTTGTTGGTCAGCACCATGAAGCCGAGCCCGGAGCGCTGCAGCGCCTCGATGAACTCCTGGGCGCCGGGGATCGGCACCTCCTCGTGCACCAGCACGCCGTCCATGTCGGTCAGCCAGGTCAGCACCTCGCGGCGCGGGGCGCCCCCGTCGCGCTGGGTCTCGTCGCGGGCCACCGGGTCAGCCGTCGGTCGCGGAGGAGCTGCTCGAGGAGGCGGTCGAGGTGGGGCGCGTGGTCGGCTGCGTGGTGGCTCCCTCGAGCCGGAAGCCGACGCCGCGCACGGCCACGATCTTGTCGGTGACGCCGACGCCCTCGAGCTTCTGGCGCAGCCGGCCGATCGTGACGTCGAGGGTCTTGGTGGAGCCGTACCAGTTCTCGTCCCACACGTCGGCCATCAGCCGGCTGCGGGCGACCACCTTGTCGCGCTGGGAGGCCAGGATGTTGAGCACCTCGAACTCCTTGCCGCTCAGCGGCACCTCGCGCTCGTCGTAGTAGACCCGGCGGGCCGCCACGTCGATGCGCAGGCCGCGCTGGTCGACCGCGGCGGCGGCGGTGAAGCCGCTCAAGGTGCGCCGCAGCAGGGCTCGCACCCGGGCCTGCAGCTCGGCCAGCCCGAACGGCTTGGCGAGGTAGTCGTCGGCGCCGTAGTCGAGCCCGACCACGCGGTCGAGCTCGCCGGCGCGGGCGGTGACGATCATGATGGCGCCCTCGAAGCCCGCCTCGCGGGCCCGGCGGCAGACCTCGAGCCCGTCCATGTCGGGCAGGCCCAGGTCGAGGATCACGACGTCGGCGGGGATGCCGGCCAGGTCGTCGAGGGCGCGCTGCCCGCTGTCGACCCACGCGACCTCGTACCCCTCGCGCTCGAGGGTGCGCACGAGCGGGAAGGCGATGTCTTCCTCGTCCTCGACCACCAACACGCGCTGACCCATGCCTGGCAGCATAGGCGCACCGGCAGGTCACCGCGGGCCCAACGCCCCGGTTGTCCGCCCTGGCGACGATGGCCCGCCCGGCTCAGGACGGGTCGGCGAACAGGTCGCCGCGCTCCTCCACCCGCTCCACGACCTCCTCGAAGCGCATCTGCTCCAGCCCCAGGGGGTCCTCCGCACCGGCCTCGACCTCGGCCCACGACACCGGGGCGGCGACGTACGGCCGCTCGCGTCCGCGCAGCGAGTAGGGCGTGATGGTGGTCTTCGAGCCGGCGTTCTGCGACCAGTCGAGGAAGACCTTGCCGCCCCGGCGGGCCTTGGTCATCGTGGCGGTGACGGCGCGCGGGTGGGCCGCGGACAGCTCCTCGGCGACCTGCTTGGCCAGCTCGGTCGACTCCGCCGGTGGCAGGCGTCGCGGCAGCGTGGCGTAGAGGTGCAGCCCCTTGCTCCCGCTGGTCACCGGACGGGCCACCAGCCCGCGCTCGGCGAGCCGCTCGCGCACCAGCAGCGCCACCTGGCAGCACTCGTGCAGGCCGGCCGGGTCGCCGGGGTCGAGGTCGATGACGATCCGGTCGGCGTTGCGGGGCCGGCCGTTGCGCCCCACCCGCCACTGGTGCACGTGCAGCTCGAGCGCCGCGAGGTTGGCCAGCCAGGTCAGGGTCGCCAGGTCGTCGACGACCGGGAAGACCAGGCGGTCGCCGTGCCGCGACTCCCCGCGGCTGCCGGTGGTGGGCACCGAGACGGTGCGCACCCACGACGGCGTGCCGCTCGGCGCGTTCTTCTCGAAGAAGCTGCTGCCCCCGGTGCCGTGCGGCCACCGGATGCGGGTCACCGCCCGGTCGGCCAGGTGCGGCAGCAGGGTCGGGGCGATGCGGGCGTAGTACTGCAGCACCTCGCCCTTGGTGGTGCCGGTGGCCGGGTACATCACCTTGTCGAGGTTGCTGATGCGCAGGGTGCGGCCCTCGACGTCGACCAGCACCTCCTCGCCGGCCATCAGGACTGGTCCCGCAGGTCGTCGGGCGACAGGTCGTCGCGCAGGCCGCGGTACGACGGCTGGCGCAGCCGGGCGTGGCCGGTGCCGTGGGTGTCGACGTCGACGACCAGCACCGGCTCGAGCCAGTGCGTGCCGCGGGCGTCGACGCCGGGCACCTCGTCGGCGAACGGGCTGTCGGCGCGGCCCAGGCCGGCGACCAGGTCGGTGAGCTGGCGCGAGACCCGCCCGCCGATGCCGCTGCCGACCCGCCCGCGGTAGGCGAGCCCGTCGGGGGTGGGCTCCCCCACCAGCAGCGCCGCCAGCCGGTCGCTGCTGCCCTCCTGCGGGCGCCAGCCGCCGACCACGTAGGAGCGGCGGTGCCGGTGGGCCAGCTTGAGCCAGTGCGGGCTGCGCCGCTCGAAGGTGTAGCGCGAGTCGAGCCGCTTGCTGACGACGCCCTCGAGGCCCTGCTCGAGGGTCGCGGCGTGCAGCATCGCCCCGTCGTCGTACGCCGCCGGCACCTGCCAGCGGCCGAGGTCGAGGTCGGCGAGCCGGGCGCGCCGCTCGTGCAGCGGCAGGTCGGTGAGGTCGGTGCCGTCGAGGCGCAGCAGGTCGAAGACCATGAACGTCGCCGGCAGCGACCCGGCCAGCCGCTCGGCGGTGCGCGCGCGGCGTACGTGCAGGCGCTCCTGGAGCACCCGGAAGTCGGGCACGCCCGCCTCGTTGAGCACGATCACCTCGCCGTCGACGAGCAGGTCGCGCGCACCGACGGGGCTGTCGACCACGTCGGGCCACGCGACGCCGACCTCGTTGGCGTTGCGGCTCCACAGCCGGGCGGTGCCGCCGTGCGCGGCGGACAGGTCGGCGAGGATGCGCACGCCGTCCCACTTGACCTCGTGCGCCCACTCGGGGCCGGTGGGCAGGCTGCTCGCCTTGGTGGCGAGCATCGGGCGCAGCGGTGGCACGGGCCCCATCCTGCCCGAGCCGGGCGGTGACGGCGCCCACCCGGGCGATGACGACCGGGCGTCCCACCCGTCACACTGGTGGGGCGCCCGGGCGGGCGCACGTCGACGAGGAGGATTGTGATGCGCGCGATCTGGAAGGGTGCGGTGTCCTTCGGGCTGGTCAGCGTGCCGGTCAAGCTCTACTCGGCGACCGAGTCGCACGACGTGTCCTTCCGTCAGGTGCACGCCAAGGACGGCGGCCGCATCCGCTACCAGCGGGTCTGCTCGATCGACGGCGAGGAGGTCCCCTACGCCGACATCGCCAAGGGCTACGAGACCGAGGACGGCGAGATGGTCATCCTCGACGACGACGACATGGCCGAGCTGCCGTCGACGTCGTCGCGCGAGATCGCGGTCGAGAAGTTCGTGCCCTCCGACCAGATCGACCCGATGCTCTTCGAGAAGAGCTACTACCTCGAGCCGGAGAAGTCCGGCGCCAAGCCCTACGCGCTGCTGCGCCAGGCGCTGATCGACGCCGACCGTATGGCCGTGGTCACCGTCGCGCTGCGCCAGCGCACGACGATCGCGGTGCTGCGGGTGCGCGACGACGTGATCGTGCTGCAGACGATGATGTGGCCCGACGAGATCCGCACCCCCGACTTCTCGGTCGAGACCGGCGAGGTCAAGGACGCCGAGGTCAAGATGGCCACGATGCTCGTCGACACCCTCGCCGGCGACTTCGACGCCTCCGAGTTCGAGGACGACTACGCCGCGGCCGTCGAGATGATGGTCAAGGCCAAGATCGAGGGCGGCGAGATGAAGCGCACCCCCACCTCGACCAAGTCCTCCGGCGAGGTCGTCGACCTGCTCGCGGCCCTGCAGCGCTCGGTCGACGCCGCCAAGTCGGGTCGTCGCGAGAGCGACGACGACGCCGACTCCGATGCTGGCTCCGACGACGCAGGGGACGAGAAGGAGTCGAGGTCCGGCAAGGGCGCCGCGAAGAAGGCCCCCGCCAAGAAGAGCACGGCGAAGAAGAGCACCGCCAAGAAGTCGGCCTCGAAGAAGGCTCCCGCCAAGAAGACCGCGGCCAAGAAGTCGACCGCGAAGAAGTCGGCGGCCAAGAAGGCCAGCTGAGCCCGCGGGAGTTTCATCGGCCGGCCCTACCTGTCACTCTGCTTGTGAGTCAGTCGTCTCCGTCTAGGAGTTGATCGACTTGCCCATCGAAGGCGTTTACAGCACCGAGGAGCAGCGTGCGCTGGTCTATGAGTATCTGCAGGTCCCGCACGGCGGTAAGGCGGCCTTCCTCGAGGCCCACGGGCTCAAGGTCGACAGGTTCAGGCGCTGGCGCATGCAGGTCCTCGCCGACACCCTGGAGCATGGATTGGTGCCGAGGTCGGGAGGTCTGGTGAGCGTGGATGAGGCCCGTTTGCTGAAACGGCTGCTGGAGGAGAACGCCGCGCTGCGCGAGCAGTTAGCCGCACGCGATGTGGCCCACGAGCAAGAGGTCGCCGAACGCGACGAGGAGTTGGCTCGTCAGCGGCGGGCGGTCGATGCGCTGGGAAAAGCTATCGAGATCTTGCATCCAAGCGGCGACAGCAAGAGCTCCGAGTCCGATCCTCCCGCCGCCCGGCCCCCCACCCAGGAGTAGCCCCAGGCGCTGGGGTCGTGGCGGTGCTAGAGGTGAGCGCGGCGCTGGTCACGGCGTTGATCGGTGCGGGGTTCTCTCAACGCGCCGCGCTCGAGCTGGCCGGGGTGTCACGCTCGACGTGGCACTACCGCACCCGGCCGCGCGTGGCAGTTGTTGACCCGATGCCGCACGCGAAGCGCCGCTCGGCCTCGTGGCTCAGCGCCGAGGAGCGCGAGCAGGTCACCACCAAGCTCCAGGCAGCTTTCGCCGCGAAGAAGTCGGTCTACCAGGCCTACTACGACGCACTCGATGCCGGCGACCCGGTCGCCTCGTTGGCCACCTGGTACCGCATCGCTCGCACCATCACCCAGGCCCACCGTCCGGTACGACGCACCCGCAAGCACCGCGCATCCGCGATGCCCAGCCTGCTGGTCACCGGCCCCGACCAGGCATGGTCCTGGGACATCACCCACCTCAAGGGCCCCTACCGGGGCGTGAGCTACCAGCTGTACCTGGCACTCGACGTCTTCTCCCGCATGGTCACCGGCTGGCGGGTCGAGACCCGCGAGGACGACCAGATGGCCGCCGAGATGTTCGAACAGGCCTTCCAGGTCCGCGGCGTGCTGCCCCGCATCGTGCACTCCGACGGCGGTGCCGCAATGACCTCACGCACCCTGGGCGACCTCTTCGCCGACCTGGGCATCACCACCTCGCGGAACCGGCCCCGGGTGTCGAACGACAACCCCTACTCCGAGGCGCTGTTCAAGACCGCGAAGTACACCCCGCACTACCCGGCCCACTTCACCGACCTCGACCACGCCCGCACCTGGACCCGCGACTTCGTCGAGGACTACAACCACCGTCACCACCACGTCGGACTCGAGGGCCACACACCCCACGACGTCCACCACGGCACCTGGGTCCAGGTCCACCACCAGCGCGTGGCCACCATGACCGCGATCTATCAGGCGCATCCCGAGCGCTTCAGCACCCGACCCCGGACCCGCACCCCCATGGCCCAAGTGGCCATCAACCACCCCACCACCGACGAGCGACTCCAAACAGGTTGACAGGTTCCGGGCCGATGGATCTCCTGGGTGGCCGATGAAGTTTTATCGGCCCGGCGGGAGCTCTATCGGGCGCCCGATGAAACTCCTGGCGCCTGGCTGGACCTTCGGTCAGGTGGCGACAGGTTCGTCGGGTACCCGATGGATCTTCGGGGCTGCGGCGGCGGCGGGGGCGGGGTCGGCGGTGCGGGCGGCGGCGGAGTCGGCGAAGGCCCGGTCGGCGCGGGCGAAGAGCACGTCGGTGAGCCGGGGCGCGACCAGGTTGAGCACCTCGCCGACGTTGCCGGCCAGCGTGCTGACCAGCACCGGTCGCTCCTCCATCGCGCGTACGACGCGTGCGGCGGCCTGCTCGGGGCTCGCGCCCCGCCCGGCGTAGGCCTCGGTGGGCGCGGTCATCGCCGTCTCGACCAGGCCGAAGCGCATCGAGGTGAAGGTGACCCCGTCGGCCCAGGTCTCCCGGCCCGCGACCCGGCTCCAGGCGTCGAGGGCGGTCTTGGAGGCGATGTAGGCCGAGAACTTCGGCGCCTTGAGCTGCACGCCCCACGTCACGATGTTGACCACGTGTCCCGAGCCGCGCTCGCGCATCGAGGGCAGCAGTCCCATCGTCAGCCGCACCGGGGCCAGGAAGTTGATCGCCATCGTGCGCTCCACGTCGTGGAAGCGACCGCCGCTCAGCGCCAGCGAGCGGCGGATCGAGCGCCCGGCGTTGTTGACCAGCTGGTCGACGTGCCCGTGCTCGTCGAGCAGCCGAGCGGCCAGGGCGTCGACGGCCGGGCCGTCGGTGAGGTCGCAGGGGTAGGTCGTGGCGCGCCCACCCTGCTCGCGCACCCGGGCGGCCACGTGCTCGAGCTCGTCGGCGCGGCGCGCCACGAGCAGCACGTGGGCGCCGGCGGCAGCAGCGGCGTACGCCGTGGCCTCGCCGATGCCGGAGGAGGCGCCGGTGATCACGACGTGCGCGCCGTGCAGCGGGCTGGGCCGCCCGGTCAGGGGCCGCGCGAGACGGTCGAGGCGGGCCAGCGGGGTGCTCAGCAGGTTCATGCGCGTTCCCATCGGAAGAGACGGGCCGCCACGAGGGTGACGACCACGGCGAAGAGGGCCAGCACGCCGATCGGTGCGAGCGCGGCCGACGGGCCCTCGCCGCGCACCATCACGTCGAGCATCCCCTCGTTGAGGTGGCGCAGCGGCAGCGCCTGCGACACGTTCTGCAACCACTGGGGCGCGCCGTCGAGCGGGAAGAACGAGCCGCTGAGGAAGGCCATCGGCAGCACCACGAAGTTGGCGGCGTTGACCGCGCCCTCGGTGCTGCGGGTGACCGCGCCGGCCAGCAGGCCCAGCGCCATGAAGCTCAGGGTGCCGGTGACCAGCAGCGGCACCGCCATCCACCACGACCCGGTCAGGGAGAGCCCGAAGAGGGCGGTGCCGAGGCCGAGGAAGATCGCCATCTGCACCAGCGCGATCACCAGGGTCACGCTGACCCGGGCGCCCACGACGGTGCGGGTCGCGACCGGGGCCAGCTGCAGCCGGCGCAGCAGCTTCGACTGCCGCCAGCCCTGCAGCGTCGCGGCGGCGCCGAACGCCGCGCTCATCGCCACCGCCCAGCTGAGCAGGCCGGGGGTGACGAACTGGATGGCGCTCAGCGACTCGTCCTCGACCTGCTCGACGGCGAGCGCGTACGGCGGCGCGCGGCCGGCGTCCTGCGCGAGCAGCGCGACGTTGGTGCCGTCGACGAAGGCCCGCAACGAGCCCTGGGTGACCGCCGCGGCGACCTGGTCGGTGAGCGTGATGTGGGCGACCAGCGTGTCGTCGCGCATCTCGACCGCCACGTCGGCGTCGCCGCTGCGCACCTGCTCGAGGGCCGTGTCGAGGTCGTCGTTGCGGGTGACGGTGAAGGTGTCGTCGAAGGCCTCCTGAGCGCCCTCGGGCAGCTCCTGGAGGACCGGCACGTCGCCGACCTGCACCATGTCGAGCTCGGAGCGGGTCTGGTCGGAGAAGATGCCGCCGAAGAGCACCAGGAACATCAGGGGGAAGACGAGCGAGAAGAACACCGACGCCTTGTCGCGCGCGAAGCCGCGCACGATGGCCAGGGAGAGCGCCCAGAACTGCCTCATGCGCGGTACTCCCGTCCGGTGAGGGTCAGGAAGACGTCCTCGAGGGTGCCGGTGTGCAGCTGCACCCCGTCGAGCAGGTCGAGCTCGGCGAGCCGGCTGACCACCCGGGCGGGCTCGCGGGTGACCAGCACGGTGCCCTCGACGCCCACCTCCGCGTCCTCGACCCCGTCGATGGAGCGGCCGGCGGCCCGGTCGACCAGCCCGGGGGCGACGGTGATCCGCGTCGGCGCGTCGAGGCCCCGGACCAGCGCGGCCGGGCTGTCCATCTCGAGGATCCGGCCGTGGTCCATGATCGCCACCCGGTCGCACAGGGTCTCGGCCTCGTCCATGTGGTGGGTGGTGAGCACCACGGTGCGACCCGACTCGTTGAGCCCCGACAGCAGGTCCCAGAGGTTGCGCCGCGCCTGCGGGTCCAGCGACGCGGTCGGCTCGTCGAGGAAGAGCACCTCGGGGTCGTGCACCAGCGCGCAGGCGATCGAGAGCCGCTGGGCCTGGCCACCGGACAGGTCCTCGACCCGGGTGCCGGCCTTCTCGGCGAGGCCCACCCGCTCGAGCCAGTCGTCGGCCTCGCGCGCGGGGCGGGAGTAGAGCGCGGCGAAGGTGTGGATCTGCTCGCGCGCGGTGAGCCGCTCGAAGAACGACGACGCCTGCAGCTGCACGCCGATGCGCGGCAGGAGCGCCGCGTTGCGCGGCCACACCGGCTCACCCAGCACGGTGGCGCTGCCCGACGTGGGACGCCGCAGCCCCTCGACCATCTCCAGCAGCGTGGTCTTCCCGGCCCCGTTGGGGCCCAGGACGCCGACGAACTCCCCCTCGGCGACCTGCATCGAGACGCCGTCCACGGCCGTCAGCGGGCCGTAGGTCATCGTCAGGTCGACCGTCTCGATCGCTCCCATGCCCCGGACCCTAGTACGCCGCCGAGGGACGCGGCCGACTAGGCCAGCGAGGCCTGCCAGGCCTCGTGCAGCGCCGAGAACCGGCCCTCGCCGGCGGCGACGAGCTCCTGCGGGCTGCCGTCCTCGACGACCTGTCCGTGCTCCATCACCAGCACCCGGTCGGCGATCTGCACCGTGGAGAGCCGGTGCGCGATGATCACCGCGGTGCGCCCGGCCAGCACCGTGTGCAGCGCCTGCTGGACCAGCCGCTCGGAGGGCACGTCGAGCGAGGAGGTCGCCTCGTCGAGGATCAGCACCGCGGGGTCGGCCAGGAACGCGCGGGCGAAGGCCACCAGCTGTCGCTGGCCGGCCGAGAGCCGTCCGCCCTGGTTGGCCACGTCGGTCTCGTAGCCGTGCGGCATGGCGGCGATGAACTCGTGGGCGCCGAGCGCGGTGGTGGCGGCCACGACCTCCTCCATCGTCGCCTCGGGCCGCCCGAAGCGGATGTTGTCGGCGATGGTGCCCGAGAACAGGTAGTTCTCCTGGGTCACCATCACCACGTGGTCGCGCAGGGTGTCGCTGGCCAGGTCGCGCACGTCGACCCCGTCGAGCAGCACCCGCCCGGCGCTCGGGTCGTAGAAGCGGGTGGCCAGCTTGGCCAGGGTGGTCTTGCCGGCCCCGGTGGTGCCGACCAGCGCGACGGTCTGGCCCGCGGGCACGACCAGGTCGAGGCCGGGCAGCACCGGGCGGCCCTCGACGTACTCGAAGCGCACCGCGTCGAAGCGCAGCTCCCCCGCCGCCTGCTCGAGCGGGCGGGGCTCGGCCGGCTCGGGCACGTCGGGCTCCTGCTCCAGCACGCCGGCGAGCTTCTCCAGCGCCGCCGAGGCGGACTGGAAGGTGTTGTAGAACTGGCTGATCTCCATCATCGGCTCGAAGAACTGGCGCAGGTAGAGCAGGAAGGCGGCCAGCACCCCGACGGTGACCTCGCCGCGGTAGGCCAGGTAGCCGCCGTAGAGCAGCACGACCGCGATGGTGATGTTGCCGATCAGCCGGATGCCGGGCATGAACCAGGCGACCAGGCGGAAGGCGACCAGGTTGGCGCGGCGGTACTGGTCGTTGACGTCGTCGAAGATGGCCTGGTTGCGCTCCTCGCGACGGAAGGCCTGCACCGCGCGCACGCCGCCCATCGACTCCACGAAGTGCACGATGACCAGCGCGACCTTCTCGCGGGTGACCCGGTAGCTGCTGGCCGAGGCCTTGCGGAACCAGTTGGTCAGCAGCGCCAGGAACGGCCCGCACAGCAGCGCCACCAGCCCCAGGCGCACGTCGAGGAAGAGCAGGATGCCGGCGGTGCCCACGAGCGTGAGCGCCGCGGTGACCAGCCCGTCGAAGCCGGTCTCGAGCATCTCGTGGATGGCGTCGACGTCGCTGGTCTGGCGCGAGATCACCCGCCCCGAGGTGTAGCCGTCGTGGAAGGCCGGGCTGAGGGCCTGGAAGTGGCCGAAGACGCGGCGGCGCAGCGCCAGCAGCACGTCCTGGCCGACCACCCCCTGGCGCACCAGGAAGCGGTTGCGCGCCACCGCCTGGGTCAGCGTGGCCAGCAGCACCGCGCCGACCACCATGAGCAGGGTGGACAGGTCGTCGCGCTCGCGGATGGGCGGGATGCCCGAGTCGATGCCGACCTTGACCAGGTAAGGGATCGCCAGGCGCGCGGCGTTCTCGACGAGCACGATGAGCACCAGGACCTGCAGGGCGCGGCGGTAGGGCGTCAACAGCTCGCGCAGCAGGCGCCCCGCGCCGCCGCCCAGCGAGCCGGCGGTCAGCCGCTCGGCGGCCTCGTCGGCGTCGACCTGCGCCTCCCCGCGCCACGAGCGCGACGTCTGCTCGCTCATGCGGGCACCTCCGCGTTCTCGTCGCCCGCGAGCAGGTCGCGGTACGCCGGCACGGTGGCCAGCAGCTCGCGGTGCCCGCCCACGTGGGTGATCTTGCCGTCCTCGAGCAGCGCGACGCGGTCGGCGAGCTGCACCGTGGAGGCCCGGTGGGCCACGACGATCGCGGTGGTGGAGGCCAGCACCCGGCCCAGCGCCTCCTCGACCAGCGCCTCGGTGTGCACGTCGAGGGCCGACAGGGTGTCGTCGAGCACCAGCACGTGGGGGCGGGCCAGGACCGCGCGGGCCAGCGCCAGGCGCTGCCGCTGGCCGCCCGAGAGCGCCATGCCCTGCTCGCCGATGCGGGTGTCGAGGCCCCAGGGCAGGTCGTGGACGAAGCCGGCCTGGCTGATCTCGAGCGCCTCCTCGATGTCGACCTCGCTGGCGTCGGGGCGGCCCAGGGTGAGGTTCTCGCGGGCGCTCATCGAGAACAGGGTGGGGTCCTCGAAGGCGGTCGCGACCAGGCTGCGCAGGTGCTCGATGCGCAGCTCGCGCACGTCGACTCCGTCGAGGAGCACCCGACCGGCCGTGACGTCCCACAGCCGGGGCACCAGCGCGGTCAGGATCGTCTTGCCCGAGCCGGTGGCGCCGACCAGGGCGATCGTCTCGCCCGGTCGCACGTCGAGGTCGACGCCGCGCAGCACCGGCTCGTCGGGGGCGTCGGGGAAGGCGAAGTGCACGCCCTCGAGGCGCAGGTGGCCGCGGGGTTCGGCGATCTCGCGCTCGCCGCTGCGGATCGCGGGCTTGGTGTCGTAGATCTCGAGGATCCGTGCCGACGCGGTCATCGCCTCCTGGGCCATCGCCAGGATCACCCCCAGCGAGGAGACCGGCCAGACCAGGCTGAGCATCAGGGTGATGAAGGCGACCAGCTCACCGATGGAGAGCTGCCCGCGCCCGACCCCGATCGCGCCGAGCAGCAGCACGACCACGACGGCGACGTTGGGGATGACCTCGAGGAAGGTCCAGAACTTCGCCGAGAGCCGCGCCTTGTCGACGCTGGTGGCGTGCAGGCGCCGGGCGGCGACGTCGTAGAGCTCGCCGACGTGGGTGCTGCGCCCGAAGGACTTGATCACCCGGATGCCGACGGCGCCCTCCTCGGCCAGCGTCGCCAGGTCGCCCTGCTCGTCCTGGACCTGGCGCGAGATGACGACGTAGCGCTTCTCGAAGCGCATCGAGAGCCACACGATCGGCACGGCGGCGGCGGCCACGACCAGGCCCAGCGGCCAGTACATGTGCAGCAGCACCGCGGTGGTGGCCACGAGCTGGACGACGTTGATGAGCAGGAAGAGCAGGCCGAAGCCCGAGAACCGGCGGATCGCCGCCAGGTCGGTGGTCGCCCGCGAGAGCAGCTGGCCCGAGCCCCAGCGGGCGTGGAAGGCCATCGGCAGGCGCTGCAGGTGGGCGTAGAGGTCGCGCCGCATCGTCGTCTCGAGCCCGAGCACGGCGTTGGACTGCACCCACCGGCGCCAGAACACCAGCACCGCCTCGAGCACGCCGAGCAGCAGCGCCAGGCCGGCCAGCGGCAGCAGCGCCCCCAGGTCGCGGTCGGTCACCGGCCCGTCGATGATCGCCCGGGTCACCAGCGGGATGCCGATCGCCAGGGCGACGCCACCCAGGGAGGCCACCAGCATGATCGCCAGCGAGCCGACGTAGGGGCGCAGGTAGCCGCGCAGGCGCCACAGCGAGTGCACGCCGGCGGCTGGCGGCCGGTCCGGGTCGGGACCGAGCTGATCGGCGCTGCTGGGAGGTCCGAGAGTGGTTGACATCGGCGACGATCCTAGGCCTCGCCGCCGACACCCCTCACCTCCGTTTCCTCACCCCCGGGGCCGCGGGACGGACCACAACAGGGCTCGACCGCCGCCTAGCTCGTCAGCAGCCCGCGCACGATCCGCAGCCCGACCGAGAGCCGCGCCAGGTCGGCGTCGTCGTCGGAGCAGATCTCGCCCAGGGTGGTCGCGGCACGGCCCACGGCGGTGGCGTCGGCCTCCTCCCAGGTCGCGATGCGCGCCGGGGCCGACTCCCCCTCGTCGCTGGCCTCGATGACGCGCAGCGTCAGCTGCAGGTGCACCGAGTGCAGGTCGTCGCGCAGTGCTGCGCGCGCCATCGTCTGCCAGCGGTCCTCGCGCGGCAGCGCCAGGATCCGCAGCACCAGCGCGGGCAGCCCCAGCCGCTCGCCGAGCGCGAAGTGCACCCGGGCGACCTCGGCGGGGTCCAGGCCCTCGCGGTTGGCGGCGTCGACGATGCCCAGCACCATGTACGCCGGCGGGAGCACCGCCACGCGCGCGGCCAGGTCCTCGGGGACCCCGCGCTCCACCAGCCGGTCGCGGCGCTGCTCGAAGGCGGTCAGCTCGCGCCCGGTCATCAGCTCGGGCAGCCGGGCGACGACCTCCTGCACCGGCCCGGTCAGCTGCTCGACCGTGCCGCTGCTGTCGAGCGGGGCGCGCCGGTTGGCCACCAGCCACCGGGTCGCCCGCTCGACCAGGGTGCGCATCTCCAGGCGCATCCGGGTCTGCACCGCGGCGTCGAGCCGGTTGTCGTAGGAGTGCAGCTCCTCGCGCAGCGGCAGCGAGCCGAAGATCTCCCGGGCCACGAAGTTGGCGTGGGTCAGCTCGGCGGGCCCGACCCCGGTCTCCCCGCCCAGGCGCGGCCAGAACGTCATGCCGGCACCGTTGACCAGGTCGTTGACCACCTGGGTCACGATGATCTCGCGGCGCAGCGGGTGGTTGCGGATCTGCTCGGTGAACCGCTCGCGCATCGCCGAGGGGAAGTAGACCAGCAGGTCCTGGTCGAGGTACGGGTCGTCGGGCACGTCGGAGGCGAGCAGCTCCTGGGCCAGCACGATCTTGGTCCAGGCCAGCAGCACCGAGAGCTCGGGAGCCGTCAGCCCCTCGCCCCGGTCGGCGCGCCGGCGTACCTCGCGGCTGCTGGGCAGCCCCTCGACCGCGCGGTTGAGGACCCCCTCGCGCTCGAGGCGCTTCATGAAGTCCTCGTGCACGTGCAGCAGCGACGGCGCGTGCGAGAGCGCGTTGGCCAGCGCCAGGTTCTGCTCGTAGTTGTCGCGCAGCACCAGCTCGGCGACCTCGTCGGTCATCTGCGCCAGCAGCTCGTTGCGCTGCTTGCCGGTCAGGTCGCCCTCGGCGACCACCCGGTCGAGCAGGATCTTGATGTTGACCTCGTGGTCGGAGGTGTCGACGCCGGCGGAGTTGTCGATGAAGTCGGTGTTGACGCGGCCCCCACCGGTCTCGGGGTCGCCGCCGAAGCGGGCGTACTCGATGCGGCCGGCCTGGGTCAGGCCCAGGTTGCCGCCCTCGCCGATGCAGCGCGCGCGCACGTCGCGCCCGTCGACCCGGATCGGGTCGTTGGCCTTGTCGCCGGCGTCGGCGTGCGTCTCGTCGCGGCTCTTGACGTAGGTGCCGATGCCGCCGTTCCACAGCAGGTCGACCGGCGCGGTCAGGATGGCGCGCATCAGCTCGGCTGGGGCCATCGAGGTCACGTCGTCCTTGATGCCGAGCGCTTCGCGCACCTGCGGGGTGATCGGGATCGACTTCTTCGAGCGCGAGTGCACGCCCCCGCCCTCGGAGATCAGCGAGGTGTCGTAGTCGGCCCAGGTGGTGCGGGGCTGGTCGAAGAGCCGCTTGCGCTCGGCGTACGACGTCGCGGCGTCGGGCGTGGGGTCGAGGAAGATGTCGCGGTGGTCGAAGGCGGCCACGAGCCGGATGTGCTCGGAGCACAGCATCCCGTTGCCGAACACGTCGCCGGACATGTCGCCGATGCCGACGCAGGTGAAGTCCTCGGTCTGGCAGTCGATGCCGCGCTCGCGGAAGTGCCGCTGCACCGAGACCCAGGCGCCGCGCGCGGTGATGCCCATCGCCTTGTGGTCGTAGCCCACCGAGCCGCCGCTGGCGAAGGCGTCGCCCAGCCAGAAGCCGTAGTCCTTGGACAGCTCGTTGGCGATGTCGGAGAAGGTCGCGGTGCCCTTGTCGGCGGCGACCACCAGGTAGGAGTCGTCGCCGTCGTGGCGCACCACGTCGACCGGGGGCGCGGTGCGCCCGTCGACGAGGTTGTCGGTGATGTCGAGCAGGCCGCTGATGAAGGTGCGGTAGGAGGCGATGCCCTCGGCCATCCAGGCCTCGCGGTTCGAGGGGTCGGGCAGCTGCTTGGCGAAGAAGCCGCCCTTCGCGCCGACCGGCACGATCACGGTGTTCTTGACCATCTGCGCCTTGACCAGGCCCAGCACCTCGGTGCGGAAGTCGTCTCGGCGGTCCGACCAGCGCAGCCCGCCGCGGGCCACCGACCCGAAGCGCAGGTGCACGCCCTCGACGCGCGGGGAGTGCACGAAGACCTCGTACTCCGGGCGCGGGCGGGGCAGGTCGGGGATGGCCGACGGCTCCAGCTTGAGGCTGAGGTAGCTCTTCGGGTCGCCCTGCTCGTCGCGCTGGAAGTAGTTGGTGCGCAGCGTGGCGCCGACGTGGGTCAGGTAGGAGCGCAGGATCCGGTCGTGGTCGAGGCTGGCGACCTCGTCGAGGGCGCCGGCCAGCTGCTCGCGCAGCGTCTCCTCCTGGGCCTCCCGGTCCTCGCAGGCCGGGTCGAAGCGGGTCTCGAAGAGCCGCACCAGCAGCCGGGTGATGTCGACGTTGCTGCTCAGCGCCTCCTCGATCGTGTCGAGCTGGAAGGGCGAGCCGCCCTGGCGCATGTACTTGGCGTAGGCGCGCAGCACCGCCACCTGCCGCCAGCTCAGCTCGGCGGCCAGCACCAGCACGTTGAACCCGTCGGTGTCGGTGCGCCCGTCCCAGATCGCGCGCAGGGACTGCACGAACAGGTCGCGCGAGCGCTCGGGCAGGGAGCGGCCGTAGCGCAGCCCGAACTCGTAGATGTAGCAGTAGCGGTCGGGGTGCTCGATCTCGTAGGGCCGCTCGTCGACGACCTCCACGCCCAGGCTCGAGAGCATCGGCAGCACCTCGGAGAGCGAGAGCGGGGTGCCGACGCGGTAGACCTTCAGCCGCACCTCGCCGCGACCGGCGTCGAGGTGCTCGTGCAGGGACAGGTCGAGGCCCTCCTCGCCCTCGATCGCCTCGAGGCGGCCCAGGTCGACGGCGGCGGTCCGCGCCGAGTAGTCCTCCTTGTAGGCCTCGGGGAAGGAGTCGGCGTAGCGCCGGCCGAGCACCGCACCCCCCTGCTCGCCGTACTCGGAGAGCACCGCGGCCAGGAAGTCGTCGCGCCACGAGCGCGACGCGTCGGCCAGGCGGCGCTCGAGGTCGGTGGTGTCGAGCGCGCGCAGCTGGCCGGTGACGGTCGGGTCGGTCTCGCCGCGCGGCAGGTGCACCACGAAGTGCACCCGGGCGGTGGTCGACTCGTTGATGCGCACGGTGAACTCGATCGACTCCCCGCCGAGGCGCTCGAGGAGGATCTCGCTGAACCGCTCGCGCACCGCGGTGTTGTAGCGGTCGCGGGGCAGGTAGACCAGCACCGAGACGTAGCGGCCGTAGGTGTCGGGGCGGATGATCGCGCGCACCGCGCGACGCTCGCGCGCCAGCATGGCCTGCTCGGCCATCGTGGCGAGCTGGGCGACGTCGGTGTGGAAGAGCTCGTCGCGCGGGTAGGTCTCGAGGGTGTCCATCAGGGCCCGGCCGGCGTAGGAGCGCGGGTCGAAGCCGCTGCGGCGCAGCACCTCGCGGGCCTTCTCGCGCAGCAGCGGGATGCGGGTCAGCGACTCGGCGTACGCCGTGGAGGAGAACAGGCCCAGGAAGCGCTGCTCGCCGACGACCTCGCCGCGCTCGTCGAACGTCTTGACGCCGACGTAGTCGAGGTAGGCCGGGCGGTGCACGGTGGCGCGGGAGTTGGCCTTGGCCAGCACCAGCAGGGACTTCTCGCGGGCCTTGGCCTTGACCGGGTCGGGCAGCCGCGCGAAGGAGGAGCTGTGCGCCTGGTCGGCGCGCAGGATGCCCAGGCCGGTGCCCGGCACCGCGCGCAGCACGTCCTCCTCGACGCCCTCGATCTCGGCGGTCCCGAGCCGGTACTCCCGGTAGCCCAGGAAGGTGAAGTGGTCGTCGACCAGCCACTCCAGCAGCTCCGCGCCCTGGCGGACCTCCTCGGCGGTCAGCTCGACCGGCGGGTCGCTGCGCAACCCCTCGACGATGTCGAGCATCCGCTGGCGGGTGCGCGGCCAGTCCTCGACGGCCTCGCGCACGTCGCGCAGCACCCGCTGCACGTCGTCGACGATCTGGTCGACGTCGTCGTCGTCGGCGAGCCGGTCGACCTCGACGTGCATCCACGACTCGCGCACCGAGGAGTCCTGCGGCTCCATGGCGCCGTCGTCGACGACCCGCGCGCGCTCGAGCTCGCCGGTGATGTCGCGCTCGACGTCGAAGTGGGGGTGCACGACCAGGTGCACCGCGCGCAGCTGGCGCGAGAGCTCCATGGTCAGCGAGTCGACCAGGAAGGGCATGTCGTCGGTGACGACCTCGACGACGCTGTGCCCGCCGGCCGACCAGCCGTGCTCGGCCAGGCTGGGGGTGAAGACCCGCACGTTGGCCCGGCCCTGGGGCCGCTGCTGGGCCAGGCGGTAGTGGCTGGCCAGGGCGCCGTACACGTCGCTCTCGCTGCGCTCGACGATGTCCTCGGGGGCCACGTGGCGGTAGTAGGCGGCGAGCAGGTCGCCGACCTCCTCGTGCGGCGGGCCACCGCTGCCGCGGCCCGCGCGGGCCAGCTCCACGGCCCTGGAGATCAGCTCGGACTTGTCGAGATCGTGCGTCGTCGTTGACACGATCCGACCCTAGGACCACGACGTGACGCGGACAACACGGGGGGCGGCACGCCGCCAGACGCTCTCACAGCTGCGAGCGCAGCTCCCAGAGCAGCGGGTAGTACTGCAGCGGCAGCCGCGAGCGCAGGTACGTCGACCCGCTCGACCCGCCGGTGCCCGACTTGGCCCCGATCATCCGCTCCACCATCACCACGTGCCGCGCCCGCCAGGAGGCGGCCAGCTCGTCGTGCTGCAGGAGCGCCTCGGCCAGCGCCCACAGCGCGGCGTGGGAGTCGCGGTCGTGGGCCACGGTGTGCAGCGAGCGGGCGACCTGCTCGTCGTCGTCGACCGCGAGGCCGGCGCCGGCGAGGGCGGCCAGGAAGGCGTCCCACAGCGTCGGCTCCTCGAGGCGACGGCGCAGCCGCTGCTGCTCGTCGTCGCTGAGCCCGCGGAAGCGCTCGAGGTAGCCCGGGTCCTTGGCCCCGGACAGGAACTCCAGCTCGCGGTACTGCACCGACTGGAAGCCGCTCGCCGGGGCCAGGCGCTGGCGGAACTCCAGGAAGTCCTGCGGGGTCATCGTCTCGAGGACGTCGACCTGCTGGACCAGGGTCCGCTCGATGACGTGCACCCGGGTGAGCAGGTGCTGGGCCCACCACAGCCGCTCGCGCCCCGCGCCCGCGGGCGCCAGCAGGGCGTCGCGAGCGGCGCCCACCTCGTGCAGCAGCTGCTTGAACCACAGCTCGTAGACCTGGTGGATGGTGATGAAGAGCAGCTCGTCGTGGGCCGGCGGGTCGGACTCGAGGTGCTGGCTGTCGAGCAGCTGGGGCAGGCGCAGGTAGGACCCGTAGGTCAGCTGGGCGCCCTGCTCGCCGAAGGACACGAACGTCTCACTCATGCCCCGCACCCAATCACGCCCCGGCCCCGGCATGATGTCGGCCATGAAGTTCACCCACGAGCTCACCTACGACGCCTCCCCCGCCGACGTCTACGCCATGCTCAGCGACCCCGCCTTCCGCGAGGAGGTCTGCCGGGCCCAGCAGGTGGTCTCCGCCGACGTCACGTTGACGCCCCGCGACTCGGGTGGCTTCCACCTGCTCGTCGACCAGGTGCAGGACACCGCCGGGCTGCCCTCGATCGCCCGCAAGATCACGGGTGACACCACCCAGGCCGTCGTCGAGGAGGACTGGTCGAGCCGCTCGGGCGGCACGGTGTCGGTGACCTCGCCCGGCAAGCCGACCTCGGCCACCGGCACGGTGGTGCTCGAGGCGGTCGGCCCCGGCGCCGCCGGCACCCGCGAGGTGGTCGAGCTCGACGTGAAGGTCAAGGTGCCGCTGGTGGGCGGCAAGCTGGAGGCGCTGATGGCCGAGAACATCAAGAAGGGCCTCGAGGTCGAGCAGGGCGTCGGCACCGCCTGGCTGGCGGGGGCGCGCTGATGTCGAAGCAGCTGCGCCAGGACCTGACGTACGACGCCTCTCTCGCCGCCGTCGCGGCGATGCTGGCCGACCCCGCCTTCCGCGAGGAGGTCTGCGAGCGCCAGAAGGTGCTGCGCCACGACGTGCGCATCGAGACGACCGGGGCGGGCGTGGAGGTGCGCATCGAGCAGGTGCAGGACGCCGCCGGCATCCCCTCCTTCGCCAAGAAGCTGATCGGCGACGAGATCACGATCGTGCAGGAGGAGCACTGGGCGTCCCCGGAGGCGGGCGACATCACCGTGACCATCCCCGGCAAGCCCGGCGACATGAGGGGCACCGCCACCCTGGCCGAGAGTGGCGGGGTCACCACCGAGACCGTCGACCTGACGGTGAAGGTGTCGATCCCGCTGGTGGGCGGCAAGGTCGAGGGCCTGGTCGCCGACATGCTGCGCAAGGCGCTGCTGGTCGAGAACAAGGTGGGGCGCGACTACCTGTCGCGCTGAGCCGGCACCTCGGGCTCGCCGGGCTGATCGGGCTGGTCGGGGTCGGCGTGGCGCGAGCGCCACCAGACCACCACGCCCAGCACCACGAACGGGCCGAAGGCCAGCACGAGCGTGAGCGCGCGCTCCACCGGGTGCAGCGCGCCGAGGTGCAGCAGGGCGAGCTGGGCCAGCACGAGGTCGACGATCGTCATCACCACAAGTGTCCCTCACCCCTGGGGACGGAATGCCCCGGGGGCCGGGCCCTGTTGGGACTGACATGCCCTCCCTCTTCGAGCCCCTGACCGCCGGCGCCCTCACCATGCCCTCGCGCCTGGTGATGGCCCCGCTGACCCGCAACCGGGCCGTCGGCACCCTGCCCGGCGACCTGCACGTCGAGTACTACGCCCAGCGCGCCTCCGCAGGGCTGGTCATCACCGAGGGCAGCCAGCCCGTGGCCGAGGGGCAGGGCTACCCCAGCACCCCCGGCTTCCACTCCCCCGAGCAGCTGGCCGGCTGGCGCCGGGTCGCCGACGCCGTCCACGAGCGCGGGGGCCGGATCGTGGCCCAGCTGATGCACGCCGGGCGGATCGCCCACCCCGACAACACCGGCGGCGAGGAGATCGTGGCGCCCTCGGCGCTGGCCGCGCCCGGTGAGATGTTCACCCCGACCGGCCCGCAGCCGCACCCGACCCCGCGGGCCCTTGAGACCGCCGAGATCCCCGGCGTCGTCGAGGGCATCGTGCAGGCCGCGCGCAACGCGGTCGAGGCCGGTCTCGACGGCGTCGAGGTGCACGCCGCCAACGGCTACCTGATCCACCAGTTCCTCGCGCCCGGCTCCAACACCCGCAACGACGAGTACGGCGGCTCCCCGCAGGCCCGGGCCCGCTTCGCCGTCGAGGTGACCCGGGCCGTGGCCGAGGCCATCGGCCCCGAGCGGGTCGGCATCCGGATCAGCCCGGCGCACAACATCCAGGGCGCCACCGAGGAGGACGCCGACGACGTCCGCGCGACGTACACGCACCTGGTCGAGCAGCTCGCCCCGCTGGGACTGGCCTACCTCAGTGTCCTGGCCGACCCACGGCTCGCGCTGGTCCAGGACCTGCGGGCCGCCTTCGGCGGCGTCGTCATCGCCAACGACGGCTTCGGCGAGGTCACCACCCTGGAGTCGGCCCAGGCGATCCTCGACGAGGACCTGGCCGACGCGGTCGCGGTCGGTCGCCTCTTCATCGCCAACCCCGACCTGCCGCGTCGCTGGGCCGAGGGCGCCGGGCTCAACGAGCCCGACTCCGCGACCTTCTACGGCGGCGGCGCCGAGGGCTACACCGACTACCCCGCGCTCGGGGCGTGACCTCGCGCTGACCCGGTCGTTCACCGGGGCAAGGCCGGGTCGCTCGGGTCCGGCCACGTCTCGGAAAGGTGGTACCGACATGGCCAAGCGCCTCGTCGCCGTCCTCGCCCTCTCGTTCGGGGTCTCGCTGTTCGCTGCTGCTGCTCCGGCCTCGGCCGCGAGCATCTGCATCGACTACGACATCTCGATCAACGGCCAGGGCCAGGCCGGCAGCCAGTGCCTGCCCGGCTGATCGGCAGCTGACTCCGCACGACGCAGAACGCCCCGCCCGGGAGTCCCGGGCGGGGCGTTCGTCGTTGCCGGGGTCGAGCCGCGACCCCTGGAGGCTCAGCCCATGTAGGGGTAGCGGTAGTCCTTCGGCGGCACGAACGTCTCCTTGATGGAGCGCGGGCTGGTCCAGCGCAGCAGGTTGACCGCCGCGCCGGCCTTGTCGTTGGTGCCCGAGGCGCGCCCGCCGCCGAAGGGCTGCTGGCCCACCACGGCGCCGGTCGGCTTGTCGTTGATGTAGAAGTTGCCGGCCGCGAAGCGCAGCGCGTGGCGCGCCCAGGCGACCGCGCCGCGGTCCTGGCTGATGATCGCGCCGGTCAGCGCGTACGGCGCGAACGACTCCATCTGGGCCACGACCGACTCGAAGGCGCCGTCCTGGGAGTCGTCGTAGACGTGCACGGCCAGGATCGGGCCGAAGTACTCGGTCGCGAACATCTCGTCGTCGGGCTTCTCGGAGACCACGACGGTGGGGCGCACGAACCAGCCCACCGAGTCGTCGGTCTGGCCACCCGCGACCACCTCGAGGCCCGGGGTCGACTGCGCCCGCTCGATGGCGGCGACGTGCTTGGCGAAGGCACGGTCGTCGATGACCGCGCCCATGAAGTTGGCCAGGTCGGTGGGGTCGCCCACCTTGATCGCCTCGACCTCGGCCACGAGGTCGTCCTTGATCTGCGACCACACCGAGGCCGGCACGTAGGCGCGCGAGGCGGCCGAGCACTTCTGGCCCTGGAACTCGAACGCGCCGCGGACCATCGCGGTGCGCAGCACCACCGGGTCGGCGGAGGGGTGGGCGACGATGAAGTCCTTGCCGCCGGTCTCGCCGACGATGCGCGGGTAGGAGCGGTACTCGGTGATGTTCTCGCCGACGGTGCGCCACAGGTGCTGGAAGGTGGGCGTCGAGCCGGTGAAGTGGATGCCGGCCAGGTCGCGGTGGGCCAGCGCCACCTCGGAGACCTCGAGGCCGTCACCGGGCAGCATGTTGATGACGCCCGGCGGCAGCCCGGCCTCCTCGAGCAGCTCCATGATCAGCGAGGCAGCCAGCTGCTGGGTGGGGCTGGGCTTCCAGAGCACCACGTTGCCCATCAGCGCCGGGGCGGTGGGCAGGTTGCCCGCGATCGCGGTGAAGTTGAAGGGCGTGATCGCGTAGACGAAGCCCTCGAGCGGGCGGTGGTCGGTGCGGTTCCAGACACCCGGGCTGTTGGCGATCGGCTGGTCGGTGAGGATCTGCTTGGCGTAGTGCACGTTGAAGCGCCAGAAGTCGATGAGCTCGCAGGCCGAGTCGATCTCGGCCTGGAAGGCGGTCTTCGACTGGCCCAGCACGGTCGCGGCGTTGAGCCGCTGGCGCCAGGGGCCGGCCAGCAGGTCGGCGGCCTTGAGGATGATCGCGCACCGGTCGTCGAAGGGCAGGTCGCGCCAGGCGGGGGCCGCCGCCAGGGCCGCGTCGATCGCGTCCTGGGCATCGGCGCGGGTGGAGTTGTGGGCGGTGCCGAGCACGTGCTGGTGGTCGTGCGGCTGCACGACCTCGATCGGGGCGCCGCCACCGTGGCGCCACTGGCCACCGATGTAGGCGGGGAGCTCGCGGGGCTCCTTCTCGAGCACCGCGATCTGTTCGAGCAGCGCCTCCCGCTCCGCAGAGCCGGGGGCGTAGTGGAGGTTGGGCTCGTTGACCGGAGCCGGCGGGAAGGAGATCGCGTCCATGACACGACCCTAGGCGCCGTCGGCCCCCTGGACCAGTTGACCGATCTCCTGGGTGGCGAACCACGCGAGGTCGTCGTCGGGATCGGCGCCCGTCTCGATGTCGACGTGCACCGCGACCACCTCGCGCACCGTCACCGGGTCGCCGGGCCGTCCGACCTCGGCCACCACGACCACCCGGCGCCGGCCCGCGCCGACGAGCTCGGCGGAGGCCTCGGCGGCGGTGAGCAGCGCGGCGTACTCGCTGTCCTCACTGTCGTCGTCGGCCTCGACCGCAGCGGTGGTGGCGAGCGCCTCGCCGGCGTGCAGGCGGGCGAGCAGCTCGAGGCTCGCCGGCAGGTAGAGGCGCGTCACGAGCGGTCCGCGCCCTTCTTGCGGCGACCGCGCGGCGCGCGCGGACGCACGCCCGAGACGGTGTCGAGCAGCTCGTCGAGCGACTCGGCCAGGCACTGGCCCAGCACGTCGGCGTCGGGCACCTTGTCGCGGTCGGCGGTGATGCCGTAGGAGACCTGGCCGTCGTACGACGTCACGCCGATCGCCAGCAGGTGCCCGGGCAGCAGCGGCGGCACCGGGTAGGTGGCCACCATCCGTGCCCCGGCGGCGTACAGCGGCGACTGCGGGCCCGGCACGTTGGTGACGACGAGCTGGTCGCTGCGCCCGGACTCCCAGGCCGCGACCCGGGAGCCGATGGCGTGGAAGGTGCTGGGCGCGAAGCCGGCGATGCCGGCGAGGCGGTTGGCCGCCACGCCGCGACCGGTCTCCTGGTGGCTCTGGAAGGAGTAGGAGACCTGGTGCAGGCGCACCACCGGGCTGGCCTCGCCGACCGGCAGGTCGACGACGTGGGCGGCCATCTGGCTGCCCAGCGAGGTCGCCTCGAGCTCGCTGTCGATGACCGAGACCGGCACCACCGCGCGGATGCGCCGCAGCCCCGACATCGACTCCGAGCGGTTCATCAGCCAGCCCCGCAGGGCACCCGAGATCGTGGCCAGCACGACGTCGTTGACGGTGCCGCCGTGGCCGTCGCGGATGCGCTGGTGGTCGGCGAGCGCGGTGTGCACCGAGACCACGCGGCGCTGCTGGGAGTGGCGCCCGCTGATCGGGGTCTCGCGCTCGTTGCCGCGACCGGTCAGGGCGCCCAGCACCCGGCCGGCTTGCTCGCCGGTGGTCTCGGCGGTGCGGGCCACCGAGGCGGAGGCGCTGCGCAGCGTCTGGCCCAGCACGGCGGGGCGGGTCAGGTTGTCGCGCACCGCCCCGGCCAGCAGGCTCGTCGCCGAAGGACGCTTCCAGGCGTCCCAGTCGTCGCCACCGAGCAGCTTGGGCTCGGGCGAGGCGTCGAGGAGCACCTGGGCCAGGTCGACGGTGTGCACGCCGTCGACCAGCGCCTGGTGCGCCTTGTAGAGCAGCGCCACCCGGCCGTCGGCGAGGCCCTCGACGACGTAGACCTCCCACAGCGGCTTGGAGCGGTCCAGGGGCCGGGAGACGATGCGGGCCACCAGCTCGCGCAGCTGCTCGGGAGTGCCCGGGCGCGGCAGCGCCGATCGGCGCACGTGGTAGCCGAGGTCGAAGTCGGGGTCGTCGATCCACACCGGGTTGGCCAGCCCCCCCGGCACCGCCTGCAGACGCTGGCGGTAGCGCGGGACGAACGAGATGCGGTCCTCGATCAGCTCGAGCAGCCGCTCGTGGTCGAAGCCGGAGTCGCCGGGCTCGAAGACCTCCACCGTGGCGTTGTGCCGCGGCGTCGATGCCGTCTCCTCGGCCAGGAAGGCCAGGTCGCGCGCCTGCACCCGGGTGGTCATCTGGCTGGGCCCCTCTCACCGTCGGCCTTGTCGTGCATGGGATTCTGTCAGAGTCGTCCGCCCCCGGCTGACCGGCCACGACCCGCCCCGACAGGAAGAGCCTCATGCACCGCGTCCCGACCCGTCCCTCGTCCCGCGGCCTGGCCGCCCTGGCGGCGCTCGCGCTGCCGCTGAGCCTGGTCGCCTGCGGCTCCGACGAGCCCGCGACGGACTCGCAGACGGGCTCCCCGACGGGCGCGGGGCCGACGACCGTCGAGATCGTCGTCGAGGACGGCACGGTCACGCCCAAGGGCGACCGGATCGAGGTCGGCGTGGGCGAGGAGGTCACCTTCACCGTCACCTCCGACGCCGCCGGCGAGGTGCACGTGCACTCCACCCCCGAGACCTCCTTCTCCTACGAGGAGGGCACCACCGAGGAGACCCTCACCTTCGAGCGTCCCGGCGTGGTCGAGGTCGAGGCCCACGACCCCGACCAGCTGATCGTCCAGCTCGAAGTCTCCTGACGTGGGGCCCCGGCTGGACGACGCCGCCCGCACGATCGAGGCCCACGGCATCGGTGGGGCCAAGGACCTGCCGATCTCGCCCGAGCTGGCGATCG
Organism: Nocardioides cremeus; assembly: GCF_030518195.1. Taxonomy (GTDB): domain Bacteria; phylum Actinomycetota; class Actinomycetes; order Propionibacteriales; family Nocardioidaceae; genus Nocardioides; species Nocardioides cremeus. The sequence continues at coordinate 45,213 of NZ_JAULSC010000007.1, forward strand.
CCGGTGCGGTCGCGGCGCTGACGATCTCCTTCACCGTGCTGGCGCTGGCCTGGCGCACCCCGCGCTACGCCTCACCGGCCCGCGGACCCCGCGGCGGCCACCCGCTCCCCGACAGCCTGCAGCGCCTCGTCGACTCCGCCGCCTGGCGCGGCGGGCTGCGCGTGGTCGGCCTGCTGTTCTTCGGCTGGGCCGCCCTGGCCGCGATCGCGGGCCAGGACCTGCTGACCAACCCGTTCTTCGGGATGTTCTACGTGTGGTGGTGGGTGGGCCTGGTGCCCGCCTCGCTGCTGCTGGGCCCGGTCTGGAAGGCCGTCAGCCCGGTGCGCACCTTCCACCTGCTCCTCGCGAAGGTCTCGGGCTCCGAGCCCGGCAGCGGGGTGCTGGCCTACCCGGCCCGCCTAGGCTACTGGCCCGCGGCGCTGGGCCTGTTCGCCTTCGTCTGGCTCGAGCTGGTCTACCCCTACTCCACCGAGCTGGGCCCGGTGCGGCTGTGGGCCTCGGTGTACGTCGCGGTGATGCTGCTGGGCGGTGCGCTCTTCGGCGACACCTGGTTCGAGCGGGCCGACCCCTTCGAGGTCTACTCCTCGCTGGTGGCCAAGCTGTCGGTGTGGGGCGAGTCCGAGGGCCGCGTCGTGGTCCGCTCCCCGCTGGCCAACCTGGCCACCACCGAGGCGCGTCCCGGACTGGTCGCGGTGGTGGCGGTCCTCTTCGGCAGCACCGGCTTCGACTCCTTCCGCGAGTCCCCCACGTGGGTGCGCTTCCTGCTCGGCACCGAGGCCATCGCCAGCCGCGACTGGGCGGCCACGCTCGCCGACAACATCGCCCTGCTCGTCTTCTGCGGCGGCGTCGGGCTGCTCTTCGCCCTGGGCACGATGCTCACCGGGGTCGGGCACGGCCAGCGCCGCCTGCTCCTGCCGGGCCAGTTCGCGCACACGATGATCCCGATCATCGTCGGCTACATCGCCGCGCACTACCTGTCCTACTGGCTCGAGGTCGGCCAGGACACCCTGATCAAGGCCAGCGACCCGCTCTCCACGGGCGCCGACTACCTCGGGACCGGCGACTGGAGCGTCAACTACTGGCTCTCCTACCACCCCACGCTGCTGGCCAACCTCAAGGTGCTCGGCGTCGTGCTGGGCCACGTGGTCGCCGTGGTGGCCGCGCACGACCGGGCGATCGCGCTGCTGCCCAAGCGGCACCAGCTGACCGGTCAGCTGCCGCTGCTGCTGCTGATGGTCTTCTTCACCGCAGGCGGGCTCTTCCTGCTCTTCGCCGCCTGAGGCCCCCGGCGGCCGCGGCCGGGGCGGCCGTGCCCACCAGGGCGTCGGCCAGCTCGGCGACCGCCCGGGTCAGCGGGGACTCCCCGCCCTCGAGCAGGGTGCGCCCGGCCACCAGCGCCCGGTCGACCCCGGCGCGGTCCTCGGGCAGGAAGTGCAGCGACGCGGGGGCCACGAACCCGCTGATCATCGAGCCCACCTCCTCGCGGGTCCAGCCCAGCGTGGGCCGCACCTGGTTGAGCACCACCCGCAGCGGGGTGCCCGGCCAGCGCTCCCCCAGCTCGACCAGCCCCCGGGCCAGGCGGGAGAGCCCGACCGGGTCGGCGGTGCCGACCACCAGCACCTCGTCGGCCACGTCGAGCGCCCCCAGGGTGAGCGCGTTGCGCGCCGGGCGACCGCCCAGGTCGGCGGAGGGGTCGTCCTCGAGCGAGGCGCCGGTGTCGACGACGACGTGGCCCTGGGCGCCGGCCAGCTCGAGCAGGTGCTCCAACGCCCCGGGCCGGACCTCGCTCCACCGGTCGGCACGCGGGAGCCCGGTCACCAGGCGCAGGTGCGGGCCCAGCGAGCGCTGCACCGACGCGAGCCGCTCCTCCAGCACCCCCGCCGTCGCCAGGCGGGCCGCGGCCAGCAGGCCCGAGACCTCGTCGAGCACGCCGAGCTGCTGGGCGATGCTCCCGGCCTGCGGGTCGGCGTCGACGAGCAGCGTCGAGAGCCGACGACGGGCCAGCTCGGAGGCCAGGGCCACGGCCACGGTGCTGCGGCCCGGCGCACCGGCCGGGCCCCACACCGCCAGCACCCGGCCCGCGCCCTGGGTGTCGGGGGCGCCGGGGCCGTCGGGGCCGCCGGGGGCAGCGGCGGGCCCCGTGGTCGGCGGCACCGCGACGGGCGGTCGCGCCGGAGGGACCGCGGGGGCGGAGGCGGCGGCGTCGTACGCCAGGCGCGTCGGCTCGGGCACCACCTCGGGCGCGGTGACGGCGTCGGCGACCGTGTCGACCCGGCCCTCGGGCACGAGGGTGCGGATGCCGATCCGCGAGGCGCGCAACCGGGCGGTGTCGGGCTCCACCGACCCCGGCACCACCGCCACGGGGCGGACCCGGTGGCGGCGCAGCAGGTCGACCGCCGCGGCGTCGAGCCCGTGCGCGTCGAGGCCGAGCACCGCGGCATCGGCCTGGCCGGCCGACGCGGCCGCCAGCAGGTCGTCGACGTCGACGCAGCGCTTGAGCAGCACCACGCCGGCCCGCCCGGTGAGCGCCTCGACGGCCGTGGACTCCCACGCCGCACCGGCCGCGGCCACCAGCACGACGACCGGCTCCCCCGGCCCGCGCAGCGACGTGCCCGAGGGGCCGGGACCGCTCATCGGGACCTCGAGACCAGGACCGTCGGCTCCCCCAGCCGGCCGAGCAGCGCCACGTAGGCGTCGGCGCCGTCCTCGGGCACCGCGACCACGACGCGGCGCTGGCCCGAGGAGCCGAAGCCGCCGTCGGGGGTGCCGGCGTCGACGACGGTCACGTCGGCCAGCACCGGGCCCGGGTCGAGCTCGACACGGCGTCCGTCGGCGTCGCGACCGGTGGCCACCAGGTAGACGTCGACGGTCATCCCGGCGCCCAGGTCGGGCAGCCGCTCGGGGTCGACCGACAACGGCAGCTCCACGAGACCGGAGTCCTGCGCCGAGCCGAGCGCGGCCACGGGGACCAGCTCGCCGGCCGCCACCGGCCGCACCAGCACGGCGTCGGCGGGCAGCTCGTCGTCGGCGCCCAGGTAACCCTCCAGCGCCCGCGCGTCGTCGAAGCGCACCCGCTGGGCGACCAGGTCGTCGGGCTGGAGCCGCTGTCCCACGCCGAGGTCGCTGCCGGCCGACCAGACCGTGACCATGTCGTCGGCGGCGGCGAGCAGCCGCGCGCCGAGCACCACCGAGGCGGCCACCAGCGCCACGCCGACCCACAGCCGCGGGTCGCGCCAGCCCGGGCGCCTGCTGCGCACGGCGCTGGGCACAGCCGCGGGCACGGCGCCGGGCACGGCCTGCTGATCGATGCTCACGGCGGGCATCATGCCCACTCCGAGCCGCTCTCTCACCTGCTCCTCCACAGGCCGGGGTGGCCTGCGCCGTCGCCGGCCGCCAGGTGGGAGCATGGGCCCATGCCCGGTACGCCCCGCTTCCTGACCCTGGCCGACGTCGCGGAGGTCCTCAACACCTCCAGCGCGCAGGTCTACGCGCTGGTGCGCCGCGGCGACCTGCCGGCGATCAAGATCGGCGGGCGCGGGCAGTGGCGGGTCGAGGCCGCGCAGCTCGAGGAGTTCATCGCGCGGATGTACGCCGAGACGCGCACCTTCGTCGACGAGCACCCCTACGTCGAGGCGGAGCGGCCCGAGTAGCGCCGGCGCCCCGGGAGCCCGGCTGCTCTCAGCCGACCTCGGCGCGCAGGGTGATCGACACCATCTCCCGCGAGCCCTTGCGCAGCACGGTGAAGTCGATGGTCTCGCCGGGCTGGTGCGAGCGGATCGAGACGATCAGGGCGATCCCGTCGGTGACGCGGTCGCCCTCGACCTCGACGACCAGGTCGCCCTTCTGCAGCCCGGCCTCCTCGGCGGCGCTGCCGCCCACGACCTCCTCGATGCGGGCGCCGCGCCCGTCCTCGCGCCCGGTCTGCACCTGGGCGCCGATCACCGGGTAGCGGGCCTCGCCGGTGCGGAGGATCTGGTCGGCGGTGACCTTGACCTGCTCGATCGGGATGGCGAAGCCGACCCCGATGTTGCCCGAGCTGCCGCCGCCGAAGCCGCCGCCGCCGGTGGTGGCGATGGCGGAGTTCACGCCCACGACCTGGCCGAGCAGGTTGACCAGCGGGCCGCCGGAGTTGCCGGGGTTGATCGCGGCGTCGGTCTGCACCGCGTTGATGTAGGACGACTCGTTGGCCGAGTCGCCGGTGGTGACCGGGCGCTGCAGCGCGCTGACGATGCCGGAGGTCACCGTCGAGCTCAGCCCCAGCGGCGAGCCGATGGCCACCACGGTCTCGCCGACCCGCAGGGCCGTGGACGCGCCGAGCGAGGCCGGCTCGGTGCCCTCGAGGTCGGGCACCTCGAGGACGGCCAGGTCGTAGACGGGGCTGCGGCCCACGACGCTGGCGGCGTACCGCGCGCCCTCCTGGTCGACGACCTGGATGCGTCCGTCGTCGGCGGCGTCGGCCACGACGTGGTTGTTGGTGATGACGTGGCCCTGGCGGTCGAGCACGAAGCCCGAGCCGGTGGCCCCCTCGGAGTCGCCGCCGAACTCGGCGATGATCTGCACCGTGGCGGGCAGCAGCGTCTCGGCGACCGCGGCGACGGTGCCGTCCTCGGGGCGCAGCGGGGCCTGGGTGACGGTGTCGACCCCGGCCAGGCCGTCACGGACCGGGCCGAGCCCCTCGCGCTCGATCGCGCTGACCAGCGCGCCGCCCACGGCGCCGCCGAGCAGGCCGACCACCAGTGCCACCACGGTCACGACCGGCCACACCCAGCCGCTGACCTTGGCCCGGGGCGCGGGACGGGGCGGCTGGCCGAAGCCGTTGTACGACGCGCCCGTCCACGGGCCGGGCACCGGCGCGGCCGTCGGGTGCGGGGGCAGCCAGGCGCCCTGCTGCGGCTGCTCGGGGGGTGGCGGCGGGGCAGGCTGCTGCACCGGCTCGGTCTGCTCCTCGTCGTCCACCGCACCATCATCCCCCGCAGGCCCTGACCACGAGCCCACCCGGGCGGCGGATGCCCTGGATCAGGGACCGGCGACCCCGCGGGCAGGCAGCACGCCCGGCCCGTGGGCCGGCACCGTCACCGACGTGGCCGGCACCTGGCGGTCGGCGGTGGGGGCGTCGGCAGGTGCCGCTCCGAAGGACAACAGCCCGAGCACGGCGACCCCGGCGGCGCCTCCCACAGTGGCCGCGACGGTGCCCGCGCGGCGTACGGGCGAGGCGGGCTGCTCGGCGAGCAGCAGGTAGCCCTCGCCCTGGGTGAGCCCCGCCTTGAGGGCGCCCTTGAGGTGCTCGGGGGCACCGGCCACGGGCGCCGCCCCCAGCCCGCCGAGGCGAGTCTTGACCGCGCCGAGCCGCTCGACGAGGTCGCGGCACTGGTGGCAGCCGTGCACGTGCTCCCACAGCCGGTCGGCCTCGTCGGCTCCCAGCCGGCCGTCGAGCAGGGCGCTGGCGCGGGTGCCGAGGTGACCCATCACCGGGCGCTCCCCAGCGGGCTCACGTCGGGCAGCGGTCGCGGGCCGGCGAAGCGCAGCCGGCCGTCGGCGGGGGCGCGGTGCGCCAGGGCGCTGCGCAGCATCGCCCGGCCCCGGTGGATGCGGCTGCGCACGGTGCCGAGCTTGGCGTCGAGGATCTGGGCGATCTCCTCGTAGCTGAGCCCCTCGACGTCGCAGAGCACCACGGCGGCGCGGAAGTCGGGGGGCAGCGTGGCCAGCGCCCGCTCGATGTCGTCGTCGAAGCGCTGGTCGGCGTAGGCCGCCTCCGGCGCCGGCGAGCTGCTCGCCAGCCGCGCAGCCCGCTCGTCGGAGAGCGCGTCGAACCGGATCCGCTGCTTGCGGCGGGCCTGGTCGAGGAAGAGGTTGGTGGTGATGCGGTGCAGCCAGCCCTCGAAGGTGCCCGGGGAGTAGGTGTGCAGCGAGCGGAAGACCCGCACGAAGACCTCCTGGGTGAGGTCCTCGGCGTCGTGCCGGTCGCCGGTCAGGCGGTAGGCCAGGCGGTAGACCCGGTCGGAGTGCTCCTCCACGACCTGCTCCCACGACGGCAGGTCCGCCGAGGGGTGCTCGGGGTGCCCGGGGTGCTCGGGGTGCCCGGGGTGCTCGGGACCGTTCATCGCGCTCTCCTGCTGTCGCCGCCTGCTGCGCACGTCGTCGTCACCCTCCACGCTAGGACTCCTTGCTGAGGGGAGCCTGTGAACGTCGTTCGCCCTGTCCAACGCCCCGGCCCCGCGACGGGTTCCCCGGGTACCCGGGGAAACCGATCGAGTGACCGCCCAGGCTCGCCGGGAGGGGGTCCGGAGGTGCCTGGGGGGTCACTGGACCCTCGGGTCGGCGCTGGGGTGCCGGGCGGCGGGCCCGCGCCACGATAGGTTGGGCGCACCGTGCGGGCGAGCGCCCGCGCGCCGTGTCTGCAGGAGGCCCGTCATCACCACGCCGATCACCCCCGCCAGCTGGTCCCACGCGGAGGCGTTCGTCCCCGAGGACGACGTCCTGGCCGCGGCCCGTGCGCGCGCCGAGGAGGTCGGCGTGGTGCCGATCAGCCCCGGCGGCGGCGCCTCGCTGCGCTTCCTCGCCTCGGTGCTCGAGGCTCGTGCCGTGGTCGAGATCGGCACCGGCACCGGTGTCTCCGGGCTCTGGCTGCTGCGCGGCATGCGCGGCGACGGGGTGCTGACCACCGTCGACATCGAGGCCGAGCACCAGCGCCTGGCCCGCCAGTCCTTCAGCGAGGCCGGGGTGGCCTCCCAGCGCGCCCGCACCATCTCGGGCTCCGCGCTCGACGTGCTGCCGCGCCTGACCGACGGCCACTACGACCTGGTCTTCTGCGACGGCGACAAGCGTGAGTACTCCGCCTACCTCGCCGAGGCGCTGCGCCTGCTGCGTCCCGGCGGCGTGGTGGCCTTCGACAACGCCCTGTGGCACGACCGGGTCGCCGACCCCGCGCAGCGCGACGAGGAGACCGTGGCGATCCGCGAGCTCGGGCGCACCGTCGCCGCCCACGACGGCCTGCTCTCGGTGCTGCTGCCCGTCGGCGACGGCCTGCTGTGCGCCAAGAAGGTGTGGAGCCCCGACGACGAGGACTAGAGCGCCGCAGCCTGCTCCTCGGAGATGATCTCGACGAACCAGCGGTGACCCCACTCCGAGCCACGCACCGGGTCGCCGGCCTCGATGCCCTTGCGCGGGACGTCCTTCGGCGCGGGTCGGGACCCGACGACGTAGATGTTCCACCTCTGCCCGAGGTGCTCCTCGGTGGGGCTCAGCGTGAGTGAGGCGTCCGGTGCGTGCTCGGTCCAGGGCAGGGGGTAGCCCTCTTCCTCGTAGTAGCCCCCGAACGTGCCGTCGGCCGCGACGTAGCGGTCCACCCCCTTGGCGAACTGGGCGCCCTCCTGCCACTCGCCCTCGTAGGAGACGGAGTAGGTACGTCCGGCCACGAGGTAGTCCTGGCCGTCGGCCTCGATGGTGTCGAGGGAGGCCATCTCCGGGTGCGCGACGGGGGTCGGGATCGTGTACCTCAGGACCCTGCTGGTGCGGACCAGCTTCTTGCGCCGGTACTCCTTGACCACGAACCGGTAGGTCTGCCCGTACTCGAAGTCGTGGTCGTGGACCGAGAACGATGCGTACCCGTAGTCATCGGTCGACGAGGCCCGCCCACCGCCTCTCACGAAGGCCCGGTAGGTGTGCCCCTTGCGCACGCCCTTGAACCGCATGCTCACCACGCTCCACCCCCAGAGGTAGCCGGCACCGCCGCACTCGCACGAGACGCCGGGGGCCGTGATCCGCAGCGGCTTTTGCCCAGCACGATCGACGGTCGGAGCGGCCGTCGCCGCGTGGAGCGACGGTCCGGCAGCCTGTGCCGGGGCGAGGCCGATGCCTCCGACGAGGAGGGTCAGGGACGTGACGACACCGGCGAGCCGGGTCGGGGAGGTGAGCAGCACGAGGCACTCCTTCGGTGGACGGAGCCCCGAAGGTGCCAGACTGCGACGGCGCCGGAGGCGCCGACGAGCGACTCCGGACGATCCCGAACGGTCGCGTCAGCCCTCGTCGCGCGCGACGGGGGTGAAGCCGTCCCAGCCCTCGGCGACGGCGACGACGTCGCAGGCCTCGATGAGCACTGGCGCGCTGCCGATGATCACCGAGCCCGGCGCCTCGGCGGCGCCGGCGGTGAAGGTCTCCTGGAACGCCGCGCGCGCCTCGTCGGTGGCGAAGACGTAGCAGCCCTCGAACCACTCCCCCGCGCGCATCCGCCAGGTCTTGAACCGCAGGTCCGACATGCCGGTGAACTTGGCGTGCGAGGTGCCCTCGACGTACGTCGCCAGCTCGGCCTCGACGCCCTGGGGCGCATCGGCCAGCGACCAGCGCACGGTCAGGCCCTTCACGAGCCGACCCCGGCCAGCGGGTCCTCGGAGCCCAGCCAGCTCAGCAGCGCGCGGGCCCCGAAGCCGGTCGGGCCGGCGCTCCACTCGTGCACGTCGACCGGCGAGTCGCCGACCGAGGCGACGTCGAGGTGGGCCCAGGGCACGTCGCCGCTGAAGTGGCGCAGGAAGAGGGCTGCGGTGATGGCGCCCGGGCCGCCGCCGGCGTTGTCGGCGTCGGCGACCTCGGAGGCGATCCGCTCCTCGTAGACGTCGGCCAGCGGCATCCGCCACAGCGTCTCGCCCGACGCCTCGCCGGCCACGGCGATGTGGCCGGCCAGCGCCTCGTCGTCGGCGAAGAAGCCGCCGGTGCGCAGCCCGAGGGCGACCTTCATCGCGCCGGTCAGGGTGGCGACGTCGACGATCGCGGCGGGGGCGAGCTGGGCGACGCCGTACGCGAGCGCGTCAGCCATCACCAGCCGGCCCTCGGCGTCGGTGTTGGTGACCTCGGAGGTGCGGCCGCCGTAGTGGCGCACCACGTCGCCCGGGCGCATCGCGCTGCCGGAGACGGCGTTCTCGGCCGCGGCGACCAGGCCCACGACCCGCACCGGGCAGCCGACCTCGCGCAGCGCGGCCATGGTGGCGATGACCACGGCGCCGCCGGTCATGTCGCGCTTCATGGTGGCCATGCCCTCGGCGGGCTTGATCGACAGGCCGCCGGTGTCGAAGGTGATGCCCTTGCCGACCAGCACCACCGTCGGGGTCTTCTTGGTGGCGCGGGGCGGGGTGTAGTCGAGGCGGATCAGCCGCGGCGGGCTGGCCGAGGCCTGGCCGACGCCCAGGATGCCTCCACAGCCCTCGGCGGCCAGGCGCTGCTCGTCCCACACCTCGACCTCGAGGCCGGCGCGGGCGGCGACCTCGACGGCCTGCGCGGCCAGCCAGGCGGGGTTCTTCAGGTTCGAGGGCACGGTGGCGAGCAGCCGCGACTGCCAACCGGCACCGGCGACGGCCAGCGCGCGCGCCAGGACCGCCCGGTTCTCCTCGGTGTCCTCGACGTCGCTGAGCACGGCGCGGCCCACGGGACGCTGGTCGGGCTCCTGGCCCGACCAGCGGAAGCCGAAGGAGCCGAGCACCAGCCCGACGACGAAGGCCTCCAGGCCAGCGGCCAGGCCTTCAGGCCCGGCCACGGCCGGCACCGAGGTCGCCACCGCCTCGCGGTTGCGCACCGCGCGGGCCAGCGCGGCCCCGGCGCGACGCAGGTCGACCGGGCGCTGCTGGCCCACCCCGACGAGCAGCACCCAGCGCAGGTCGGCGTTGTCGGGTCCGCCCAGCGGCACCGGCACCCGGGTGACCTCGCCAGCCGCGCCGGTGGCCTCCTCGAGCTCCAGGATCGCGAGCAGGTCGAGCCCGAGCTGCTCGCACAGCTCGGCCGCCCCGGGCCCGAGCACCGGACCGGTGCCACCAGAGGCGGCAGCGTCGGCGTCGTCGCCGTCGCCGCTCTCGGCCGGCAGGACGGGCACGGCCACCACGTCGACGCCGAGGACGGCGTACGGCCCGAGGTCGCTGAGCGCGACGTCGGGCGGGGCGACCTGGGGCGGCAGCTGGGGCTGGTCGGCGGTGGTCTCAGGCATCGAGGACGACGACAGCCGGCTCAGCCGACGACGCCCTTGAGGGCGTCTCCGAGAGCGGTGGCCTCGTCGGCGTTGAGCTCCACGACGAGGCGGCCTCCACCTTCGAGCGGCACGCGCATCACGATGCCGCGCCCTTCCTTGGTGACCTCCAGCGGACCGTCGCCCGTCCGCGGCTTCATCGCCGCCATCCGGCACCTCTTCCATTCGTGCGTGCAGGGGTGCGCACCCGAGGACCCGGGACACGCTTGGTCTCTAGTATCCCCCATCGCCCTGGTGATCGGCACCACAGGGTTGCCCTGCGCGATCTCGGCGGCCCCGGCGCGGGGTGGGCGCCGGGCGGGCGCGGCGTCGGGCAGACTCGCCCCATGACCTCCGAGAGCGCCCCCACGACCGTCCTGCTCGACGTCACCGCCGGCGTCGCGACGATCACCCTGAACCGCCCCGAGGCGATGAACAGCCTCGACAACGCGACCAAGGTGCAGCTGCTGGGTGCGCTGCGTGAGGTGGCCGACGACAGCGCCGTGCGCTGCGTGGTGATCACCGGGTCGGGGCGCGCCTTCTGCACCGGCCAGGACCTCAAGGAGCACATCTCGCTGCTCGAGAGCGGCGGCAGCGACGCCCTCTTCAGCACCGTCGACGAGCACTACAACCCGATCGTCACCGCCATCGCGGAGATGGACAAGCCGGTCGTGGCGGCCGTGAACGGGGTCGCCGCGGGCGCCGGGGCCAGCATCGCGATGGCCTGCGACCTGCGCGTGGTCGCCGAGGGCGCCGGCTTCAACCTGGCCTTCGCCGGGGTCGCGCTGTCGTGCGACACCGGCGCCTCGATCCACCTGCCCCAGCTGGTCGGGCGGGCCAAGGCGATGGAGCTGCTCTACTTCCCGCGCACGGTGCCGGCCCAGGAGGCCCTCGAGCTCGGGCTGGCCACCGCGGTGGTGCCGGTCGAGGACTTCGACACCGAGATCGACGCACTGGCCACCCGCCTGGCGGCCGGACCCACGGTGGCCTTCGGGGCGATGCGCCGCTCGGTGGCCTTCGCCGCCCACCACGACTTCGCCGAGGCGCTCGCCTTCGAGAGCGAGCAGATGACCCGCACCGGCTCGACGCACGACCACCGCGCCGCCGTCGAGGCGTTCGTGGCCAAGCAGCGCCCGCAGTTCGAGGGTCGCTGACCAGGCCTGACCGGCCTAGACCACGGCCGACCAGTAGGCCCAGGTGAAGACCGCCACGCCGACGACCATGCCGCCGTGGGCGAGCACCGAGAGCCCCGGCCCGGTCGACCAGGTGTCCTCGGTGCCGGCCTGCGCGTGCCTGCCCTTCGAGGGCAGCCAGCGCGCGAGGATCAGCAGGCCGACCAGCGCCACCACCCACCACAGGCCCAGCGCGACGACGCCGAGCAGCGAGCCACCCAGCGCCGAGTCGGCGGGCGCGACGAGGAAGACCAGCCAGAGCACCAGCGCCAGCGCGCCGGCGCCGGTGTGCACCGCGAGCCAGCGTCGTCCCACGTCGAGACGGCGCGCGGCGCCGTCGGCGCGACCGAGACGGACACGGGTGAGCACGACCACCACCGCCGCGAGGGCGGTGAGCACGTAGACGACGACCTGGGAGGACACCCGCGTGAGTGTGCCCTACGGCTCGTGGCGCGCGCCACGTTCCCCGTCAGCCCCAGGAGCCCCGTCGGCCTCCAGCTGGGCGGCCAGCCGGTCGAGCAGCGCGTCGACCTCCGACATCCGGTAGCCGCGGAAGGCCAGCGAGAACCGGACCCGGCGCAGGTCGTCGCCCACGATCCGGCCGGCGGGCACGCTCACGTCGGGCCGGTCGTCGTACTCGGGGGCCAGCGGGGTGCCGCGGCCGGCGGCGACCATCGCGATGGCCCCCAGCACCAGGACCAGCAGGATCGCGAAGAACCACATCATCGCGGCGGGTCCTCCTCGGCACCGCGGTGCTGCACGGCCGCCACGTGACGCACCGCCTCCTCGACGTCGTCGGTGAGGTGGATCAGGTCGAGGTCGGCCGGCGAGATCTTGCCGTCGGCCAGCACCGTGTCGCGCATCCAGTCCAGCAGCCCGCTCCAGTAGTCGACGCCGACCAGCACGATCGGGAAGCGGGTGACCTTCTTGGTCTGCACCAGCGTGATCGCCTCGAAGAGCTCGTCGAGGGTGCCGACGCCGCCGGGCAGCACCACGAAGCCCTGCGAGTACTTCACGAACATGGTCTTGCGCACGAAGAAGTAGCGGAAGTTGATCCCGACGTCGACCCACTCGTTGAGACCGGCCTCGAAGGGCAGCTCGATGCCGAGCCCGACGCTGGTGCCGCCCGCGTCGCAGGCACCCTTGTTGGCCGCCTCCATCGCTCCCGGCCCGCCGCCGGTGATCACCGCGTAGCCGGCCTCGACCAGGAGACGGCCCAGCTGCTCGCCCTGCGCGTACGACGGGTGCTCGCGCGGGGTGCGCGCGGAGCCGAAGACGGCGATCGCGGGCCCCAGCTCGGCCAGGGCGCCGAAGCCCTCGACGAACTCGGCCTGGATCCTCATCACCCGCCACGGGTCGGTGTGCACCCAGTCGGCACCGCCGGGCGAGTCGAGCAGGCGCTGGTCGGTGGTCGTGGCCTCCTCGGCGCGGGTGAAGACCGGGCCCTTGAAGCGACCGCGCAGCCGCGACACCTCAGGCCCCCGCCCGCTCGGCGTCGCCCGTGGCGCCGGTCAGCCACGAGTGCAGGGCCCGCTCGCAGTGCTCGATCTCGGCGACCGGCACGTGCTCGTCGGCCTTGTGCGCGAAGAGCGGGTCGCCGGGGCCGTAGTTGACCGCGGGCACGCCGAGCGCGGTGAAGCGGGCCACGTCGGTCCAGCCGAACTTGGGGGCGACCCCGCCGCCGACCGCCGCGACGAACTCCTTGGCCGCGGGCCGGTCGAGCCCGGGCATCGCGGCAGCGCCGAGGTCGGTGAGCGTGACGTCGTAGCCCTCGAAGAAGTCGTGCACGAAGGCCTGCGCGTCGTCGGTGGAGCGGTCGGGGGCGAAGCGGAAGTTGACCTCGACGACGCACTCGTCGGGCACCACGTTGCCGGCGACGCCGCCGCGGATCGCGACCGCGTTGAGGCCCTCGTGGTACTCCAGGCCGTCGATCACCGGGCGCCGCGCCTCGTAGGCGTTGAGGCGGGCGAGGATGTCGGCGGCGCCGTGGATGGCGTTGACGCCCTTCCAGGAGCGCGCCGAGTGGGCCCGCTCGCCGGTGGTGCGCACGTCGACGCGCAGGGTGCCCTGGCAGCCGGCCTCGACGCCGGCGTTGGAGGGCTCCATCAGGATCGCGAAGTCGGCCTCGAGCAGGTCGGGTCGCTGCTCGGCGACCATCTTGAGCCCGTTGTGCTCCTCCTCGATCTCCTCGGCCTCGTAGAGCACGAAGGTCACGTCGCGCACCGGCTCGGGCACCGTGGCGGCCAGCCGCAGGATGACCGCGTCGCCGCCCTTCATGTCGCAGGTGCCCAGCCCGTGCAGGATCCCTGCCTCCTCGTCGAGGCGGCTGGGGAAGTTGCCGTTGACCGGCACCGTGTCGAGGTGGCCCGCGAGCACCACCCGCTCGGCGCGGCCCAGGTCGGTGCGCGCCACCACGGTGTTGCCCAGCCGCGTCACGGTGAGGTGGCCCAGCGCCTCCAGCGCCGTCTGCACCGCGTCGGCGATGCGCTGCTCGTCGCGACTGACCGACTCGATGTCGCACAGCTGGCGGGTCAGCGTCACCACGTCGGCGCCGAGGTCGAGGGCGACCGGGCCGCTCGTCGTACCGGCCGGGCTGGTCTGGGGGCTGGTCATGGCGCCCATCCAACCAGCCGCTCCCCCGCCCCGGGTGGGGTGCGCGCCGCCGGCCCCGAAGGTTCATCCCACTGTCCCAGAACTGCAACACGTTCTAGTGTGAGCCGCATGCGCAACGGCCTCGTCCTGTTCACCTCCGACCGCGGCATCACCCCGGCGGCCCTGGCGAGCGCCGCGGAGGAGCGTGGCTTCGACACCTTCTACGTGCCCGAGCACACCCACATCCCCGTACGCCGCGACGCGGCGCACCCGGGCACCGGCGACGAGACGCTGCCCGACGACCGCTACACCCGCACCCTCGACCCGTGGATCTCGCTGGCCACCGCGGCGGCGGTCACCAGCCGGATCCGGCTCTCGACCGCGGTGGCGCTGCCGGTGGAGTCCGACCCGATCACCCTGGCCAAGCAGGTCGCCACCCTCGACCACCTCTCCGGCGGCCGGGTCGAGATCGGCGCGGGCTTCGGCTGGAACACCGACGAGCTGGCCGACCACGGCGTGCCGGCCGACCGGCGCCGCACCGTGCTCAAGGAGTACGTCGAGGCGATGCGCGCGCTGTGGACGCAGGAGGAGGCGGCCTACGACGGCGAGTTCGTCGCCTTCGGCCCCAGCTGGGCATGGCCCAAGCCGGCGCGCCACGTGCCGCTGGTGATCGGCGCGGGCGCGGGACCCAAGACGTTCGCCTGGATCGCCCGCCACGCCGACGGCTGGATGACCACCCCGCAGCAGCGCGACATCACCGACCAGATCGGCGCGCTGCAGCGGGCCTGGGCCGCCGCGGGCCGCGAGGGCCGGCCCGACGTACGGGTCCTGATCGCCTCCAGGCCCGATCCCGACGACCTGGCCGCGTGGGCCGAGGCGGGCGCGACCGAGCTGATCTGGGGGGTGCCCGACAAGGAGCCCGGCGAGGTGCTGGCCAGCCTCGACCGGCTCGCCGCGCGCCTGGGCCTGGGCTGACTCCCGGAGTGACCAGGGGCGAACCCCCCTTCTGAGGGAGTGCCCTCGTGCGGCGACGGGCCTAGCGTGGACGGACCGGCGAAGGAGCCGTCCATGACCATCAGCACCGACCTGGCCCAGCGCACCGTCGACGGCGTACGCCGCTTCTGCGACGCAGCCGGTGTCGAGACCGACCTGCTGGCGGGGGTGGCGGCGCGGGTCAAGCCGGTGGTCGGCTGGGACACCGGCGTCCTCTTCGCCACCGACCCGGCCACCACGCTGTTCACCGACGCCTGCGTCGACGGCTTCGACGTCGACACCTGCGCCCCGTGGTTCCACCACGAGATCAACGTCGACGACGTCAACCTCTTCCGCGACCTGGCCGGCAGCGGCAGCGTCGCGCTGCTCTCGCGCTCCTGCGCCGACCCGGTGGCCGACAGCGCCCGGCACCGCGAGGTGATGCGTCCGCTGGGCCTCGACGCCGAGGTCCGCCTGACCGCCGACGACGCCAGCGGCACCTGGGGCGCCATCGAGCTGCACCGCGAGCGCGGCGCGCGCGACTTCGGCGACGACGAGCTCGCGCTGCTGGCCGCGCTCGGGCCGGTGGTCGCCCGCGGGATCCGCCGCCAGGCGCTGGCGCGGGCCTGCCTCGAGGGCGCGGGGGTCAGCACCCCGGGGCTGGTGCACCTGACGCGCGACGGCGAGGTGCGTCCGGGCACCGAGGCCGGCGCGGCCTGGCTCGAGCTGCTGGCCCCCGGCCAGGAGCAGGACGTGCACTCCGCGCTGCTCACGATGACGGCGCTGCTGCGCGGCCCCGGCGACGTCACCAGCCTGCGGGCCCGCACCGCCGACGGGCGCTGGGTGACTCTGCACGCCTCCCGTGCCTGGGGCAGCGACGACGCGGTGGTGATCGTCGAGCCGGCGGGCCCCGCCGACGTCGCCGACCTGCTGGCCCGCGCCCACGGCCTGAGCCCCCGCGAGCGCGAGGTCGCGCTGGGCCTGGCCCGCGGCGAGTCGACCGCGACGCTCGCCCAGCGCCTCGGCGTCTCGCCGCACACCGTGCGCGACCACCTCAAGAGCGTCTTCCGCAAGACCGGCACGACCAGCCGCACCGAGCTCGTCTCCCACCTGTTCTCGCAGTGGTACGCCGAGCGCCTCTTCCATCCCTGAGCAAGGAGCACCCGATGACCCTGCAGACCCCGTCGATCCTCGGCCCCACCGAGGGCGAGCACTGGCACTTCCTCAACGGCCTGATGTCCATCAAGGCAGACGGCGCCCAGACCGACGGCGCGATGACCGCCCTGGTCTTCGAGGGCCGGCGCGGCTTCGGGCCGCCGCTGCACAGCCACGACATCGAGGAGGAGCTCTTCCACGTCCTCGAGGGCGAGATCCGGTTCACCACCGGCGACATCAGCGAGGTGGTCGGCGAGGGCGGCACGGTGTTCCTGCCCAAGCAGCGCCCGCACCAGTTCCAGGTGCTCTCAGCCACGGCGAAGATGTTCCAGGTGACCACGCCCGCACAGTTCGGTGACTTCGTGCGCAAGCTCGGCACCCCGGCCGAGAGCGCCACGGTCCCCGAGCCGACCGAGGTCGACGGGGCCCGGGTGGCCGAGATCTGCGCCCAGTTCCAGATCCAGGTGCTGGGCCCGCCCCCGCCGCCGCTCGACTGAGCGGCGACGGGGGCGAGCGCTCAGGCCTTCGCCACCGCCACGGTCGCCTTCTCGCCGTCCCCGACGGTCACCGGGGTGCCCGGGTGGTCGACGTTCGAGGTGACCTCGTAGGCCGTCGCCAGGGTCTCGCCGGTGATCAGCTCGCGGTGCGCCGACGCGGCGGCCTGCACGGCCTCCGAGCCGGCGATGGTCAGCACGATCCGGTCGGAGACCTCGAAGCCGGCGTCGCGGCGGGCCTGCTGGACCGCGCGCACCAGGTCGCGGGCCAGGCCCTCGGCGGCCAGCTCGTCGGTGACCACGGTGTCGAGCACCACGAACCCACCGCCGGGCAGCATCCCGATCGCGTCGGTCGACTCGGCCGAGCCGGCGACGGTCTCGAGGGTGTACTCGCCCTCGACGAGCGCCAGCCCGCCCGCGGTCACGGTGCCGTCCTCGGCCACCGACCAGTCACCCGACTTCGAGCCCTTGATGGCGTGCTGCACGTCCTTGCCCAGCCGGGGCCCGGCGGCGCGCGCGTTGACCGTCAGCCGCTGCGAGACGCCGTACGACGCCGCCTCGGGCGCGTCGGCGCCCAGCAGCCGCACCGAGCGCACGTTGACCTCGTCGGCCACGATCGGCTCGAAGCCCTCGAGCGCCGCGGGGTCGGCGACGACCACGGTCAGCTGCGACAGCGGCAGCCGGTTGCGCAGCGAGCGGGCCTTGCGCAGCGCCGAGGTGGCCGAGCAGACCTCGCGCACCTGGTCCATCGCCGCGACCAGCCGGTCGTCGGCGGGCAGCTCGCCCGCGCCCGGCCAGTCGGCCAGGTGCACCGAGCGCTCGCCGGTCAGGCCGCGCCAGATCTCCTCGGTGGCCAGTGGCAGCAGCGGCGCGGTGACCCGGCAGACCGTCTCGAGCACCGTGTACAGGGTGTCGAAGGGGGCCGAGTCGTCGGCGTCCCAGAACCGCTCGCGCGAGCGGCGGATGTACCAGTTGGTCAGCACGTCGAGGAACGAGCGGGTCGCGTCGCACGCCTCGGCGACGGCGTACGAGTCGAGCGAGGTGGTCATCTGCTCGACGTACTGGCCGCACTTGGCCAGCAGGTAGCGGTCGAGGCGGTCGCTCGAGGCGGTGGAGACCTGGGCGTCGACGGAGCCGGCGTTGGCGTAGAGCTGGAAGAAGTACCAGCTGTTCCACAGCGGCATCAGCACCTGGCGCACCGAGTCGCGGATGCCCTGCTCGGTGACCACGAGGTTGCCGCCGCGCAGGATCGGGCTCGACATCAGGAACCAGCGCATCGCGTCGGCGCCGTCGCGGTCGAAGACCTCGCGCACGTCGGGGTAGTTGCGCAGGCTCTTGCTCATCTTGTTGCCGTCGGAGCCGAGCACGATGCCGTGGCTGATGCAGTTCTCGAAGGCCGGCTTGTCGAAGAGCGCGGTGGCCAGGATGTGCAGCGTGTAGAACCAGCCGCGGGTCTGGCCGATGTACTCGACGATGAAGTCGGCCGGGAAGTGGCCGGGGTGGCCGTCGGTGCCGCTGAACCACTCGGCGTTCTCGAACGGGTAGTGCACCTGGGCGTAGGACATCGACCCGGAGTCGAACCACACGTCGAGCACGTCGGGCACCCGGCGCATCATCGAGCGCTCCCCCTCGGGGCGCGGGTCGTCGGGGTTGGGGCGCACCAGCTCGTCGACGAAGGGGCGGTGCAGGTCGGGCTCGCCGGCGTGGTTGCGCGGCAGGTCGCCGAAGTCGCGCTCGATGTCGGCGAAGGAGCCGTAGACGTCGAGGCGCGGGTAGGCCGGGTCGTCGCTCTTCCACACCGGCACCGGGGAGCCCCAGAAGCGGTTGCGGGTGATCGACCAGTCGCGCGCGTTCTCCAGCCAGCGGCCGAACTGGCCGTCCTGGATGTGGTCGGGCACCCAGTTGATCTGCTGGTTCAGCTCGAGCATCCGCTGCTTGATCGCGGTGACCTCGACGAACCATGACGAGACGCCCTTGTAGATCAGCGGCTCGCGGCAGCGCCAGCAGTGCGGGTAGGAGTGGTCGTAGGTCTCGCGGCGCAGCAGGATCGTGCCGGGCGTGACCGCCCCGTTGGTCGAGCCGGTGCCGTTGGTTGAGCTTGCCGAAACCCCGTACGCCTTGGTCGCGGCCTTCAGGTGGTCGATGATCTGCAGGTTGGCCTCGAAGACCTGCAGGCCGGCGTAGTCGTCGACCGGGTGCGTGAAGCGCCCGTCCTTGCCGACCGGCATCACCGCCTCGATGCCCTCGCGGTCGGTGACCTCCTTGTCGACCTCACCGAAGGCGCCGGCGGTGTGCACCAGCCCGGTGCCGTCGGTGGTGGTGACGGCGTCGTCGGCCGCAACCACGCGGAAGGCGTTGGCGTGGCCCACGAAGTAGGAGAACGGCGGGGTGTAGGTGCGCCCGACCAGGTCGGCGCCGCGGTAGCGGCCCAGCACCTCGATGTCGTCGGCCGAGCCCGTCGAGGTCAGCTCCTTGGCGTACGACGCCAGCCGGGCCTCGGCCAGCAGGTAGCGCGCCGTGGTGTCGGTGCCGGGCACGCCGGCCTCCACGACGACGTACTCGATCTCGGAGCCGACCATCACCGCGAGGTTGGAGGTCAGGGTCCAGGGGGTCGTGGTCCAGATCAGCAGGTGCGCGCCGTCGAGGACCTCGTCGTCGCCGGTGGCGTCGAGGGCGTAGCCGACGGTGACCGCGGGGTCCTGGCGGTTCTGGTAGACGTCGTCGTCCATCCGCAGCTCGTGGTTCGACAGCGGCGTCTCGTCGTTCCAGCAGTAGGGCAGCACCCGGAAGCCCTCGTAGACCAGGCCCTTCTCGTGCAGCTGCGAGAACGCCCACATGACCGACTCCATGTAGTCGGGGTTCATGGTGCGGTAGTCGTTGTCGAAGTCGACCCAGCGCGCCTGGCGGGTCACGTAGTCGCGCCACTCGCCGGTGTAGGTCATCACCGACTCGCGGCAGGCGTCGTTGAACTTGTCGATGCCCATCTCGACGATCTCGTCGGTGGTCTTGATGCCGTTCAGGCGCATCGCCTCGAGCTCGGCGGGCAGCCCGTGGGTGTCCCAGCCGAAGCGGCGCTCGACCCGGCGCCCGCGCATCGTCTGGTAGCGCGGGATCAGGTCCTTGACGTAGCCGGTGAGCAGGTGGCCGTAGTGCGGCAGCCCGTTGGCGAACGGCGGGCCGTCGTAGAAGACGAACTCGTTCTCGCCGTGCTCCCCCGCGTCACGCTGGTCGATGCTCGCCTGGAAGGTGCCGTCGGCGGCCCAGTAGGCCAGCACCCGCTCCTCGATCTCGGGGAAGCGCGGGCTCGACGGGACGGCGGCGCCTTGGGCGTCGGTAGAGACCTTCGGGTAGGTCACGGCTGCTCCTGGGGTACGTCGGTCGTCGGGGCTGACTGCCACGAGGACGACTCCCCTGCCGGGGTCCGCGGTACCACCTCGCTTGCCCCCGGTGGTGCTGTGGGTCGTGCTGGGGGCCGCTCGTTGCGGGCTGTGACGGGCCTACCCGTCCGGTTCTACTGAGTCCCGCTTCGCCCGTTGGTCGAGCTCGTCGAGACCGTTCTTCCGGAGGCTCGCCGCTGATGACGGCTCAGACGCCTGTGCCCCCGATCGTACGCCGCCGCCCCGCCCGCCCCGCAATCCGATTGCCCCCCAGCCCGAACTTCCCGCCCACCCGGCCCGAACTTCCCGCCGAGCCGGCCCTAACTTCCCCCTGAGCCGGCCCGAACCGACCGGTCAGTGCGGCTCGAGCCAGGCCAGCACCCGCTGCGCCGCCTCGTCGGCGGTGAGCGCGGCGTTGTCGAGTCGCAGGTGCTCGACGTCGGCCAGCAGCTCGTCGGCCACCGTCGGCTCGAGCGGGTCGGTGTTCATCCGGAGCCGCTGGTCGACCTCCCGCACGTGCGCGTCCGACCACACCAGGTCGGCCTTCGAGGGCTTGGCCACGATCCGGTCGGCGCCGCCGTTGCGGGCCAGCCGCGTCTCGAGGTCGGCGTACAGCTCGACCCAGCGCACGGGGAGCCCGGCCTTGCGGTAGGGCTCGACCATCTGGCCGACCAGCGCGGCCTCCACGGGGTCGTCGACGCCCCACACCAGCGTGAAGACCAGCCGCAGCCCGTGCTCGACGGCCTCCTCGAGCACCCGGCGCCGGAACTCCAGCGTCAGCCGCTCGAAGGGCGGCGTGCCGTGCCCGAAGACCTCCAGCAGGGGCTCGACCGTGTGGTGGTTGTGGAAGAGCCGGAAGTCGCTGCGTGCGCAGATGGCGCGACCCACCGTCATCTTGCCCACCGCGGGCGGGCCGGTGATCAGCAGCAGCTCTCCGGTCATGGCCGGACCGTACGTGGCCCAGCCGGGCTGCGCGAGGAGATTCAGGCCGGGTCGGCGCGAAGCATGGGCCGGGTCGGCGCGAAGTATGGGCCGGGTCAGCCGGGGGTGAGCACGTCGTCGGGCACCACGGTGAGGCCGTGGGCGTGCGCGGCGTCGAGCAGGCGGCGGCGTACGTCGGCGTGGACGGCCGCCGGCAGCTCCTCGAGCACGATGCAGCGTGCTGCCCCGTGGCGGAAGGCGGGGGTGCCGTCGGGGGTGTGCACCAGGAGGCCCGACTCGACGGCCCGCGCGAGCGGGGCCGGCCCGACCGCGTCCTCGACGACACCGGCGGGCACCAGCGGCCCGGCGACGGCGCTGACCCCCACGGCCAGCAGGGCTGCGGGGTCGAGGGCCGCGAGGCGTCGGTGCACGGAGGCGGTGAGCGCGTGGGCCAGCCGGGGCGCGTGGTCGGTGGGGTCGGCGGCGGCACCGGCCACGGCGAACTCGGCCCGCAGGTCGGGGTCGTCGAGGACGGCCCGCAGCACCCCGGGGTTGCCGGCGCTGGCGCGGTGGTAGGCCGAGACCAGCCCGGAGGTGCCCTCGAGCTGCTCGCCCAGCGCGTCGCCGACCAGGTCGGCCACGCCGGCGCGCTCGAGGCAGCCCAGCTCGACGAGCGTGCAGTCGCGGGCCTCGGAGATCTCGGGCACGTCGCCGTGGGCGCCGACCAGCAGGGGCGCGCGCGAGCGCTGGCACCGGCGCACGACCTCGGCGCGCTGGGCGGGGTCGCACAGGTGGGCGTCGTCGAGCACGACCAGCACCTTGTCGCGGCCGGCGAGCATCGGCTCGAGGTCGTCGATGAGCTCGAGCGCCGAGCCGGCCCAGGGCCGGGGTCGCAGCCGACCCACGCGCACGCCCTCGGTGGCCGCGCGCCGCGCGGCCTCGTCGAGCATGGTGCTCACCCCGACTCCCGCGCGGCCGCGCACGACGGCGGGGCGCACCTCGCGCACCACGACCTCGAGGATCGCCAGCTCACGGTTGCGACCTCGCACGACGAGCGGTGCCGGCCTGGTGGCGCGGGTGGTGGAGGACATCGGATGATCCCTCCGGTCGACGTACGGCGCGCGCGCCGGCCCGCTCCCCCCGAGCAGGTAGCCACAGGCTAGGCGCTGCGACGACACCTGCCAATGTCTCGTACCGAACGTGCGGGACGGGTCCGAGCCGTGGGGAGGGTGCCACGGGACCGCCCGGACTTTCCTAGGCTGGGCCCGTGACCTCCTCCGACGCCGCCCCCGAGCCCATGACCACCCCCGCTGCCGACCCCGCCCGCACCACCGGGCCCGCCTGGGGCCACGGCCTGGCCACCGTCACCAACGACGGCACCGTGCTCGACACCTGGTTCCCCGAGCCGCGCCTGGGTGCCCGCCCCGACGAGGAGGAGCAGGCCCCCAAGGCGCTGCTCGACCTCGAGGGCAGCGACCACGCCCGCGGCGTGCGCCGCGAGGTGCGCCTGGTCGAGATCGCCGACCTGCAGCAGCCCCCGGTCGACACGGTCGACGTGTGGCTGCGCCTGCACCTGCTCTCCCACCGGCTGGTGCGCCCCCACGGCGTCTCGATGGACGGCGTCTTCGGCAAGCTCACCAACGTCGTGTGGACCTCCGCCGGCCCGTGCGCCGTGGAGGACTTCGAGATGGCCCGGGCCCGGATGAAGGCCGGCGGCACCCACGTCGCGGTCTACGGCATCGACAAGTTCCCGCGGATGACCGACTACGTCGCCCCCACCGGGGTGCGCGTCGCCGACGCCGACCGGGTGCGCCTGGGCGCCCACCTGGCCGAGGGCACCACCGTCATGCACGAGGGCTTCGTGAACTTCAACGCCGGCACCCTGGGCTCCTCGATGGTCGAGGGCCGGATCTCGGCCGGCGTGGTCGTCGGCGAGGGCAGCGACATCGGCGGCGGCGCCTCCATCATGGGCACCCTGTCGGGCGGCGGCACCGCGGTGATCTCGATCGGCGAGCGCTGCCTGCTCGGCGCCAACGCCGGCATCGGCATCTCGCTGGGCGACGACTGCGTGGTCGAGGCCGGTTGCTACGTCACCGCCGGCACCAAGGTCACCATGCCCGACCCCGACGGCGGCGAGGCCCGGGTGGTCAAGGCCGCCGAGCTCTCCGGCGCCGACAACGTGCTCTTCCGCCGCAACTCGCTCTCCGGTGCGGTCGAGGCCGTGGCCCGCAAGGGCGAGGGCATCGCCCTCAACGCCGACCTGCACGCCAACTGAGCGACCCACGACCGACGAGCCGGCCCACCCGGCTCAGGCTCCTCTTGGGGTCGTCCCGGACGATGTCCCCATGAGGAAGCTCGTCCCCGCCGTCGCGATCACCCTGGCCCTGGCCGGGGTGGTCGCGCTCGGCGTGTGGGTCGTCCTCGACCGGGCCGGCATGGTCTTCACCAGCCGCACCTGCACCGCCAGCGTCGACGGGCTCGACGTCGAGCTGACCGCACAGCAGGCCGAGAACGCCGGGCTGATCGCCGCGATCGGCGTACGCCGCGGCCTGCCCGCGCGCGCGGTCTCGATCGCGCTGGCCACCGCCTACCAGGAGTCGAAGATCATCAACCTCGACTCCGGCGACCGCGACTCGCTGGGCATCTTCCAGCAGCGGCCCTCGCAGGGCTGGGGCACCGAGCAGCAGCTGCAGGACCCCGTCTACGCCACCAACGCCTTCTACGACGCCCTGGTCGAGGTCGACGGCTACCGCGAGATGGAGGTCACCGAGGCCGCCCAGGCGGTGCAGCGCTCGGGCTTCCCCGACGCCTACGCCGACCACGAGGCCGACGCGCGCGTGCTCGCCTCCGCGCTGACCGGCAACTCGCAGGCGTCTCTGACCTGCGAGGTGCCGGGGGGCGCCGACGAGGTCAACGCCGAGCTGCGCGAGGTCGGGCTGACCTTCCGCGCCGACCAGCTGCGCAAGGACGTCACCTCGGTCTTCGGCGACCTGTCGCTGGGCGGCTACGCCCCCGGCGGGGTCAGCTCGGGCCACCAGGAGGGCTCGGCGCACTACGAGGGCCGCGCCGTCGACATCTTCGTGCGCCCGGTCTCGGAGGCCAACAAGGTGCGCGGCTGGGCGATCGCGCACTACCTGGTCACCCAGGCCGAGCGGCTCTCGGTGGCCACCGTCATCTTCGACGGCCAGATCTGGACCGCCCGCCGCTCGGGCCAGGGCTGGCGCGACTACGAGGTCGACACCTCCGACGTGTCCGAGGCGACCGCGGCGATCCTCGAGCACCGCGACCACGTGCACGTCGACGTCTTCGCCTAGCCGCGACGCCTGGCGCACCGGTGCTGCGGGCGTAAACTGGTGGTCCCGAACCCGTACGCCGGGAGGCCCGATGCCCGAGCAGCGCGACCCCGCGACGCAGGCGGCCTGGGCCTACGAACGGCTGCACGTCGACGCCCTGTTCCGGGTGTGGGCCGACCCGGTGCTCGACGCAGCGGCGGTCGGCCCGGGCGAGAGCGTGCTCGACGTCGCGTGCGGCACCGGGGTCCTGGCCCGGGCGGCCTACGACCGGGTCGGCCCGCAGGGCGCGGTGACCGGTTCCGACGTCGACCCCGGCATGCTCGCCGTCGCGGCGAGCATCGAGCCCGGCGTCCGCTGGGTGCGGGCCGAGGCCGGCCAGCAGCCTCTCGAGGACGACTGCTGCGACGCCGTGGTCAGCCAGTTCGGGATGATGTTCTTCCCCGACCCCGTGGCGGCGGTGCGCGAGATGGTGCGCTGCACGCGCCCCGGCGGCCTGGTCGTGGTCGCCGTGTGGGACGACCTCGAGCGCTCACCGGTCTACCCCGCCTGGGTCGACCTGCTGCAGCGGCGCGCCGGCACCGCGGCGGCCGACGCCCTCCGGGCGCCGTTCGTCCTGGGTGACGTCGCCCGGCTGCAGGGCCTGTTCGAGGCCGCCGGCGCCGCCCCGGTCTCGATCACCAGCGAGCGCCGCCCGGCCGTCTTCCCCGGCGTCCGCTCGATGGCCGAGGCCGACCTGCGGGGCTGGCTGCCGGTGCTGGGCGTCCACCTCGACGACGACCTCGTCGAGGACCTCCTGGTCGAGGCGGAGGAGCTCCTCGCTGCGTACGTCGCGTCCGACGGCCGGATGGTCTTCGACGCCCCCGCCCACCTCGTCGTGGTCCGGGCGTGAACCCCGGGGACACCATCAGGGGTATTCCCGATGCGCACCCCGGCGCCGCGCTGCCAGACTCGGAGCATGCCCGAGACCAGCACTCCCGAGCCCCGCACCGCCCCGCGCACCGAGCCCGCCGCCAGCGCCCGCGCGCTGACCAAGGTGTACGGCGCCGACCAGGCGCAGGTGCGCGCCCTCGACGGGGTCGACGTCGACCTGCAGCGCGGTGAGTTCACCGCGATCATGGGCCCCTCGGGCTCGGGCAAGTCGACCCTGATGCACTGCCTGGCGGCCCTCGACACCCCCACCAGCGGCGAGGTGGTCGTCGACGGCACGGCGCTGGGCGGGCTCAAGGACAAGGACCTCACCACGCTGCGGCGCGAGAAGGTCGGCTTCGTCTTCCAGGCCTTCAACCTGATCCCGACCCTCACCGCCCGCGAGAACATCCTGCTGCCGCTCGACCTGGCCGGGCGCAAGCCCGACCAGGAGTGGTTCGACGAGGTCGTCGACGCGGTGGGGCTGCGCCCCCGGCTGGGCCACCGGCCCAGCGAGATGTCGGGTGGCCAGCAGCAGCGGGTGGCCTGCGCCCGGGCGCTGGTCAGCCGGCCCGCGATCGTCTTCGCCGACGAGCCGACCGGCAACCTCGACTCCACCAGCTCCGCGGAGGTGCTGGGCTTCCTGCGCCGCAGCGTCGACGAGCTCGCGCAGACGGTCGTGATGGTCACCCACGACCCGGTGGCGGCGTCGTACACCGACCGGATCCTGTTCCTGGCCGACGGCCGCATCGTCGACGAGCTGCGCGAGCCCGACCGCGAGTCGGTGCTGGAGCGGATGGGCCGGCTGCAGACCCCGGCCGTGCCGCCGCAGGCGGGCTGAGCGGTGTTCCGACTGACGTGGCGCAGCCTGCTGGCGCGCAAGGCGCGGCTGGCGATGAGCACCCTGGCGATCGTGCTGGGCATCGGCTTCCTGGGCGGGGTGCTGACCTTCAGCAGCGGCCTGTCCACGACGTTCACCGGCATCATCGAGGGCTCGACCTCTGACGCGCTGGTGCGCCCCGCGGGCACCGCGTCGTTCGAGGCGGTGGGCGCCGGCTCGACGGCCACCGTCTCCCCCGACGAGGTGGCGGCCCTCGAGGCGCTGCCCGAGGTGGCGCGCGCCGACGGCAGCGTCGACGGCCTGGGCCTCTACGTCCTCGACCCCGACGACAAGCTCGTGGGCACCGGCGGCGCACCCACCCTGGCCTTCAACTACGCGGCCAGCCCCAACATGGCCGGCGAGCCGATCCTCGAGCTCGACGGCGGGCGCTGGCCCGAGGCCGACGACGAGGTCGCCCTCGACACCGCGGCCGCCGACAACGCCGGCTACGAGCTGGGCGACCGGGTCACCGTCATCCCGCCGGGCATCGACGGCTCCGGCCCGATCACCCGCGAGCTCGAGCTGGTCGGCCTGGCCGGCTTCAACGGCGGCGCCGGCACCGCCGGCAGCACCCTGGTGATCTTCTCCACCGACGGGGCGCAGGCGATGTTCCTGGGCGGTGCCGACGTGTTCACCTCGGTGACGCTGACCGCCGCCGACGGGGTCACCCAGGCCGAGCTGGTCGAGGCGGCGGGCGCGGCGCTGCCCGCGGGCTACGAGGCGGTCACCGGCGACGAGGTGGCCGAGGAGTCGCAGTCTGCGGTCGGGGAGTTCCTCGGCTTCATCGACATCTTCCTGGGCACCTTCGCGGTGATCGCGGTCATCGTCGGCGGCTTCATCATCGCCAACACCTTCTCGATCCTGGTCGCCCAGCGGGTGCGCGAGCTGGCGCTGCTGCGCGCCCTGGGCGCCAGCCGGGTGCAGGTACGCCGCTCGGTGCTGCTCGAGGCGGGGCTCACCGCCCTGGTCGGCTCCACGCTGGGCCTGGTGCTGGGCCTGGGCCTGGCCCGCGGCCTGGCCGTGCTCTTCGGCAGCTTCGGCCTCGAGATCAACGGCGCGGTGCTGACCCTGACCCCGGCGACGGTCGCGGCGGCGTACGTCGTGGGGCTGGGCGTGACGCTGCTGTCGGCGTACCTGCCGGCGCGGCGCGCCTCGCGGGTGGCGCCGGTCGCGGCGATGCGCGAGGACACCGCCACCCCCGAGCAGGGCCTGGGTCGGCGCACCGCCGTCGGGGTGGTCCTCCTCGTGCTCGGTGCGGGCGCGGCCGGCGCCGGCGTGGTCGGCGCCCCGGGCAACGACGCGCTGTGGATCGGGGCGGGCGCGGTGGTGTGGGTGCTGACCGCCGCCGCGATCAGCCCGGTGCTGGGCCGCCCGGTGCTGCTCGGCGCGCGGCGGGTCTTCAGCGCCGTCTTCGGCACCACCGGGCGCCTGGCCGGCGACAACGCGCTGCGCAACCCGCGCCGCACCGGCGCGACCGCGTCGGCGCTGATGATCGGGCTGACCCTGGTCTCGGCGGTCGGGGTGCTGGCCGCGTCGATGGCGGCCTCGACCGACAAGCTCGTCGACGACCAGTTCGAGGCCGACTTCCTGGTGCAGTCGCCGGTCTTCGGCAGCTTCCCGGTCGCGATCGGCGACCAGATGGCGCAGGTCGACGGGGTGGCGGTGCTGGCGCGCCAGCAGGGCGTGCTGGCCACGGTGGGTGACGACGAGGAGCCGACATACATCGTGGCCTCCGACGACGCGTTCGGCGACGTCTACGACCTCACAGTCACCGAGGGCGCGGCCCAGCCGGGGGCGGGTCAGGCGGTGGTCAGCGCCGACACCGCGACCGAGCGCGACCTCGAGGTCGGCTCGACGCTCGAGCTCGGCTTCCCCGGCGCCGACCCGGTCGAGGTCGAGGTCGCCGGCATCATCGACGACACCCCCGTCGCCGGGCCGGTCAACGTCGGCTTCGACGTGCTCGAGGAGGCTGGCGTGCGCCGCGTCGACACGACGCTGAGCGTCAACACCGAGCCCGGCTCGTCGTCGGAGCGGGTGCAGGCGGTGCAGGACGAGCTCGACGAGATCGTCGCCGACCTGCCGATCGTGGCGGTGCAGGACAAGGAGGAGTTCGCCGACTCCATCACCGCGCAGATCAACCAGCTGCTCTACATCGTCTACGGGCTGCTGGCGCTGTCGGTGGTGATCGCGGTGATCGGCATCGTCAACACCCTGAGCCTCAGCGTCCTCGAGCGCACCCGCGAGATCGGGCTGCTGCGCGCCGTGGGCCTCTCGCGCCCCCGGCTGCGGCGAATGGTGACCCTGGAGTCGGTGACCATCTCGCTGATGGGCGCGGTGCTGGGGCTGGCGCTGGGCCTGGTGATCGGGGTGCTGCTGCAGCGCTCGCTGCGCGAGGACCTCTCCGAGCTGGCGCTGCCCTGGACCAGCCTGGTGGTCTTCCTGGCGGTCTCGGTGCTCTTCGGCGTGGTCGCCTCGATCCTCCCGGCGATCCGCGCCTCGCGGATGAACGTGCTGGAGGCGATCGCGACCGAGTAGCCAGGGGGCTGAGCGGGCTCAGCGGGCACCCGCCCCCAGCCGCCAGGTCACCGGGCTCAGCGGGTCGGGCTCGTAGCAGCAGTAGGTGCCGGTGCGCAGGCGCCGCGAGAGGTGGGCGCCGAGGTCGGGGTGCTCGGTGGCCAGGCGGGCCAGGGCGTAGCGCAGCGAGCGCGTCACGCTGGTGCGGGCCCGCTCCGCCGAGCCGCCGGTACGCCGGTCGCGACCGCCCAGCCCGACCGCCCGGGCCAGCTCGTCGACCAGGTAGTCGCGGTCGCGCCGGGCCACCTCCTCGCGGGCCAGGTCGTTGGTCAGCACCGCCTCGTCCAGGTCCTCCTCGACCTCGACGAGGCGTCGGCGGTAGGCCGCCTTGGCCACCTCGTCGAGCACCAGCAGCCCGCTGCTGTCGACCCGCGTCGCCCCGTCGGGTGCTTCGGGGGCGCTCTCGGCGGCGACCAGGTCGAGCGCGTGCAGCTCCCGGCCAGGGCTGGCCAGCAGCCGCTCGAGGTAGCGCAGCCCCTTGAGGTCGGGCAGCACCCGCTCCACCCCGCCCAGCGCCACCCGCCAGCTGGTGCCCAGCCGCTCGAGGACGGCCACCGCGGGCGCACCCGCCGCTCCCCCGGCCTCCTCGGCGTCGTACCCGCGCAGGCGGCGTACGTCGAGGGCCGCACCGAACGCCTCGTACGCCGCCAGCGCGGCGTCCCGCTCGAGCCGGGCCGCCTCGGGGCGACCGGCCGCGTCGAGCGCCGCGGCGAGCACCTCTCGTGCCCCGGCGGTCTCGTAGGGCGCCTCGGCGTCGGCCCAGGCGGCCACCGCGGCCGCGGCCGGGTCGACCGCGGGACGCCCGGCCACCAGCTCGGCGCGGGCCCGGGCCAGGGCCGCGGCGGCCACGAGAACCGGTCCGGCCCATCGCTCGGCGATCTCCTCGAGCCGGTCGGCGGCCTCGGCCGCGGGGAGCGCTCGCCCGAGGGCGGCGGCGATCTCGGCCTGCGCGTCCAGCAGCGGCGCCACCCGCAGCTCGACGAAGGGCGGGAGCTCCTTGGAGGGCATCGGCAGCGGGTGCGCGACGGCCTCCTGCACCAGCGCCAGCGCCTCCTCGCCGCGCCCCTGCGCGAGGCGCAGCAGGGCGAGAGCGGGCTGCGGGCACCAGGCGTGCTCGTGGGCCTCGAGCAGCGCGTCCTCGGCGCCGGCCAGGTCGCCGCGGCGCAGCCGGATGGTGCCGAGCTCGACCAGCGGCCAGCCGAACTCACGACGCATCCACGGCCTGAGCTCCTCGCAGGCGGCCATCGCCTCGGCCTCGGCGAGGTCGCCGGGGCCCGACCAGCGCAGCATCTCGGCGCGGTGCACCCGGCAGCGGCCGTTGATGCCGCCGATGGCGCGGCCCGGGCGCCAGCGGTCCATCACCTCGGTCCACTCCCGGGCCCGGTCGTGGCGCCCGACCCCTTGAGCCGCGCAGACCAGCTCGCAGAGCATGATCCCGGCGGTGAGCGGGTCGACCTGCTCGGACGTGAGCTCGAGGGCCACCTCGTCGAGCTGCTCGAGACCCTCCTCGACCGCGCCGTCGAGGATCCGTAGCCGGGCCAGCGTGGTGCGTCCGACGACGACCGCCGCGGCCACGTCGCGCTCCCGGCCCAGCGCGACGTGGCCGGCCGGCCTGCTCCTCGGCGCCGGCCATGTCGCCGCTGAAGAACCGTTCGTAGCCGGCCACCATCGCCACCACCGCCCACACCGGCGACTCCGGCGTGGCCTCCAGCAGCGCCTCGGCTCGCCGGCACCAGCCGCGCACGGTGGCCATCAGGCCCGAGTCGACGAGCAGGTGCAACGCCGTCATCGCCGCGGCGCGGCCGGCCCGCTCGGTCTCGCCGCGCTGCACGTGCAAAGCGTGCAGGTGCTCCCAGGCGGCGATGCAGCGCTCGAGGTCGCCGGCCCCGTAGTGGGCCTCGGCCTCCACCTCCAGGGCACCCGCCTGGTCGACCCCGCCCTCGTCGGCCGGGCCCGCGACCTCGGCCAGGGCCTCGGCCCATGCACCGGTGTCGAGAGCCGCACGAGCCCGGTCGAGCGCCATGTCGCAGTGTGACACCGATTGTCACGCCGTACGAGTGTCAGCTCCTCAACTCGACGACAGGTGATCGCCATGCACGTCAACCAGCACGACCTCCCCGTCAAGATCGACGTCCCCGGCGCCACCGCGCGCCAGCTGCCCGACTTCGGCCTGGCCGAGGGGCCCCTGGCCGCCGAGTGGTTCACCCTCGCCGCGGGCACCGACATCGCCCCGCTGCTCGTGGGGCTGCCCGGAGACGCCTGCCAGTCCACCCACATCGGCTACGTCATCTCCGGCGCGCTGGTCGTCAGCTACACCGACGGCGAGCAGGAGCGCTGCGCCCGCGGCGACCTCTTCAGCTGGCGCTCCGGGCACAGCGTGAGGGTCGAGGAGGACGCCGAGGTCATCCTCTTCAGCCCCTCCCACGCCCACACGGTCGTGCTCGACCACATGCTGGGGGTGATGGGGGCGGCGGTCTGAGCCGCGGCCGCCGGGAGTTTCATCGGCCGGCCGACGGACCTGGTGGGTGGCCGATGAAGCTTCATCGGCCCGGCGGGAGTTTTGTCGGCCGGCCGACAAAACTCTCGTCACCCCCACGAAGGTTCAGCCAGGCGGCGCGAGTTCCATCGGGTCCCCGATGAACCTTCAGCCGGCCGCCAGCCGCGCCACGGCCGCCGCGACCCGCTCGTCGGTGGCGGTGAAGGCGACCCGCACGTGGCGGGCGCCGGCGCGGCCGTAGAAGACGCCGGGGGCGGCGAGGATGCCGCGCTCGGCGAGCCACGCCACGGTCTCCCAGCAGTCCTGCTCGACGCCGTCGACCACGCGGGTCGACCACAGGTAGAGCGACGACTCGGAGTGGTCGACGCGGAAGCCC
The DNA here is from genome assembly GCF_030518195.1 of Nocardioides cremeus. GTDB lineage: Bacteria > Actinomycetota > Actinomycetes > Propionibacteriales > Nocardioidaceae > Nocardioides > Nocardioides cremeus. The sequence goes on from NZ_JAULSC010000007.1 coordinate 76,407, forward strand.
GCGCCCTCCAGCGCCGCGCGCAGGGACGCGCGCCGCGCGGCGTAGCGGGCGTGCTGCTCGTCGGCGTGCGCGTCGTCGTCGAGGGCCGCGACCATCGCGTGCTGCATCGGCCCGGGCATGATCAGTCCGAGGTTCTTGCGCACCGCGAGCAGCTCGCCGACCAGGGCCGGGTCGCCGGCCACGAAGGAGCAGCGGTAGCCGGCGAGGTTGGATCGCTTCGAGAGCGAGTGCACCGCGAGGATGCCGTCGAGCGAGCCGCCGTTGATGTCGGGGTGCAGCACCGAGACCGGCCGCTCGCCCTCCCAGGAGCACTCGATGTAGCACTCGTCGGAGACCAGCACGGTGCCGCGCTCGCGGCACCACTCGACGACCTTGCGCAGGTGCGCCGGGGGCAGCACCCGCCCGGTCGGGTTCGAGGGCGAGTTCAGCCACAGCAGCGCCGGCGCCTCGGGCCCGAAGGACGTCAGCGAGTCGGTGGCCACGCCCGTCGCGCCGCACAGCGCCGCCCCGACCTCGTACGTCGGGTAGGCCAGCTCGGGGTAGGCGACCACGTCGCCGGCGCCCACGCCCAGGTGCATCGGCAGGGTCGCGACCAGCTCCTTGGAGCCGATCGAGGGGATCACCGCGTCGAGCCCGAGCCCGGGCACGCCGCTGACGCCGTGGCGCCGCTCGAGCCAGTCGAGGCAGGCCTGGCGGGTGCGCTCGAGGCCGATGGTGACCGGGTAGCCCGGCGAGTCGGTGGCCGCGGCCAGGGCCGCCTGCGCCACCTCGGGGGTGGGGTCGACGGGGGTGCCGACGGACAGGTCGACCAGCCCGTCGGGGTGGGCGCGCGCGGTGGCGGCGTACCCCGTCAGCTTGTCCCAGGGGAAGTCGGGCAGGCGGGCCGAGACCGGCCCGCCTGCCCGGCGACGCTGGTTCAGGAGTCCTGGTTCTGCGGCGGGAGGGCGGCGATCATCGGGTGGTCCTTGTCGATCTCACCCATCTTGGCCGCACCGCCCGGCGAGCCGAGGTCGTCGAAGAACTGCACGTTGGCGTCGTAGTAGCCCTTCCACTCCTCCGGGGTGTCGTCCTCGTAGAAGATCGCCTCGACCGGGCAGACCGGCTCGCAGGCGCCGCAGTCGACGCACTCGTCGGGGTGGATGTAGAGCATCCGCTTGCCCTCGTAGATGCAGTCGACGGGGCACTCGTCGACGCAGGCGCGGTCCTTGAGGTCGACGCACGGCTGGGAGATGACGTAGGTCACCGGTTCCTCCTCGGAGGCGGGGTCAGCGGGGGTTCGAACGTGGTGGTGGCGTCCGGTGGACACCGACCTCCAGCCTAGTATCCCGTCGTGCCTGAGTCGTCGGAAGCCCACCCTTCGGGAGCGGCGTCACCGCCCCCCGGGGCCCCGCACCTCGGCCCGCACGTGGTGGGCACCCGGGTGGTGGTGCGCAGCGTCGTACGCAGCGAGGGTGCGCCCGGGGTCGTCGAGACCGGTCCGAGCGGCGGCCCGGCGCTGACCGACGTGCTCGGCACCTGCCTGGCGTGGGGCGAGGGCGTCTGCGTGGTGCAGCCCGCCGACGGCGAGCCGGTGACGATCGCGATCGCCGACATCGTGGCCGGCAAGCCGGTGCCGCCGCGGGCCTCGGTGCGCCAGCGGGTCTCGGCCCGCCAGGCCGAGGCGCACTCCTTCGTGCTCTTCCCCGACGTGGAGCGCCGCGACCTCGGCGAGTGGGTGCTGCGCAGCGACCCGGCCCCGATCGGGCGCCTCTACAAGCGCGCCAACTCCGCGCTGGCGATGGGCGACCCGGGCTGCGACCTCGACGAGGCCGAGCGCGCGGTGCTCGACTTCTACGCCGAGCGCGGCCGCGAGCCGATGGTGGCCGTCGAGGCCGACAGCGACGTCGAGGCGGCCTTCCGCGAGCGCGGCTGGGTCGCCCACCCGAGCGGCGAGTTCGAGTTCCGCCTCGGCTCGCTGGTCTCCGTACGCCGCCGCCGGCGCGGCGGCGGGCGGGGCCTGGGCGTGGTGGCGCTCGAGGGCGACCGCGACGAGCGGGTGCACGTGGTGGTGCCCGGCCCCGCCGAGCCGCTGGCCGAGGGCCGCGGCGCGGTGCACGACGACTGGCTGGGCCTCAACGGCCTGCGCACCCACCTCGCGCACCGCCGCCAGGGGCTGGCCGGCGAGGTCCTCGACGCACTGCTCGAGTGGGGCGCCGAGCGCGGCGCGATGACGGTGTGGCTGCACGTCGAGACCGACAACCCCGCCGCCCGCGCCCTCTACGACGACCTGGGGCTGGCGGTGCACCACGTGGGGCGCTACCTGGTGCCCGGCGACGAGCGCTGAGGGCCCCTCAGTCCCCGTCCCGTACGCCGACACCCTCCTCCCGACTGTGCCCCGGGCCGGACTCCCCGGAGCGGCCGTCGTCGTTGCCGTAGGACAGGGCGCGGAAGACCCGCTCGGCGCCGGCCGTGACGGGGATCCACCAGGCCCGCTGGAAGGCGAGCACCAGGGTGCCGGCCACCAGCATCCCGGCGAGGTTGATGCCGAGCTGGGCCAGCGAGCCCTGGATCTCGGCGACCTCGAGGAAGGCCAGGCCCAGGGCCAGGTTGCCGGCGGCGGGCACGGTGGTGACGCTGATGAAGACGCCGACCATGGTGGAGGTCTTCTGGATCGACAGCGCCAGCACGCCCACCGCGCCCGCGATCAGTGCCACCACCAGCGACCACTGGTCGGGTCGCCAGATGAATCCGGTGTTGGGGCGTGGCCCGGTCACGTCGGCCAGGTCGATCATCCCGGTGAGCCGGCCCAGCACGCAGAGCAGGCCGACCACCGCGATGGCCAGCACGAAGGAGAGCACCAGCAGCTGCAGGCTGCGGCGTACGAGCTGCCAGCGGCCCAGCACGATGCCGGCGCTGGCCGAGGCGACCACCGCGAAGTCGGGGCCCACCACCATCGCGCCGACCACCAGCACCGCGGAGTCGGTGAGCACCGCGACCGCGCCGAGCGCGACGGCCAGCACCAGGAACAGGTGGTAGGACACGGTGGGGTCGGCGCCACTCTCGGCGTCGGCGGCGACCTGCTCCCAGATCACCGCGTCGTCGGGGTGCCCGGCGGCCACGGCCTCGAGCTCCTCGGCGCGGTCGAAGGGCGCCCCGCTGGGCTCGACGACCAGGATCGAGCCGCGCTCCTTGAGCCCGCAGCGCTCCAGCTTGTCGATCAGCGGCCCGGCCTTCTCGCGGGCCACGTCGCACTCCAGCAGGTCACCGGGCGGCTCGAGCACCGCGTCGCGCTGCAGGGTGACGTTGGTGATCCAGTCCTTGGCGCACAGCGTCTCGCGCACGGAGTCGGTCAGGTCGGCGGGTGCGGTGAGCCGCAGGTGGACCAGCATCTGCTCACGATAGGGCCACCCCGGCCCACCGGGTCAGGCTCAGCCGCCGGAGCCGCCGGAGCCGCCACCGGCGGGCTTGCACTCCACGCCGTCGGAGGGGGTGTAGACGGTGTTGAACTTCTCGGTGCGCTCCAGCTCCGACTCCCCCGCGCGGCGGAAGTAGCGCCACACGTTGATGGAGAAGCCCGGGGAGCCCTCGTAGGCGTAGCAGTCCTCGCCCGAGAGCGTCCGCGTGGTGGGCTGGGTGTAGTCGTAGCGCTCCCCGGTCTTGGACGTGATGTCCCAGTACTCGGTGGAGTAGAAGGTCGCGGTGACCACGCCGGTGCCGGTCGCGTCGCCCGGGGTGACGTTGGTGTCGATGAGGATGCCGTGGGGCGTGTCGTTCTTGAACCGCAGGTCGATGGCGCCCCAGGCCACGGTCGCCTCGCGCCCGACCGGGTAGCGGTCGATGTAGAACGAGTGCGGCTTGTGCTCGACGTCCTCGAGGCCGGCGAAGAAGGCGGCATTGAACAGGGTGGTGGCCATCTGCGAGACGCCGCCGCCGAGGTCCTCCTTGAGGATGCCGTTGGAGATGATGAAGCCCTCGGTGAAGCCGTTCTCGCGGGTCCGCTCCCCCACCGTGTCGTTCATCGAGAAGGTCTCGCCCGGCGCCAGCACGGTGCCGTCGATGATCTCGGCGGCACGCCCGATGTTGACGTTGCGGTACTCCGCGTTGGGGTAGTAGGTGGTGAACGTCGAGACCTGCTCGCGGATGTTGAGCTCGCGGGCCTCCTTGGTGGTGAAGTCGGGCTTCTCGACGCGGGCCTCGACCTCGATGGTGCGCTTGCCCTCGCGGCGTACGACGACCTGGAGCAGCGCGTCGCTGACGTCCTTGGCGTCGTAGGCCAGCCCGGGCTTGCCAGGCACCACCTGCGGCTTGCCGTCGACCAGCGCCACGGTGGCGTCGACGGGGGCGCCGTCGCCGGCGGTGGCGGAGTCGACGAGGCCGGCGAGCTTCTTGGTCTTCACGGCCGGCTCGAGGGCGCCGTCGACGGCCTTGAGCCGCACCACGGGTGCGTACTGCTGCGGGTCGAGGGTCACGGTCGCGTCGCCGAAGTCGAGCGAGACCGGCGCCGACATGGCGGGGTTGGCGAACTCCTCGACGGCGCGGTCGACGTCGGCGGCGTCGATGTCGGGCTCGACCTCGGTGAGCTCGAGCTCGGTGGTCGCGCCCTCCTCGCCGCCGGCCTGGTCGACGTACGCCGCCACGACGGCCTCGCGCGAGGCGTCGAGGTCGAGCTCGCGGCCGGTCTCGGGCTTGGTCGTCTTGACCCCGTTGGTCGTCAGCTTCACCTGGCCGTCGACGGCGGGCTGGTCGACCTCCTCGGCGAGCCCGGCGAGGGCCTCGTCGAGCGCGGACTCGTCGACGTCGACGACGGGGTCGAGCTCCTCGCCGCCGGTGTAGAAGTCCCAGAGCCGGTCGGGGGCCCAGGAGCTGCGCCCGCCGGCCGCGGCGACCGACGCGGCGTGGTCGACCGACAGGCCGAGCTCGGCCGGGTCGACCTCGCGGGTGCCGGCGCCGGGCACCGTGAGGCTCAGCGGCTCGGCGAGGCGCTCGTCGAGGCCGGCGGCCAGCGTGCGCTCGGCGCGGGCGGGGCTGCGCCCGCCGATGTCGACGCCGGCGATGGTGGTGCCGCGCGGCACCTTGTCGCCGGCCACGGCACCGGCCACGGCGTAGCCGCCGGCGGCCAGCAGCACGAGCACGCCGAGCACCAGCACCACGGCCTTGGCGCCGCTGGACTCGCGGTCGTCGGAGGGTCGCTTGGGGTCTCGGCTCACGCGAGCCACTCTAAAAGCCACTACCTACAGCGTTGAATCCTCGGCGGCGGTGGTGGCCGGGCGCCGCCGCGGCACGCTCACCACCGCCCCCACCAGCACCACCAGGCCGAGGGTCAGCAGCCCGTAGCCGGCCAGGTCGGAGCCGACCAGGAAGTCGCCCTCGGGGCGCTGCTGGACGGCCTGCACGAGCAGCAGCGCGAGCCCCAGCGCGAACGCGACGCGGGTGGTGAAGCCGGGCGGCAGCGCCAGCAGCACCGCGACGACCGCGGCCGCGCCGAGCGCCAGGCCCCAGCCGGTGGCGTGCACGAGCAGCACCGCCAGTCCCACGACGGCCCCCGCGACCAGCAGGCCCAGCACCCCCAGGGCGCGTCGGGGGGTGGGCAGCAGCGTGCTCAGAGCCCCGCGAAGAGGTCGGTCTCGAGACCGTCCTCCCCCACCGGCCCGAGCTCGCCCTTGACCAGGCGGTAGAACTCCACGCCCCACGCGGTGGCACCGACGTTGTTGGAGAGCGCGAAGAACGGCCCGTCGGTGGTGATCTGGGTGGCGTGCGCGGCCAGCGCGGCCATCTTGGTGTCGACGTAGTCGGTCGCGTCGACGCCGCAGGCGAGGTCCTCGTCGGGGGTGACGAAGTGCGGCAGCGGCCCGTCGGGGTCCATGCCCTCGAAGGTGGTGGTGTCGCCGGCGTCGCGCAGCGCGCGCAGCCCGGCGCGCATCCGGCTCTCCGACATCGCGCCCCAGTAGATCTTGGCGATGTCGTGGGCCGCGCCGAGCTCCTTGCGGTACGACGGCACCGCGGCGAGCTGGGCGGCGTACATCGCGACCCGGTGCGCCTGGATGTGGTCGGGGTGGCCGTAGCCGCCGAACTGGTCGTAGGTGACGAGCACCTGGGGGCGGACCTCGCGGATGACCTCGACGAGCAGGTCGGCGGCCTCGGTGAGGTCGGCGCGCCAGAACGCGTTGTCGTGGATGTCGTCGGCGGCGACGGCGTGGCCGTCGGCGTGCCACTTCATGCCGGAGTCGCGGAAGCGGCCGAAGCCGCCGAGGAAGCGGTGGTCGGTGACGCCGAGGGCCTTCATCGCCGCGTCGAGCTCGGTGCGGCGGTGCTCGCCGAGGCGGTCCTCGCGGTCGGCGGCCAGGTGCTCGAGCTCGGGCACCAGGATCTCGCCCATCTCGCCGGCGGTGCAGGTCACCAGGGTGACGCCGCGGCCCTCGGCGACGTACTTGGCCATCGTGGCGCCCTGGCCGATCGACTCGTCGTCGGGGTGGGCGTGCACGAGGAGCAGGCGCTGGTCGCCGGAGGTCGAGGAGGTGTGGGGCATGGGCACGATCCTAGGAGTGCGCGCCAGGGCGCTTGATGCGCCGGGGGCCGGTGGGCAGCTCGAGCGGCGCGACCGGCTGCGCGGCGCTGGCGACGGTGTCGTCGTCGAGCCAGCCGTCGTGCTCGTCGACGAGCACCTCGACCAGCAGCTGGGGGGCGTCGGTGAGCACCGCCCAGGGGTGGTCCTCGTCGTCGTCCTCGCCGGCCAGGCGCTCGCGCTCGAGGCGGGCCTCGTAGCCGTCGGCGCGCAGCCGGCGCAGCACCTCGGCGGCGTCGTCCTCGTCGAAGAGCACCGCGCGCAGCACCCCGTCGTGCTGCTCGGTCTCGGCGGCGCGCAGCACGTGGCGCAGCTCGGGCAGGAAGGGCCGGTCGGCGACCATCCAGTCCAGTCCGCTGGGGCCGTCGAGCCCGTCGACGCCCACCCAGGTGAGGCGGTCGTGCTCGTGGGGCTCGGGCTCGCCGTCGACGATGCGGGCCACCGCCACCCGCAGCTCGAGGTGGTCGTCGATGACGCTGGCGCCGCTCAACCAGGCGCTCACCTCGATGGTGCAGCCGAGCTCCTCGGCGATCTCGCGCTCCAGCGCGTCGGCGGGCTGCTCGCCCGGCTCGACCTTGCCGCCCGGCAGCTCCCAGCGGCCCGCGGCCGCGGGTGGCGCCGTACGCCGCGCGGCCAGCACCCGCGCGCCCCGCACGATCGCCGCCCCCACCACCAGTCGCCGCTCACCCACGCCCCGCACGATAGTCGCCCCCACCGCCGCCGCTGGTTGAGGAGGTTGCGCAGCAACCGTCTGATACGGAAGTACGACACTCCTGAGACGCCGGTGGCCTGGAGTGACCGATGTGTCGACTTCCCCGCGCCATGGCGCGGCCCGGGGTTGGCCGCTGGGTTGCTCGAAACCACCGGCCGTTGGTCGAGCAGGCGCCGTTGGTTGAGGAGGTTGCGCAGCAACCGCGGCCGTTGGTTGAGGAGGTTGCGCAGCAACCGTCTCGAAACCACCGGCCGTTGGTCGAGCAGCGACGAGCGCCAGCGAGGAGCGTCGCCGAGACCCGGCGACCACCACACCCACCTCCCATCGGGCAGGCTGGCCCCGTGACCTCTCGGGACGCCACCACCCCTCGCTCCGCTCCCCCGCCCGGCGCCGTGCCGCTGATCCCGGCGGCGGCGTTCGTGCTGGTGTGGTCCTCGGGCTACATCGCCGGGCCCGCCGGTGTCGCCGTGGTCGAGCCGTTCACGCTGCTGACGCTGCGCTTCGTGCTGGCGGCGCTGCTGCTGGCGCCGCTGGCGTGGTGGCTGCGCGGGCCGATGCGGATGACCCGCGACGAGGTGGTGCGGGTCGGGGCGGTGGGGCTGGTGCTCAACGGGGTGCAGTTCGGCCTGATGTACGTCGCCTTCGAGCTCGGCCTGGGCGCGACCCTCGCGGCGCTGCTTCACTCGCTGTCCCCCGTGCTGACCGTGGTGCTGGCGGGGCTGCTCCTCGGCGAGCGGCTGACCCGGGTGCAGGTGGCCGGCTTCGCAGCGGGCGTGGTCGGGGTGCTGGTGGTGCTGGGCCCCGACGTCGACGGCGCCGGCGGCCCGGTGGGGCTGGTGCTGGGGGTGGCCAGCCTGCTGGCGTTGAGCCTGGGCACCCTGGGCCAGCGCTGGATCCACGTCAGCGCCGACCCGATCTGGTCGGCCACGGTGCAGTGCGCGGTGGCGGCGCTGCCGCTGGGCGTGGTCGCGCTGGCGGTCGAGGGCACCAGCGGGGTCGACGACCCGCTGCTGGGCCTGGCGGCGATCGGCTACATCGCCGGCATCAACTCGGTGGTCGGGCTGCTGCTGCTGGGCGTGCTCGTACGCCGCGGCGGGGCCAGCGCGGGCGCCAGCGTGTTCTTCCTGATGCCGCCGGTGACCGCGGTGCTGGCCTGGGTCGCGTTCGGCGACACCCTGGGCCCGCGCCAGGTGGTCGGGCTGGCACTGTCGGTGGTCGGGGTCGCGGTGGCGACCCGGGCCGGGCGCGCCCGCCGCGCCGCCGCCACCCCACGAGTCGAGGAGCCGACCGCATGAGCCACCCCGAGGTCGAGGCGTCGTGGACCGACGAGGCGAGCGGGCTGCGGCTCGCGCGGAGTGCGGCGTACCCGCGGGTGCCGGGGGCGGTGGGCCTCGAGGGCGTGCCGCTCACCGGCAAGCTGCGACGCAGCTGGACGCTGGGCGCGCTCGGCATGAAGGCGTGGACGTGGGAGCCGGCCGACCGCCGCGACCGGCAGTGGTGGCCGCAGGGCATCACCGACGCCGGTGAGGGCGACGCGGGGCTGCTGGTGTCGTGGTACTCCAAGCAGGGGCTCTCGCGGCTCTCGGTCGTCGACACCCGCACCGGCTGGTACGCCCACCTCGCCCTGGCCGTGCCGCGGCTGGCCGACGACGGCAGCGTCGCGCTGGGTCCGCTGAAGGTGCACGCGGGCGGCCTGGCCCGCACCGGTCGCTGGCTGCACGTCGCGGCGACCGCGAAGGGCTTCTGGACCGCCCACCTCGACGACGTCGTCGAGGTCGACGGCGAGCTGGTGCTGCCGGTGCGCCACGCGCACCGCGCCTCGGCGCCTGAGGGCGTCGAGCCGCTGCGCTACTCGTTCATGTCGGCAGGCTCGTCGGGGCTGGTCGTGGGTGAGTACGCCCGCGGCAGGCGCACCCGGCGCCTGGCCCGCATCCCCGTCGACCAGGCCACCGACCTGCCCTGCGGCGCCCCGGTCGTGGCCGGCGACGGCCCCGCGGGCATGCAGGGTGCGGTGGAGCGTGACGGACGCTGGTCGGTGACGACCTCGCACGGCCCGTGGGGGCCGGGCTCGCTGTGGACCGGCTCCCCCGACGCCCTCGTACGCCGCCGCTGGGCGATGCCGATGGGTCCCGAGGACCTGTACGTCGACGCGGCCGGCGACCTGTGGACGGTCACCGAGCACCCGCGTCGGCGTTGGATCGTGCGGCTCAGCCCTTCCCGCAGGTGAACGAGGCGACGATGTCGACCGACCCACCCTCGGTGGGGTTGGCGGCCGCGTCGATGTTGACCTCGGTGCCGTCCTCGGCGGCCTCGACGCCGGTCGGGTCGTCGGGCGGCGTGGTGTAGGCGACCCCGTCGACGGTCACGACCGCGCTGGTGGGGATGTCGCCGGCCCCGGCGAAGACCTGGATGGAGCCCTTCTTGCCGCTGTAGAGGTAGTAGGCGGCCGGCTCGCCGTTGGCGGGCTGCACGGACTCGCCCTTGCCCTTGAACGAGGTCTCGGCGGCACCGGTCAGGTCGACCGTGACCTTGCAGTCGCGCTGCTGGTCGCCGCTGCCGTCGTTCGTCACGCCGGTCTCCTCGTCGAAACCGGCGGAGGGCGAGGAGGTCGCCTCGGGCTCTGCGGAACTGTCGTCGTCGCCGCTGCAGCCGGTGAGGACGAGGGCGGTGGTGGCCAGGGCGGCCAGGGCGGTGGCGGGGTGGGTCAGACGCATGACCCGAGTCAAACATCCGCCCCAGGCACAAAGTAAAGCGGGGTGCCTGCATCGCGCCCCCGAAATGCCCACCGGGGCCGCACACGATGTGTGCGGCCCCGGTGATGCAGCCGGAAGACCCTGATGTCTATGGTGACAGGGCGGTCCGGACCATTCTCAAGCAGCGGCAACAGAGAATGGCCCGGACCGCGTCTGTGTCTCCGGCTCAGTGAGCTGTGCTCAACGATCGCGCTCAGTTGACTGTGCACAGGAGTGGGGGCGCGTTCGGCTCCCCCGGGGAGAGTCGCTCCGGGGCGGCTGGGCCGCCCCGGAGCTCCTCACTTGGTGGCGCTGGATCAGCGCGGCTTCTGGGTGTTCGACTTCGCCTTCTGCGAGATGTCCGTCTCGGACACCTTCGCGATGAAGCGAGTCTTCTGGTTCCCGTTGCGGTCCGCGACCTTGAAGGTCAGGGTGCCGCCCTCGGGAACGATGTCCTCGCGGACCTGGACCAGACGCTTGTTGCCCTTCGACTTCTTGCCACGGATCTTGAACAGCTTGACCGTGGCGCCCTCGGCCTCGTCGTCGACCTGGAAGCGGACGACGTCCTTCTTCGGGCCGTTGCTGTCGGCGGAGATGATCGCCTCGACGATCGCCTTCTCGTCCTTCTCCTTACCGAAGGTCACCGTGTCGGTGGCCTGCGAGGCGGGGATGACCGTGGCACCGACGTAGCCGATGGCGGTCACGGTGGCAGTGCCCTCGGCGGCACCCGAGAAGACGTAAGTCGCCATCCCGTCCTCGCCGGTGGCGACGGGGGTCGGGTTGTTCGGGTCACCGTCCTGGAAGTCGTCCGGACCGGTGCGGAAGAAGTCGACCGAGAACTCGATCGGCTCCCCGTTCTGGTCCACCGCCGTGTAATCCATGATGACGGTGGTGCCCACCGGGACGGTCTCGGGTCCCTGCTGCGCCAGCGTGAAGGTGCTGTTCGCGAAGTCGACAGCGTAGAACTCGACCTCGGGGCCCTCGCCCTCGATGTCCTCGGAGTCCGGAATGACCACGCCGGCGGCGTTGTACTCGTTCACCGGAGCGTCCCAGGTGCCCACGGGCATCGAGTCGCCGGCAACGTTCGAGTTCACTACGAACTCGACGTTGTCGTTGAAGTCGGTGCGGATCGAGGTGGAGGAGGCGTCACCGACACCGTCGATGTCAATGTCGACGTCGGCGTTGTCGACCGGGTTGCCGAACTGGTCGGTCACCTGCACGTCGTACGCAGCGCTGTCAGAGAGCGGCAGCTTCGGCAGGACGGAGGAGTCCTGGAAGCGGTCGCTGGCCAGCTCGATGATGACGTCGCCGCCGTTGAGCGGGTTCTCGGACGAGAAGTCGTAGTCCTCGGTGTCAGACTGCCCAGCGACCGTAGCGGTCACGTTGACCGTGGCCTCCCCGTCGTCGTCGAAGTCGTCGCTGCGCTTGACGCCGAGGTAGTACGTCGCGTTGCCGTTGCCATCGGTGACGACCGTGATGGTCTGGCCCCGGTCGACGATGTCACCCTCGAGGTCACCCTCCTCCGGGTCAGCCGGCTCGCCACCCATGGTGGTGAAGAAGGCGTCGCCGTCAACCTTGAGCGTCACGAGGACGTTGGCAGCCGGGGCGGTCTCGACGGCGGTCGTGTCGGGGTCGTCGACCGTGACCTTGACGGTGCCCGAGGTGACCTCGCCCGGCTTGCCGGTGGCCGTGTTCTCGGCGATCTTCACGACAGCGGTGCCGTCGACCTCGTCGGTGACGAAGTTGACCTCGACGGCGTCGGCGTCAGCACCGGCGTTGCCGAAGGTGTTGTTCACCGAGGCGGCGTCGAGCTCGCCATCGAGCTCCGACCGGGTCGGGTTGTTGGCCGGGTCAGACAGGGCGACGCTGGCCGACCCGTCGTTGCCGGTCACCGCGTCGGCCACAGTGTTGCTGATCCGCTCGGTGCCGTTCGGCTGAGCGCCCTGCGCGGCGACAACCACGTCGTCACCGTTCGCAGCGTAGGTGAAGCGCACCTTGCGCCCGGCCAGCGGAGTGCCGTCGGAAAGCGCAAGCGTGGCGTCGTAGGTGGCCGTCGTGCCCGCGGCGTTGTCCATGACGTCATCGAACTCGAGGTCGGCGTCGCCGGCCTTGAAGACGAAGTCCTGAGCCGAGAGGTCGCCAGCGCCCTGACCGGGCGTGCCGTCCAGGTTGACGTAGGCGGAGAGGGTGTACTCGCCATCACCCTTGTCGGTGAACGGAATGTTGGCGTAGCCCTCGGGGCCGGTGGTGACGTTGCCGGTCGTGGCCGGGGGGTTCGTCGGAGCCGGGCCGGTTGCCGGCGGGAACAGGTCCACGGACAGCGAGTACGACACGGTCTGGTTGTTGACCGGGTTCCCGTTCTGGTCCAGCACCCGCACACGCAGGTCACCGGTGGCGTTCTCGTCGACGTCGAAGGCCTTGCCGTCCTTGGACGACGTGGAAATCGTGGTGGGAGCCGGCGTGTAGTTGCCCACGGTCACCGAACGACGGAAGTCGACGCCGTTCTCGTAGGGGTCGTTGTCGGTGGTGTTGACGTAGAAGTCGTACGTCGTGCCGTTAGCCGACCCAGTGGCACCCTCGAAGACCGCCTCGCCCTGCGAGTTGGTGTACTCCACGGCGGTGCCGCTGTTGGCGCCGGTGACGGCGTCCTCAGCGACGACCTGGGCACCCACGATGGGGTTGCCCTTCGAGTCGGTCACCTTGACGGCAATGTCGGTCGGCGTGGTGCCCTGGACGTTCGAGTTCTCGGCGGTCACGGTGACGCCCGAGATGCTCTGCTTGTAGATGTTGACCGGCTCTGCGTCCTCACCCTCGGCCTGCGCCAGGATGAGCGCCTCGTTCACGACGGGAGCCGTGGTGTCGAAGACGTAGCCGGTGAAGTCAACAGGAGCCGAGTAGGTGCGGCTGGTGTCACCCGTCTCCACCTTGCCCGCGACGTCCTCAGACGTGGTGGGCGCGCCCGTGTTCGACTCGAAGGTCAGCGTCGGGTCGGCAGCCAGGTCCGAGGTGGTGCCGGAGACAGCACCGAGCAGGGCCTCCTGGCCCTCCGTGCCGTACTCCTGCTTGAAGACGCCGACCTCGGCGCCCGGGGTGTAAGCGATGTCGATCGCGTCAGCGTCAGCGTCAACGTCGACGTTGTTGGCGTCCGGGGTGCCGATCTCGGTGCCGACCGAGCCGAGGGCCACGGCGCGCACCGGGACGTTGCTGTTGTAGGTCGCCGGGGGCGGGGCCCACTCGGTGGAGAACGCGCCCGCATTGCGCGAGACGGTAGCGATCGGCACCCAAGTGCCCGCTGCGTTCTGGAACTCGAAGCGCACCTGCTGCACGTCCGAGCCGCCGGTGGCGACCAGGTGCACGGTGCTCTCGGAGCCGTCGTTCTCGACGGAGGCGACGAACTCGGGGCTCTGCAGGGTGACGCCGGTGGCGGAACCCTCCTGAGCTGCGAGGGAGTCGGCGTTGGCCGAGGTGGCGAGGAACGGGAGACCCGAGATCGCCAGGGCGGTGATGGCCGAGCCGGCCAGCCCCCGCTTAATGCCGCTGCTGTTCATGAAGATGTGATCCTTCCGGATATGTGTTGAGGACAGACCTCGACCGAGCCCGAGGTCATGCCACAGCGATCCCGAAGGCCGCTGTGAGCCCGGCAGACGCACAGTGCGCCCAGCCAGACGATCGCGACTCTAGGAAGGTAAAGAACCGTGATGTGGGTTTCTTGCAGCGAGGAAGGTTCTTTGCAATAACTGAGACGGGCATCACTAGTTGTGGGTATATGGGGCCGCGGCATCGGGGCCGCGTCACTGCTGACGACATGACCAGGAGAGCTGTTTTGCGAGGATCGGCCCGTCCGACCCGCCACAAGGCGCCCATCGACGCCGCGACCACTGCGCCGACCAAGCGCCGCGGCAGACCCGTCCAGATGCCCGACGACCCCAGCACGATGCGCTCCCCCTCGATCAACGCCAACGCCCGCACCTCGTGGCTGCTGGCCACCAGTCGCTCCTGCTCGACCGACCCTGCCGTGGCTAGCCGCAGCTCCTTCGTCGAGCGACTGCGCGAACACGACGTCAACGCCGACCCGAGCCGGGTGAGTCGCTGGGAGTCCGGCGCGCACACGGTGCCGGCCAAGGTGGTGCTCGGCTACGAGCGCGCCATCGGACTGCCGCAGGGCGTGCTGCTCTCCGCCCAGCGCGGCGTGCTGCGCATATCCGACCCGCGCACGCCCGCGCCGGAGACGGTGCAGTTCTCGCAGGACGACACCCCGGCCGACGAGCTGATCTCCTCTCTGCTGAGCCAGGCCGGCGACAGCGCGGCGCCAATGACCGGTGCCGACTGGCTGCGCCTGGCCGTCGAGCTGACCCGCTTCGAGATGGTGCTGCTGCCCGCGGAGACGTGGGCCACCGTCTGCTCGCGGCTGATCAACGAGCTGGCCCGCACCACCGGCGGCGACCGGCTGCGACGCTACGACGCCGCCATCACGCTGGTTTCGCACCCCGTCGCCCAGCGCCACGTCGTCCAGGCCCTCGGCGCCTGGTTGGTCGACCCCCACGTACAGGTCGTCAACCCGATGCTGTCGCTGCTGCAGCACGTGCGCAACGACGGCGCCAGCAAGCTCGTGCTGCGCCTGCTCGACTCCGACAACCGCGCACTGAGCCAGGGCGCGGTGCAGGTGGCCGCGGCCAAGGTCGCCCGCGGGCACTTCCAGGGAGCAGCGCTGGCGCTGCTGGAGCAGCGGGCGATCCGTGAGCTCGTCACCCCGCAGGGCCACAGCGGCATCGACATCCTCGACCTGACCACCCACCTGCCCGGGTCGTCCTACCAACGGGTGCTGATGACCCTGCGCGACGCCCAGTTGCGCAACCGGGTGACCCAGGCCCGTGAGACGCGTTGCCTGCTCGTGCCCGAGACCAGTCGCACGATGAGCCGCGACATCGCCACCAAGGCCCAGTCCGCGACCCCGAAGATGTACGCCGCCGAGCCCGACCTGCTGCTGCAGCGCCTGGTGGGCGAGGCGCTCTTCCACGTGCACGGCGCCCGCCGCTCGATGGCGGTCAACCTGCTGCGGGTCAGCCCCTACGGCTCCGCCGTTGCCGATGCCTGCTTGACCCTGGCCTCGGCCGACAGCGAGTTCGTCGGCGCCCGCGCCTGGGAGACCATCTGGCAGCTCGGCGTGGGCAGCCGGCGCAACGAGATCGTGCGGCTCGCCGACAACGGCCGACACCCCTGGATGCAGCGACGGGCCCTCACCGCGCTGGGCAACAGCGGCGCCCCCCTCGACGACGCCGAGACGGCCAAGGTGGTCGACGCGACCCTGCTCACCTCGCACCGAGGGGTCTGCTCGGCGGGCCTCCTCGCGCTCGGGATGGGCGCCCCCAGCGGACTGGGGATGATGGACTCGCTCCCCGCCAACCAGCGCGCTGCCGCCAACTGGTGGCTCAAGGTGGGCCCCAGCATCGTCGACGGCGACTGAGCCGGAACGCTCTCCACAGCAGCCACTTACCCCTAGCCGTCGAACTCGTGTTCGAGTAAAGTGTGGGCATGGCTCTCGCTCCTGCACCCGGTCTCGACCCGGCCGACCTCTCCGAGGTCGAGCTGATCGAGGCGCTGCGGGCGGCCGAGGAGGAGAAGTGCCGCCTCGAGGCGTTGCAGGTCGAGCTGACCGCCCGTCTAGACGAGGTCGTACGCCGCCGCCACGCCGCAGCCGGTGTCCGCGCGGAGAAGCTGGGCGCCGGGGTGGCCTCTCAGGTCGCGCTCGCCCGGCGCGAGTCGCCGAACCGGGGTGCCCGCCACCTCGGCCTGGCGAAGATCCTAGTGGCCGAGATGCCGCACACGCTGGCAGCGATGCGCGCGGGCTGGTGCACCGAGTGGCGTGCCACGTTGGTGGCCCGCGAGACCGCCTGCCTGTCGCTCGAGGACCGCCGCCGGGTCGATGCCGAGCTGATGGCCGACCCCGCCACCACCGAGGGCTGGGGTGACCGACGGCTGGTCGCCGCGGCGCGGGCTCGTGCCTACGAGCTCGACCCGCACGCCGCCCTGAAGCGTTCGCGAAAGGCCGAGGGTGAGCGGCACGTCTCGCTGCGCCCCGCGCCCGACACGATGACCTGGCTGACCGCGCTGCTCCCGGTCGCCCAAGGGGTCTCGGTCTATGCCGCCCTGTCCCGGACCGCTGACCAGGCCCGCGCCGCGGGCGACGAGCGCAGCCGCGGCCAGGTGATGGCCGACGCCCTCGTCACCTCCCTCACCAGCTCACAGCACGCCGAGCCGGCGCCAGTTCCTGGCCCGGTGCCGGTGGCGGTCAACCTGACCGTCTCCGACGCGACGCTGCTCGACGGCGGCCACGCACCGGGCTGGATCGCCGGCTACGGCCCGGTTCCCGCCGGCGTGGCCCGCGACCTGGTCGCCACCGCGCTGGCTGAGGCGCACGCGACGCTGCGGCGGCTCTACACCACCAGCGCCGGCGCCCTGGTCGCGATGGACGCCCGCTCCCGCACCTTCCCGGCCGCGCTGGGGTTGTTCATCGACCTGCGCGACCAGTCGTGCCGCACCCCGTGGTGCGACGCACCGATCCGGCACCGCGACCACGTAGTCCCCGACCGCGCGGGCGGCCCCACCAGCGGCGGCAACGGGCAGGGGCTGTGCGAGGCCTGCAACGAGGCCAAGGAGGCGCCCGGCTTCGCCGCCACCGCCCACGATGGCGTCGTCACCACGATCACCCCCACCGGCCACCAGGTCCGCTCCCGCGCCCCGGCCCTGCCACCCGGCGACCCACCGACACCGGTTCGACCGCAGGTCGACCTCCTCCGTGCGCGCCTGCAGCTAGTGCTCGACGACTACTCCGCTGCTTGAGAACGAGAAAGTTCGGCCGTCAGGGCAACCGACCGCCCGTCTGCACCGTCTAGGAGGCATGGGGTTCTCGACACTGCCGACGCGGGTGCGCGTGAGCAGCAGCGTCCTGGTCGTGACGACCGCGATCGTGCTGGCGCTGATCATCGCCACCTGGCCCGCCCGCACCGACGACGGCGAGAGGCCCAAGCGGCCCGGCCGCGGTGAGCGGGCGGCGTACGAGCAGGAGCGGGAGCCGCGCCGGCAACCGACCCCGGCGGAGCCGACCCAGGAGCCGACCCAGGCGCCCGAGCCGACGCAGCGCCAGCCTCGCCCCAACATCGTGCTCATCACCACGGACGACCAAAGCGACGCGGAGCTGCGGTTCATGCCGCGCACCCGACGCCTCATCGGCGAGGCGGGCATCGACATCACCGACGCCATCAACCCGCACCCGCTGTGCTGCCCGGCGCGCGCGGAGATCCTCACCGGCGAGTACGCGCACAACAACGGGGTGCGCCACAACGACGGGCCCTACGGCGGTTGGTCGGCGTTCGTGGCCGGCAACGAGAAGGAGAACCTCGGGCCCTGGCTGCGCCGCGCCGGCTACCGCACCGGGTTCGTCGGCAAGAACCTCAACGAGTACACCTTCGACGACCCGCGCCCGCGCGGCTGGGACTTCTTCTCCCCCACCGGCGAGCGCACCTACTCCTACTACGGCACCACCTTCTACAACGACGGCGAGCCCCGCGGCTACGGACGCAAGTACGTCGCCGACATCGTGCGCGACGAGTCGGAGCGGCTGATCAAGCGCTGGGCCGCCGAGCCCGAGCCGTTCTTCCTGTGGGCCTCCCACGTCGGTCCGCACGCGGCGTACGTCGACGGCTGGCGCTCACCGGTGCCGGCCCGCAGGCACGCCGACATGTTCGGCGACCTCAAGGTCGCCACCCGCACCAAGGCCTCGTTCAACGAGGACGACGTCAGTGACAAGCCGGCCGCGCTGCGGGGCCGCGCGAAGGTGTCGATGCGCAAGCTGACCCGCCAGGTACGCGACCGGGCCCGCTCGCTGCAGGCCATCGACCAGGCCAACGCCGCCACCATCCGCGCGCTGCGCCGCAGCGGCGAGCTCGACGACACGCTGGTGGTCTTCGTCAGCGACAACGGCTTCCTGCTCGGCGAGCACCGCGTCTTCGGCAAGGACCTGCCCTACGACGAGGCACTGCAGGTGCCGATGCTGGCCCGCGGGCCGGGCATCACCCCCGGCACCACCAGCCGCGCCACCGCCAGCCTCGTCGACCTCGCCCCCACCTTCCTCGACCACGCCGGCGTTCTGGAGAAGGTGCGCGCCGCCGGGCACACCGACGGCGTCAGCCTGCGCCCCGTGTGGAGCAAGGGCGCGCGGGTCAACGGCACCTCGCTGATCCAGGCCGGCACCAGCGACCCCGAGGCGCTGGCCGCCTACGGGTGGGCGTGGCGCGGGGTGCGCACCGGCCGCTACACCTACACCCGCTGGTGGGACGGCTTCGAGGAGGTCTACGACCGTCGCCGCGACCGCGGCGAGCTGCGCAACGTCGCCGGGCGGGCGGCGTACGCCGGGGTGCGGCGCGAGCTGCGCCGACGCCTCGAGCGGCTGGGCGACTGCGCCGGAGTGGCGCAGTGCGAGCAGCAGGACTTCGGGCCGGAGCCCTCGCCCTGACGGCTGAAGGACTCCCCCGCCGGTGACGTACGTCCCTGGGCCCACGACCCGGGCGCGCGCGAGCATGGGACCGACGACAGGTCCCGACGGAGGAGGAAGCCGATGATGGACTTCGGGTGCGGCGGGTTCGGTGCCGGCGGCTGGATCGCCATGACCGTCTTCTGGGTCAGCCTCCTCGCCCTCGTCATCTGGGCCGTCACCCGCGCCGGTGCCGGCTGGGGGGCCGCGGGCTCGCGCACCTCGGAGGAGCGCGGACGCGGCGACACGGCCCCGGAGAGCCCCGAGGACATCGTGGACCGGCGCTTCGCCGCCGGGGAGATCGACGAGGACACCTACCAGTCGATGCGGGCCGCGCTGCGCTCGTCGCGGGCTCCCCACGACGGACCCCGCTGATGCCCACCGCGAGCAGGCCGTGGGTGCCCGTCGCCGCGCTGCTCGCGATGCTCGTCTCCGGCATCTTCCTGCTCGCCGACGACGGCTGCGGCCGCGGGACCGGCCGGTGGACCGGAGCGGGGATGCCGATGATGGGCGCAGACCCGGGGGCGGGATGGCTGGCCGGGGACGGTGAGCCGGTGGACGGCCTGGGCGAGGCCCGTCGACGAGCGGAGGAGTTCGCCGAGCGGCTGGCTCCGGGGTTGGTGGTGGGCGAGGTCATGCGCTTCACCGAGAACTACTACGCCGAGCTCGAGGAGCCCGACGGGACCAAGGCCACCGAGGTGCTGGTCGACCCGGCCTCAGGAGCGACGCAGCTCGAGTTCGGGCCCGCCAGGATGTGGAACACGAGGTACGGGATGATGACCCGGTCCGGCTCGTCCGACCGGCTGGGGCCCGAGCAGGCTCAGGACATCGCTCAGCAGTGGGCGGACGACCGCGACGGGCTCACGGTCGAGGACGCGGAGGCCTTCCCCGGCTACTACACCCTGCACACTTTGCGGGACGGCCGCATCGAGGGGATGCTGTCGGTGCACGACGTCAGCGGGGCCGTCTGGTACCACGGCTGGCACGGTGACTTCGAGGAGATGTCCGAAGGGCCGTAGACCGCCTCGTCAGTCCGCCCGGGGCGCCAGCGCGAGCTGGCGCGACTGGGCGACCAGGCGCCCGGTGGAGTCCCACACCTCGCAGTCCTCCTCGAACATCCCGCCGGCCAGGTTGCGGGTGTGGTGCTGCACCTTGAGCCAGCCCGGCGCCGGCTTGGCGCGCACGTGGGCGGAGAGCTCGATCGTCGGCGCCCAGCCCATCAGCCCCAGGTCGAAGGTCACCGGCGGCAGCGCGTCGAGCACCAGCAGCAGCGAGAGCGGGTCGGGCTCGCGCTCGCCCTCGAGGCGGAACCACGCCTGGAAGCGCCCCACCCCGCTCGGCTCCCCCGTCGTCCAGCCCGCCTGCTCGCGCGGGAAGCGCATGTCGAAGCGCGACATCAGCGGCGCCATCTCCAGCACGTACGACGGCACGTCGGCGCGCCCCACGCACTCCTCGAGCGGCGGCAGGTCGGGCTCGGTCGCGGTGGTGCGCACGTCGCCGTCGAAGCGGTCGAGGTCGGAGTAGGTGGCCAGCACGCTGAGCCGGGTCGCGTCGTCCTGCTTGAGCTCGGCCGCGACCGTCGACATCCGGCCACCGGCCCGCTTGACCTCGACGTCGATGGTGGCCGGACCGGCCTCGGCGGCGGAGAGGAAGTAGGCGCTGACCGCCACCGGGTCGGGCTTGTCGGCCAGGTGGGTGCTGATCGCGGTGCCGAGCACGGCCAGCTGGTAGCCGCCGTTGAGGCCGCCCCCGACCTTCCAGCCCGGGGCGAGCTGGGCGGCGTACCGGCCCTCGCCCGCGGGGGTCACGGTGGTGTCGACGTCGAACTCGGCCTGCATCGTCATGGGCAGAAAGTACCGACCCCGCCTCCCCGCGGGTGAAGCCGGTCGGCCCGCGGACGGGCAGGGTGACGGGCACCACCCGCACCCGACCCACGGAGGACGACATGGGCACCCTGCACGGCCGCGACGACCAGCCGCTCCACACCGAGGGCGTGCCCGACGAGGAGGGCATCTCGCAGGCCGACGCCGCCGAGCGGCTCGACAAGGACCCCGACGAGCAGCTCAACGCCACCGACCCCGCCTCCGACGTCGACCTGCACGCCCCGCAGGAGCGGGTCTCGGGCACCGGTGACGACACCGGGCACGACGGGGACGGCGAGGACTGAGCCGGGTCAGCCCGCCCGCGGGGAGTACATGATCACCGCGACGCCGACCAGGCAGACCAGCGCGCCGGTGACGTCGTACCGGTCGGGCCTGAAGCCGTCGACGACCATCCCCCAGGCGAGCGAGCCGGCCACGAAGACCCCGCCGTACGCCGCCAGGATGCGCCCGAAGTTGGCGTCGGGCTGCAGCGTGGCCACGAAGCCGTACAGGCCCAGCGCGACCACGCCGGCGCCGATCCACAGCCAGCCGCGGTCCTCGCGCACCCCCTGCCAGACCAGCCAGGCGCCCCCGATCTCGGCGAGGGCGGCCAGCACGAACAACAGCAGCGAGGCGACGACGGGCACGCCTGCAGTCTCGCAGCCCGCCCGGCAGGGCAGACTCGGCGCCGTGGAGCAGCAGCGATGACAGCATCTTCCGGCCCCGCCCTGCCCGTGCCCGACGGCCTGGTGGAGGCCTTCCGTGCCTACGAACGCGCCGTCGCCGAGCGGGACACCGCAGCGCTGGCGCGCTTCGTCGCCCCCGGCTCGAGCACCCTGGCCGGCGACCCGCGCGGGCTCCTGGTCGGCAGCGACGCGATCACAGCGTACGCCGCCGCCCCCGGCCCGCGGCGCCTGGTGCAGACCCACGTGCAGGTCACCGACCCCGACCACGCGCTGGTGGTGGCGCTGACCGAGCACGAGTCGGGCGGGCGCGGGCAGCAGACGCAGCTGTGGGCGCGCACCGACGCCGGCTGGGTCGTCACCGCCGCGCACACCTCCGAGCCCGCCCCCGCCCTCGACACCCGCGTGTGGCGCGTGGTCGGCGACCCGCTGGTGCCCGGCACCCCCGGCGGCCCGCTGTCGGGCGAGAGCGTCGCGGTCAAGGACGTCTACGCCGTGGCCGGCCACCCCGTCGGCGGCGGCAACCCCGCCTGGGAGGCCGCCGCGCCGATCGAGCGGGGCGACGCCAAGGCCGTGCTCGGGCTGGTCGAGGCCGGCGCCGACCTGCGCGGCATCGCGCGCACCGACGAGATGGCCTGGTCGCTCTTCGGCACCAACCCGCACTACGGCGCCCCGCCCAACCCGCGGGCGCCGTACCGGGTGCCCGGCGGCTCGTCGTCGGGCCCGGCCAGCGCGGTCTCGCTCGGCCACGCCACCATCGGGCTCGGCACCGACACCGGCGGGTCGGTGCGGGTGCCGGCGGCCTACCAGGGCCTGTACGGCGTGCGCACCACGCACGGCGCGATCGGCACCCACGGGGTGCTGGCGCTGGCGCCCAGCTTCGACACCGTCGGCTGGCTGACCCGCGACGCCGACCTGCTCGCCCTGGTCGGCGACGTGCTGCTGCCCGACAGCACCGCGCGCGGCAGCTCCGAGCTGGTGCTGGTGCCCGAGCTGCTCGACCTCGCCGAGCCCGACGTGCGCGAGGCGGTCGAGGCCTGGGTGGCCACCCAGGGGCTCGTGGTGCGTGAGAGCTGGTCGCTGGGCGAGCTCGCCGAGTGGCGCCGCGCCTTCATCACCCAGCAGTCCTGGGAGGCGTGGCAGGTGCGTGGCGGATGGCTGCGTGACCGCATCGACGTGCTCGGCGCCGAGGGCCGGGCCCGCTTCGAGCACGCCTCGAGCATCGACGAGCGCACCGCCGAGCGGGCCCAGGGCGTGGTGCACGCGGCGCGCGCCCGCCTGCGCGAGCTCGTCGGCGACCGGGTGCTGGTGGCCCCGACCACCCCGTCGGTGGCCCCGCTGCTCGGCAGCGACCTGGCCGCCCTGCGCGAGCCCACGCTCGCGCTGACCTGCCTGGCCCCGCTGGCGGGCCTGCCGGCCGTCAGCCTCCCGCTGCGCACAGCCGCCGGCCTGCCCTGCGGCGTCAGCCTGACCGCCGCCCCCGGCCGCGACCGCGACCTGCTCGCCCTCGCCGCCTCCCTCGCCTGACCGGGCCCCGGCCGGCTGCAGGAGTCCCCGGCCAGCCGGGGACTCCTGCGCTTGTCAGGGGTTGCAACACCCATCAAGCGCAGGAGAAGGCCGACAAGTCCGCGCCGGCATCCCGGAGCGCCGCGCCACCTCCAGTCCACAGCCGTCGCCCACCGCGCGGCCATCCACAACGCCCGCGCGAGCACTCCGGGCGACCCGCTGGGCGGGCAACTCTGCGGCATGGACGACATCACGCCACTGGACCCCCTGCTCACCCCCATCCACCTGCGCAAGCACCTGATCGACGCCGGCTGGAGCGACCGCGGGATCTCCCGCGCCCTGGCACGGGGCGACCTGGCCAAGGTCCGCTGGGGCGCCTACGCCACCAAGGCGGCGTACGACGCGCTCGACGAGGGCGGCCGCAACGGGCTGCGCGCCCGGGCGGTGGTGGCCCAGGCCGGCACCGAGCTGGTCATCTCGCACGTCTCGGCGCTGCCGTTCTGGGGCGCCCCGACCTGGGGCTTCGACCTGGACGCCGTGCACGTGACCCGGCGCGACCGCAAGGCCGGACGCCGCGAGGCCGGCGTCCAGCAGCACCGCGGCCGGTTGTTGCCGGGAGACACGATCAGCCGGGGCGGGGTGATCGTCTCGTCGCCGACCCGGCTGGCGATCGAGGTCACCACCACCGGGCGGACCGAGGCCGCGCTGTGCGTCGTCAACGACCTCCTGCACCGCAAGCTGACCACCCGTGAGGCGCTCGAGGCTCGATACCTCGCCCTCGACGACGGGCTCGACGCGCCGATGGACCACTGGCCCGGCACGCTGACCGCCAACATCGTGCTGCGGCTGTGCGACGCGCGCCTGGAGTCGGTGGGCGAGAGCCGCCTGTTCCACCTGTGCTGGGTCCACGGGCTGCCGCTGCCGATCCCGCAGTACGAGGTCCGCGACCGGCACGGCCGGCTGATCGCGCGCGTCGACTTCGCCTGGCCCGAGCTCGGCGTCTTCATGGAGTTCGACGGCAAGATCAAGTACACCAAGCTGCTGAAGCCCGGCGAGAGCATCACCGAGGTCGTGCTGCGCGAGAAGAGGCGCGAGCAGGAGGTCTGCGAGGCCACCGGCTGGCGCGGCATCCGCGTGGACTGGCCCGACCTCGAGCGCGCCCAGGCCACAGCGCAGCGCATCGCCCAGGTCCTCGCGCCGCCCTCGCTCAGCGCCTGAGCGGCGTGCGCCGCTCCTCTTGTCGGCCTTCTCCGTCGCTTGTGGGGTGGTGCAACCCCTGACCAGTGCATGAGCCCCCGGCCGGCCGGGGACTCATGCAGGCCCCACCCCCGGCCGGGGGGCTCAGCGGGAGACGTCGGGGTCGGTCTCGCGCAGGTGCTCCAGCAGGTACGCCGCCTGGGCGCGGGCGCCGGCGGCGTTGGGGTGGGCGGGCACCCCGACGGCGGGGTCGTTGACGGAGGGGCCGTAGGTCTCGGCCCAGCGCACCTGGGGCGCTTGGCACAGGTCGTGCCCAGCACTCTGGCGGTAGGTGTTGACCACCTCGGCTCCGCCGCGGCGGGCGGCGCGGTGCACCATCTTGTTGAGCTGGCGGAACTTGGCGGAGATGTAGGCCATGTCCTCGTCGGTGGCCGGCAGCGTCGGGTAGCAGCCGTGGTCGGGCACCACGTCGAGGTAGTCCATCACCAGGATCCGCGCCAGCGGCGCTCGACGACGGATCTGGCGCAGCGCCTTGACGAGCTTGATCTCCGAGGCGCGGATCCGCTGCGCCAGCTGGTCCTCGCCGCCCGCGGTGTACTTGGCCTTGCAGCCGCCGAAGGGCAGGCCGGGGCCGGTGTCGGAGACCGGGTTCGCAACGGGGATGACGTTGAGGCAGTCGAGCCCGGCTCCGGCGATGCCGGCGTCGTTGCCGCCGATCCCGACGCTGACCAGGTCGGTGGTCGGGCTGAGCCGGTCGAACTGCGGCGCGTTGGTGCCACCCAGCGGCAGGTCCTCCTGCGGGTGCCGGAAGTCCCTGGTGGTGGCCGACCCGCACGAGGCGTCGCGGAAGACCGGCACGTCGAGCGCCTCGGCCACGATCTTGGGGTAGTTGACCTTCGACTGGGCGCAGTCGATCGGGGCATGCGTGGTGTCGGGGAGGCCGTAGCGGTCGACCAGCACGACGTCGGCGGTCCACGAGTCGCCCAAAGCGACGTACTCGGTGAAGGCGGGCAGGCGGCGCTCCTGCGGGGCCGCGGCCTGGGTCGAGCCCGCGCTCGGCGCGACCAGCAGCGCGCCGACCAGCGGGGCGAGGAGACCGAGGAGGGCCAGCGGGCGGGTCGTCATGACCTCCTCAACGGGCACGGGTGACGGAGGTCACGGCGGCACCGACACCCGGACTTGTCAGCCCTCTCCTGCGCTTGATGGGTGGTGCAACCCCTGACAAGCGCAGGAGTCCCCGGCCGGCCGGGGACTCATGCGGGGGCGTCGGCCAGCCCCTGCGCCGCCCGGGCCAGGTCGTCGACGACGCCGGCGAGCTGGTCGGAGGTCTCGGTGGCCAGGTCGACGTGCAGACCCAGCAGGGAGGCGTCGACCAGGCGCACCACGCGGCGGGCGCGCCGCGGCGGCGCCCCGCAGCGCACGAAGTAGTCGCGCAGCGCCGCGGCCCACTGCTCGTTGCTGGCCTGCACGTCGCTGCGGTAGGGCTCCTCGCCGAGCAGGCCGGTGGCGGCGGCCTGCACGTAGGAGGTGATCAACGGGCGCAGCGGCGCGGCCGCGAAGGCCTCCCACAGCCCGTGCACGCCGGCGCGCACCGTGCGCCGCGCCGGCAGCGCCTCGAGCGCCGCCACGGCGCGCTCGTTGACGCGCAGCACCACCGCCGAGACCAGCGCGTCGCGGCTCTCGAAGTGGTAGATCAGCATCCGGTCGCTGGTGCCGATCGCGGCGGCGAGCGGGCGCAGCGTCAGCCCGATCAACCCGTGCTCGAGGACGTGGTCGGTGACCTCGTCGAGCAGCTCCTCGCGTCGTGGCATCCGAGTATTGTAGCGATCGCTACAATCGACGCCGTGCCTGCCGCCCTGCTTCTCGCCGCCGCCATCGTGGTCGAGGTCGCCGCGACGGCCACCCTGCCGCGCACCGACGGCTTCACCCGGCCCGGCTGGACCGCCGTCGTCGTCGCCGGCTACGCCGTGGCCCTGTGGATGCTGTCGCTCGTGGTGCGCACCATGCCGGTCTCCATCGCGTACGCCGCCTGGGCCGGCCTCGGCACCGCCCTGGTCGCGGTCGTCGGGGTGGTCTTCCTCAACGAGCCACTCGGCTGGGTGCGGGCGCTCTGCCTCGGGATGGTCGTGGTCGGCGTGGTCGGGCTGAACCTCAGCGGGGCGCACTGACCTCGTCGCACAGGTGCTGCCGCTGATCGGCCACCACCGCCGCGGCTGCGTCCCGGGCGCTGCGGGCGAGGTAGGGGAAGCTCAGGAAGCCGTGCGGCATCAGGTGGAACTCCTCCACCCGCGCCGGCGTGCCCGCCGCGACCAGCGCCTCGGCGTAGCGCACCCCGCTGTCGTGCAGCGGGTCCAGCCCGGCCACCACCACCACGGCCGGCGGGAGCCCAGACAGGTCGCGCGCCAGCACCGGCGAGAGCCGCCAGTCGGTCGGGTCGACACCCTCAGGCAGGTAGTGGCCGTAGAAGATCTCGAGGTCGTCGTTGCTGAGCACGATCCCGCGGTTGCCGACGTACGACGCGTGCTCGCGCAGCGACTCGGTCAGGTCGGTCGCGGGGTAGAGCAGCGACTGGTGCCGCACCTGCGGCCCGCCCTCGTCCCGCGCGCGCAGCGCCAGCACGGCCGCCAGGTTGCCGCCGGCGCTGTCGCCCATCAGCCCCAGGCGCGCGGGGTCGGCACCGAGGGCGTCGGCGTGCTCATGGGTCCACAGCAGCGCCTCGTAGCAGTCCTCGAGGGCGGCGGGGAAGCGGTGGGTGGGGGCCAGGCGGTAGTCGACGGCCACCACGACCGCGTCGAGCTCGTCGGCGACCGCGCTGCACAGCCAGTCGCCCTGCCGGGCGCTGCCGAGCACGAAGCCGCCGCCGTGCAGGTGCAGCACCACCGGGCGCGGCGACGCCGTCGCGCGCTGCGGCACGTAGAGGCGCAGCGGCAGGTCGCCGTGGGAGGCCGGGAAGGTGCGGGTGCTGATCCGCACGCCGCGCCGGGGACGGCCGAGGAGGAGGTTGGCCGGGCCGCGGGAGGGGATGGTGGCCCCCTGGACCCGGCGCAACCTCTGCTCGCTCATCCGGGCGACCGACATCGCGGGCGTGGCGCGGAAGAGCGTGTCGAGCGCGCGCACGCCCAGCGGTGGCCGCTCGGTCATGCGGGTGGTTCCGGGGTCGCGGTCAGCGGCGGGTGAAGCGGCTCAGGATGCCGCGCACGCCCTTGCCGATGGCGGCGTCGGTGCCGCCACCACCGCGGGTCGCGCCGCCACCCATGCCGCCCCCGCCCATGCCGGCGCCGCCCGTGCGGGCGCCGCCACCGCGGCCGAGGACCTTGGACAAGATGCTGCCGATCATGGTGTCTCCCTCCTGGCCGGCGCGAGCGCCGGCGACGGTGTGTGCTGCCAGGTCTCCTACCCACACCGGCGCGCTCTCATGCCGACTCACCCCGATGGTGCGGGCGATGGTGCGCCCGGCTCAGACCACCCGGTCGCCGACGATGCGCAGCTCGCCGCCCACCCGGCCCACGTCGAGGCGCCGGGTCTCCCGCGACCCGCCGTCGTAGGTGAGCGTCACGTCGACGGAGCCGCCGCCCACGTCCTGGATCGCCACGATGTCGACGGTCGAGATGGTCGACCAGAACCCGTCGTAGCTGTCGCGGCCGATCTGCTGCTGCAGCGACGGACTCAGCGTCGCCCAGCCGGCGTCGCGGTCGCCGGGCAGCACCGCGTAGTAGTCCTCGACGAGGCCGACCGCCTCTCCCCCGCTGGCGCCCTGGGTCGGCTCGGTCTCCTCGGACTCCTCCGTCGGCTCGGTCTCCTCGGGCTCCGACTCCTCGGTCGGCTCCGAGGTCTCCTCGGTGGGCTCGGTCTCCTCGGACGGCTCGGGCGAGCCGGAGGGCGCCGAGGTGGTGTCCTCCGCGCTCGGGGCTCCGTCGTCGTCACCGATGGAGAGCAGCACGAGGCCGCCGATGGCCAGCACGAGCACCACGATCACCGCGGCCACCCACCAGCCCGCCGGCGTACGCCGCTGCCGCTCGCGGCCCGGCTCGGGCGCCGGCACCGGGGCCGGCACGGGCTCCGGCTGGGTCTCGGCCCCGGGCTCGGTCTCGGCCCCAGGCTCGGTCTCGGGCTCGGACGCGGCACCGGCAGCCGCACCCGCACCTGCCGCACCGGCCACCGCGGCGGGCGCGGGGAAGACCTGGGTCGCGGCGCCGTCGTCGTCGGCGCGGGTGTCCTGCACCCCGGCACCGCCGGCGGCGACGTCGTGCAGCTCGCGGGCGACCTGCGCCATCGACCAGCGCGCCTCGGGGTCGGGGTCCAGCATGTGTCCTATCGCCCCGGCCAGCGCGCCGGCCCGCCGCGGCGGCTCGGGGCTCTCCTGGGCGATCGCGGCCAGGGTCGCGATGGCGTTCTCGCGCGGCGCGTAGGGCTGGCGACCCTCGACGGCGGCGTACAGCGTCGCCCCCAGCGCCCACACGTCGGAGGCGGGCGAGGAGTCGGCTCCGCGGGCGAGCTCGGGCGAGAAGTAGGCGGGGGTGCCGGTCATCAGCCCGGTCTGGGTGCGGTGCTCGTCGGCGGTGTTGCTGCGTGCGATGCCGAAGTCGGAGATCTTGGCGTGGTCGCCCTCGGCCACCAGGACGTTGCCGGGCTTGACGTCGCGGTGCACGGTGCCGCGCTCGTGGGCCAGCGCCAGGCCGTCGGCGACCTGCGCGCCGATGGCGGCGGCGCGGCGCGGGTCGAGCGGGCCCTCCTCGCGCGCCAGCTGCGAGAGCGTGCGCGAGGGCACGTACTCCATCACCAGCCAGATGGTCTCGCCCTCGTCGACGGCGTCGAAGACCGAGACGACGTTGGGGTGCTGCAGCGCCGCCGAGCTGCGCGCCTCGCGCAGCCCTCGGGCCAGGTCGGCCGCCTCGCCGGGCAGCGCGCCGATCTGCTTGACCGCGACCTCGCGGCCCAGCATCTCGTCGCGGCACAACCACACCGCGCCCATCCCGCCCCGACCGAGCTCGCGCTCCACGCGGTAGCGCCCGGCGATCAGCTGCGGTGCCATCACTCCCCCTCCGACGACTGCGCCGGGCCCCGTCCGGGGCCCGACCTGTCCTGCATACCCGCTCCGGGGCACATCCACGCAAGCGAACGGGTGACGACGCCGCCGGGCCTCACCCCTGGAGCACCGGCTCGAGCCCGAGCCACCCTGCCAGGTCCTCGATCTCGGCCCGCACCGCTGCCCGGGTCTCGGCCCCGAACGGCTCGTCCTCGTGCACCGCGTGCACCACCAGCGCCCGGGCGCGCCGGTCGGCGGTGGCGTCGACCTTGCCCAGCAGCCGGTCACCCACCAGCACCGGCAGCGCGTAGTAGCCCCAGCGCCGCTGGGCCTGGGGCTTGTACATCTCCAGCTGGTAGTCGAAGTCGAACAGCTCGACCATCCGCTTGCGGTCGAAGACCAGCCGGTCGAGCGGCGAGAGCAGCGCCACCCGCGGCTCGAACGGCTCCTCCAGCGCCGCCAGCTGGGCGGGGTCGATCCGCCACCGCCCGCGCACCCCCTCCACCACGGCCGGCTCCCCCACCTCGCCGACGTGGTCGGGGTCGGGGCCCGGCACCTTCGCCGACCGGGCGCGGGCCACGCCCAGCGCGGCCAGGCGGCGTACGCCGCGCTCGTGCAGCGCCGCCTCGACCGGCGGCAGCGGGTCGTCGGCGTAGACGCGCTCGGCGAGGTCCCACAGCCGGGTGCGGCCCTCGCGCCCGGCCACCGCGACCTCGCCGCGGACCGCGAGGACCTGCAGCATCTTGTCGACGTTCTTGCCGTTGCTCCAGCCCGAGGAGCCCCACGGCCGCACGCAGGTGTCGGGCAGCGCGGTCGCCGGCAGCGGCCCGTCGGCGCGCAGCCGCTCGAGCACGTCGGCACGGCAGCCGCCGTTGTCGAGCACCCACTCCCAGGCGGCGTGCTCGTAGGGGTCGTGCAGCGCCGGGTCGGGCCAGACGGCCATCTCGGCGCGGTGCAGCGCGACGTCGTCGTGGTGGACGAGGCGCATCGAGATCTCCACCAGCCGCTGCTCCTCGCAGCGCGCGGGCAGCTCGTCGCGGTCGAGGCCCCCGCCCAGCCGGCTCCACAGCACCAGCTCGGCGCTGGGCGCGACCCGCGCGGTCAGGTCGACCTGCACCATCGTCAGCGCCCGCACCACCTCCAGCACGTCGAGGCCGCGGCGGCGCGCCGGCGCGTCGAGCAGCTGGGCCCGCACCGCGACCCGGCGCGCCTGCTCGGCGCTGAGCCGGTGCGGCGAGGAGTCGGTGGCCATGCCCGGCAGCGTAGGGCGCCCCGGGGACGGTGCGCAGCCACTACAGTCACGGCCGTGAACCCCCTCAGCGGTCTCCTGCACCGAGGCCTGCACGCGGCCTGGCGCTACCTCGACGGCCTCGGCGAGATCGTGCCCGGCACCACCTCGGCCGCGGCCTTCGGCTCCCTGGGCCGCGGCAGCAGCATCGGCTTCGCCCCCGCCACGATCCTCAACCCCGCCTCGATCCACATCGGCGAGGACACCCTGATCGGTCGCCAGGTCACCCTGTCGGTCGGGTACGGCGTCGGCGACCCGCGCGCCCCCGAGCGGGCCCTGGTCATCGGAGACCGCTGCGCCATCGGCGCGCGCTCCTCGATCACCGCCCACGAGTCCATCGAGATCGGCGACGGGGTCTTCTGCGGCCAGGGCGTCTTCATCACCGACGCCAGCCACGGCTACCAGGACCCCGACGTGCCGATCGGCCACCAGTTCGGCACGCACGACCCCGTGGTGATCGGCCCCGGCTCCTGGCTGGGCCACGGCGCCATGGTGATGCCCGGCGCCCGGATCGGGCGCAACGTCGTGGTCGCGGCCGGCTCGGTGGTGCGCGGCGTGGTCGAGGACCACGCCGTGGTCGCCGGCAACCCCGCGCGCGTCGTACGCCGCCTCGAGCCCGACGTCGGCTGGGTGGGCTCACGCGGCGACGTACGGCCGGTGCTCGGCTCCTCGCTCAGCGGCGGTTGACCTGGGGTTTGACCCGATTCGGGTAATCGCTCCCGCTCCGTTGCCGACCACGACGAACAGGAGGATCGTCGAGAGACACCCGAGCAACAGGAGGAGCACCCCATGCCGGAGTTCATGGACATGCACACAGGCATGTCAGGCATCACCGAGGACGCGCTGGCCGAGGCGCACGCCGCCGACGTGGCCATCCAGGGCGAGGAGAACGTCACCTTCAAGCACGCCTGGGCCGACCCGGAGACCGGCACGGTCTTCTGCCTGTCCGAGGCCCCCGACGCAGGTGCGGTCAACCGCATCCACGAGCGCGCCGGCCACCCCGCCGACCGGGTCTTCGAGGTGCCGGTCCAGGCCTAGAAACGCGCACCTCCACGCTCAGACCGAGGCCAGCGCCTCGATCTCGGCGTGGAACGCGCCCAGGATCCGGTCGGGGTCGGGCACCACCCGGGTGTCGACCTTGAAGCCCACGCGCACGGTGCCGGCGTAGGTGAAGATGCAGGTGCCGACGGTCTGCTCGCCCGATCCGGGCACCCAGCCCAGCAGGCTCCCGATCCGGGTGCCCGCGAGGTAGCGCGCCTCGCGCGGGCCGGGCACGTTGGTGGTCACACCGCCGGCCTTGCCGGCGAAGAACGTCACCAGCGCCCGGCTCAGCCGCGCCCCGAGCCGCCCGATGCCCTGGATCAGCGCGAACGTGATCACCGGCTCCGGGGAGCGCTTGATGACGTCCATGCGCCGCTTGGTCTCGGCCAGCCGGTCGGCCGCGTCGAGGCGACCCGAGGGCAGCATCAGCAGCACCAGCGCGAAGCGGTTGCCGAGCTCGCGCGGCAGCGGCAGGTGCATCGGGCGCAGGTTGACCGGGATCATCGTCGGGATGTCGACCGCGTGGCCGTCGTGGTCGAGCTGGTACTGCTCCAGCGCGCCGGCCAGCGCCGCCACCAGCACGTCGTTGACGGTGGCGCCGGTCGCACGGGCGATCTGCTTGACGCCCTCGAGCTCGATCGGCTCCGACCACACCGCGGCCTTGTGGGCCCCGGCCGCGCCCGACAGGGCGGTATCGGGGTTGGAGGTCAGCAGCAGCTTGCGCAGCGCCGCGACCCCGCTGATCCCGATCCGCAGCCCTTCCAGCAGCCCGCGACGCACCCGCTCGGGGCGCAGCATCTTGGGCACCTCCGGCGCCACGCGGCGCGCGGCCTGCACCACGTCGGCCAGCGCGTGGTGCGGCTGCGGCGGGGCGTGCGTGCCGTCGCGGTCGGCCTCGGGGGTCTCGTCGGTCAGCGAGAGCAGCACCTGGGTCAGCGCGATGCCGTCGGCCAGCGCGTGGTGCAGCCGCACGTAGACCGCCGACCCCTCGCGCAGGCCCTGGACCAGGTGGATGTCCCACAGCGGCCGGTCCCGCGGCAGCGGCGTACCGAGGAAGCCGCTGACGTAGGCCTGCAGCGCCGCGTCGTCGCCGGGGGCGTCGAGGTGCACCTCGTGCACGTGCTGGTCGAGGTCGAGGTCGGGTACGTCGCGCCAGCGGGCCCGTCGCGCGCCGAACCGACCGCGGCCGGGCACCGGTCGGCGCGAGAAGACGGGGTAGACGTCGAGCAGGCGGCTGCGCACCACGTGGTCGAAGCGGGCGCGGTCGAGCGGCCCGTCGAGGAACATCAGCGCCTCGATGACCATGAGGTTCTGCGGCCGGTCCATGCCCAGCCAGATCGCGTCGACCGGGTCGACCCGGTGCTCCCGGGGCTGCCTGGTCATGTCGCGGTCCTGTCGTCGAGCATCGTCAAGCCCCTCCCAAGGCTGCGTGGCACGTCACCGGCGAACCTACGTGGATCCCGGTGGCCGGGGCTCATCCCCGGTCAGGGCTTGTTGATGCGCCGGTTGACCGCGCGCAGCAGCCAGCTGGGCGTCACCCCGGCCGAGGCCAGCATCAGCCGGGCCTGGCGGCCGACCGCGCGGTGGGCGCTGGGGTGCCGGCCGGGCTTGACCGCGGCCAGCACCTCGTCGGCGACGTCGTCGGCGGTGAGCTTGATGCCCAGCGAGCGGGTGGAGGCGGTGTCGACGCCCTGCGTCATCGCGGTCTGCACGAAGAGCGGCCACAGCGCCCGCACCGTGATGTCGTCGGCGGCCCACTCGAGGTCGAGCGCCTCGGTGAGCCCGCGCACCGCGAACTTGGTGGCCGAGTAGGTCGCCAGCTCGGGCTGGCCGTAGATCGCCGAGGCCGAGGCCAGGTTGACCACGTGGGCCCCGGGCGTGGCCGCCAGGTAGGGGTGGGCGGTGTGGCAGCCGTTGACCACGCCGGTCACGTTGATGTCGACCTCGCGCTGCTGGGACTCCAGCGGGACCTCCGCGAAGCGGCCCGCCACGAGGATGCCCGCGTTGTTGACCAGCACGTCGAGGGTGCCGCCGGTGTGCGCGGTGAAGGTCCCCAGCGCCGCGCGCCACTGGTCGGCGTCGCGCACGTCGAGCCGTCCGGTCACCACGCTGTCTCCCAGCTCGGCGGCCAGCGAGACGAGGCCCGGCTCGTCGACGTCGTACGCGCCGACCAGCCACCCCTCGGCGGCGAAGCGGCGGGCGACGGCGCGGCCGATGCCGGCGGCGGCGCCGGTGACCAGGACGGATCGACGTGTCATGCGCGCCAGTATGTCGAGCCGGCCCCGTGACGACCGACCCCGCCCGTCGAGTGACCGCCCAGGCACCGCCGGAGGGCCCCGGAACAGCCCTGCGGGGTCACTCGATCGCCGCGAGCTGCGGAACTCGCGCCGGCTCGGCGAGGCTCAGACGTTGAAGCGGAACTCCACCACGTCGCCGTCGGCCATGACGTAGTCCTTGCCCTCCATGCGCACCTTGCCGGCCTCCTTGGCCTTCTGCATGGTGCCGTGCTCCATCAGGTCGTCGAAGGAGACGATCTCGGCCTTGATGAAGCCCTTCTGGAAGTCGGTGTGGATGACACCGGCGGCCTCGGGGGCGGTGGCGCCCTTCCTGATCGTCCAGGCCCGGGTCTCCTTGGGGCCGGCGGTCAGGTAGGTCTGCAGGCCCAGGGTGTCGAAGCCGACGCGGGCCAGCACGTCGAGGCCGGGCTCGGTCACGCCCATCTCGGCGAGCATCTCGCGGGCCTCGTCCTCGTCACCGAGCTCGACGAGCTCGGACTCGAACTTGGCGTCGAGGAAGATCGCCTCGGAGGGGGCGACCAGGTCGCGCATCTGCTGCTTGAGGTCGTCGTCGGCGAGCTCGTCGGCGTCGCAGTTGAAGACGTAGATGAAGGGCTTGGCCGTCAGCAGCGACAGCTCGCGCAGCAGCGCGGTGTCGAGGTCGGTGTCGATGACGGGGGTGCCGGCCTCGAGGTGGGCCAGCGCCTCCTTGGCGGCGGCCACGACGGGGGCGAGGTCCTTGTTGCCCTTCGCCTCCTTCTCCAGGCGCGGGACGGCCTTCTCCACGGTCTGCAGGTCGGCCAGGATCAGCTCGGTCTGGATCGTCGAGATGTCGCTCTTCGGGTTCACCTCGCCGTCGACGTGGGTGACGTCCTCGTCGCGGAAGACCCGGGTCACCTGGCAGATCGCGGCCGACTCGCGGATGTGGGAGAGGAACTTGTTGCCCAGGCCCTCGCCCTCCGACGCGCCGCGCACGATGCCGGCGATGTCGACGAACTCCACGGTCGCCGGCAGCTGCTTGGCCGAGCCGAAGACCTCGGCCAGCCGCGGCAGCCGGTCGTCGGGCACGCCGACCACGCCGACGTTCGGCTCGATGGTGGCGAACGGGTAGTTCGCCGCGAGGACGTCGTTCTTGGTCAGGGCGTTGAAGAGCGTCGACTTGCCCGCGTTGGGGAGACCGACGATGCCGATGGTGAGAGCCACGTGGGCTGACTCTAGGCGGGGCGGGGACCCCCGGTCACATCTCCACTCCGGAGGTCACCCCTGCAACGCCCGGAACCGCTCGGCCAGCTGCTCGCTGAGGGCCCGTGACCCGCGGGTCTCGTCGTCCATCTGCACGATGACGGTGGTGGCGCGGGCGACCGGCCGCCCGGCCTGGAAGAGGCCCTGCTGCATGGTCACCGACGAGCGGCCCACCTTCTCGACGCGGGTGCCGATGTCGATGCTGCCCGGCCAGGTGATCTCGCCGACCAGGTCGAGCTCGATGCGCACGATCACCCACGAGGCGCCCTCGTCGTTCATCGAGGCCCCGCCGGCGGGGTGCAGCAGCTCGACGCGCCCGGTCTCGAGCAGCGTCGAGAAGACGGCGTTGTTGACGTGGCCCTGGCGGTCGGTGTCGCCGTAGCGCAGCTTGTCGTGGCTGTGGGCCGGGAAGTCCTCGAGGACGGGGTGCTGGGTGGGCTGTGCGGTGCTCTGCTCGGTCACGGCGCCCAGTCTGCCCGCGCGGGCGGCGGCGTACGACGGGGGTGGTGCCGGGCCTGTGGTGGTGTGGGTCACACTCGAGACCTGCCCCCGCACCGGCCCGGAGCGGGAGCCGGACGCACCTCGGGAGGAAGCACATGACAGCGACCCGCTCCGAGCCCGCACGCCGGGCCGACGACCGCATCAGCGAGGCAGGGGCCCGCGACGAGCCGGGCGGCTCCGAGCTCAGCACGCCGCTCGACCTGCTGCTCTCGGAGGCCGGGCGCGGCCCGCTGCGCCGCTTCCTGCCCGGCATGTCGGGCGTGCGCCTCGCGACCAGCCTGGCGCGGCGACCGCGCGCCGTGGTCGGTCGGGCCGCCGGCCTGGGCGCCGAGCTGGCGCGGGTCCAGGTGGGACGCTCCGAGGTGGCCCCGCACCCCAAGGACCGCCGCTTCGCCGACGAGGCGTGGGCCAAGAACCCCTTCCTCAAGCGCACGCTGCAGAGCTACCTGGCCACCGGGCAGGCGCTGCGCGGACTGGTCGCCGACGCCGGTCTCGACTACGGCGACGCGCAGCGGATGGGCTTCATCGTCGACAACGTCGTCGAGGCCCTCTCCCCCACCAACAGCCCCGCGCTGAACCCCAAGGTCCTCAAGCGCACCATCGACACCGGCGGCGGCAACCTGCTGGCCGGCGGGCGCCGCTTCGTCAAGGACTACGCGACCGCGCCCCGCGTGCCCTCGATGGTCGAGCCCGATGCCTTCGCGGTCGGCGAGGACCTCGCGGTCACGCCCGGCTCGGTGGTGCTGCGCACCGAGGTCTTCGAGCTCATCCAGTACACCCCGCAGACCACCAAGGTCCGCAGCGTGCCGCTGCTGATCGTGCCGCCGACGATCAACAAGTACTACGTCATCGACCTGGCCGAGCAGCGCAGCCTGGTCGAGCACCTGGTGCAGGCCGGCCAGCAGGTCTACTGCATCTCCTGGCGCAACCCCGACGCCCGGCACGCCGACTGGGGCCTCGACACCTACGGCCAGGCGATCCTCGAGGCGATGAGCGCCGCGCAGGACATCGCCCGGCAGGAGAAGGTGGCGCTGCTGGGGATCTGCTCGGGCGGGATGATCGCCTCGATGGTGATGGCCCACCTGGCCGCCACCGGCGACCTCGACCGCGTCGCCGCCTTCAGCCTGGCCGTCACCGTGCTCGACCAGCACCAGGCCGGGCTGCCCAGTGCGCTGCTCTCCCACCGGGGCGCCGCCGCCTCGACGCGGGCATCTCGCGAGAAGGGCTACCTCGACGGCCGGGCGCTGGCCGAGATCTTCGCCTGGCTGCGACCCAACGACCTGATCTGGAACTACTGGGTCAACAACTACCTGATGGGCCACGCCCCCAAGGCCTTCGACATCCTCTACTGGAACGCCGACCCGGTGCGGATGACCGCTGCGATGCACCGCGACTTCATGGACCTGGCGGTGCGCAACGCCCTCGTCGAGCCGGACGCCTCGACGATGCTCGGCTCCCCCGTCGACCTCAGCAAGGTCGACGTCGACTCCTACGTCGTGGCCGGCATCGCCGACCACCTGTGCCAGTGGGAGTCCTGCTACCGCACCACCCAGCTGATGGGCGGGCAGTCGCGCTTCGTGCTCTCCACCAGCGGCCACATCGCCGCGATGGTCAACCCGCCGGGCAACGAGAAGGCCAGCTTCCAGACCGCCGAGACCAACCCGGCCGACGCCGCCGAGTGGCTGGCCGGGGCCACCAAGGTCCGGGGCAGCTGGTGGGAGGACTACGTCGAGTGGCTGGCCGCGCGCTCCGGCCCGGAGCGCAACCGGCCCCGGCGTACGGGCTCGGCCGCGTACGAGCCGGTCTGCGAGGCGCCGGGCACCTATGTCCACGACCGCTGAGCCACCAGTGACCACCCCCGAGACCCCCGAGTCCGCGCCCGACCGGGTGCGCACCGTGTCGGTGCGCGGCATCACCGCGCGCGTCTCGGTGCGCCCGGGCGTCGGCCCGTTCGTCAACGAGCCGCCGCTGCTGTTGTGCAACGGCATCGGCGTCTCCTTCGAGGTGCTGCAGCCGCTGGTCGACGCGCTCGACCCACGCCGCGGCGTGGTGCGCTTCGACGTGCCGGGCGTGGGCGGCAGCGCGCCGCCGCCGGCGCCGTACCCGATCGCGGCGCTCGCCTCGTGGGTCACCCGGCTGATGGCCGACCTGGGCCACCAGCGCTTCGACGTGCTCGGGCTCTCGTGGGGCGGCGGGCTGGCCCAGCAGCTGGCGGTGCAGTCGTGGCGGCGGGTACGCCGCGTGGTGCTGGTCGCGACCGGCACCGGCATGCTGATGGTGCCGGCCCACCCCTCGGTGCTGATGAAGATGTCGACGCCGCGGCGCCACCGCGACCCGGCGTACGCCGCCAGCATCGCCGGGGAGATCTACGGCGGCACGATGCGCACCGACCCCGAGAAGGGCGCCCGGCTGCTGCACTCGGTGACCCGGTCGGGTCCGCGGCGCGGCTACTACTACCAGCTCGGCGCGATGGCGGGCTGGTCGAGCCTGCCGTTCCTGCGGCTGCTGCGCCAGCCGACGCTGGTGATGGGTGGCGACGACGACCCGATCATCCCGGCCGCCAACCCGCGGCTGCAGGCCCGACTGATCCCCCGCGCCCGGCTGCACCTCTACGAGGGCGGCCACCTCGACATCGTGACCGAGGCCGAGACCCTGGTGCCGGTCGTCGAGAAGTTCCTGCTCGCGCCCGACCACGACCTGTGACGCCCTGACCCGCACCCCTGATCCACACCGTCGAAAGGCCCTGTCGATGACCCACGAGCCCGAGGTCGCCGACCTCGACGACTCCCCCTTCTCCGACTTCCTGGGCTTCGAGCTGCTGCTCGAGGAGCAGGACCGCGAGCTGCTCAGCCGGGTGCGGGCCTTCATGACCCGCGAGGTCGAGCCGGTCATCAACGAGCACTGGACCCGCGGCGAGTTCCCGCACCAGCTGGTGCCCCAGATCGCCGAGCTCGGCATCGCCGGGCTGGCCTACGACGGCCCCGGCTGCCCCGGCCGCGGTGCGCTGGTCGACGGCATGGTCGCGATGGAGCTCAGCCGCACCGACCCCTCCATCGGCACCTTCATGGGCGTGCACGGCGGGCTGGCGATGGGCTCGATCCAGCTCTGCGGCTCCGAGGAGCAGCGCGAGCGGTGGCTGCCGGCGATGGCACGGATGGAGCTGATCGGCGCCTTCGCGCTCACCGAGCCCGACGTCGGCTCGGCGATCTCGATGGGCCTGGCCACCACCGCCCGCCGCGACGGCGACGGCTGGGTGCTCAACGGGGAGAAGAAGTGGATCGGCAACGCCTCCTTCGCCGACCTGGTCATCGTCTGGGCCCGCGACGAGGACGACGGCGAGGTGAAGGGCTTCGTGGTCGAGAAGGGCACCGAAGGCATGCACTTCGACGTCCAGCAGGACAAGATCGCGCTGCGCGTGGTGCAGAACGCCGAGATCCACCTGCGCGACGTGCACGTGCCCGAGACCAACCGGCTGCAGGGCGCCAGCAGCTTCGCCAGCACCTCCGAGGTGCTGCGGGTGACCCGGATGGGGGTGGCCTGGCAGGCCGTCGGCTGCGCGCGCGGCGCCTACGAGCACGCGGTGCGCTACACCAAGGCCCGCGAGCAGTTCGGCCGCTCGATCGCCTCCTTCCAGCTGGTCCAGGACCTGCTGGTCAAGATGCTCTCCAACGTCACCGCCGGCACCGCCATGAACGTGCGCGCCTCGCAGCTGCAGGACGCCGGGCTGCTGCGCGACGAGCACGCCTCGCTGTGCAAGGTGCACAGCACCGTGCGGATGCGCGAGACCGTCGGCTGGGCCCGGGAGGTGCTGGGCGGCAACGGCATCCTGCTCGAGCACCACGTGGGCCGCTTCGTGGCCGACGCCGAGGCCATCTACTCCTACGAGGGCACCCGCGAGATCAACACCCTGATCGTGGGCCGCGCCATCACCGGCGAGAGCGCCTTCGTCTGACGCCGAGCCGGCTCGTGTGAACCGGCCGGCTCGGCGCTCAGGCCGCGCCGGTCTCGCTGCGCACGAAGGCCGCGAAGCCGGGCACGGTGAAGCGCAGCATCCCGCGCGCGGCCACTTCGATGAGCCCCTTGTCGAGCAGGCTGCGCCGGGCGACGCTGATGTCGTTGGTGCCCACGCCCATCCGCTGCGCCACGTCGCCGCGGCGTACGTCGTCGTCGCCCAGGGCCGCCATCGCCTCCAGCAGCCGGCGCTCCCCCGGCGCGGCCTTGGCCCAGCGGGCCCGGAACATCGTCTCGAGCTCGCGCTCGACGTCGGCGTGCGCGTCGACGAGGTCGCCGAGGTGGAGCTCGGCGCCGGCCGCCGGCCTGGCCCGTCGCCACACCGCGTCCCCGTAGAGCTGGAGGAAGTAGGGATAGCCCTGCGCCAGGGTGACGACGGCGTCGAGCAGCCCCGGGCTCCAGGTGACCTCGTGCTGGGAGGCGGGCACCACCAGCGCCTCGGCCGCATCGGCCTCGTCGAGGCGCTCCAGGGTGCGGAACCCGAAGCGCTCGCTGAAGGTGACCGCGGCCGTCAGCACGTCGGGAGCGTTGGGCAGCCCGGCCGCGAAGAGCACCGCCGGCGGCTCGGGCACGGCGTTCTGCAGCTCCTGCCAGGCGTAGGCCAGGGTGCGCAGGTCGGCACGCGGGGCGGCCTGGATCTCGTCGACGAACAGGCACAGCCCGGCCGAGCCGCGCTCACGCGCCTCGAGCGCGGCGCTGGTGACGAGCTCGCCGAACGCCGCCGAGGCCGCGCGCCGCCCAGTGGCCGCGTCCGCCGGGCTGACGTCGACCTCGACGCCGGCCTTCGCGGGCCCCACCCCGAGCTCGACGCTCAGCCGCTCCAGGCGCTCGCGCCACGGGGCCCGCCGGGCGACGTCGATGCCGATCC
The DNA here is from genome assembly GCF_030518195.1 of Nocardioides cremeus. Taxonomy (GTDB): domain Bacteria; phylum Actinomycetota; class Actinomycetes; order Propionibacteriales; family Nocardioidaceae; genus Nocardioides; species Nocardioides cremeus. The sequence continues at coordinate 116,423 of NZ_JAULSC010000007.1, forward strand.
GGTCGAGCTCGGTGGCCAGGGCGTGCACCATCGTGGTCACCAGCGACTCGTCGCCCCGCGCGGTCACCCAGGCCGTCACCATGCCGATGCCCGCCGCCGACTCGCGCACGGTCTTGAGCAGCGAGGTCTTGCCGACCCCGCGCGGGCCGATGTCGACACGCACCCGGCCCTGGAACCGGCCGTAGACGGCCAGCACGGCCAGCTCGGCCTCGGCCTCCTCCAGCTGCTCGCGGCGTCCGGCCAGCACGATGGGCGCCGCGCCGGGCGTGTACGGGCTGGGCAGCGTCATGATGATTCCTTATGGACCGTGGTTTCCATAAGGAACCATAACCGCCCCCACCGACACTGTCGCCGCCGCTGCGGCGTACGTTGTCAGCGTGCGCCTGGCCACCTGGAACGTCAACTCGCTCCGCTCCCGCATCGACCGCGTCGAGGCCTTCCTGGCCCGCCACGACGTCGACGTCCTGGCCCTGCAGGAGACCAAGGCGCGCCTCGACCAGCTGCCGCTGCTGGGCCTGCAGTCGGCGGGCTACGAGGTCGCGGCCGCCGGGGTGAACCAGTGGAACGGCGTGGCCGTGATCAGCCGGGTCGGTCTCGACGACGTCGAGGTCGGCTTCCCCGACATGCCCGGGTGGGGCGACCCGGTCGCCGCCGAGGCGCGCGCGATCGGCGCGACCTGCGGCGGGGTGCGGGTGTGGAGCCTCTACGTGCCCAACGGCCGCAAGGTCGACGACCCGCACTACGCCTACAAGCTCGACTGGCTCGCCCGCCTGCGCACGGCCGCCCGCGACTGGGCCGCGACCCCGACCGCCCTGGTCGGTGACTGGAACATCGCGCCGCGCGACGAGGACGTCTTCGACATCGCCCAGTTCAAGACCAGCACCCACGTGACCGCGCCCGAGCGCGCGGCCTTCCAGGGCTTCCTCGACGACGGGTACGCCGACCTGGCGCGGCCCTTCACCCCCGAGCCCGACAGCTACACCTACTGGGACTACTACCGCCAGCGCTTCGAGCGCAACCGCGGGATGCGCATCGACTTCGTGCTCGGCTCCCCCGCCCTGGCCGCGCGCACCACCGGCGCCTTCGTCGACCGCGACGAGCGCGCCGGCAAGGGCGCCTCCGACCACGCGCCGGTGGTCGTCGACCTCGCCGACTGAGGACTGTCGGCGCCCAGGTCCATGCTGGGCCCATGGACGTCTCGACGGTCGCCTCCCTGACCACCACCCTCCTGCTCGGCCTGACCATCGGGGCCGTGCTGGGGCTGCTCTGGGCGCGCCTGCGGCACGCCGAGGCCGCGGTCGAGCGGCCGTACGACGAGCGCGTGGGCGCCGCGCTCGACCAGCGCGCCGCCGACCAGGCGGTGGTGCGCGAGGGGCTGGAGCGCCTGCAGGACCAGCTGCGCGACCTCGAGCACACCCGCGTCTCGTGGCAGGGCCAGCTGCACCAGCAGGTCGCCGACATGCGCCACACCACCGACCTGCTCAGCAAGGAGACCCGCGCGCTGAGCACGGCGCTGCGCAAGCCGCAGGTGCGCGGGCAGTGGGGCGAGCTGCACCTGCGCCGCGCCGTCGAGCTGGCCGGGCTGGTCGACCGCTGCGACTTCCGCGAGCAGGTGCGCCTCGACGACGGGGCGCTGCGCCCCGACCTGGTGGTCCAGCTGGTCGGCGAGCGCCAGGTGGTCGTCGACGCCAAGGTGCCGCTCGACGCCTACCTCGACGCCACCTCCGCCGACGACGAGGAGACCCAGCGCGCCCACCTGGCCCGCCACGCCCGGCAGGTGCGCACCCACGTCGAGCAGCTCGGGGCCAAGTCCTACTGGCGCTCGCTGGAGCAGACCCCCGAGTTCGTGGTGCTCTTCGTGCCGGCCGAGTCGTTCCTGGCCGCGGCGCTCGAGACCGACCCGGGCCTGATCGAGCACGCCGCGACCCGCCAGGTGGTGCTGGCCTCGCCCACCACGCTGATCGCGCTGCTGCGCACCGTGGCCCAGGGCTGGCAGCACGAGGCCCTGGCCCAGCAGACCCGCGAGATCCACCGGCTGGGCCGCGACCTGCACGGACGCCTGGGCACCCTCGGCAGCCACGTCGACGCCGTCGGGCGCTCCCTCAACGCCGCGGTCGGGCACTACAACAGCGCGGTCGCCTCGCTGGAGTCGCGGGTGCTGGTCTCGGCGCGCCGCTTCACCGACCTCGCGGTCACCGACGAGGAGCTCGGCTCCCCGCGCACCGTCGAGCTGCGCGCGGTCGACCGGCGCGGCGCGCACGACGATCCCGACGAGCGCCCTAGCGTGGCGCTGTAGGCCCCCGGGCCGCCCCCACCCGAGCGGAGGTGCGACGAGCGATGAGCAGCAGCCCCGGTCGCGCGCCCACCCTGTGGGAGGAGGGCACCACGCCCGGCCGCCAGGTGGTGGCGCTCGGTCTTGCGCTCACCCTGACCGCGGTGGCCCTCGACCTGCTGTTCTCCCCCGGCCTCGGGTGGGTCTTCGACGCGGCCTTCGTGCTGGTCTGCGTCGGCTGCGCGCTGCTGGTGCGCCCCCGCGACTTCTTCACCGTCGGCGTGCTGCCGCCGCCGCTGATGCTCGCCGCCCTCGTGCTGCTCGGCCTGGTCAGCCCCGGCGCGATCGCCCGGGCGCAGGACGGCGCGGTGCAGGCGGTCTTCTCCGGGCTGGCCGACCACGCGCTGGCGCTGGTGCTGGGCTACGCGCTGGCCCTGGCGGTGCTGGTGGTGCGCGACCGCTTCGCCCGCGCCCACGGTCGCGGCGCGGCCATCGCCTGGCCTACTCGAAGCGCGACGCGTCGCCCGAGCCGTGGCGCAGCACCTCGGGCTCCGGGCCCGACCAGTCCACGACCGTCGTAGGCTCCGCGGTCGTCTCGCCGGCCTCGATCACGATGTCGACCTGGTGCTCGAGCTCCTCCTTGATGTCCCAGCCCATCGTGCGGACCTCGCTCTCGCCGGGCAGGATCAGCGAGCTCGACAGCAGCGGCTCGCCGAGCTCCTCGAGCAGCGCCGTGACCACCACGTGGTCGGGGATCCGCACCCCCACGGTCTTCTTCTTGGGATGCAGCAGCCGGCGCGGCACCTCGGGGGTGCCGGGCAGGATGAAGGTGTAGGGCCCCGGGGTCGACGAGCGGATCGCCCGGAACGCGGAGTTGTCGACGTGCACCAGCTGGCCGAGCTGCGAGAAGTCACGGCAGACCAGCGTGAAGTGGTGCTTGTCGTCGAGACCGCGGATCTTGAGGATGCGGTCGCGGCCGTCACGGTTGCCGATCCGGCAGCCCAGGGCGTAGCCCGAGTCGGTCGGGTAGGCGATCAGCGCGTCGTCGCGCAGCGCCTCGACGACCTGGGCGACGAGTCGGGGCTGCGGGTCGACGGGGTGCAGGTCGACGTACCTGGCCATCTGCTGCGCCCGCCTCAGCCGCGGGCCGCGGCCTGGGCGGCCTTCATGTCGCGGCGCAGCTCCTTGGGCAGCGAGAAGATCAGCGACTCCTCGGCGCTGTGCACCGCCTTGGCGTCGGGGTAGCCGCGCTCGGCCAGGTAGGCCAGCACGCCCTCGACCAGCGCCTCGGGCACGCTCGCACCCGAGGTGACGCTGACGGTGCGCACGCCCTCGAGCCAGGCCTCGTCGATCTCGCTGGCGTCGTCGACGCGGTACGACGCCTTGGCGCCGGCCTCCAGGGCGACCTCGACCAGGCGCACGGAGTTGGAGGAGTTGCCCGAGCCGACCACGATCAGCAGGTCGCTGCCCTGGGCGATCTCCTTGACCGCCAGCTGGCGGTTCTGGGTCGCGTAGCAGATGTCGTCGCTGGGCGGGTCGAGCAGCTCGGGGAAGCGCTCACGGATGGCCGCGACCGTCTCGAGGGTCTCGTCGACCGACAGCGTGGTCTGCGAGAGCCAGGCGACCCGGCTGGGGTCGCGCACCTCGATGTTCGCCACGTCGGCGGGGCTCTGCACGAGCTGGATGTGCTCGGGCGCCTCGCCGGCGGTGCCCTCGACCTCCTCGTGGCCCTCGTGGCCGATCAGCAGGATGTCGTAGTCGTCGGAGGCGAAGCGCTTGGCCTCGTGGTGGACCTTGGTGACCAGCGGGCAGGTCGCATCGATCGTCTTGAGCTCGCGCTCGGCGGCCTGCTGGTGCACCTCGGGGCTGACGCCGTGGGCGGAGAAGACGACGGTGGCACCCGTCGGCACCTCAGCGATCTCCTCGACGAAGACCGCGCCGCGCGACTCCAGGTCGGCCACCACGTGCTTGTTGTGCACGATCTGCTTGCGCACGTAGACGGGGGCGCCGTAGAGGTCCAGGGCCTGCTCGACGGTGACCACCGCGCGGTCGACGCCGGCGCAGTAGCCGCGCGGCGCCGCCAGCAGCACCGCCTTCTCGGCCTCGTCGGGGCTCAGGACCGGGGGCATGCCCATGCTGACTCCCGGGCCCGTGCTGGTCGCTGCGTCGGTGCTCATGCGCTCCATCGTAGGCGTGTCGGCGTGATGGCCTAACCTCGCGGCCATGACCCTCGAGACCTCCGCCGCCGCGCCCGCCCCGGTGCGCCAGATCGCCACGGCGATCGCGGGCTGGGTCGACCGGCTCGGCGCGGTGTGGGTGGAGGGCCAGCTGGCCCAGGTCAACCGCCGTCCGGGCATGGCCACGGTCTTCATGACGCTGCGCGACACCGTCGCCGACGTCTCGGTGCCGCTGACCGCGCCGCGCACCCTCGTCGACTCGCTCAACCCGCCGCTGGTCGAGGGCGCCAGCGTCGTGGTGCACGCCAAGCCGTCGTACTACGCCAACCGCGGCAGCATGTCGCTGCAGGTGCGCGAGATCCGCATGGTCGGGCTCGGCGAGCTGCTCGCCCAGCTCGAGCGGCGCCGCCAGCTGCTGGCCGCCGAGGGGCTCTTCGACCCCGCGCGCAAGCGCCGGCTGCCGTTCCTGCCCGGCCGGGTCGGGCTGGTCACCGCCCCCAACAGCGCCGCCGAGCGCGACGTGCTCGAGAACGCGCGCCGGCGCTGGCCGGCGGTCGAGTTCGAGGTCGTGCACGCCACCATGCAGGGCACCCGCTGCGCCGGCGAGGTGATGTCGGCCCTCGAGCGCCTCGACCGCCACGGCGACGTCGACGTCGTCGTCGTCGCCCGCGGCGGCGGCTCGGTCGAGGACCTGCTGCCGTTCTCCGACGAGGCGCTGGTGCGCACCGTGCACCGGATGAGCACCCCGGTGGTCTCCGCGATCGGCCACGAGCAGGACGCCCCGCTGCTCGACCTGGTCGCCGACGTGCGCGCATCCACCCCCACCGACGCCGCCAAGCTGGTCGTGCCCGACGTGGTCGAGGAGCTCCAGGGCGTCGCCGGGGCCCGCGACCGGCTGCGCTCGCTGGTGGCCGCCCAGGTGGCCCGCGAGCAGGCCGGCCTCGACGCGCTGCGCTCGCGCCCGGCGCTCGCCGACCCGCGCTCGCTGGTCGACGGCCGGGCCGAGGAGCTGGTGGCCCTGCGCGAGCGGGCCCGGCGCTCGCTGTCGCACCGCCTCGACCGGGCCGCCGACGAGATCGACCACCAGCAGGCCCGGGCCCGGGCGCTCTCGCCGCTGGCCACCCTGCGGCGCGGCTACGCCGTGCTCCAGGGCCCCGACGGCCACGTCGTCACCTCCGTCGACGGGGTCGCCCCCGGCGCCGAGGTCAGCGTGCGGGTCGCCGACGGCCGCGTGCACGCCACCACCACCCGGCTCGAGCCGCTGCTCGAGCGCCCCGCCTCCACCTCCCCCACCGCAGAGGACGAGCCCGATGGCTGAGCCCACCACCGACCCCGCCGCCACGACCGACCCCGAGCAGCCGTCGTACGAGGCGGCGCGCGAGGAGCTCGTCGACGTCGTACGCCGCCTCGAGGCCGGCGGCACCACCCTCGAGGAGTCGCTCGCGCTCTGGGAGCGCGGCGAGCAGCTCGCCGGCACCTGCCAGCGCTGGCTGGACGGCGCCCGCGCGCGCCTCGACGAGGTCCTCGACGCCGACGACTGACCCGGCCCGAGCTTCCCGCCGAGACGGCCCGAACTTCCCGCTGACCCGGCCCGAACTTCCCACTGACCCGGCCTGAACTTCCCACCGAGTCGGCCGGGATCTACCCCTCGTCGGGCGCCGTTCCCGCACTGCAGGTCTGGGCCGGGTCGGTGCGAGGTTCAGGCCGGGTCGGTGCGAGATTAGGGACGGGTCAGCGCGAGATTGGGGACGGGTCAGCGCAGCGGGGCGGTGGTGAGGGAGGCCAGGAGGTCCTGCAGCACCTCGGGGTCGGCGGAGCCGTAGACCATCACCGTGCGCGTCGCGTCCTCGCCGGCCGCGTCGGCGGTCGCGGGGTCGAGGCCGATCTCGGCGACGTACGCCGTGTCACCGCCGTCGTCGGTGAAGGTGCGCCACTCGGTGGCCACCTCCGACGCCTCGAGGACGAACGGGTCGCCCTCGACGGCGACCTCGTCGACGTAGGCCTCGACGAGCTCGTCGGGCTCGGTGCCGGTGTCGATCATCCCGGCGAACTCCTCCTCGTCGGTGAGCAGCGCCAGGGAGAAGGTCGGCGGGAGGCCGGGCAGGTAGTCGAGGTTGTTGACGACCCAGCCCTCGGGGAGGTCCTCGGGGTAGACCAGGTCGCCGCCCTCGCCCTGCACCGCCCGGACCACCTCGACGTAGTCGGTGTCGGGCGGGGTGTACTCGGGCTCGGTGCGGAAGAGGCCGCGGAAGACCACGAACCCGATGACCGCGACGAAGAGGATCAGCATCGCGCCGACCAGACCGCTGGTCGATCGGGTGTAGCGGCCCGGACGGCCCGTCTCGCTCATGCCCCGATTGTCCCGTGCCGCCCCAGCCCACCCCGCTCCGGGGCACCGCCGACACCGACCGACGACGCAGATACGGTCGTAGCGCGCGAGAACAACCGCAGGTGCGGCATACTCGCAGCGTGAGCACCTACCGGATCGCGGAAGCAGCCGACCTGCTCGGCGTCAGCGACGACACGGTGCGCCGCTGGGTCGAGGCCGGCCGGGTGCGCGCCGACCACAGCGAGGGCCGCACCACCATCGCCGGCCCCGACCTCGCGGCGCTGGCCGAGTCGCTGGCCGACGCCCCCGACCCGGCGCGCGCCTCCGCGGTCAGCGCCCGCAACCGGCTGGTCGGCATCGTCACCCGGGTCCGCAAAGACACCGTGATGGCCCAGGTCGACATGGTCTGCGGGCCCTACCGGATGGTCTCGCTGATGTCGGCCGAGGCCGCCGACGACCTCGCCCTGTCCCCCGGCTCGCGGGTCGTGGCGTCGGTGAAGTCGACCAACGTCGTCGTGGAGCTCCCGTGAGGGCCCGCGCGACGGCCGCGGCCGCCCTGCTGCTCGCCCTCATCGGCGCCGGCTGCAGCACCGGCGGCAGCGACGAGGGCCCCGCGAGCGACGCGGGCGCCGAGCAGCGCCTCACAGTGCTGGCAGCCGCCTCGCTCACCGAGACCTTCACCGAGCTGGCCCGCGAGCTCGAGGCGGAGAACCCCGGTGTCGAGGTCACCCTGGCCTTCGACTCCTCCGCGACCCTGGCCCAGCAGGTTCTCGAGGGGGCGCCGGCCGACCTGCTGGCCACCGCCGACACCCGCACCATCGAGTCGGCCGCCGACGCGCTCGCCGCGGCCCCCGAGGTCTTCGCGACCAACACGCTGGTGCTGGTCGTGCCGGCCGGCAACCCCGCCGGCATCGAGTCGGTCGACGACCTCGCCGGCGCCACCTACGTCGCCTGCGTCGAGACCGCCCCGTGCGGTGCGAGCTGGGCCGCGCTCGCCGACCAGCAGGGCATCGACACCGAGCCGGCCAGCCTCGAGGTCGACGTCAAGGCGGTGCTGGCCCGCGTGGTCGCCGACGAGGTCGACGCCGGCATCGTCTACGCCTCCGACGCGGTCGCGGCCGGCGACGCCGTCGAGACCCTCGACCTGCCGGGCTCCGAGGAGCAGGTGACGTCGTACGCGCTGGGCCTGCTCGAGCAGAGCAGCGAGCCGGCGCTCGCCCAGGACTTCGCCGACCTGGTGCTCGGTGAGACCGGCCGCGGCGTGCTCACCGACGCCGGGTTCGGCGTGCCGTGACCCTCACCGCCCCCGCCCCGCGCACCGGCGAGGCCGCCCACCACCTGGGCCGCCCGCCGCTGGTGCTGCTCGCCCCGGCCGTGCTGGCCGCGGTGCTGCTGGTGCTGCCGCTGGTCACGCTGGTGCTCGACACGCCGTGGGGCACCTTCCTCACCGAGCTGCGCTCGGAACCCGTACGCCGGGCGCTCGCCCTCTCCGCGCTCACCTCGCTGCTCACGGTGCTGGTCTGCGTGGTGCTCGGCACCCCGCTGGCCTGGCTGCTGGCCCGGGTCGAGTTCCGCGGGCGTGGCCTCCTGCGCGCCGCGGTGGCGGTGCCGCTGGTGCTGCCGCCGGTGGTGGCCGGCGTCGCGCTGGTCACCGCCCTGGGCCGCAACGGCCTGGTCGGCTCGCTGCTGCGCGAGACCACCGGCCTGACCGTGCCGTTCACCACCACCGCGGTCGTCGTGGCCCACGTCTTCGTCTCGATGCCCTTCTACGTGCTCAGCGTCGAGGGCGCGCTGCGCACCGCCGGCGAGCGGTACGACGTCGTCGCCGCCACCCTCGGCGCGACCCGCTGGACGACCTTCCGCCGGGTCACGCTGCCGCTGGCGCTGCCCGGGCTGGTCGCGGGCGCGGTGCTGGCCTGGGCGCGCAGCCTGGGCGAGTTCGGCGCGACCATCACCTTCGCCGGCAACTTCCCCGGCACCACCCAGACGATGCCGTCGCTGATCTACACCACGCTGCAGGCCGACCCGGCCGCCGCGCGCACCCTGAGCATGATCCTGCTGGTGGTCTCGGTCGGCGTGCTCGCCGGCCTGCGGCACCGCTGGCTGAGGCCCCTGTGACCGGCCAGCAGATCCACCAGGAGACCGGCCTGCACGCCGACGTCACCGTCGAGGGCCGCCTGCACGCGACGCTGCATGCCGAGCCGGGCCGGGTGGTGGCCGTCATCGGCCCCAACGGCGCGGGCAAGTCCACCCTGCTGGGCGCCCTGGCCGGCACCGTGCGGGCCACCGGCCGTGTCGAGGTCGCCGGCCGCGACTGGAGCGACCTGCCGGTGCGCGAGCGCCGCCTCGGGGTGGTCTTCCAGGACCGCTCGCTGCTGCCCCACCTGCGCGCCCGCGACGACGTCGCGTTCGGGCTGCGAGCCCGCGGCGTGCCGCGCCGCGAGGCCGACCGGCGCGCCCTGGGCTGGCTCGAGCGGCTCGGGGTCGGCGACCTGGCCGACCGGCGTCCCGCCCAGCTCTCGGGCGGGCAGGCCCAGCGGGTCGCGATCGCGCGGGCGCTGGCCGGGGAGCCCGACCTGCTGCTGCTCGACGAGCCCTTCGCGGGCCTCGACGTCGGGGTCGCCACCGGGCTGCGCATCGAGCTGGCGCGCCACCTGGCGGCGTACGCCGGCATCGCGCTGCTGGTCACCCACGACGCGCTGGACGCGCTCACCCTGGCCGACGAGGTGCTGGTGCTCGACGAGGGCCGGGTCGTGCAGACCGGCACGCCCCGCGAGGTCGCGGCCCGCCCCCGCTCCGAGCACGTGGCCCGGCTGGTGGGCCTCAACGTGGTGCGCGAGGGCGACGAGCTGCGCTCCTTCGCCCCCAGCGCGGTCGCCGTCTCCCCCCGCGCGCGCAGCGGGCACGACGCCCCGGCCACCTCGGCCCGGCACCGCTGGGCCGGCCGGGTGGCGGCGGTCGCCCCGCACGGCGACGCCGTGCGGCTGCTGGTGAGCACCGAGGACGGCCCCGAGCTGATCGCCGACGTCACCCCGGCCTCCGCGGTCGAGCTCGGGCTCGAGCCCGGCGCCGAGGTGTGGCTGAGCGTCAAGGCGACGGCCGTGCAGACCGATAGCATGCGCCCATGACCTCGCTCTCGCCGTTCGACAGTCCCTCCTCGACCCCCGACCGCAACCTCGCGCTCGAGCTGGTGCGGGTCACCGAGGCGGCCGCGATGGCAGCCGGACGCTGGGTGGGCCGGGGCGACAAGAACGGCGCCGACGGCGTGGCCGTCAACGCGATGCGGGTGCTGATCTCGACGATCGGGATGAACGGCACCGTGGTGATCGGCGAGGGCGAGAAGGACAACGCCCCGATGCTCTACAACGGCGAGCAGGTCGGCGACGGCACCGGCCCGGAGTGCGACGTCGCGGTCGACCCGATCGACGGCACCACCCTGACCGCCAAGGGGATGACCAACGCCGTCTCGGTGCTCGCGGTCTCGCCGCGCGGCTCGATGTACGACCCCTCCGCGGTCTTCTACATGGAGAAGCTGGTCACCGGCCCCGAGGCGGCCGACGTCGTCGACATCGAGGCCCCCGTCGCCGACAACATCGCCGCGGTCGCCAAGGCCAAGGGCAAGCGCGCCGAGGACGTCACCGTCGTGCTCCTCGACCGGCCCCGCCACGAGAACCTCGTGGCCCAGATCCGCGCCACCGGCGCGATGATCAAGTTCATCAGCGACGGCGACGTCGCCGGCGCGATCATGGCCGCGCGCCCCGAGACCGGCATCGACCTGCTGCTGGGCGTCGGCGGCACGCCCGAGGGCATCATCACCGCCTGCGCGATGAAGTGCATGGGCGGCACCATCCAGGGCAAGCTCTGGCCGCAGGGCGCCGACGAGACCCGCAAGGCCATCGACGCCGGACTCGACCTGGGCCAGGTGCTGACCACCGACGACCTGGTCACCGGCGACGACTGCTTCTTCGTGGCCACCGGCATCACCGACGGCGAGCTGCTGCGCGGCGTGCGCTACAGCGCCGGCGGGGTCACCACGCACTCGCTGGTGATGCGCTCGCGCTCGGGCACGATCCGCCAGATCCACTCCGAGCACCAGCTGCACAAGCTGCGCGCCTACTCCGCGGTCGACTTCGACCGCTGACGCGGGCCGAGGCCGGCCGAGGTAGCGGGTGGTCGCCGCTCAGGCGGTGGCCACCCAGCTCTGCGCCTCCTCGCGCGCGTTGCGGTGGCGCACCAGCGCCTCGCTGACGGCGCTGATGACGCTGGGGTCGACGGCCATGCCGACGTGGGAGGTGCGCACCTCGACCTGCGCGGTGGCCTCGGGGTCGATGCAGGCGCGCCAGTCGACGATGCCGTCGCGGCGCGAGTAGATCGCGGTGAACTCGACGCCCTCGGGCAGCGGGGCGCGGCTCTCCTCGAAGCTCTGGCGCGCGCACGGCCCGCCGACGCAGTCACCGGTCATGGTGCGCGGCACCCCCAGCTTGCTCAGCGCGATCACCCCGCCCAGGCTCGCGGTCAGCGCCCGGTGGTGAGCGGCCGGGGCCATCATCGGGCTGCCCATCGTCACGATGCCGGCCACCAGGTCGGGGCGGCGCACCGCGATGCCGCGGGCCAGCATGCCGCCCAGGCTGTGCCCGACCAGCTGCACACGGGAGCCGCGCTTGGCCGCGATCACCTCGAGGCGCTGCTCGATCAGCTCGGCGGCGTCGAGGGTGCAGCCGACGTTGGCCAGGATGTGGGAGCGGTAGGTGCGCATCCCCTGGCCGCGCAGCGCTCCGGCCATCAGCCGCAGCGTGAGGTCGCCGGCCAGGAAGCCCGGCACCAGCAGCACCGGGTCGAGGTCGCGCTGCTGCGCGCCCGCGACGTACGGCGTGCGGCGGCGCTCGCGCAGGCCGCTCACGGCCGCCGTGGCCCAGCGACGAGCCTCGCCCGCGACTCGTGCCTCGTTGAGCACGGCCACCACCGGCGGGCGGCGGTAGCCCTCCGGGAGGAGGAAGGAGGCGAGCGGAGACTCGTTCATCCTTCGACGGTAGCGTGACGTGCACCACCCTGTGAGGTGTGACACCCAATTGTGATGGTGCGTCCGGTCAACCTGCCGGGTGCGGTGTACTTGACACATGTCTGCCCGCAACCCGGTGACCGTGTCCGAGCAGCTGCGCGCCCCCGTGGGGCCGCAGGTCGAGCTGTGCTACCAGACCTTCGGCGAGCCCGACGCCGACCCGCTGGTCCTGGTGATGGGCCTCGGCGCCCCGCTGACCTGGTGGGACGACGACCTGTGCACGCGCCTGGCCCGGCGCGGCTTCTACGTCGTGCGCTTCGACAACCGCGACGCCGGGCGCTCCAGCCGGATGACGGGCCGGGTCACCCGGGCCACCCTGCTGCGCGCCTTCGCCGGCCTGCCCACGCGGGCGCCGTACACGCTCAGCGACATGGCCGGCGACGTCGTCGGCCTGCTCGACCACCTCGGCCTGGAGTCGGCCCACGTGGCCGGGGTGTCGATGGGCGGGATGATCGTGCAGACCCTCGCCGTCGAGCACACCGCCCGGGTCCGCTCGCTGACCTCGATCATGTCGACGACCGGTCGGCGCACCGTGGGCTGGCAGCACCCCGCGCTGCTGCCGATGCTGATCGGCAGCGGCGCCCAGGGCAAGGAGGCCTACATCAAGCAGAGCGCCCGCCTGTGGCGCCTGATCGGCTCCCCCGGCTACCCGCTGAGCCCCGAGGAGAACCGCCAGCGCGCCGCCGACACCTACGACCACGGCGTCAGCGCCGGCGGGACCCTGCGCCAGATGGTGGCCATCCTGGTCCAGCCCGACCGCGGGCCGCGCCTGGCCGCGCTCGCCCTGCCCGCCCTGGTGGTGCACGGCCTGGCCGACAAGATGGTGCACCCCTCGGGCGGTCGCGCCACCGCACGGGCGCTGCGCGGCTCCGAGCTGCTGCTGATCGACGGCATGGGCCACGACCTGCCCACCGCGCTGCACGAGAGCCTCGCCGCGGCCATCAGGCGCACCGCCGACCGCGCCTGAGCACCCTTCCCACCCTGCGCCCAAGGGGGTGTGGCGACGCTCTTTACCCAGCGTTAGACCTGTGGTCCCAGCCGTACCACCGGGAGGACACATGCCGCAGGAGAGCCCACCCCCGCCGTCGTCGCGACGGCGACCGCGCGGCGTACGCCGCCGGCGCGGCCTGGCGACCGCCGCCGCCCTGGCGCTGTCGGCCGGCCTGCTGGCCGCCTGCGGCTCCGAGGGCAAGCCCACGCTGACGTGGTACCTCAACCCGGACGGCCAGGCGACCTTCGAGGTCTTCGCCGAGCAGTGCAGCACCGACGAGTACGACATCCAGACCCGGCTGCTGCCCACCAGCGCCACCGACCAGCGCGTCCAGCTGGCTCGGCGCCTGGCCGCCGAGGACAGCCAGACCGACCTGATGAACCTCGACCCGGTCTTCGTGCCCGAGTTCGCCAACGCCGGCTGGTTGCTCGAGCTGCCCGGCGACACCGTCACCGACGACACCCTCGAGGGCATCGCCGAGACGGTGCGCTGGGAGGACAAGATCTACGCCTCGCCGCTGTGGGCCAACACCCAGGTGCTCTGGTACCGCAAGTCGCTGGCCCAGGAGGCCGGGCTCGACATGAGCCAGCCGGTCACCTGGTCGCAGGTCGTCGAGGCGGCCTCGTCGGTCGACGGCGCCACGGTCGGCGTGCAGGCCAACAAGTACGAGGCCTACGTGGTGTGGATCAACGCGATGATCGAGGGTGCCGGCGGCGCCATCCTGGAGAACCCCGAGGCCGGGGTCGACGCCGAGGTCGCCCTCGACTCCGACGCCGCGCGCGAGGCGGCCCGGGTGGTCGACGAGCTCGCCTCCTCCCCCGCCGCCCAGGCCGACCTCTCGGTCTCCAACGAGGGCACCGCGCTGGCCTACATGTTCGGCGACGGCCCCGGCGCCTTCATGGTCAACTGGACGTTCGTCTACAAGAACTTCGAGCCCGGCGACGCCAACGACTACACCAAGGAGCAGTTCGACGACCTGGGCTGGGCGCGCTACCCGCGCACCGTCGACGGCCAGGAGTCCGCTCCCCCGGTGGGCGGCATCGACATCGGCGTCGGCGCGTTCACCGACCACCCCGACTTCGCCCGCGAGGCCGCCGCCTGCATCACCTCGGTGGAGAACCAGGTCGAGCTCGCGGTCACCGACGGCCTGATGCCCGCGACCCAGTCGGCGTACGACGCCGACGAGCTGGCGAAGGCCTACCCGCCCGACCTGCTCGACCTGTTCCGCACCAGCGTCGACGAGGGCGGGCCGCGCCCCAAGAGCGCCTTCTACGCCACCATCTCCGGGGCCATCCAGTCCCGCTGGCACCCGCCCAGCGAGGTCGACCCCGAGACCACGCCCGAGAGGTCGCAGGAGTACCTGCAGGCCGTGCTGGAAGGGAAGGCGCTGCTGTGACCTCCGCGACCGTCGCCACACCGGCCACCGACGCCGGCAAGGGCCCCAAGTCCGCTCCTCCCGAGGTCAGCGACCGGGCCCGCCACGAGAACCGGCTGGGCCAGCGCCTGGTCGCCCCGGCGGTGGTGGTGATGCTCGTGGTCACCGCCTTCCCGATCATGCGGGCGCTCTACCTCTCGCTCTACAACTACTCGCTGACCGCGCCCGAGGACCGGCAGTTCATCGGGCTGTCCAACTACCTCACGGCGCTGACCGACACGCTCTTCTGGCGCGACATCGGCGTGACCGTGCTCTACATGGTCGTCACGGTGGCCATCGAGCTGGTGATCGGCTTCGCGTTCGCGCTGGTGATGCACCGCGTGATCTTCGCCCGCGGCCTGATCCGCACCTCGATCCTGATCCCCTACGGCATCATCACCGTGGTCTCGGGCTTCGCCTGGCAGTTCGCCTTCACCTACCAGAACGGCTTCGTCAACGGCTGGCTGCCGTTCATCGAGGACGACTTCAACTGGTTCGGCGACCCGGTGCCCGCGGTGATCGCGATCATGGTCTCGGAGATCTGGAAGACCACGCCGTTCATGTCGCTGCTGCTGCTGGCCGGCCTGGCGCAGGTCTCGGAGGACATGGTCGAGGCCGCCAAGGTCGACGGCGCCACCTGGTGGCAGCGGCTGTGGAAGGTGATCCTGCCCAACATGAAGGCCGCGATCATGGTCGCGGTGCTGTTCCGGGCGCTCGACGCCTACCGGATCTTCGACAACATCTTCGTGATGACCGCCGGCGCCCAGGGCACCGAGTCGATCTCGTTCCTGACCTACCGCCAGAGCATCGAGCAGTTCCAGCTCGGCATGGGCTCGGCGCTGGCGGTCCTGCTGTTCCTGTCCGTGCTGCTGGTGGCCTTCCTCATCGTCAAGATGTTCAAGGTCGACCTCGCCCAGGCCCGAGGGGAGTGATCTCGATGAGGAAGATCGGACTGGTCGCCGGCGTCGGAGCGGTGCTGGTGTGGTGCCTGCTCCCCGTCGTGTGGATCATCTCGCTGTCCTTCAAGAGCCAGGCGGCTGTCTCCGGCGGCACCGACCCCGGATTCCTGCCGCTGGACTCCTTCACCGGCTTCGCCAACTACGCCGACGTGCTGGCCGACGACCAGTTCCGTCGCGCCATCATCAACTCGATCGGCATCAGCCTGATCGCGACCCTGCTGTCGGTGATGATCGCGACCCTGGCGGCGTACGCCATTGCGCGCCTGGAGTTCAAGGGCAAGAAGCTGGTGCTCACCACCGCGCTGGCGATCGCGATGTTCCCGGTCGTCTCGCTGGTCAGCCCGCTCTTCGACCTGTGGCGCACGATCGGGCTCTACGACACCTGGCCCGGGCTGATCCTGCCGTACATGTCGTTCACGCTGCCGCTGGCGATCTGGACGCTCTCGGCGTTCTTCCGCGAGATCCCGTGGGAGATGGAGCAAGCCGCCCAGGTCGACGGCGCCACGTCGTGGCAGGCGTTCCGCAAGGTGATCGTGCCGCTGGCCGCGCCCGGCGTCTTCACCGCCGCGATCCTGACGTTCTTCTTCGCCTGGAACGACTTCGTCTTCGGCATCACCCTCACCTCCACCGAGAACGCGCGCCCGATCCCGGCGGCGCTGTCGTTCTTCGTGGGTCCCGACCCGTTCCAGCGTCCCGCCGGCCTCCTGGCCGCCGCGGCCGTGGTGGCCACGATCCCGATCGTGCTCATCGTGCTCGTCTTCCAACGCAAGATCGTCGCCGGTCTGACCTCCGGCGCCGTCAAGGGCTGAGTCAGACACAGAAAGGCAGGTCCGATGGCCGCCATCACGCTCAAGAACATCGTCAAGAAGTACGGAGACGGCTTCGCTGCCGTCAACGACGTCTCCATCGACATCGCCGACGGCGAGTTCGTCATCCTGGTCGGCCCCTCGGGCTGCGGGAAGTCGACGCTGCTGCGGATGATCGTGGGACTGGAGGACATCACCTCCGGCGACATGATGATCGGGGACCGCAAGGTCAACGACCTGGCCCCGCGCGACCGCAACCTGGCGATGGTCTTCCAGAACTACGCGCTCTACCCGCACCTGTCGGTCTACGAGAACATCGCGTTCCCGCTCCGGCTGGCCGGGGCGCCCGACCAGGAGGTCGACGAGAAGGTCCGCAATGCCTCCAAGACCCTCGAGCTCGACGAGCACCTGGAGCGCAAGCCGGGCAACCTGTCGGGCGGCCAGCGCCAGCGGGTCGCGATGGGCCGCGCGATCGTGCGCGAGGCCGACGCGTTCCTCTTCGACGAGCCGCTCTCGAACCTCGACGCCAAGCTGCGCGGGCAGATGCGCACCGAGATCGCCCGGCTGCAGAAGCGCCTGGGCATCACCACGGTCTACGTCACCCACGACCAGACCGAGGCGATGACCCTCGGTGACCGGGTGGCGGTGCTCAAGCGCGGCTACCTGCAGCAGCTGGCCACCCCGCGCGAGCTCTACGAGAACCCCGGCAACCTCTTCGTCGCCGGCTTCATCGGCTCCCCGCCGATGAACTTCCTGCCCGCGGAGGTCGACGGCACCACGGTGACCCTGCCCTTCGGGACCGTGCAGATCCCGGAGGAGAAGGCCGAGCGGGCGCAGGGCAAGGGCGTGCTGATGGCCGGCATCCGCCCGGAGTTCTTCGAGGACGCCCAGATCGCCGACAAGGTGGGCTCCGACTCCACCTTCACCGCCGACATCGACTTCGTGGAGTGGCTCGGCAACGAGACCTACGCCTACATCCCCTTCGAGGCACCGCCGGAGGTCGAGGCCAAGATGCGCGAGCTCGAGGCCGACCTCGAGGGCGAGGGGCTGCGCACCCAGCTCGTGGTCTCGCTCGACGGCTCGAGCCGGATCAAGGAGGGCGACAAGGCCGAGATCTACGTCGACGCCACCAAGATGCACCTCTTCGACCCCGCCACCGGCGAGAACCTCACCGTCGACCGCGAGCACGCCGGCGAGATCCCCGACCATGCCCTGGTCACCGCGGGCTGAGCACGACGCAACGCACGAGCCGGCGCCACTTCCGCAGGAAGTGGCGCCGGCTCGGCGTGTGGCAGGGGCGGCTCAGTCGCTGAGGCGCGCGCCGCTCTTGGTGTCGAAGACGTGCACGTGGTGCGGGTCGGTGGTCACGTGCATGATCTCGCCCTTGCGTGCGTGGTTGCGGCCGTGGACGCGCACGATCACGGTGCTGGGCACGCCCTCGACGTCGGAGGTGCCGTAGATGTAGTTGTCGGCGCCGAGCTCCTCGACGACCGTCACCTTGATCGGCAGGCCCTCACCGGGTCCCACCACGCGCCAGGCCTCCGGGCGTACGCCGACGGTGATGGCGCCCTCCATCTTGCGCTCGGCCGCGGGGTCGACCGGCACCTCGTAGCCGCCGATGTTGGCCCGGCCGTCCTTGGCCACGGCCTCCATCAGGTTCATCTGCGGCGAGCCGATGAACCCGGCCACGAACAGGTTGGCGGGCTTGTCGTAGAGCTCCAGCGGGGTCGCGACCTGCTGCAGCTCGCCGAGCTTCATCACTGCGACCCGGTCGCCCATCGTCATCGCCTCGACCTGGTCGTGGGTGACGTAGACGGTGGTGATGCCCAGGTCGGCCTGGAGCTTGGCGATGTCGGTGCGGGTCTGCACGCGCATCTTGGCGTCGAGGTTCGACAGCGGCTCGTCCATGCAGAAGACTTGCGGCTGGCGCACGATCGCGCGGCCCATGGCCACGCGCTGGCGCTGGCCGCCCGAGAGCGCCTTCGGCTTGCGCTCGAGGAACTCGGTGAGCCCGAGCATCGCCGCGGCCTCCTCGACGCGCTTGTTCCGCTCGTCGGTGGGCACCTTGGCCATCTTCAGCGAGAACCCCATGTTCTCGGCGACGCTCATGTGCGGGTACAGCGCGTAGTTCTGGAAGACCATCGCGATGTCGCGGTCCTTGGGCGGCAGGTGCGTGATGTCGCGGTCACCGATGTAGATGTGGCCCTCGTTGACCTCCTCGAGCCCGGCGAGCATCCGCAGGGTCGTGGACTTGCCGCAGCCGGACGGGCCGACCAGGACCATGAACTCGCCGTCCTTGATGTCCAGGTCGATGCCGGGGACGGCGGGGGTGTCAGAGCCGGGATACCAGCGCTGAGCCTTCTGGAATGACACAGTTGCCATGAGTTGCTTCTCCTCGTTCCTTCACCGGCAGGTACGTGCCGGACGATCCGTCGTGAAGTGACACGAGTCACTCTAGGGTGCCGCTGCCCGGTTGCCCACAGGTCCCACCGCTCGGGCAGCCCGGGCCCGCAGGTCGGGCAGGCCCAGGAGGCGGGCCTGCCCGAGTGGGCACTACCGCGCCGCCGTCGCCGTGGCCGAGGGGTCGACGTACACCGAGGAACCGAGCTCGACGAACTCGCGCGACTTCTCCCGGAACCGGTCGCGCACGTCCTGACTTATCCGCATCGAGCAGAACTTCGGGCCGCACATCGAGCAGAAGTGGGCGGTCTTGGCGGCCTCGGCCGGCAGCGTCTCGTCGTGCATCGACTGCGCGGTGGGCGGGTCGAGGGAGAGCGCGAACTGGTCGTGCCAGCGGAACTCGAAGCGCGCCTTGGACAGCGCGTCGTCCCAGGCCCGGGCGCCGGGGTGCCCCTTGGCCACGTCGGCGGCGTGCGCGGCGAGCTTGTAGGTGATCACCCCGGTCTTGACGTCGTCGCGGTCGGGGAGGCCCAGGTGCTCCTTGGGCGTGACGTAGCAGAGCATCGCGGTGCCGTGCATCGCGATCGCGGCGGCCCCGATGGCGCTGGTGATGTGGTCGTAGCCGGGCGCGACGTCGGTGGCCAGCGGGCCCAGGGTGTAGAACGGCGCGCCGTGGCACCAGTCCTGCTGCAGGACCACGTTCTCCTCCACCAGGTGCAGC
Organism: Nocardioides cremeus; assembly: GCF_030518195.1. GTDB lineage: Bacteria > Actinomycetota > Actinomycetes > Propionibacteriales > Nocardioidaceae > Nocardioides > Nocardioides cremeus. The sequence continues at coordinate 135,551 of NZ_JAULSC010000007.1, forward strand.
GGCACGTGCCCGGGACCCTCGACCATCACCTGCACGTCGTGCTCCCAGGCCCGCAGCGTCAGCTCGCCGAGGGTGCGCAGCTCGGCCAGCTGGGCCTCGTCGTCGGCGTCGGCCACGCTGCCCGGGCGCAGCCCGTCGCCGAGGCTGAACGCGACGTCGTACGCCGCGAAGATCTCGCAGAGCTCGTCGAAGTGGGTGTAGAGGAAGTTCTCCTCGTGGTGGGCCAGGCACCAGCCGGCCATGATCGACCCGCCGCGCGAGACGATGCCGGTGACCCGGTCGACGGTCAGCGGCACGTGGCGCAGCAGCACCCCGGCGTGCACGGTCATGTAGTCGACGCCCTGCTCGGCCTGCTCGACCACCGTGTCGCGGTAGACCTCCCACGTCAGCCGGTCGGCCTCGCCGTCGACCTTCTCCAGCGCCTGGTAGATGGGCACGGTGCCGATCGGGACCGCGGAGTTGCGCAGGATCCACTCCCGCGTGGTGTGGATGTCGTCGCCGGTGGAGAGGTCCATGACGGTGTCGGCGCCCCAGGTGGTGGCCCAGGTCAGCTTCTCGACCTCCTCGTCGATGCTCGAGGTGACGGCGCTGTTGCCGATGTTGGCGTTGATCTTCACCAGGAACCGCTTGCCGATGACCATCGGCTCGGCCTCGGGGTGGTTGAGGTTGGCGGGGATGATCGCCCGGCCGGCGGCCACCTCGCTGCGCACCAGCTCGACGTCGCAGCCCTCGCGGGCAGCGGCGTAGCGCATCTCCTCGGTCACCACGCCGCGGCGGGCATAGGCCATCTGGGTGACCGCGCCGCTGGTGGCGCGGCGGGGGTCCCGACGCGGGCCGGTCCAGGCCTGGCGGGTGCCGCCGCGGCGGGCCGCGCCGCGGCCGTCGTCGAGCGGGTCGGCGCGCCTGCCGTCGTACGCCGTGGAGTCGCAGCGCTGCGCGATCCAGGGCTCGCGCAGGGCGGGCAGCCCGACCGCGGGGTCGCTGCCCGGCCCGGTGGTGCAGTAGCGGTCGAAGGTCTCGCCGTTGGTCAGGGCGACCCGGGTGACCGGGACCTGCACGTCGTCGTGGTCGACGAGCACGCGGGAGTGGGCGGGGTGTACGGGCTGCTGGGTCATCGGGGGTCTCCTTGGGTCTGGTCGGGGGTCGTGTGGGCGACCGGGCCGCGACCGCGGCCCAGCTGCCAGTGCCGGCTGCGGTGCAGCGCGGCGAGGGTGTGGGCGCCGGCCCGGGCGACGGCGGCCTCGAGGTCGCCGGGGTCGTGCGCCAGGCCGGCGGCCAGGGCGGCGCTGAAGGTGCACCCCGTGCCGTGGTCGTTGGTGGTGGCCAGCGCGGGGTGCCGCAGGGCGCGGGCGGCCCGGCCCGGCAGCGCGAGCCAGTCGGTGCAGGTCTCCCCCGCGGTGTCGGCGTCGGGTCCGCCGGTCACCACGACGGCGCAGCCGAGGTCGGCCAGTGCGGCCGCGAGGTCGCACGGCGGCCCGTCGCGCCCGAGCAGGGCGGCGGCCTCGTCGGCGTTGGGGGTCGCCACGGCGGCCACCGGCAGCAGGTGCTCGACGTAGGCACGCGCCACGTCGGCGCCGCCGAGCACCGCGCCGCTGGTGGCGACCAGCACCGGGTCAACGACCAGCCGGCCCCCGCCGAGCCGCTCGGCGACCAGGCGGACCACCTCGGCGCTGCCGAGCATCCCGGTCTTGGCGGCGGCCACCGGCAGGTCCTCGAGCACCGCGTCGAGCTGGGCGGCGACGCTGGCCAGGGGCACCGGGTGCACGTCACGCACCCCGGTGGTGTCCTGGGCGGTCACCGCAGTGATGACGCAGGCCCCGTGGGTGCCGAGGGCGGCGAAGGTGGTCAGGTCGGCCGCGGCGCCGGCGGCGCCGCCCGAGTCGGTGCCGGCGATGCTGAGCACCACCGGCGGGGTCGCGTGCGCGGGTGTCATCGCTCCTCCTCGTCGAGGGCCGCCAGCAGGTCGGCGACCTGCGCGGCCGGGTCGCGGGCGCGCATCACCACGCCCATCACCGCCACCCCGGCGGCGCCGTGGCGCAGCGCGTCGGCGGCGTTCGTGGCGTCGATGCCGCCCAGCGCCCAGACGGGCGGCGCGCCGGGCAGCCGCGCCAGCGCCGGGTCGACCGGCGGTCCGTGGCCGGGCTTGCTCGCGGTGGCGGCGTACGGCGAGAGGGTGGTCCACGCCGCTCCCTCGGCTCCGGCCCGGGCCAGCTCGCCCGCGTCGTGGCAGGAGCGTCCGAAGCGCCCGCCGCTGGGCGCGGGCTGGTGGGCGGCCAGGTGGTGCCCGTGGGCCGCGGGATGGGGCCGGCGGGAGGTGAGGACCGTGAGGCCCGGCACCGCGAGCAGCGTCTCGACGAGGGCGGCGTGGGCCCGGGCTTCGAGGTCGTGCTCACGCACGAGCACGGCCTCGAGACCGGCGGCCGCACACTCGACGACCGTGGCGCTGAGTCCGCGGCCCTTGGCGAGCTGGGCCCGGTCGGTGAGCAGCAGCAGCCTGGGCAGCGGCGGGGGCATCGGCGGGGGCGGCGCGTTCACGCGATCCTCCCGGCGGTCGGGCTCGAGGCGCGGGCCACGGCACGGCGCGGGATCCGGCCCGCGGCGCGGGCCAGTGCGCCGGCCTCGACGGCACGGGCCAGCGCGCCGGCCATCGCCACCGGGTCCTCGGCCCGGGTGACCGCGCTCGCGGCGAGCACCGCCGCGCAGCCCAGCTCGATGGCCAGGGCGGCGTCGCTGGCGGTGCCGACCCCGGCGTCGAGCACGACGGGCACGTCGACGGCGGCGACGACGGCCTCCACGGCGTACGGGTCGAGGACGCCCAGCCCCGAGCCGATCGGGGAGCCCAGCGGCATCACCGCGGCGCAGCCGACGTCCTCGAGCCGGCGGGCGAGCACCGGGTCGGCGGTCGTGTAGGGCAGCACGGTGAAGCCGTCACGCACCAGCGTGGCGGCCGCGTCGAGGAGCTCGACGACGTCGGGCATCAGGCTCGTCTCGTCACCGATCACCTCGAGCTTGACCCACGACGTGCCGAGGGCCTCGCGGGCCAGGCGGGCGGTCAGCACCGCCTCGCGCGCCGAGGTGCAGCCGGCGGTGTTGGGCAGCAGCCGCACGCCGGCTCGGCGCAGCAGGTCGAGGAGGCCACCGGCCCCGGTGCTCGAGGTGCGGCGCACCGAGACCGTCACCAGCGCCGGGTCGGCGGCCTCGAGGACGGCGGGCAGCAGGGACAGGTTCGGCAGCCCGCCCGTGCCCAGGAAGAGGCGTGAGGAGAGCTCCTCCCCCGCCACCCGCAGGGCGGGCAGCCCGCTGGTCGTCAGCTGGCTGGTCGTCACGCCGCTCATCCGCCCTGCACCGCCGTCACCACGTCGACGACGTCGCCGGCGTGCAGCCGGCGCGAGGCGTGCTCGGCGCGCGGCACCACGTCGCCGTTGACGGCGACCGCGCGGCCGTCGGGGTCGGGCACGAGGTCGCGCACGGTCTCGACGAGCGGCGCCGGCCGCCCGTTGAGCAGGATCTGCTCGGTGGGTCTCATCGGGTCTCCAGGAGTCGTCGGGGGTCGGTGGCCGGGTCGACCCGGCCGGTGTCGAGGTGGTCGGCGACCAGCTCGGCGGTCAGCGGCGCCAGCAGCACGCCGTGGCGGAAGTGGCCGGTGGCCATGACCAGCGCGGGGTCGCGGGTGGGGCCGACGAGCGGCAGCCCGTCGACGGTGCCCGGCCGGTCGCGGGCCAGCGCCTCGACCAGCTCGGCGCGGTCGAGGCCGGGCAGCAGCTCGCGGGCGGCCTCGAGCAGCGCGTGCAGCCCGCCGAGGGTGACCACCGGTGGCGCGTCGTGCTCCTCGCTGGTGGCGCCCACGACGACCTGGCCGCCCGCCCGGGGCACCACGTAGGCGGCTCGTCCGCGCGCCCAGCCCCGCACCGTGCGGCTGGGCGGGTCGTCAGTGCGCGCCCGCAGGACCTCGCCGCGCACGCCGCGCACGAGGCCGGGCGGCAGTCCCGCCCGGTCGACGTACGCCGCCGGCGGCGTCGAGCCGGTGGCGAGCACCGTGACCTCGGCCCAGCCGGGCGGCACGGGCTCGGGCTGCACCGGCACCCGCTCGAGCAGGGCGGCCAGGACCAGGCGGGGGTCGATGCTGTGGTCGTCGGGCAGCAGCGCGCCCCCCAGCACCCGGCCGGCGAGACCGGGCTCGAGGTCACGGACGCCGCGGGCGTCGAGCTCCTCGACACGGCCGCCCAGCCGGCGCACCAGCGCGACCTGGCGGTCGACCTCCTGCAGGTCGGCGGCGTCGCGCCCGACCAGCAGCGTGCCGGTCGTCGAGGTCGCCAGGCCCAGCCGGGCCGCCCACCGCGGCCACAGCGCCTGGCTGCGGCGGCCGAGGTCGAGCAGCGCCGGCTCGTCGTGCGAGACCTCGGCGGCGGGGCTCAGCATCCCGGCTGCGGCCCACGAGGCGCCGCGTGCAGGTGCGGGGTCGACGACGCGCACGTCGTGCCCGCGCCGGCACAGCTCGTCGGCGACCGCCAGACCCACGATCCCGGCCCCGAGCACCTCGACCCGGGCCGTGCTGCCCGTGCCGCCCGTGCTTCCCGCGCTCACGCGACGGCGTCGAGCAGCTCCCGGGCGGCGTGCAGCGGGTCGGGTTGTCGCCACAGGGCACCGATGACGGCGACCCCGTGGGCGCCGGCCTCCCGGGCCTGCCGAGCCCGGCCGGCGTCGACGCCACCGATGGCCAGCAGCGGCAGGGTGCCGGTCGCGGCACTGATCGCCTCGAGGCCCAGTGCCGCCGGCAGGCCGGGCTTGCTCGTGGTGTCGAAGACCGGGCCGAGACCGGCGTAGTCGGCACCGTCGTCGGCGGCGCGGCGTACGTCGTCGGCGTCGCGGCAGGTCGCCCCGATGAGCAGGCCCGGCGCCAGCCGGCGCGCGTCGGCGACCGGCAGGTCGAGCGCTCCCAGGTGCACCCCGTCGGCGCCCGCCGCCAGGGCCACGTCGACCCGGTCGTCGACCACGACGGTGGCGCCGTGCGCGCGCACCGCCGCGACCACGCTGCGCGCGAGGACGAGGGCCTCACGGTCGCCCAGGGGCACGAGCTCGTGCTTGGCCCGCACCTGGAAGCCGCGCACCCCCAGCCGGGCCAGGTCGGGCAGGACGGACAGGTCGTCGGCAGGGCCGACCAGGCAGAACAGACGTGGCAGCACCATCGCTCCTCGCTTCCTTCGCCGGCTTTACCCGGATCAGGTTCAACGGTCGGAGCGGCTCAGCTCCCTCTCAGCCCGCTGCCGCGAGCTCCCGTGGTGGACGAGAGGGAACCTAGCGCGAGGGTGGGCGGGGACGTCAAGGCCCTAAGGTCGGTGGATCGTAGTCAAACGGGCACAACCCGCCATCCGGCATCAGGGTCCCGCCTTGGACGGACCTCATCCCGAGGGATCATGCCGTTGTGCCCGTTCGACTACGGGCCGGGAGCGGAGTCCCCTGAGCTGCGCGGATCTCGGCGTGAGCGGGCGCTTCGGGGCCTCTCGTAGCCAGAAGGACCGAAGGGTCCAACGACGCAGGGGGCACCGCGGAGCGGATGACGGTCAAGGGCCCTTCGGTCCTTCCGGCTACGTCGCGCCCGCATCAGCCGGCCACCCGAGGCTCGACATGAGCGCATGCCCCCTCCATGGGGAGCGTGCCCATGCATCCGGCCCAGCCGCACAAGCACCTCCACGCAGGAGATCGATTGCCGCCGCCGCAGCCTCAGTAGGTGCCGAGGTACTTCTTCGGCGTGCCGGGCGGGGGCAGCCGCTGCACCTGCACCGAGCCCATCACCGCCACTCCCTGCACGCGTACGACGGGCGAGTCGGGACCGAGGTCGGCCGGCACCTTGTCCTTGCCCTGGCCGTAGTCGCCCATCACCGGCGTGCCGTCGACGACGACGTGCACGTGGGCAGGCACCACGACCTTCACCTCGCCCATCACCGCGCTGGCCTGGATCAGGGTCTCGTGGCTCTCGAGCACCGCCTCGCGCAGGTCGATCAGGACGCTGCCCATCAACGCGAACGCCGTGTGCTGCGCCGGCACCCGCCACACGCCCTGGCGCTTGCACTCGCCCATGATCGAGCGCGACGACAGGTGCTCGGGCGCCGGCGGCGGGGTGCCGCCCGGGCGGGGCACGGGTTTGTGCGGCGCCGGCTCGACGGCGGGCTGCAGGTCGTGCGTGATCGGCACCAGGTCGGCGTACGTCTTGGCCGCCCAGGTGAGGTCGAGGCGCTCCTCCAGCTCGTCGAGGTCGAGCCGGCCCTCGCCGGCCGCGACGCGCAGCACCTCCGCGACCCGCTCCCGGTCGGCGTGCGACACCCGCATCGACAACGGGTCGGGCGCGCGTCCCTCCATCTCTCCCATGCCCGCAGGTTAGTGCCGGAGCGCGCGGCGTACCCTGGGCGCTCGTGAGCGAAGCCGAGTTCCGTTACTCCGACCTGCTGCCCACCGGCAAGGACGACACGCCCTACCGGTTGGTCACCACCGAGGGCGTCTCGACCGTCGACGTCGACGGCCAGACCTTCCTCAAGGTCAGCCCGGAGGCGATCCAGCGCCTGACCGCCGAGGCGATGCACGACATCGCCCACTACCTGCGCCCGGCCCACCTGGCCCAGCTGCGCAAGATCATCGACGACCCCGAGGCGTCGGGCAACGACCGGTTCGTGGCCACCGACCTGCTCAAGAACGTCAACATCTCCGCCGGCGGCGTGCTGCCGATGTGCCAGGACACCGGCACCGCGATCGTGATGGGCAAGAAGTCCGAGGGCGTGCTGACCGGCATCGACGACGGCGAGGCGATCAGCCGCGGCGTCCACGAGGCCTACACCAAGCTCAACCTGCGCTACTCGCAGCTCGCGCCGCTGACGACGTACGACGAGAAGAACACCGGCACCAACCTGCCGGCCCAGATCGAGATCTACTCCACGCCCCAGACCTCGGGGAAGCCCGAGTACAAGTTCCTCTTCATGGCCAAGGGCGGCGGGTCGGCCAACAAGTCGTTCCTGTTCCAGGAGACCAAGGCGATCCTCAACCCGAAGCGGATGCTGAGCTTCCTCGACGAGAAGATCCGCTCGCTCGGCACGGCCGCCTGCCCGCCGTACCACCTGGCCGTGGTCATCGGCGGCACCAGCGCGGAGTTCGCGCTCAAGACCGCCAAGTACGCCTCGGCGCACTACCTCGACAACCTGCCCACCGAGGGCTCGATGGACGCCCACGGCTTCCGCGACCTCGAGCTGGAGGAGCAGGTCTTCGAGCTGACCCAGTCGTTCGGCATCGGCGCCCAGTTCGGAGGCAAGTACTTCTGCCACGACGTGCGGGTCGTGCGGCTGCCGCGCCACGGCGCGTCGTGCCCGGTGGCGATCGCCGTCTCGTGCTCGGCCGACCGGCAGGCGCTGGGCAAGATCACCCCCGAGGGCGTCTTCCTCGAGCAGCTCGAGACCGACCCTGCGCACTACCTGCCCGAGACCACCGACGAGGCCCTGCAGGCCGAGGCCGACGTGGTGCGCATCGACCTCAACCAGCCGATGGCCGACATCCTGGCCGAGCTCACTAAGCACCCGGTCAAGACCCGGCTCTCCCTGACCGGACCGCTGGTCGTGGCCCGCGACATCGCGCACGCCAAGATCCAGGAGCGTCTCGACGCCGGCCAGGGCATGCCGGAGTACCTCAAGGACCACGCCGTCTACTACGCCGGCCCGGCCAAGACTCCCGAGGGCTACGCGTCCGGGTCGTTCGGGCCGACCACCGCTGGCCGGATGGACTCCTATGTGAAGTCCTTCCAGGCCGAGGGCGGCTCGATGGTGATGCTCGCCAAGGGCAACCGCTCCAAGCAGGTCACCGAGTCGTGCGACGAGCACGGCGGCTTCTACCTCGGCTCGATCGGCGGGCCCGCCGCGCGCCTGGCCCAGGACTGCATCAAGTCGGTCGAGGTGCTGGAGTACCCCGAGCTCGGCATGGAGGCGGTCTGGAAGATCGAGGTGGAGGACTTCCCCGCCTTCATCGTCGTCGACGACAAGGGCAACGACTTCTTCACCGACCCCGGTGGCGCGGTGACAGTGCCGATCTCCGGCATCCGGGTGCGCTCGGCCGAGTAGCGCGAGCCGGCCGGTTCGAACCGGCCGACTCGCGAGCCGGCTGGTTCACACCAGCCGGCTCGGGTCAGTTCTCGTTGGAGCCGCTGCGGGCGTTGGGGCCGGTGGGGCCCTCGTCGACCCTCCCGCTCTCGCCGTCGGGCTGACCGGCGACCGCCTGGTCGTCGGAGATCTCCTCCCCGGCCGAGTCCATGCTCTGGATTTCCGAGACCTGGCCGCCCTCGGCCTCGCCGGCCTCGTCGGTGTCGCGCTGCTTGTCGCGCTTGCGCTCCTGCTCGCGCTCGTGCTGGCCCTGGCTCACAGGTCCTCCTCGTGTGGGTGTCACCTCGACGCTAGCCAGGTGGTCCCAGGACCAGCCTCACCCCCACGGCGGGCGTGACCCTGCCGCCCGGTCGGGCAGGATGCGTGCGTGGACCACGTGGAGATCGCCCGGGCCGAGACCGAGCGCGGAGAACTGGTGCTCAGCGAGCGCCGGGACGAGAACGCCCCGGCCGCGCTCGAGCTGCGCGTCAACGGCGTCTTCGTGATGGACACCGTCGAGGTCGCCACCGAGCGCGCCCTGGCCTCCGCGGCGCTCGCCGTCGTGGACGAGCCACGGGCTGTGGTGGTCGGCGGGCTCGGGCTGGGCTACACGATGCACGAGGTGCTCGCCGACTCGCGGGTCGAGAAGTGCGCGGTGGTCGAGATCGAGGAGTCGCTGGTCGGCTGGATGCGCGACGGCACCGTCCCGCACGGCCCCGCACTGCTCGCCGACGAGCGCGTCACCGTCGTGGCGGCCGACATCGCGGTGGCGATGGCCGAGGCCCGCCCCGAGACCTACGACCTGGTGCTGCTCGACGTCGACAACGGCCCCGGCTACCTGGTGCACGAAGGCAACGCCCGGCTCTACGAGCGCGCGTTCCTGCGCACCGTGCGGGCCGCCCTGCGTCCCGGTGGTGCGCTGGTGGTGTGGTCGGCGGCGGAGGCCCCCGAGCTCGAGTCGGCGCTGGGCTCGGTCTTCGACGAGGTCGACGTACGCCGCCACGACGTGCGGCTGCAGGACCGCGACGAGCAGTACCTGCTCTACGTCGCCCGCCCGACCCAGGACCCGGCCCAGGACCCGGTCTAGGACCCGGGCCGGGGTGCGCCGGGCGGCGCGGGGTCGGCCGGGTCGTGCCCCTCGAGCTGTTCGTGGTCGCGCTGGCGCACCGCGATCCTGATCTGCTCGAGGTTGTTGCGCAGCAGGTCGGAGACCAGCTCGTCGGTGCGCGGGTCGGACAGCATCTCGATCATCACGCGCAGCGTGGTCTCGGTGACCTCGGAGACGATGGTGTCGTAGCCGGGCAGCCGCGAGACCAGGCGCGCGTTGGGGTCCTCGCGGACCTTCTCGGCCACCAGCGCCTTGAGCTCGTCGTGGTTCTCGATCAGCGCGTCGGAGATGTTCTTGGTGTAGTGGCCGGTGCGCATCACCGCGGCCACCTCGTCGAGCACCGTGATCGTCAGCGGCCGCTTGATCAGCTCGAGGCCCTTGAACGCCAGCCGGCTGGCCAGCCGCAGCACCCACGGCCGCCGCATCCCCATCCGCACCAGCAGTGCGCCCAGGAGCGCCGCCAGCACCGAGCCGCCGAGCAGCACGGCCACCACGAGCAGCAGCACCTGGAGCGTGCTGAGGTCCTCCAGCCACTGCGTCATCGTCGGCCCTTCCTCACCCGTGGTCGCGTCGAGCAGGCCCACCGTAGCGGTGAGGCGCCGCCCCTCAGGCAGTCGCTAGCGTGGCCGCATGAGCGAGCACGCTGAGAGCCAGGCCGGCCGCGAGGTCCGCGTCGAGCACGACTCGATGGGCGAGGTGGAGGTGCCCCGCGACGCGCTGTGGCGCGCCCAGACGCAGCGGGCGGTGCAGAACTTCCCGATCAGCGGCACCCCGATCGAGCCGGCGCTGGTGCACGCCATCGGCCAGGTCAAGGCCGCCGCGGCGACGGTGAACGGCGAGCTGGGCATCCTGGAGCCTGCCCAGGCCGAGGCCGTGACCCGCGCGGCCCAGGAGGTCGCGGCCGGCGAGCACGACGACGCCTTCCCCGTCGACGTCTTCCAGACCGGGTCGGGCACGTCGTCCAACATGAACGCCAACGAGGTGATCGCCTCCCTCGCGGCCCGCGCCGGCACCGAGGTGCACCCCAACGACCACGTCAACGCCAGTCAGTCGAGCAACGACACGTTCCCCACCGCCATCCACGTGGCAGCGACGCTGGCCGTCGTCGACGACCTGCTGCCCGCCCTCGACACGCTGGCCGGCTCCCTCGAGGCGAAGGCCGAGGAGTTCGCCGGCCTGGTGAAGTCGGGCCGCACGCACCTGATGGACGCCACCCCGGTGATGCTCGGCCAGGAGATGGGCGGGTACGCCGCCACCGTGCGCTACGCCGCCGAGCGGCTGGAGGCCGTGCTCCCCCGGGTCCGGGAGCTGCCCCTGGGCGGCACCGCCGTCGGCACCGGCATCAACACCCCCGCGGGCTTCGCCGCCCGCGTGATCGAGGTGCTCGGCGAGCGCACCGGCCAGCCGTTCACCGAGGCCCGCAACCACTTCGAGGCGCAGGGCACCCGCGACTCGCTCGTCGAGCTCAGCGGCGCGCTCAAGACGTACGCCGTCGGCCTGACCAAGATCTGCAACGACCTGCGCTGGATGGCCTCGGGCCCCACCACGGGGTTGGCCGAGATCCACCTGCCCGACCTGCAGCCGGGGTCGAGCATCATGCCGGGCAAGGTCAACCCGGTGCTGCCCGAGGCGACGCTGATGGTCTGCTTCCAGGTCGTCGGCAACGACGCCGCGGTGACCGCGGCCGGGGCCAGCGGCTCCTTCGAGCTCAACGTCGCGATGCCGGTCATCGCCCGCAACGTGCTGGAGTCGGTGCGGCTGCTGGCCGCCTCCTCGCGGGTGCTCGCCGAGCGCACCGTCGACGGCATCACCGCCGACGCCGAGCGGATGCGCACCTACGCCGAGTCCTCACCCTCGGTGGTCACCCCGCTCAACAAGCACATCGGCTACGAGGAGGCCGCCAAGGTCGCCAAGGCGGCGCTGGCCGAGGGCCGCACCATCCGCGAGCAGGTGCTGGCGATGGGCTACGTCGAGCGGGGCGACCTCACCGAGGGGCAGCTCGACGCCGCCCTCGACGTGGAGAGCATGACCCACCCCTGAGCGGCTACTCGGGGCCGACGACGAAGAAGGCCACGCCGCCGACGGGGCTCGTGGGCTCCGCGTCGGGCTCGGCGAGCGGCACGCAGGAGTAGCCGCTCGCGCCCAGCCGGGGGTCGAGCTCGACGCACGCCGAGAGCGGCTCGTCGCGCGAGGCCGGGTCGGCGAGGAGGTAGGTGCCCGCGTCGGGCAGGTCGACGGGCGGGTCCTCGAGGAAGGCGTCCGCGACCTCGGCCAGCGGCGCGGGCCCGCCGCGGCCGGCGTCGGCCTCCTCCACCCGGTCGTCCAGGGCCGCTGCGAGGTCCGGGAGCACGGCCTCGGCCCGCTGCCGGTCCACCCGGTCGAGCCCGACCACCCCGCCGAGGCCGAGGGCGAGCAGGAGGAGGCTGCCCAGGACCAGGGCGAGCCGGTGCCGGCGGCGCCGCCGGGCCCGTTCGCGGGGGTCGTTGCCGACGTCGTACCCCTGCGCGGCCAGGTCGGCGAGCTTCTCGTCCACGCCGCCACACTCTCACGCCGGCGCGGCCCCGAGGCTCAACGCAGCGCGACCGGGTCGCCCTCGTAGCGCTGCAGGGCAGCGCGCACCTCGTCGTTCATCGGCCACGACGCCTGCGTGGCGTGGTCCCACAGCACCACCGTGGTGGCGGCGACCAGGGCCGGGCCGTGGTCGGCGCGGACCCGCATCTCGGTGGCCACGGTGAAGGAGGAGCCGCCCACGCGCTGCACCCACAGCCGTAGCAGGAACGGCTGGAAGGCCACGTAGCGCATCTCGGCGTGGTAGTCGACGCGCTGCGAGCCCACCAGCTCGACGACACCGTCGGGCAGGGCGCCCAGCAGGCCGGGGCGGCGCCCGACGGGCGGCTGCAGCTCGGCGTGGGCGTGGAAGAGGATGCGCGCCTCGTCGAGGATCCGGATCGCCTCGACGTTGTCGACGTGGCCGCCGAGGTTGATGTCGCGCAGCCGGGCCTGGATCTCGCACTCGAAGACGTCGCTCACGCGGGCATCCTCGCAGCCGGGCGGATCAGTACCAGTTGTTGGCCTGCTTGAAGGACCAGGCGCTGCACGGCGAGCCGTAGGAGTCCTGGATGTAGCCCAGGCCCCAGCGGATCTGGCTCTCGGCGGAGGTCATGTAGTCGGCCGGCAGGTCGTGCAGCTGCGTCAGCGCCTGCGGGATGCCGTAGGCCGAGGAGGTCGGGTTGTCGGCGTCGACCTCCCAGTCGCTCTCGCTGACCCACAGGGAGTCGAGGCAGCCGAACTGGTCGGCGGAGAAGCCGTAGTCGTCGAGCAGGGCCCGGCCGATCTCGCGCGGGTCGGCGTCGGCCAGCCGCTCGGACTGGGTCATCGCCTGGCCGTCGTCGGTCGAGAGCGCGGCCTTCTTGGCCGGGTCGGCCTTCTCGCGCCGGTCGGTGCGGGAGACGACCGCGTCGTCGCGGCCCTCCAGCGCCGACTCGCGCTCGGCCGCCGAGACGACCTCGGCGGCCAGCGGCACGATCGAGGCGGGCGACTCGGCGCCGGCGGTGGTGGCCGGGCCACCCATGACCCCGCCGGTGACCGCGGCCCCGGTCGCCCCGACCGCCAGCGTCGACATCACGACGGTGGAGCGCAGGGCAGCGCGGGGCGCGGCGCTGGCACGGTGGGTCTTGGGGGCGGCGTGCTTGCCGACGTACTTGGGGTTCTTCGACACAGGGGATGGCTCGCGATGCTCGAGGACAGGACGCGGCGCCCATCGCGAGCGACGGGGGCCGTCGTGACCTGCTGGGGGAAGGACGAGGTCACGAAACGATCACGGGCCACTGTGCAGGAGGCGGCGTGCGCACGCAAACCGGACGGGCCGACCGGTGGGGCATGTCTCGACCGGACGCGCCCCACCGGTCTCTGCTGTCCCATGAGGCCACAGCAGTCTCAGGAGTCAGAGCGTGACGTTCTCCAGCATCTCGGTGACCAGGGCCGCGATGGGCGAGCGCTCGGAACGGGTCAGCGTGACGTGCGCGAAGAGCGGGTGGCCCTTGAGCTTGTCGATCACCGCCACCACGCCGTCGTGCCGGCCCACCCGCAGGTTGTCGCGCTGCGCCACGTCATGGGTCAGCACCACCTTGGAGTTGGCCCCGATGCGCGAGAGCACCGTGAGCAGCACGTTGCGCTCCAGCGACTGCGCCTCGTCGACGATCACGAACGCGTCGTGCAGCGAGCGCCCGCGGATGTGGGTCAGCGGCAGCACCTCGAGCATCCCGCGGTCGAGGATCTCGTCGACCACCTCGCGCGAGGTCATCGCGCCGAGCGTGTCGAAGACGGCCTGCCCCCAGGGCGACATCTTCTCCGACTCCGAGCCGGGCAGGTAGCCGAGCTCCTGACCGCCGACGGCGAAGAGCGGTCTGAAGACGACGACCTTCTGGTGCTGGCGACGCTCGAGGACCGCCTCCAGCCCGGCGCACAGTGCCATCGCCGACTTGCCGGTGCCGGCGCGCCCGCCCAGCGACACGATCCCGACGTCGGGGTCCAGCAGCAGCTCGAGGGCGACCCGCTGCTCGGCCGAGCGGCCGTGGATGCCGAAGGCCTCGCGGTCGCCCCGCACCAGGTGCACCCGCTTGTCGGGGCCGACCCGGCCCAGCGCGGTCCCGCGCTCCGAGAGCATCACCAGGCCCTGGTGGCAGGGCAGGTCTCGCGCCTCGTCGAGGTCGATCACGCCCTCGTCGTACAGCGTGTCGATCTCGGCGGCCGGCACGTCGATCTCGGCCATGCCCGAGTAGCCGGTGTCGGACTCCGAGATCGCCTCGCCGCGGTACTCCTGGGCGTCGAGGCCCACCGCGGAGGCCTTGATGCGCAGTGGCAGGTCCTTGGAGACGAGCGTGACGTCGGCGCCCTCGTCGGCCAGGTTCTTGGCCACCGCGAGGATGCGCGTGTCGTTGTCGCCGAGGCGGAAGCCGGAGGGCAGCGCCGTCGGGTCGGTGTGGTTGAGCTCGACGCGCACGCTGCCGCCCTGCTCCCCCACCGGCACCGGTGTGTCCAGGCGCCCGTGGCTGACCCGGAGCTCGTCGAGACCGCGCAGCGCGGCTCGGGCGAAGTAGCCGAGCTCGGGGTGGTGGCGCTTGCCCTCGAGCTCGGTGATGACGACGACGGGCAGCACGACCTCGTGCTCCGCGAAGCGCTTGAGCGCCCCCGGGTCGGCCAGCAGGACGCTGGTGTCGAGGACGTAGGTGCGCGTGGTGTGAAGCGACTGCGGCTGCTGCGACGTGACCTTGGTCGGCACGGTTCACCCCTCACGGGTCGCGGCGCGCACTCGTCGCCCCGGCCCTAGTACCTGATCTCGGACCGGGAGGGGACCCGACAGCGGGAGTGCCCGCCTCCGTCCGCGCGCCAGGGGCGAACCTGCCGTGCGGTGCAGTCGTGAGTGCTCACGATCGGGCCTCCAGGTGCGGCGAGCTTCCCCACTCGCCGTTGCCACGAAAGTACGCCTGCGCGGCGGCGTACCGAAGCAACACGCCGAGAATGGGTGTGGAGCGAGCGGTGAACACCCGGCGTCGGTCGACCCAGCGAGGGCCCCATCGTTGGTCGAGCAGCGAGGGCCGAAGGCTCGAGCGACGCCGAGACCCCGTGAGCCCATGGCGTACGGCGAGCACGTCAGCCACCGGGTCTCGGCGACGCTCCTCGCTGGCGCTCGTCACTGCTCGACCAACGAAAGGCCCCATCGTTGGTCGAGCAGCGAGGGCCGAAGGCTCGAGCGACGCCGAGACCCCGTGAGCCCATGGCGTAAGGCGAGCACGGAGGTCACCGGGTCTCGACGACGCTCCTCGCTGGCGCTCGTCACTGCTCGACCACCGGAGGCGACGCTCCTCGCTGGCGCTCGTCGCTGCTCGACCAACGACGGGTCAGGTGCCGTGGCGGCGCTCGCGCAGGGCGTAGGCCCGGATCGCGCGCAGAAAGTCGACGCGGCGGAAGTCGGGCCAGTAGGCCTCGCAGAAGTAGAACTCCGAGCGCGCGCTCTGCCAGAGCAGGAAGCCGCCGAGGCGCTGCTCGCCGCTGGTGCGGATCACCAGGTCGGGGTCGGGCTGGCCGCGGGTGTAGAGGTGGGAGCCGATCATGTCGACGTCGACGACGGCGGCGAGCTCCTCCATCGAGGTGCCCTTCTCGGCGTGCTCGAGCAGCAGCGAGCGCACCGCGTCGGCGATCTCGCGACGCCCGCCGTAGGGCACGGCGATGTTGACGAGCATCCCGTCGACGTCGCGGGTGGCCTCCTGCGCGGCCTTGAGCCGCTCCGCGGTCTCGGCGGGCAGCAGGTCGAGCGCCCCGACGGGGTGCAGGCGCCAGCGCCGCTGGACCGCGAGCGAGTCGACGGCGTCGGCGATGATCTGCAGCAACGGCTCCAGCTCGCTGGCGGGGCGGTTGAGGTTGTCGGTCGAGAGCAGCCACAGCGTGACCACCTCGATGCCGACCTCGTCGCACCAGCCCAGCAGCGGCTCGATGTTGGCCGCCCCGGCCCGGTGGCCGTGGGCGGTGTCGTGCCCGACCGCGCGCGCCCAGCGGCGGTTGCCGTCGAGCATCACCCCGATGTGGCGCGGCAGGTTCTCGGGCAGTCGACGCAGCAGCCGAGCCTCGTACGCCGGGTAGAGCACCCGCCGCACGCCCCGCTTCCAGTCCGCCACCCGCTCAGGCTAAGGCCTGGACGCCGCGACCCGCGCCTGACACGTGATGTTTGCCCCAGCCTGCCGATCGAGCACCCCACCAGGCGGACTGGACCGGTAGGTTGTGACGGCATGAGCGCCCATCTCCCCGACTCGGTCCGTCACGGCGTGGATCACCTGCAGGAGTCGGTGCACCACAAGTTCGACGAGATCAAGCCCAAGCTGCGTGGCTGGCTGCACCTGGCCACCGCCCCGCTGACGCTGGTCGCCGGCATCGTGCTGGTCGCGCTCTCCCCCGACTCCACGACCCGCATCGGCTCCGCGGTCTTCACCGGCTCGGCGCTGCTGCTCTTCACGGTCTCCGCGATCTACCACACCGGCACCTGGTCGCCGCGCACCTGGGCGTTCCTGCGCCGCTTCGACCACTCCAACATCTTCGTGCTGATCGCCGGCTCCTACACCCCGCTCGCGCTGATCCTGCTGGAGGGCACCGAGCGGGTGGTGCTGCTGGCGACCGTGTGGACCTGTGCGGTGCTGGGCGTGCTCTTCCGGGTCTTCTGGACCGACGCCCCGCGCTGGCTCTACACCCCCATCTACATCGCCATGGGCTGGTCGGCGCTGTTCTTCATCCCCGGCTTCATCGACGGCGCGACCTCGCGGCTGGGCACCGGGATGGCCATCGGGGTGCTGGTGCTGATCGCCGCGGGCGGGGTGCTCTACACCCTCGGCGGCGCGGTCTACGGCTTCAAGTTCCCCGACCCCAGCCCGCGCTGGTTCGGCTTCCACGAGGTCTTCCACACCTTCACGATCCTCGCCTTCACCACCCACTACGTCGGCGTCTCGCTGGCGACGTACTCGCTGCGCTGAGCGGCCTCAGCGCAGCAGCGCGACCACCAGCACCACGCCGGCCGCCGCGACGACCAGCGCGGCCAGCGCGGCCGCGACCCGAGGCGCTCGCGCGACCAGCGCCTCCGCCGCCCAGGCCAGCGCGCTGAGCGCAGCCACCACGACGGTGACGTGCAGCAGGAACGCGAGGCCGGTGCCCAGCACCGCGCCGGCCACCCGGAAGCGGCCCCACGTGAGCGCCAGCAGCAGGGGCACCACCAGCGCCCCGGCCGCTCCGGCGACCAGCTCGGCGGCGAAGGAGCCCTCGGGGATCCACGGCGCACCCGGCGCCGCCGGGGCGCTGCGGTCGAGGACGTCCCAGGTGGCGCACCAGCCCAGCCACACGACCAGCAGCAGGCTGCCGAGCACCGCCAGCCGGTAGCGCCAGCGCCGCCACGCGGGCCACGGCTGGCCGCGCCCGAGCAGGGTCACCAGCGTCACCGCCGACCAGGCCAGCCAGCGGCGTACGACGCCGGTGCCGGTGTCGGCCATCGCGTCGCGGAAGACCCGGTCGGCCTCGACCCGGTCGACCACGTGCCCCTCGGCCGAGACGTACGCCGGCGCCCCGTCGTCGGCGGGCCCCACGAGCCCGTCGTGCACCAGCGCCGCGGGCAGGTGCGCCCCGGTGCGCGGCACCAGCCACGTCAGCACGGAGGGCACCGACGTCAGGTCGCTGGTGAAGCTGCCCAGGTCGGCCGGCACGAGGAGCTCACCCAGCCGGCGGTCGTCGTAGGCGACGCGGCGCAGCATCGCCCAGGTCTCCTGGCCGTCGGTGAAGCGGCGCTCGAGCAGCACCCGGGCCGGCGCGTCGGGGTCGGGCGGCTGGGTGGGGGTGCCGCCGTCGTGGAAGCGTCCGCACTGGCCGCCGACCGGGGGCCTCACCGCTCCACGCCCGCCTTCGCGCCCTCTCCCCCGGCGCCGGGCGAGGCCGACGCAGGCGCCGGGACCGGGCCCGTGGTCCCACGCACCACGAGCTCGGTGCCGAGCTCGACGTGGTCGCTGACGACCTCGTCGCTCTCCTGCGGGGCCATCAGCCGCAGCACGTGCCGGGCCGCCAGCCGCCCCTGCTCCAGGACCGGCTGCCGCACGGTGGTGAGGTCGAAGAGCGCCGCCATCTCGTGGTCGTCGACGCCGACCACCGACAGGTCCTCCGGCACCCGGAGCCCCTTGCGGCGAGCCGCCCGCAGCACGCCGAAGGCCATCTCGTCGGAGGCGCAGAAGACCGCGGTGGGTCGTGGCGAGAGGGCCAGCAGCCGGTCCCCGGCGCTCGTCCCGCCCTCGAGCGTGAAGCCACCCTCGAGCTCG
Organism: Nocardioides cremeus; assembly: GCF_030518195.1. GTDB lineage: Bacteria > Actinomycetota > Actinomycetes > Propionibacteriales > Nocardioidaceae > Nocardioides > Nocardioides cremeus. The sequence goes on from NZ_JAULSC010000007.1 coordinate 153,616, forward strand.
AGGTCGGGGTCCTGCTCGATCCCGGCGTCGCGCAGCGTGTCGCGGTAGCCGCGCGCCCGGGCGCGCGGCGTGGCCAGGCTCAGGCTCGCGTCGTTGAGCATCCCGACGTAGGCGATGCGGCGATGACCCAGCTCGAGCAGGTGCTCCACCGCGGTGCGCGCGACCAGCTCGTCGTCGACGCGGACGCTGGGCCACTGCGCGACCCGCGCTCCCACCGTCACCACCGGCATGCCCTGGTTGCTGAGCCAGTGCACCTCCTGGGGCGTGGGGCCCAGCCCGACGATGAGCATCGCGTCGACGCGCTTGGTCAGCAGGTGGGTGCCCAGCACCCGGCGCCGGGCCTCCTGGTCGTCGTCGAGGTTGTAGAGCAGCACGTCGTACCCGCGCTCGCGCAGCACCTGCTCGGCGCCGGAGATGACGGTGGCGAAGAACCAGCGGGTCACGAAGAGCACCACGATCGCCACGGTGCGGGTCTGGCCGCCGCTGGCCAGGCCGACGGCGTGCGGGGACGGCACGTAGCCCAGCCGCACGGCGGCCTCCATCACGCGGCGACGGGTGTCCTCGGAGACCCGGGGCAGCCCGCGCAGGGCGCGGGAGACGGTCGCCGTGGACACCCCGGTCTCCCGGGCCAGGTCGTGGATGCTGGTCATCTCGCTTCCTCTTTGTACCGGTCAACCACGTGGCTTACGGTGGGGACATGAGCACACCTTCGCGACTGCCGGACGGCTCCACCCTCGAGCTGGGCACGGCCACCGCGTCCTACCAGGTCGAGGGCGCGACGCACGAGGACGGCAGGGGCGCCTCGATCTGGGACACCTTCGCCGCGCGGCCCGGCACCATCAGCGACGCCAGCGACGGCACCACGGCCTGCGACTCCTACCACCGCTGGGCCGAGGACGCCGACCTCGTCGCCGGGCTCGGCGTGCAGTGGTACCGCTTCTCGATCGCCTGGCCCCGGGTGCTGCCCGAGGGCCGCGGCCGGGTCGAGACCCGCGGCCTCGACTACTACGACCGTCTCGTCGACGGCCTGCTCGAGCGCGGCGTCAAGCCGACCGCCACGCTCTACCACTGGGACCTGCCCCAGCCCCTCGAGGACGCCGGCGGCTGGCTCGAGCGCGGCACCGCCGAGGCGTTCGCCGACTACGCCGAGATCGTCCACGAACGCCTGGGCGACCGGGTCGGGCTGTGGGCCACCCACAACGAGCCGTGGTGCGCGGCCTACCTCGGCTACGCCGCCGGCGTGCACGCCCCGGGCCGTCGCGAGGGCGGCGCCGCCCACCGCGCCGCCCACCACCTGGTGCTGGGCCACGCGCTGGCCGCCGAGCGGATGCGCGCCGCGGGTGCCCGTGACGTCGGCATCGTGCTCAACCTGGCCCCGATCTGGCCCGAGCGCCCCGAGGCGGACGACGTCGCGGACGGCGTCGACGCGATCCGCAACCGGGTCTGGCTCGACCCCCTGGTCGACGGCGCGTACGACGACGGGCTGCTGCGGGTCGCCCCCGAGCTGGCCGACCCCGAGCTGGTCCGCGACGGCGACCTCGCCCTCATGCAGGGCTCGGCCGACTGGATCGGCATCAACTACTACACGCCGGTGCGCGTGGCCGAGGGCTCCGCGGACAGCGAGCACCCCGAGGGCGGGGCCTACCCCGGCGTGGCGCCCTTCGAGCTCGTCGAGCGCGACCCCCGCACCGACATCGGCTGGGAGATCGACGCCTCCGGGCTCGAGGAGCTGCTGGTCGAGACCCACCGACGCACCTCCCTGCCGCTGCTGGTGATGGAGAACGGCGCCGCCTGCGCCGACGACCGGGTCGAGGACGGCCGCGTCGCCGACCAGGACCGCATCGACTACCTGCGCGACCACCTCGCCGCCACCGACGCCGCCCGCGCGGCCGGCGCCGACGTCCGCGCCTACGTGGTCTGGACGCTGCTCGACAACTTCGAGTGGGCCTACGGCTACACCAAGACGTTCGGCCTCGTGCACATCGACCCCGCCGACCAGACGCGCACGCCCAAGGCGTCGTACGACTGGTTGGCCGGGGTCGCGCGCGAGCGCACCGAACCCTGAGGGCCCCCCTGCTCCCTCCCCCCGGAACGGGGGGAGGGTCATCCCTTCACGCTGCCGGCGAGCAGCCCGCGCACGAAGTAGCGCTGCAGTCCCAGGAACACCGCGAGCGGGATCACCAGGGAGACGAACGCGCCCGCGGAGAGCAGGTGCCAGTCCTCTCCTCGTTGACCCACCAGGTTGACCAGCTTGACGGTCAGTGGCGCGACATCCGGTCCGCTGAAGACCAGCGCGACCAGCAGGTCGTTCCACACCCACAGGAACTGGAAGATGCCGAACGCCGCGATCGCCGGCGCCATCAGCGGCAGCATGATCTTGGTGAAGATCTCGACGTGCCCGGCGCCGTCGACGCGCGCCGACTCGATGAGCTCGCCGGGGATCTCGCGCATGAAGTTGTGCAGCAGGAAGATCGCCAACGGCATCGCGAAGATCGCGTGCGAGAGCCACAGCTCGTAGAGCCCGCCCGCGGGCGCGTCGCGCCCGGCCAGCGGCCGCAGGTTGAAGGGCGGTGAGGTGTAGAGCGAGAGCAGCGGGATCAGGGTGACCTGGATCGGCACGATCTGCAGCGCGAACATCGCCACGAACAGCACGTCGCGACCCTTGAACTTCATCCACGCGAAGGCGTACGCCGCCAGCGTGGCCAGGGTGATCGGGATCAGCACCCCGGGGATCGTGATGACGATGGAGTTGACCAGGAACGTCACCAGGCTGGCGTCGCCCTCGCCGCCCAGCACCTCGCGGTAGTTGTCGAGGGTGAAGTTGGGGTCGGTGAAGGCGTTCCACCAGCCGTTGCCCTTCGCCTCGCGCTCGGGGCGGAAGGAGGAGACCAGCAGGCCGAAGGTCGGCAGCGTCCACAGCAGCGCGATCACCAGGCTGACGCCGGAGGCGGTCTTGCTGGTCAGGCCCTCGCGGGCCGCCCGGGAGGCCGACTTCTTGCCGGTCGTGGGGCCGGGGGTCTCCTTGACCATCGCCGGCTCGGGAGTGGGCGTGGTGGTCATCGTGCCTCCAGCTTCCGCATCTGACGGACGTTGTAGATGATGATCGGGCTCACGAGCGCGAAGATCACCACGGCCAGCGCCGCTGCCAGGCCCTGGTTGAGCGAGACGAAGTACTGGAAGTAGTACTCGTAGGCCAGCACGCTGGTGTCGAAGCGGCCGCCGGTCGAGGTCTGCACGATGTCGAAGACCTTCAGGGTGCCGATGCTGATGGTCGTCAGCACCACGATCAGCGAGGGCCGGATGCTGGGCACGGTGATGAAGAAGAACATCTTCAGCCCGCTCACGCCGTCGAGGCTCGCGGCCTCGACGATGTCGTCGGGGATCGCCTTGATCGAGGCCGACAGGATCGTCATGGCGAAACCGGCCTGGATCCAGATCAGGATCACGATCAGGAAGAGCGTGTTCCACGGCGAGTAGAACAAGAAGTTGTAGGTGTCGAAGCCCAGCGCCTTGAGGACGCCGTTGAGCAGGCCGATCTGGGTGTTCTCGGTGCCCTTGTACTCGTAGACGAACTTCCAGATGATCGACGCGCCCACCAGCGAGATCGCCATCGGCAGGAAGACCAGCGCCTTGGCGAGCTTCTCGAAGCGGGAGCGGTCGACCAGCACGGCGTAGACCAGGCCGATGAAGGTCGAGAGCGTCGGCACCAGCAGCACCCACAGCATGGTGTTGCGCAGCACGACCAGCAGACCGGAGTTGGTGAAGATGTCGATGTAGTTCTCGATGCCGACGAAGTTCTCGCCGTTGGCGCCGAAGAACGACTGGTAGGCGGTCTTCACGGCCGGGTAGAGCAGGCCGACGGCGACCAGGAACAGCGCCGGGCCGACGAAGGCGACGGCCTGGATGCGTTCACCGCGTCGCGACTTCAGTCGTTGGGTCAGCAGCAGGATGGCGGCCATCACACCGATGAACAGCGCGATGGCGATGACCATCTGGATGAGCTTCTCTGTCGTGGTCACGTCCTACCGCTCCCCTTCTTCCGTGCCCGGCTCGACGGCTCCCACCGCAGGTGGGGTGGTGCAGCTCGTACGCCGGGCCGGTGGGGCCGCAGGCCCTGCCGGCCCGGCGTACGAGCGAGGTGGATCAGTTGGGCCAGGACTCCTCGATGTTCTGCAGGGCGTCCTCGCTGTCGTCACCGGTGATCCAGGAGGTCATCTCCTTCCAGAACGAGCCGGCGCCGACGGCGCTGGGCATCAGGTCGGAGCCGTCGAAGCGGAAGACGGCCTCGGGGTCCTGGAAGGTCTCGGCGGACAGACGGTCGATCGGGCTGCCGAGCAGCTCGATGTCGAGACCGGTGTTGGCGCTGACCCAGCCGCCGCCCGGGGTGGCCTCGGCCTTCTCGTTGGCCCACACGTCGCTGGAGAGGTAGGTCTGGAAGGCCTGCACCTCGGGACGGTCGTCGAAGGCGACGGTGAACTCGCCACCGCCGAGCACCGGGCGCCCGTTGTCCTCGTTGGTCACCGGCAGGTAGAAGGCGAACACGTCGCCGTTCTCCGAGACGTCGGTGCCCTCGGGCCACTGGGCGGCGTAGAAGCTCGCCTGGCGGTGCAGCGCGCAGTTGCCGTCGATGATCGGCAGGCCGCCGTCCTGGAAGGTGGTGGTGGCGATGGAGTTGACGTCGCCGTGGCCGCCGTTGACGTAGTCGGAGTTCTTCAGGATGCCGCCGACGCGGTCGAGCGACTCCACGACCTGCGGGTCGTCGAAGGGGATCTCGTGGTTGACCCACTGGTCGTAGGTCTCGGGGCCGACGTCGCGCAGGAGGGCGTCCTCGAGCCAGTCGGTGAGCACCCAGCCGGTGCCCTCGCCGGACTCGATGCCCGCGCACCAGGGCTTCATGTCGCCCTTCTGGGCGATCTCGTCGGAGAGCTCGAGCATCTCGTCCCACGTCTCGGGGACCTCGTAGCCCTCCTTCTCGAACATCTTCGGGGAGTACCAGACGAACGACTTCACGTTGGCGCCGAGAGGAGCGGCGTAGAAGGTGTCGTCGACGCTGCCGTAGTTCTTCCAGTCCTCGCCCCAGAACTCGTCGACGTTCTCGGCGGTCGGCTCGGGCGCCGGCACGACCGAGCCGGTGTCGACCAGGGTGCCGAGCAGGCCCGGCTGCGGGACGTAGGCGATGTCGGGGGCGTTGCCGCCGCGCACGCGCACGATGAGCTGGGTCTCGAACTGGTTGGAGCCCTCGTAGGCGACCTCGGCCCCGGTGCACTCGGTGAACTTCTCGTACGACGCCTTGTGGGCGTCGGACTCGGGCTCGATGATCGAGGTGTAGACGTTGACCTCGGTGCCGCTGAGGTCGCCGAACTGGGTCAGGTCCTCGCAGCCCTCGACGCCCTCGCCGGGCGAGGTGCCCTCGGCGGTGTTCGTCTCGCTGGTGCTGGTGTCGCTGGCACAGCCAGCCAGGACGAGACCGGTGGCGGCCATGGCCGCGATCGTCGCGTGCCTGATGTTGCGTGAGCGCATCGGGGCTCCCTCTCTGTGACGTGCTCCGGACGGTGGTGCGTTACCGTCGATGCAAGCGTTTACGCAGTGCCGTCGTCAAGGAAAACCGGGTCACGACTCTGTAACGCAGGTCACACGGGGCGCCGGTGCGCCACTGGTCTGGACCAGTGCAGTCGCCGGGCGGTCCTCGGACGGGCAGCCCCTACAGCGCGCTGCTGAGCACCGTGCGGCCCGCCTCGTCACGCACCACCACGGCCGTCACGTCAGCGCGCAGCAGGGCCGACTGCAGCTGGCAGGTCATCTCGTCCTCGCCGGTGCCGAGGAACTCCCCCGCCGGCGTCAGGCGGCCCGCGTCGTCACGGAACGCGGCCCGGTAGACCGCGCCCTCCTCGAACCCGGCGCCCTCGAAGCGCAGCTCGGTGCCCCACGTGTGGGCGACCAGCCCGGCGCTGTCCACCTCGATGCCGGTGCGCTCCCCCGGCGGGTCCACCTCGAGGCTGATCGCCTCCAGCGGCACGGCCGGGGGCGCCGGCGCCGTGGCCCGGCCCAGCCCCACGCCCACGCCGAGGGCCAGCACGACCACCGCGGCGGCCGCGGCCAGCAGCGTCGTACGACGTCGGGAGCGGTGGTGCGCGGCCTCGCGCCGGTCGGCGAGGTCGCGCCGCTCGTGCTCGGCCTGCTCGGCCGCGATGGCGCTGCGGATGCGGGCCCCGAGGCCGGCGGCGGGCGAGGGTCGCTCGTCGAGGTGGGTGGGGTCGACGGCGTCGAGGCGCGCCACCAGCGGCTCGAGGTCGGCGACCTCGGCCCGGCAGGCGACGCAGCCGTCGAGGTGGGCGCGCACCGCGCCGGCCTCGACGTCGTCGAGGTGGCCCAGCACGTGGGCACCCAGCAGCTCGCGCAGCCGCTCGTGGTCGTCGCTCACGGCGCCACCCCCATCTCGTCCATCGCGGCGCGCAGCGCCTTGAGCCCGTAGAAGACGCGGCTGCGCAGCGTCCCCACCGGCACCCCCAGCTCGGCGGCGACCTCGTCGTAGGGCCGTTCGCGCAGGTGGGTCTGCACGATCGCGACCCGGTGGTGCTCGCTGATGCGGCTCAGCGCCTCCTCCACCACCCACTGTCCCACCAGCCGCTCGGAGGGGTCGCCCTCGGTGCCGCCGGCGTCGTGGACCGCGGCCTGCACCGCCTCGTCGCCCGCGAGGGCCGACTGCCAGGGCCGCACCCGGGCGGCGCGCGCGTGGTCGATCACGACGTTGCGCGCGATCCCGAAGAGCCACACCCGCAGCGACGCGAGCGCGGGGTCGTAGCGCTCGGCGTGCCGCCAGGCCTTGAGGAAGGTCTCCTGGGTGACGTCCTCGGCAGCGCCGCGGTCACCGAGCGAGCGCAGCACGAAGCGGTAGATCTCCGGCCCGTGGCGCAGGTAGGCGGCGTGCACGGCGTCCTCGTCGTGCAGCCCTGCGCCGTCGCCGCCGGGCCGGGCCGCACTCCGCCCACCTCGACCCGTCCGCGCGCCCCGCGCCGTCCTCCGAGCACCAGCCCACCCCTCGACCTGCGTCCCCATGTGGATGTCGCCGCCCTCTCCAGGACCCGTCGCGCCCATCCCTGTCGATGTGTACGGCGGCGGCCTGCTCACCGTTCATTCGGAACCCGGCCCGCCAGGGATGGTCGCGAGCCGACTCGACGCGAAGTTCGGGCCGGGTCGGCGCGAAGTTCGGGCCGGGTCGGGAATTCCGCGGGACGGCTGAACGCGGGGCGCCCGAGCGGCGTACCCACCCCTGACACACCACCGCGTCCCGTCGGGGCGCGCTCGCGCGACCGCCCGGTCGCACCCCAGGAGAAGGGCACGACATGACGACACCCAGGACCCGAGGCGCGCGGCTGCTCAGCGGCGCCGCAGCCGGGGCGCTCGCGCTGGCAGCGGTCGCGGCCGCCCCCAGCATCTCGCAGGCGGCCGAGCGGCCGTCCGAGCAGCGCAGCTCGAAGGCCAACAACGAGGCCGGGCTGCGCGCGGCCGTGGCCAAGGCCAACCGCAAGGGCGGCCTCGACCGCGTCAAGCTGCGCGACGACGTCCGCTTCAGCGGTCGCCTCGGCGGGGCCATCGAGGTCACCGACGACCTGGTGCTCAACGCCCGCGGCTACACGATCGACGCCGCCGGCGTCGACCGCGTCTTCACCGTGGCCGACGGCGCTCGCCTCGTGGTCAAGAACGCCCGGCTGCGCCGCGGCGCACCCGCCGCCGGCGAGAGCGGCGGAGCGATCCTGGTCAACGGCGAGCTCGTCGTGCGCAACACCTCGATGCTGGCCAACCAGGTCACCGGCACCGGCGCCTCGGGCGGCGCGGTCTTCAACGACGGCGGCAAGGTGCTCATCTCCGACTCGCGCCTGGCGCGCAACACCGCGACCCGCGCCGGTGGCGCGATCGAGGCCAACGAGGGGCTGACCCAGCTCATCGGCACCCGGCTGGTCAAGAACTCCACGGGCGACGAGCCCGGCAACGGCGGCGGCCTGCACCTGACCGGCGCCGGCGCCGTCGAGATCACCAGCAGCTGGATCGGCGGCAACTCCGCCGGCGCCGAGGGCGGCGGGCTGTGGAACTCCGCCGACGGCACCTTCATCGTCGAGCGCACCCGCGTCGAGGGCAACACCGCCGGCGGCGCCGACGCCGACCAGGGCGGTGGCGGCATCTACAACGACGGCGGCTTCCTGCAGGTCACCGGCTCGCGCGTGAGCGACAACATCGCCTCCGGCGCGGCCGGCTCGGGCGGCGGCATCCTCAACAACCTCGGCACCCTCGAGGTCGTCGAGACCACGGTGGCCGACAACGAGGCCCCGCGCGCCGGCGGCGGCATCGAGGCCGTCGGTGGCGACACGACCGTGCGCCGCTCCTCGCTCGAGGACAACACCGCGGGCGCGGCTCCCGGCAACGGCGGCGGCCTGCACCTGACCGGCACCGGCACCGTCGACGTCGTCGGCTCGACGGTGCGCGGCAACCTCGCCCTCGCGGAGGGCGGCGGGCTCTGGAACAGCGCCGGCGGCGTCTTCACCGTGCGCGGCTCCGAGGTCACCGACAACGTCGCCGCGGGCGCGGCCGCCGACCAGGGCGGTGGCGGGCTCTACAACGAGATGGGCGACCTGACCGTGCGCGGCACCACCGTCACCGGCAACTCCGCGCCCGGCGCGGCCGGTTCCGGCGGCGGCGTCTTCAACAACCAGGGCACCCTGAGCGTCGTGCAGAGCGACGTCACGGGCAACGACGCCCAGCGCGCCGGCGGCGCGATCGAGGCCAACGTCGGCACCACGCGGGTGCTGCGCTCCTCGCTCAACGACAACACCGCGGGCGCGGCGCCCGGCAACGGCGGCGCGGTGCACCTGACCGGCGCCGGCAGCGTCGACGTCACCGGCACCGAGGTCAGCGGCAACACCGCCTCGGCCGAGGGCGGCGGGCTGTGGAACAGCGCGTCGGGCACCTTCACCGTCACCGGCTCCGACATCGTCGGCAACACCGCCGGCGGCAACGACGCCGACCAGGGCGGTGGCGGCCTCTACAACGACGGCGGCACCCTGACCCTGCGCGACTCCACCGTCGACGACAACACCGCCACCGGCACCGCCGGCTCCGGCGGCGGCCTGCTCAACAAGGGCGTCCTCGAGGTCACCGGCACCAGCTTCGACGCCAACACCTCGGTGCGCGCCGGCGGAGCGATCGAGACCACCGACAACACGACCGTGGCCCTGCGCGACGTCGTGATGACCGGCAACGACACCGGCGCCTCGCCGGGCAACGGCGGCGGCCTGCACATCACCGCAGCCGGTGTGGTGACCTACGACGGCGGCCGGGTCACCGGCAACAACGCCGACAACGAGGGCGGCGGGCTGTGGAACAGCAGCACCGGAGTCCTGACCGTCACCGACGTCGTGATCACCGGCAACACCGCGCCGACCAGCCCGAACAACCACAACGACGGCGGCGTCTTCACGATCGACGGCACCCCGGTGCCGCCGACCCCGTGATCCACCCGCGCTGAGCGCCGCAGGCGCCCACGCACACCCACCGGTCCGTCCGGGGCTCCTCGCCCCGGGCGGGCCGGTGGCACGTTCGGGGCTACTTCAGCTCGGCGGTGAGCACGTCGCCGGCCAGCTCGGCCAGCGATGGGGCCCGCAGGTCGGGCGCGCGCATGTGCGCCGGGTAGGCGTCGTGACCGCTGCGGTCGATCCAGCCGGTGCGCAGCCCGGCGCGCGCCGCCCCGTCGATGTCCCACGGGTGCACCGCCACCAGCATCGCCTCGTGCGCCTCGACACCGCACTCCTCCAGCGCGTGCGCGTACGCCGCAGCCGCGGGCTTCCACGCGGGCGCGTCCTCGACCGAGAGCACCAGGTCGACGTGGTCGCGCAGGCCGGCGCGGTCCAGCAGCCCCTCGGCGACTCCCGCCGAGCCGTTGCTCAGCGTCACCACCCGCAGCCCGGCGGCGCGCAGCGCCCGGATGCCGGGGCCCACGTCGCGGTGCACGGTGAGGGTGCCGAAGCGGCCCATCACGTGCTCGACCGCGCCCTCGGCGTCGTCGGCGCCGGCGCCCTGCTCGAGCAGCCTGGCCCGCAGCAGCCCGGCCGCCACCTCCGCGAAGGGGGTCGAGGCGCCGGCGAGCCCGAGGCCGAAGCCGTCGCGCAGCACGCCGGCGAACCACGCCTGCCGCTCGTGGGCGGCCAGTCCCACCTCGGTGAAGGCCTCGTCGAGGGGCGAGAGGTCCGAGAGCGTCTCGTTGACGTCGAGGACCACCACGCGGGGGGCACCTGTCTGATCGTCCATCCGGCGAGCCTAACGACGCCCTGGTCCCGCCCCACCACCCCGAAGGGGCGCCCGGATGGTGCCAGACTGCGCAGGTGGTCTCCCCCCTCCTCAACGACAGGTACGAGCTCGGCCCGCTGCTGGGCTCGGGCGGGATGGCCGACGTGCACCGCGCCACCGACCGGCTCCTGGACCGCCAGGTGGCGGTCAAGGTGCTGCGCGACGTGGCCGGCGACCCGGCCGACCGCGACCGCTTCACCGCCGAGGCGCGCACCCTGGCCAACCTGTCCCACCGCGGCCTGGTCACCGTCCTCGACGCGGGCATCGACGAGCAGCACCCGTTCCTGGTGATGGAGCTGGTCGAGGGCCGCTCGCTGTCGGACGCGCTCGCCGAGGGCCCGCTGGGCGCGGAGGAGACCGCGCGGGTGGGCGCCGAGCTGGCGGCCACCCTGGCCCACACCCACGACCGGGGCGTGGTGCACCGCGACCTCAAGCCCGCCAACGTCCTGCTCGGCGACGACCGGCGCGTCAAGCTCGCCGACTTCGGCATCGCCCGGCTGATCGGCGACACCGTGCGCCACACCCGCACCGGCACCGCGGTCGGCACCGCGGCCTACCTCTCCCCCGAGCAGGTCCGCGGCGAGGACGTCAGCACCGCCGTCGACGTCTACTCGCTGGGCCTGGTGCTGCTGGAGGCGCTGACCGGCGAGCGCGCCTTCCCCGGCAGCCCCACCGAGTCGGCGCTGGCCCGGCTGAACCGCGACCCCGAGGTGCCCAGCACCCTCGACGACCGCTGGCGACGGCTGCTGCTCGCGATGACGGCAGCCGACCCGGCCCAGCGCCCCACCGCCCCCGAGGTCGCCGCGTCGCTGCAGGACCTGCGTGCGCCCCGTGGGGCCGACCCGACCGCGGTGATGACCGCCCCGGTGGCGGTCACCTCCCGGGTGCCCGTAGCGCAGCCCGAGGAGCCGGCCCCCGAGCGGGAGGAGCCCGAGCGGGAGCAGCCGGAGCAGGACCAGGAGCAGCCCGAGCAGCGGCGTGCGCCCCGGGTGCCGGGCGAGACCTTCCCCGACCGGGCGGGCGCGGCGATCGCGCACGCGCCGGGCCGGCTGTGGGCCCGGCTGCGCGAGACCCCCGCCCACCAGCGCGGCGTGGCCGGCGCGGTGGCGGCGGTCCTCCTGCTGGTGCTCGTCGCGGGGCTGGCCTCCGGGGGCGACGACGCGTCCGGCGAGCAGCCCCCGGGCCAGCGGGGCCAGAGCCAGCAGCAGGACGAGCAGAGCCGGCGCTGATGAGCGCGCCCGACGACCCGCTGCACCACGCGGTCGACGTGGCCAGCGACGCGGCCCGCGCCTTCGAGGTCTTCACCGACCTGGGCGCGTGGTGGGACCCCGCCTCCACGCCCGCACCGGAGACCTTCGGCGGCATCGAGGTCACGCCCCGCGCCGGCGGCGAGGTCGTGCTGCTGCTCGACGGGGCACCCTGGCCGCTGGGCCGGGTCACGGCGTGGGAGCCGGGCGCCCGCTACGCCCAGACCTACCTGCCCCACTGGTGGGGTCCCGAGGGCGTGCAGCCCACCTGGCTCGACGTCACCTTCACCGACGAGGGCGGCGTGTGCCTGGTGCAGCTGAGCCACGGCGGCTGGGACGCCACCAACCTGGCGCTGCGCCAGCGCTGCACCGACTGGCCCGACCTGCTGGGCCGCTTCGCGCGCGCCTGCGCGGGGTGAGCCGACCTCACGAGCGCGTCGTACGGTGGAGACATGGCAACCATCGAGCTGACCGAGGCCAACTTCGAGACCCACGTGAAGGAGGACGACATCCTCCTGGTCGACTTCTGGGCCGACTGGTGCGGGCCCTGCAAGCAGTTCGCGCCGACCTACGAGGCGGCCTCCGAGGCCAACTCCGACATCACCTTCGGCTCCATCGACACCGAGGCCCAGCAGCAGCTGGCCGCCGCGGCCGGCATCCAGTCGATCCCGACCCTGATGGCCTTCCGCGAGGGGATCCTGGTCTTCGCCCAGCCCGGCGCCCTGCCGGCCCCGGCGCTCGACCAGGTCATCCAGGCGGTGCGTGACCTCGACATGGACGAGGTGCGCAAGCAGGTCGAGGCCCAGGAGACGCCCGAGGGCTGAGCACCCGACTCCGGGGACCCGGCTCAGGGTCGACCTGAGTCGTTCCTGTCGTTCCTGTCGTCCCCGTCGTCCGCGCTGTCGCGCGGTTCGGCGGGGACGTCGCCGTACACGCCGGTGGCGCGGCCGTGCTCGACCTTGCGCAGCTGGCGGAAGAGGCTCCAGCCCAGCAGGGCCACGGCCAGCGCCATCCCGGCGAAGATCGCCAGCGCGCCCCAACCGGCCTTGACGTCCTCGGGCTCGGGGACCTCGTCGGTCAGCCGGACCAGGTCGAGGACCGGCGCGAGGAGGGTGACGAGCTCGGGCAGCAGCATGCTCACAGCGTGCCACCCACGCCGTCGACGCCCGCGAACAGGTCGTCCTCGGGCGTCGTCGAGGCGACGTGGCTCACCACGAGCTCGTAGTCCTCGGTGGGCCACACCTCGACCTGCAGCTCGCGCGGGATCGCGAACCAGTGCCCGTCGGGGTCGATCTGGGTGGCATGCGCCAGCAGCGCCTGGTCACGCACGCCGAAGTAGGCGCCGCACTCGACCTTGGTGGTGATCCGGGCGTCCCACTCGGGCTCCGGCTTCCAGCTCTTGAGCCGCTCCTCCCACGGCGACTCCAGGCCGTGGGCCTGCATCGCGGCGTGCAGCGCCTCCATCCGGGGGCGGTTGAAGGAGTGGTGGTAGTAGAGCTTCAGCGGCTGCCAGGGCTCGCCCGCGTCGGGGAAGCGCTCGGCGTCGCCGGCCGCCTCGAACGCTGCGACGCCGACCTCGTGGCAGCGCACGTGGTCGGGGTGCGGGTAGCCCCCGCGCTCGTCGTACGTCGTCAGCACGTGCGGGCGGACCTCGCGGATGATCCGCACCAACGCCTCGGTCGACTCCTCGAGCGGCGCCAGCCCGAAGCAGCCCTCGGGCAGCGGCGGCTTGGGGTCGCCGTCGGGCCAGCCGGAGTCGACGAAGCCCAGCCAGTGCTGGGTGATGCCGAGGATGTCGCGGGCCCGCTCCATCTCCTGGCGGCGCACCTCGGTGATGTTGGCCAGGATGTCGGGGCGCTCCATCTTGGGGTTCAGGATCGAGCCCCGCTCCCCACCGGTGCAGGTCACCACGTGCACCGCGGCGCCCTGGGCGACGTAGCGCGCCGTCGAGGCGGCGCCCTTGCTCGACTCGTCGTCGGGGTGGGCGTGCACGTGCATCAGGCGCAGGCCCTCGTAGGGACGCGCGCCGTCGTGCTGGGTGGCCGGCTGGGGGCTGCTCGGCTGGGGGTGCTGCGACATGGGTTCCATCGTAGGTGTCACCATGGAGGGGTGACCTCGCAGGACCTCCTCGCCGAGCGGTACGGCGCCCCGTCGCCGTGGCGACGCCGCTCGCTGCTCGCCGTGGTCGCCGTCGTGGTCGCGGTCTCGCTGGGCTGGCTGGCCTGGACGACCCTGGTGCACGCGAGCCCGCCGGTGCGCTCCGACATCGTGGGCTTCGAGGTCGTCGACGACCACACGACCACCGCGGTGGTCGACGTGCGGGTCGAGAGCGACGCCACCGACGTGCAGTGCCTGGTGCGTGCCTACGCCACCGACAAGGTGGTCGTGGGCGAGCGGGTCTTCACCCCGACGGGCGACGGTCGCACCGAGGTCAGCGTGCGCACCGAGCGTGAGGCCACCGCCGTGGAGAACGTCGGCTGCACCGCCGACGGCCAGCTCCGCCCCCGCTGACCCAGCAAGGGCGACGCACGCAGGAGATCGCGCGCCGCCCTCGCTGATGCCGGTCACCGACTAAGGCATGGACGGCTCGTCGTCGTCCTCGTCGTCGTCCTCGTCGTCGTCCTCGTCGTCGTCCTCGTCGTCGTCGTCGTCGACGTGGCTGGCGCCCTCGGACAAGTCGTCCTTGACGATCTTGATCTCGTCCTTGGCCGTGGCCGAGGTGATCAGCCGCAGCATCTCGCGCACCGACTCGATCAGGGCGGCGGCCTGGGCGAGGGCGTCCTGGGTCGCCTGGTCGTTGTCCGGGTTCGCCTGGGCGGCGGCGATCGCGGCGGCCACCTGCTCGGCCTGCCGCATCAGGTTCACCGCCAGGCGGTAGTTCTCGGCACGGACCGACTTGAGGTCCTTCGAGACGGACTTGAGGTCGCTCTTCGTGGAGGCTGCCTCGATGCGCTCGGCGTAGGCGCCAAGGGCGGCCTTGTCGGCCTCGACGTTCGCCAGGAGTGCCTCGCGGTCCTCGGCGCTCAGCTTCGCGACCCGCGACTGCTTGACGGACTTGTCCAGACGCATCTCCATCCGGTCCAGGTCCCGCAGGGCCTTCTGCTTGGCCTTGGCGACCTTGGCGCTGCCGTGCTTGCCGTTGTCGGCCTTCGGGGGCTTGCCGCTCTTGTGCGAGGCGGAGAGCGAGGTGCCCTCGCTCCTCTGGGCCGCCACACCGGCGGTGGCGGGGGCGGAGACCGCCAGCACGCTGAGGGCGGTCATTCCTGCGACGGTGAGCCGCACCTGGTTCTTGTTCATGAGACCTCATTCGTTCCAGCCGGCCCGCTGGCCGGCTACGACCTCGGGTCGGCCACGGCCGGCACGAGGGTGGGGGGACCGCCCAGCGGCGGCTGGGCACATCGTCGACCGCTGCGAGCCTCCCTGGTGGCGCTCGCCGGGAATCTTGACCTCACCGGCCGTTTTCCACCCGAGCGGCGCGGACGAATAGCCCGTTCGGGGGGTACGCCCGCGACGCCTCGACGGTGGACGAGCCTGCGTTTTGACCCAGGGATTGTTAAGGTGGTTGTTCTGACGCTCCCGCCGGGCCCGCCAGGACGAAGGCCCGCGACCAAGTCGAGCGCTTCTCCGGCGCTCCGACCACGTCAGATCCGCACGAGAACACCCAACGACAACGGGTGCGGACGACCACACCCTGACGCACCCCCCGTAGGAGCCACGCCATGACGCAGTCGACCGAGCCGGGCAAGATCTGGCTGACCAAGGACGCCTTCGACAAGCTCAACGCCGAGCTCGAGGACCTCAAGGGCCCGGTGCGTGCGGACGTGATCGAGCGCATCAGCAACGCCCGCGACGAGGGCGACCTGAAGGAGAACGGCGGCTACCACGCCGCCCGCGAGGAGCAGGGCCGCATCGAGGGCCGCATCCGCCAGCTCGAGGACATGCTGCGCCGCGCCGAGATCGGCGAGACCCCTCCCGACGACGGCGTCGTCGAGCCGGGCATGAAGATCACCTACAAGTTCGTCGGCGACGACGACGACGAGGCCGAGACCTTCCTGCTCGGGGCCCGCGAGATCGAGGACTCCGTCGAGGACCTCAAGGTCTACTCCCCGCAGTCCCCCCTGGGCCAGGCCATCAACGGCGCCAGCCGCGGCGACACGGTCTCCTACGAGGCCCCCAACGGCAAGATGCTCGAGGTCGTCATCCTCGACGCGGTGCCCTACACCGTCTGAGGCACGCCCCACCTCGCTGGTCGAGCAGCGGTGACACCGCCGTTGGTCGAGCAGGGAGGGCCGAAGGCTCGAGCGACGCCGAGACCCCGTGAGCCCATGGCGTACGGCGAGCACGTCAGTCACCGGGTCTCGGCGACGCTCCTCGCTGGCGCTCGTCACTGCTCGACCAACGACAGGGCACCGCCGTAGGTCGAGCAGCGAGGACCGAAGGCTCGAGCGACGCCGAGACCCCGCGAGCCCATGGCGAACGGCGAGCGCGTCAGTCACCCGGTCTCGGCGACGCTCCTCGCTGGCGCTCGTCCCTGCTCGACCAACGAGGACGCGGTCACTCCAGGACGCGGTAGCCGTGCTCGCGCAGCCGCGCGAGCACGGTGTCGGAGTGCGCGGAGCCGCGCGTCTCGAGCTGCAGGTGCACCTCGACCTCGTCCATCGACAGGGCCGGCGAGATCCGTTCGTGGGCGACCTCGAGCACGTTCGCGCCCGCGGCGCTGACCTCGGTGAGCAGCCGGGCCAGGCCGCCGGGCGCGTCGGGGATGGTCACGTCGAGGTTGAGGTAGCGACCGGCCGCGGCCATGCCGTGCCGGATCACCTTGCCCAGCAGCAGCGGGTCGATGTTGCCGCCCGAGAGCACCGCGACCACCGGCGCCTCGAAGGCGTCGGGGTGATCGAGCAGGGCCGCGATCGCGGCGGCGCCGGCCGGCTCGCAGACCAGCTTGGCCCGCTCGGCCAGCGACAGCACCGCCCGCGCCAGCGAGTCCTCGCTGACGGTGAGGACCTCGTCGACGTGCTCGACCACCGCGGCGAACGTCAGGTCGCCCGGGCGGCCGACGGCGATGCCGTCGGCCATCGTGCGCATCACCGCCAGCGGCGTCGGGCGGCCCGCCTCGAGGGAGCCCGGGTAGGCCGCGGCGTCCTTGGCCTGCACGCCCACGACGCGTACATCGGGGCGCAGCGCCTTGACCGCCAGCGCGACACCGGCCAGCAGCCCTCCCCCACCGGTGGGCACCACGACAGTGGCCACCTCGGGCAGCTGCTCGATGATCTCCAGACCCACGGTGCCCTGCCCGGCCACCACGTCGGGGTGGTCGAAGGGGTGGATCAGCACCGCGCCGGTGCGCTCGGCGAACTCGTGGGCCGCGACCAGCGCGTCCTCGAGGTACTGCCCGGTGAAGACCACCTCGGCGCCGTAGCCGCGGGTGGCGCGCTCCTTGGGGATCGGCGCCCCCTCGGGCATGAAGACGGTGGCGGAGATGCCGAGCAGCTGCGCGGCCAGGGCGACGCCCTGGGCGTGGTTGCCTGCCGAGGCCGCGACGACGCCGCGGGCCCGCTCCTCCTCGCTGAGCCGCGAGATCCGCACGTAGGCGCCGCGGGCCTTGAACGAGCCGGTGCGCTGGAGGTTCTCGGCCTTGAGGCGGACCTCGCCACCGACCAGCTCCGAGAGCCAGCGCGACTCCTCCATCGGCGTACGGACCGCGACGCCGGCGAGGACCTCGCGGGCGGCCTCGATGTCGGCGAGCCCGACGGTGGGCACCTCGCTCACGACGGCTCCCCCTCGGGCGTGGCGGACTCCTGCACGTCGACCATGGCGCCACTCTCCTCGTAGTCCTCGGCGAGCTCCTCCTCCGGGTCGTCGCCGGGTGCGGTGTTGGCGGCGAGGTGCTGCACGACGGCGTTGAGGGCCGCGACCAGCGGCACCGCGACCAGGGCTCCGGCGATCCCGGCGACGATCACGCCCGCAGCGATCGCGAGGATCACCGCGAGCGGGTGCACCGAGACCCAGCGGCCCATGAGGAAGGGCTGCAGCACGTGGCCCTCGACCTGCTGGACCACGATCACCCCGACCAGCATCAGCAGCGCGGCCACGGGCCCCTGGTCGACCAGCGCCACCAGGATCGCCACCGTGCCGGCGATGGTCGCACCGATCATCGGCACGAAGGCGCCCAGGAAGACCAGCACGCCGATGGCGGCCACGAACGGCACGCCGAGGAACCAGGCCCAGCCGGCGATGCCGACGGCGTCGACGAGGGCCACCACGACGGTGGCCCGCACGAACTGGGTCAGCGAGATCCACGCGACGCGGCCCGAGGAGTCGACCCGCGGGCGCGCTGCCCGGGGCGCCAGGCGCACCAGCCACGACCAGATCCGCTGTCCGTCGGCCATGAAGAAGTAGGTGGCGAAGAGGACGATGAAGAACCCGGCGACGACGTGGGTGAGCGTGGTGCCGACCTCGGTGAGCCGGGTGACCACCTGGCCGTCGCTGGTCTGGTCGGTGATCACGCGCTGGGCGTCGTTGATCCAGCGGTCGATCTGGGAGTCGCTGGCGTTGAGCGGGCCGTCCTCGAGCCACTGGCGGATCTGGCCCAGGCCGGCGACCGTCTGCTCGGCCAGGTCGGTGGCGCCGTTGGCGACCTGCTGGCCCACGAAGGTCAGCAGGGCGCTGACGGTGGCCAGCCCGCTGACGACGACCACCAGCGCGGCGAGGCCGCGCGGCACCCGGATCCTGGTCAGGGCGTCGACGGCCGGCGCCGCCAGTGCGGTGACCAGCAGCGCCACGACGATGGGCAGCACGATCACCGAGAGGTAGCCGACGGTCCAGGCGATCACGGCGCCGGCGGCCACGATGACCAGGAAGCGCCAGGCCCAGGCGGCGGCGAGCTCGACGCCCGGCGGCACGGGGGTGCGCGGGTAGGCGTCGGCGCCGCTGGCCAGCTCGGGCGGGGTCAGCCGGCGTTCGCGCTCGTCGCGCAGCTGGCTCCACTGCTGCGCGAGCCGGCGGGTGAGCCGCTCCTCCTCCTCGACCGACCGGGGACGCAGCGCGCGGCGGCGCAGGCGTCCTCCCGGGGTCGGAGCCCTCGGGTCCGGCTGGGCCACCGCGACGTCGCCGGCGGGGTCGGGGCCGGTCACCTCCTGCTCGTCCACAGCGCTCAACCTATGCGACGCCCGGGCCGTGGCGCGGGCGCCGCACTCGGCTCACCCGAGGGCGCGGTCGAGGTCGGCGATGAGGTCCTCGGCGGTCTCGATGCCGACCGAGAGCCGCACCAGGTCGGCGGGGACCTCGAGGTCGGTGCCGGCGACGCTGGCGTGGGTCATCCGGCCCGGGTGCTCGATCAGCGACTCGACGCCGCCCAGCGACTCCCCGAGGGTGAAGACCTCGGTGCCCTCGCAGACCGCGAGCGCGGCCTGCTCACCGCCGCTGACGCGGAAGGAGACCATGCCGCCGAAGCGCTTCATCTGGCGCGCCGCGACCTCGTGGCCCGCGTGCGAGGCCAGACCGGGGTAGATCACCTGCTCGACCTTGGGGTGGTCGAGCAGGAAGTCGACGACCTTCTCGGCGTTGTCGCAGTGGCGGTCCATCCGCACGCCCAGGGTCTTCAGCCCGCGCAGCGTCAGCCACGCGTCGAAGGGGCCGGCCACGGCGCCGATGGCGTTCTGGTGGAAGGCGACCTTGTCGGCGATCTCGAGGTCGTGCACCACGAGCGCACCGCCGACGACGTCGGAGTGCCCGCCGCAGTACTTCGTGGTCGAGTGCAGCACCACGTCGGCACCCAGGGTCAGCGGCTGCTGCAGGTAGGGCGAGGCGAAGGTGTTGTCGACGACCAGCAGCGCGCCCGCCTCGTGCGCCACGCTCGCCAGCGCCTCGATGTCGCCGATGGTCAGCAGCGGGTTGGTGGGCGTCTCGACCCACACGATCTTCGTCTGCCCGGGGCGGATCGCCGCGCGCACCGCGTCGACGTCGGAGACGGCCGCCGGGCTGTGCTCGAGACCCCAGGCCTTCTCGACCTTGTCGAAGAGGCGGTAGGTGCCGCCGTACGCGTCGTCGGGGATGACCACGTGGTCGCCGGGGGTGCACAGCGCGCGCACCAGGGTGTCCTCGGCGGCCAGGCCGGAGGCGAAGGCGAAGCCGCGCTCGCCCTGCTCGAGAGCGGCGATGTTGCCCTCGAGCGCGGTGCGGGTCGGGTTGGCCGAGCGGGAGTACTCGTAGCCGCCCCGCAGGCCGCCGACGCCGTCCTGCTTGTACGTCGACGTCGCGTAGATCGGCGGGATCACCGCCCCCGTCGTGGGGTCCGGCTCGTAGCCGGCGTGGATGGCGCGGGTCTCGAAGCCCGCCTTGGCCAGGTGCTGCTGCTCGCTCACCCGTCGAGGGTACTCACGCGGGAACCATCTGGCCTCCCCCGGTGTTGTACCCCTCGGACACCCACTCCGAGGAGGACCACCGCATGTTCTTCACCCGCAAGCAGAGCGACCTCATCGCCCCCGAGCAGACCCTGCCGGGGCGCAGCGAGAGCCCCTGGCACCTCGCCGACCGGCACGTCGTCCTCGACTCCCCGGTCGTCACCGACCAGGCACCCGCCGGCCACGAGGTCGCGATCTTCGGGCTCGGCTGCTTCTGGGGCGCCGAGGAGCACTACTGGAAGATGCCCGGGGTCTGGTCGACCTCCGTCGGGTACGCCGGCGGCGACACCCCGCACCCCTCCTACGAGGAGGTCTGCTCCGGGCGCACCAACCACACCGAGGCCGTGCGGGTCGTCTTCGACCCCGCCGTCGTCTCCTACGCCGACCTGGTCAAGGCGTTCTTCGAGGTGCACGACCCGACCCAGGGCATGCGCCAGGGCAACGACGTCGGCACCCAGTACCGCTCCGCGATCTACTGGACGACGCCCGAGCAGGAGCGCACGGCGGCCGAGCTGACCCGGGTGTACGGCGAGGAGCTCGCCCGCCGCGGCCTCGGCGAGATCACCACCGAGGTGCGCGAGGCGCCGACCTACTACTACGCCGAGGACGTGCACCAGCAGTACCTGGCCAAGAACCCCTACGGCTACCGCTGCCACGCCAACACCGGCGTCCCTTTCCCCTCCTGACGGATACAGATCACGGATCGCACTCATGGTCAGCCGAAGGCGAGGGCGCCACGAGTGAGTTGACATCTTCACCAGGTCAAGACACTCCTCAGCGCGAGGCTCACCCGCGATCGCCGGATTGGGTTGGCTGCGTAGGTCTCTTCGGCCAGGTCACGTAGCCGGAGCTCACCGGTGCACTCGAGCCCTGCATGCTGAGTCTGCAGCGGCTCCTAGCCGGGGTGCGGAAAGCGCAGCCACGAAGGTGTGACCACTACAGACAAGCGCCAACTTTGTGAAAAAGTCTCGTTCCCCGCAGATACTGCTTGGCACGACACCTGCAGCGACCGCTACGGGTCATCAGCATCCGTAGAACTCGGGAGTTCGTCTTGCTTGCGCCGCGCCGCCTAACTTGGCTCATGTTCGTAGTGCTGAGCGCTCTGGTTTGGACTTCGCTACCTACCAGTTCCGCGAGAGCTGCTGAAGCCGCTGATACGTCCACGCCGCAGGTCACGAGTTTCACAATGACCTCCCCCACCACCCTGACGCCGGGCGACACCGTAGACATGGACTACGAGGTGACCGACGACTCCGGCGTCGTGACCAGGCTGGTCTTCAACTACACCGATCCAGTCGGGA
>NZ_JAULSC010000294.1 GCF_030518195.1 Nocardioides cremeus
TCGCTTCCTCCGGGCCGACGAAATCCGAAAGAGAAAGCTCTGCCTGTTGAATCTGGGCCTCTAACTCGCCGACCTGCGCTTCCAGTTCCTGCGCCTGATCCTGCATCTGCTTCAGCTGGATCGGATTGATTCGTTTCGCAGGAGCCTGGCTGGGAATCGGAACCGGCTCCGCTGGGGGAACGCGCGCAAACACGTCGTCCAGGGTAGGTTCCTTTTCGGGGCCGCCTTGTTTGCGCCACAGATAGTCGGCGAAATTGCCCGGAAACACGCGCACTT
>NZ_JAULSC010000295.1 GCF_030518195.1 Nocardioides cremeus
TTTCCATATATTTCAAATCACTACATGCAAACAAATCTCACAAGACTACGTCTGATCAGCGTGAGAAGGAATCTTTAAGTGATCGTAAAGGCACAAAATGTAGAGTGATTTCCTTATCCGCGATGTCTGGAATTGTTCGCCGAGTCAAGATTTGCAACTTCAAGCATGAAGAGAAAAGCTGCCATTTCAAGCCCAGTACGAAAGATTTGTTAGGATGTTGTCCCAACCACCTATTCCAGATACTATACACAGTTGCGATAAAGAAAATAAGAGTAT
>NZ_JAULSC010000296.1 GCF_030518195.1 Nocardioides cremeus
TACCTCTACACATTTTCTCACCTGAGGGTATAGTTCTCAAAAACCCTATCGACGAGACGAAAACCGGCAGCAGCATGTAAAATGTTCCGCTACATAAAGAGCAAAGTGAGGTAAACGGGTTGGGGAATTGAGCAAAGAATATTTGCGTTGCCAACCGTTGGTACTGCAAGGTACATGACAGACGAAGCTGTCAAGGACAAACTGGTGAAAATTCTGGGAAGCTCCGCTGGAATTTGACGCCAAAGTTCTCGTATAGGGGGAGGAGACGGCCAAGCG
>NZ_JAULSC010000297.1 GCF_030518195.1 Nocardioides cremeus
TGATGAGATGAGGTGTCATATCTGTCCGGAACGCATAGCAGTATGGAGGGATAAGAAATCGGGGGCCCATCTTAGCGGGTTCGCTGCATGTGTTCTTTGTAAACAAAAACTGATAGATCCACATGATCTACGACTGTAAGTGTTGGATCAGTTGCTGGGGCCCAGAAATGTTCACAAGCTGACTTATTGTAGGCTCCGCCATAGACAGTGGTGTAAGTCTCGTTTGCAACTCTCGTTAATTCATGCTAACAATCGAAGATGTCCATGAAGGAGCGG
>NZ_JAULSC010000298.1 GCF_030518195.1 Nocardioides cremeus
TTTCTTTCGAGACTGCAAACCACTCGGTATGGCCCTTTGTCTTGTTGGGACAGGAGCGATACCTCACCTCATAACACAAATCGCGATGTATGAGCCATTCCAAGAGCTTGCTGTTTTGAATCACTTGGGCCGACACGTGGGCGATGTCTTGTTCAAATTTGCAGCATTTGCTGTGTTCTTCCAATCGTTCATTGTACGGGCGCTCGGTGACGCCGATTTTGAAGACAGACTCTGGATGGTTTTTATCCTGGAAAACGTATATGAAGCCTTTTTTTC
>NZ_JAULSC010000299.1 GCF_030518195.1 Nocardioides cremeus
CTTGGAGATGCTTGCCCACCTAGCAATAATGTCATCATGCTAACTGACCTTGAGAGTCCGCTCGTGGCGGCCATGTCAGGAAGCGAATTTTTGCATCTGCAAACGCTTTTAACTGACTCTGCAAATGTCCTCTGGGTGACTTGTGGAGATCACCTCGGAGCCGGTGTTGATCGCGAGGCCGCAATGACACAAGGACTTTTACGTACACTCCGCTCTGAACGAGTTTCGCTCAAGGCAATGCTGGATTCTTTCTAAGTCGCCATCATTGAGCAGCAG
>NZ_JAULSC010000300.1 GCF_030518195.1 Nocardioides cremeus
GTTTATTGCGACCGCAGTATTCATCGTGTTCGTGTAACTATCTCACAACCCTTTGGATCTACCTCTAGGATACAGCAGATGGATGAGGAAGTGACTTTGACCTTTAAAGAATTCCTTGACCAAGACTTCGTTTCCACGGAAGCATACGAAGATACATTAAAAAAGATGGAAGAGTTTGATAGGCAGTGTTGCAGAACAATCCACGATACAGCTATAGTAAGGACCTTACAACATCTGTCTTCGAATGCGAGAACTAATTCTATATAGTTTAATCC
>NZ_JAULSC010000301.1 GCF_030518195.1 Nocardioides cremeus
CTTGAAGCGATGGAGGCAATCCAGCGGGTATTCCCCTGCATACAAGAAATAAAAAATAGCATACTTCGTAGCATCCAGGCTGGTAAAGATTCGGAAAGTCAACAGATGTTGGAAACAAACGGGCTGGAACTTGACATCATGGACATGCTACATCCCGGTGCAGCTCCCCTTAACGGAGATGCCTGGGGCTCCATGGATGCACAGAGCGCTACTAGTGCTGACCTTGGGTTTCTTGTGACAGATGATTTTCTCAACCAGCATTATGCAAGGAATGG
>NZ_JAULSC010000302.1 GCF_030518195.1 Nocardioides cremeus
TGGCACCGCTGGAACTACTGGCACCACTGGAACTACTGGCACCGCTGGCACCGCTGGCACCGCTGGAACTGCTGGTACCGCCGGTACTGCCGGTACTGCTGGAGCTACCACTCCTCAGCAAGGACAGACTGCCCAGCAGGGACAGCAGATTGCCCAGCAGGGACAGCAGACTGCTCAGCAGGGACAGGCTGCTCAGGGCCAGGCCGCTCAAGGACAAGTCGCCCAAGGACAAGCTGGTGCTCAGGGCCAAGCTGCTCAGGGCCAGGCTGGTGCTC
>NZ_JAULSC010000303.1 GCF_030518195.1 Nocardioides cremeus
CATCTCGGCCATCTCATCAACGCGACCTTGATAATCTTGAATTTTTACAACCTCTCCATCAATCTCGGCGATCCGTTCCTGTGATTGCCTAAAATAAGTAGAACCAGAGTTTAAAAAGTCTCCAATGATAAAAGCGAACAATGCCAAACCCACCACGAGTACCAGCAGTCCTGCTTTGCTTCTAATTTTTTCCAGCGTAGCCATTTATCTTTATTATTTTTTAAAGTTTATTATTTCACATTTTAAGGGCACAAAGATATGAAAAAAAGGAAATT
>NZ_JAULSC010000304.1 GCF_030518195.1 Nocardioides cremeus
CCGGGCGACATAGTGAAATTTGGTGTACCACCCCCTGAAACGGATCAATTAGGCGACCTTGACATCGGCGAAATATTAATTAATACAAGGCGCGATCTACATCGCCTGCGGCACAAGTTCGTGCGGCCTGGTCGGCGGCTCCCATTTATGGATATGTTCGATACCGATGAAGAGGCTGATGGTCTGGCTGAAACGGACGACGATTTCGAAGTCGACGACCTGGAAGAAGACGACGATATGGAGCTCGACCTTGAGCTTGATGCAGACGATGGGTT
>NZ_JAULSC010000305.1 GCF_030518195.1 Nocardioides cremeus
GCGGGTGCGGACACCCATCACAACGATCACCCCGCACAGGGGGAACTCGTTGCCGATCATTTGAACAACCGGTCTAGACCCGCCCCGGACGTGGAGTGGCTGTTACCGCACTGTGGGCCTGCCGTTGCCCGACTCAGTGGTAGGTGGCCCGCACGCTGTCCGTCACCGGGTGCGACTGGCAGGCCAACCGGATGCCGTCGGCCAGGTCCTCGTCGTCGAGGACGTCGTTGTGCGCCATCTTCACCTCGCCCTCCAGGAGCCGCACGGCACACGCG
>NZ_JAULSC010000306.1 GCF_030518195.1 Nocardioides cremeus
AGTAAAGAGAAATAAATAAGAGATAAAGAGATATTACTAGGGGAGAGAGAATAGTTAAATTGCCTTCCTAAGGTAGTCTGTAGGATTCGCTCTACTCTTCTCTACTTTCTATCTACTAGCTCTTCTACTACTATTTATATTCGTTATCTTAGATTCTAAAAGAGTCTTCTTAGTAGTAGCTTATATAATCTATAGTGTAATAGATAAATATTACTAGATAATAGTGTAATAGCTTCTAGTAATAGATTAATTAATAAGTTTTAGTTAAAGATTAA
>NZ_JAULSC010000307.1 GCF_030518195.1 Nocardioides cremeus
TTTTCGTTTCTTGGAAAGCGTACATGGAATTGATCGAGCCAATTTGAGGTTAGAAACAAGAGCCGTCTTTTTTTGAACTTGATCCGCCTTGAGAAAGGGGGGCTACCTCATTTTGTCAATAAGCCTTGACCTCTTGTGGTTCTTTGATGGAAGTAATCAAGCACTTGTTTTTTTTTAGACATTTCCCATACTATGACGTTAAATGTAAGCTATGTGGCGTCCACTCCATTTCTCTCCATTCACTAGATGACGTCACTTTTCGCGCCCCGCCAAAA
>NZ_JAULSC010000308.1 GCF_030518195.1 Nocardioides cremeus
TTATTCTACTTACAATCTCGGAATTTTATTCAGCAGGATAAAAGGTTCAAAATTATTTATTTTAATCACATTATATAATAGTACGCGCGAAAAACACGCGACATTCACTTCATGCCCATGCATGTTCAGACTGCCAGTATACAATGTGAAACACAGCACCTCATCACCAAATAATTTATCATCAAGTAGTTTTCATTCTCCGAACAACAGTAACATCAGAGACGTAAATATCGCAAACACCACACGCCTAAAAAGCAGACGTTGCCGGAAGTATG
>NZ_JAULSC010000309.1 GCF_030518195.1 Nocardioides cremeus
GACCGGAGCGCTGACAGGAGGCCTATCTTTCAAGAAATCGTCACTCGGCACCTCCAAAACACTTACGGCCGGTCAATCAGCAGCCTTCATGTCAAAACGAAGATCCACCGCTCCCCAAAGCGTACCAGAGCTCATGCATGACAAAGGTCATAGTTACGAGATGAAAAATTGGGAAGATGCGACACCAGGAAGGATGGACACCGATTTAGAAAGAGGCAACGAAGAGACGGTTCCCAAAGAAGAGGAAGGCCAAAGAGTGGCATGATGTGCTGGCT
>NZ_JAULSC010000310.1 GCF_030518195.1 Nocardioides cremeus
TTTACCTGACCAACGCCCAATAGGACACCAACGGTATCGCCCACGACCTGATCGATCGGTTCGGGGATTTTGCGGCGGTGCTGGAGGCCAGTGAGGAGGAACTGTGCACCGTGGAGGGCGTAGGCCCCTCTACTGCCCGGATGCTGCATCTGCTGCCCCAGATCAGCCGGTACTATGGCCGCAGCCGCACCAGCACAACCCGCTGCATCAAGACTACCGAGCAGATGGGCAGCTATCTGATGGCAAAGTTTGCGTGGTCGGACTACGAGCGCGCC
>NZ_JAULSC010000311.1 GCF_030518195.1 Nocardioides cremeus
TCTTGTTCTTATCACCTGTTTCAAATCTCTATCCTAACCCAAAACAAAACACACACCTGCCGTGACTTTCCACATGGAATCTATACACACACACATATATCCGGTCTACAACTCACTATGCTCAACCACCCTCTCAGCATCCTTCTCCTTCTTCTCCCTCAACTGCTCCTGCTCCTGCACATCGACCAAACCCGCAAGTTCCTGCTCGCCCTTGACCCGTCTCGCAAGCGCCGCAATCTCTTCATCGTAGACATTCCACTCTGGAATCTGTCTTC
>NZ_JAULSC010000312.1 GCF_030518195.1 Nocardioides cremeus
TGTCGCAGATCAACTCCGCTTTGATCTAGCTCTGCTCAACCTCTCACACCATTCATGACTCTCACGCAACCGATGGGGCCGGAAAATCCAGAAAACCGGCTATTCCCCACTCAGAATTGCTTTTCATAATGTAAAATAGATCTGTTATAAGGCCCGTTAGTACTAGTCTCCGTATAAGCTATACATGGTTTAATACTCAGACTCAACTGGTACCATCTGTAACTTTCTCAATATCAAGGTACGCCTAGCGGACCTGTAGTTGCCTAAGAAGGAGG
>NZ_JAULSC010000313.1 GCF_030518195.1 Nocardioides cremeus
TCTCGCGCTTGCCGATCTCGCGGCTGTCCGCATTAGCAACCACCTGGCGGGTGAGCGCGCTCCGGAAGCCGGCGAGATGCGTCCCGCCGTCCTTCTGCGGGATGTTGTTGGTGAACACGAGCATGTTCTCGTGGTAGGAATCGTTCCACCACATCGACGCCTCGACCACGATCCCGTCGCGCTCGCCCTTGATGTTGATCGGGGCGGGGATGAGCGGGTGCTTGGCGCGGTCGAGGAAGCGGAGGAACGCTTCGAGGCCGCCCTCGTAGAAGAGG
>NZ_JAULSC010000064.1 GCF_030518195.1 Nocardioides cremeus
TTAGATAATATCTTAGATAATAAGGTTAATAATATAGGCTAGATAAGAGATTAAGTTCTTATTTTTGTTAGAATATTGCTACTTAGGTAGCGGAAGTTGCTGCTTGTTCTACTAGTAGCTCAGAGGTAGAGGTCTCTGCCTTCTACTTGTCTAGTAATAGACTTAGAGGCAGCTTATCGAAGGTTCTAGTAAAGAGAGATAAATAAGAGATAAAAAGATATTGCTAGGGGAGAGAGAATAGTTAAATTGCCTTCCTAAGGTAGTCTGTAGGATTCGCTCTACTCTTCTCTACTTTCTATCTACTAGCTCTTCTACTACTTATATATTCGTTGTCTTAGATTCTAGAAGAGTCTTCTTAGTAGTAGCTTGCGTAATCTATGGCGTAATAGATAGATATTACTAGATAATAGCATAATAGCTTCTAGTAATAGATTGATTGATGAGTTTTAGTTGAAGATTGAGTACTTGTTCTATCGGAGATCAGCTGGTGAGCTTATATCTCTAACACACCCCCTTAAGCTAGGCAGCTGAGATCTGATTGATCTGCTAGTTTTGATTGGCTTGTTTGTTTCGATGAGCTTAGGCTGATAGATTTGATCGATCTGATGGGTTGGATTGTTTTAATAGATTGGTTCGATGGATTGGTTTTAATGGATTGGTTTGATGGATTAGTTTGATAGATTGGTTTGATGGATTGGTTTGATGCGATAGTTTGATGCGATGGTTTGATGGATTGGGCTGTTCTGTCGGCTTCAGCTGATCTGATGGTTGCGCATCGTCTGATG
>NZ_JAULSC010000314.1 GCF_030518195.1 Nocardioides cremeus
GGCCTTGGGGCTAATGTTTATCGGTGGTGCCGGTAAAAGTGCGATGTTTCCATTGCACATCTGGTTACCGGATGCTATGGAAGGTCCTACTCCTGTCAGTGCATTAATCCATGCTGCTACCATGGTAGTAGCCGGTGTATATCTGGTAGCCCGTATGTTCCCGTTGTTTATAGGATATGCGCCCGAAGTGCTGCACTGGATAGCTTATATCGGTGCGTTCACTGCATTCTACGCCGCTAGTGTGGCGTGTGCACAAAGCGATATCAAACGTGTGC
>NZ_JAULSC010000315.1 GCF_030518195.1 Nocardioides cremeus
GGCCGCAATGCAGAGCGCCAGCAGACATAACGCAGCCGTTCCCCACATACGCACTCCCCGCACAGGGGACGCCACGCAACTCCGGACCAGCACACATCCCAATCCATAAGCAGCCATTAATGGGTGCATCGCCGCTGCTATTGTGAGTGCGATGCAGCACAGTGCCAGTCCGCGCCATCTTTTCGACGGTTCTCCATCCAAAGGGCACAGAGACTCCAGCACGCCCACCAGAGCAAGCAGGATGCAGGGCGTGGAGATACTGCGCGCAGTCACAT
>NZ_JAULSC010000316.1 GCF_030518195.1 Nocardioides cremeus
GATGAAATACGGAAAATTTTTGCTTCGTTGTTGAAAGGTAAGGAAGAATTCGACGGCTTCTTTAGTATGGTGAAGGCTGAACGGGTGAGCTGGGGATTGTCTGGACTGATACGCCGTCTGTATGAAGGAAAAATCTGCGAGCATGCCGACGTAGATATGTTGGTCCGGCAGTATCCTTGTGAAATGGCCTATGCGCTGGCACTGATTGATACTACCGATTATCGTTCTGTAACACCGGGATGGGTGCTCCGCAATTATCCGGCTGTGGAATATGT
>NZ_JAULSC010000317.1 GCF_030518195.1 Nocardioides cremeus
ACAAAGTCCTACCAGATCGGGCACTTGCTCTCTACTGGCAGCGAGTATGACTTTTGCAATGCGGTTCAGTTTTTCATGATAACGTTTCCAGCTCCATCCCCGAACGGAATGAGGAAGATATTCCGAATCGTTCTTCAGTGAATCATGACGACAATCGAACAGATTCTCTACATTGTATTCCATAACACGAAGGGTTTGCTGCGCCTCACATACAGAAGCCGTGAGGCAGGCAGCAAACCCTAGCAATATTTCAGGAAATAATTTCATTATGCCTT
>NZ_JAULSC010000318.1 GCF_030518195.1 Nocardioides cremeus
TGATATGTTGCAGCAGTGATGGTTCTAGTTTGTCACCCAGAGAGGGGTTCATGGTAGAATGCCACCTGTGACGTAATTTACATTAGTCTCGGTGCTCGGTACTTCTTGCTATGCCTTCATTCGTCCTCGTAGACTCTACAAAATCTCTGTGGCCAACCTCTTGATTTTGATTCTTGAACCAAAAAAAGAAACGCGATAAAATAACCAACAGTTAAGTGTCGAGGCAATGAGGCGGTTTGCTAGTAGTTGTAGCTGCTCGACTGCCATTGCTTTCG
>NZ_JAULSC010000319.1 GCF_030518195.1 Nocardioides cremeus
TGATGGTCATTTGGGCGAAGAGGACCGCCCGCTGTTCAGGTGTTTTCTTGGCCGAGGCGATGGCGGCACGTACTTCCTCCAATGTCATGAAGGACGGTTCCGGGTAACCCTCCTGAAAATTAATTGCGGTCAGCGTTTCGATCGTATCGGCATTGGCGATAGAATCAAGCTGCTTTTTGATGTTTTTATCGCAGTCTCCATAATTGGCCAATACACGACCGGAAATGAACAGGGCTTCATCGGGTGAAACCTCAACCACTCCGGATTCTGTTATA
>NZ_JAULSC010000320.1 GCF_030518195.1 Nocardioides cremeus
GGAGCTCTCTTAACAGTATTTTTATTGGCAATTGATACATTCTTCCAACAAGTAACTGATCTACCGGAACGCTGGATAGTACAAGGGGAAAGCTCTATTCCCCGCAGCATTCGTTATGAGCCAAGAGTCGATGGCCAGTTCGATAGCACTTGGGATACCACAGAGGTGGCTCAACTGAACCCTGACCTACGGAGAGCAATGTATCCGTTTTTCTACGACAATGGAACCCAACCAACAGTGGTTGGTAATACCACCCAAGCTGAAATACCACTGGT
>NZ_JAULSC010000321.1 GCF_030518195.1 Nocardioides cremeus
CGGTGAGTGTATGTTGTGATTTCCGGAGCAGATGAAGAATCTACTTGCCAGGCTGTATCTGTGTGATGGGTGTGTATCCAGCTGGTGATTTCGGTGACAGCGGGGGCACCTGTCTCGAAGGGGCCTCGAAAAAGACAGCGTTAGAAATAGTTGGACTTTGCATAGAACGACAGGAAGTTTTACAGCGATTGTGGTGAGTTTCCCGGCATTAGGAAAGAAATGAACGAACGCCGTCATCGTCACTGCGCATCGACTTGTGAAACTGGTCATACTCG
>NZ_JAULSC010000322.1 GCF_030518195.1 Nocardioides cremeus
TTAGTGATCGACTTTGCAACAAAATCCTTTCCTCCGACAAGGAAATAATCACCACTTTGCTTTGCTTTCTTTTGATAAATATTCCATGCTTCCGAGTGACCTGACGGCCACTGTAGAATACGGCCAATAAACACGAACCGTTACACTACAAGCAATTCTTTTTTGGGCGTTGGCAATGTGTTTTGATGTTGCGCTTGATATGAAATGAACAATAAAGTGTTAGAATGAGTTTAATGCTTTTCGCTTTTTTTCTTAAGATCCAAGTTTTACCAGGG
>NZ_JAULSC010000323.1 GCF_030518195.1 Nocardioides cremeus
GTGACAGCAGTTGCGAGATCTTCTGGTGACATTTGCATTGGAATGCGCCCAGGCGGTGAGCTGAGTGCAAGATGAAGGTTCTCCGCGCACGCAGATAAAGTGGAAAGAGTAAGCGCAACGTCAGATAGGCAAGCGGGGCCTCGCAAGGCAAAATAAAATGAAAGAATGCCGCCCACCAGCAGGGTAGTGGAGTGGACGGGATGGAAAGAGATCGTCATGTTCTGGCTGAGCTTCGAGATGATGTGGGGCAACGGGGTGTTTTCTACTTCTAGTAT
>NZ_JAULSC010000324.1 GCF_030518195.1 Nocardioides cremeus
GAATGATTTGACACATTTTGAGGGGAACGCAAATGCATTCCGATTGTTGACACACCAATTCGAAGGACGTCGGAAAGGTGGATTTGTCCTGACTTATTCAACCTTGGCCTCTATCGTAAAATATCCTTTTTCATCAAGCCTCGCAGGAAATAAGTCCAAATTCGGATTCTTCACCACCGAAGAAGAGGGATTTCGCCGTATCGCAACGGAACTGGGTCTTATTCAGCTCAGCGACCGCCCTTTAAAATACGCACGCCACCCGTTGGTCTATCTGG
>NZ_JAULSC010000325.1 GCF_030518195.1 Nocardioides cremeus
GTATGCCGTGATACCGGTATACTGGAGTAACAGGACCATATATGTCCTGTTGAACGCACACTCTACTTTCTGCTTCCGTTTGCTAGAGAGACGAGTGGAGCCACGATTCAGCATGGTGTAGCATTCATTATACAGTACGTATCCACAAGCCTCGGTAAAGCGCCACATAGATTGCCGCCTACTAACAGATGACTCAGATAACGGGGAAAAAAGACGGATTACAATTAATAATAACGCTAATTGTAAAGGTCACATATCGCGAAACCTTGGGATT
>NZ_JAULSC010000326.1 GCF_030518195.1 Nocardioides cremeus
TATGACTTTTTTACATGATTGGCCTACTAGACGCATTTTCCCACGAGAGCCAAGCAAGCAGCACTTATGAAGGTTGTGAGATGCACATGCCATTTTGGACATTGCTAACGTACCAAGTGAAGACAACGCTTTATCTATCCTGCCCATTTTGCAATAAAAGAAAGCATACCACGCCTTTTGAAAATATCCAAAAGCATGAGTTATTCCATTTTCAGCCAACGTTTTTTGTCTCAGTCATAGTGATGAACCACACCCAACCTTACAGTACATCAAT
>NZ_JAULSC010000327.1 GCF_030518195.1 Nocardioides cremeus
GGTCGCGGCAGATATACGCGCCTACCGTCCGCCTGAGCCATATAAAGGCAAGGGCGTGCGTTATAGCGATGAACATGTCATACAGAAAGAGGCGAAGAAGAAATAATGGTTAACAAAGAGCAGCGACGCGGCAGGCGCAAGCAGGCGATACGTCAGCGGATCAACCGGCTGTATGTGCACCGGTTATGTGTGCATCGCACGCCGCGGCATATTTATGCGCAAATTTTCACCCCAGACGGCATTAAAGTTTTAGCCAGCGCTTCCACCGTGGAGG
>NZ_JAULSC010000328.1 GCF_030518195.1 Nocardioides cremeus
CAGCTTTCAAAAGTTCAGTCTTGTTAACACCATACTTCTCAGTCGTCAAAGCAGCTGGATGGCTTTTACTTTTATCATATGATGTTGCAAGATCGTTTCCAACTCGTTGTCCAACATGGAATGACTACTGAGTTTCTTTCTAGAATTGTCACCATCTTCTTCATCGCTGTTAATCAAGCCTCTAGAACAATCTAGAAGATCGTCCCCATGACCATTCTCAGATCTCTCCAGACTCCTCTTTCCACTCACACTTGATATTGTGCTGTTGGGTGAT
>NZ_JAULSC010000329.1 GCF_030518195.1 Nocardioides cremeus
TTCTGCGCGGTCACGGTGCCGAAGTTCGAGCCCAGGACGGTGCGCGTGCCGTTGACGACCGTGCCGTCTGCGCGTGTGAAGACGCCGTTCTCCGCACATGGACCGCAGGTGGGACTGCCGGGCGCGACCTGACCTGGCTGGCTGACGCTGAGACACAGCGAAGGATCGCCAGGGTTCGCCTGCTGCGTCACGAGGATATGATGCCCGCGATTGCCGACATAACTCGCGCTCAGGACGACGTTCTTCGGCAGCGCGCGCTGGAACGACAGCATGT
>NZ_JAULSC010000330.1 GCF_030518195.1 Nocardioides cremeus
GCTTGTTGCCATCGGGATCTCGCAGGTACGCGAGATAAACCTGACCGGCGGCGCCCTGCCGCACACCTGGCGGGTCTTCGATCGACGTGCCGCCATTCGCAACCCCGGCTGCGTGCCATGCGTCGGCCTGTTTGGCATCGCTCATCGTGAAACCGATCGTGCCGCCGTTCGCACACGCGGCCGGCTTGCCGTCGATGGGTTTGGTCACCATGAAACGCGCGCCATTGTGCGTGTAGGCCAGCCGGCCCTTGGCGTCCACGACGGCGGGCTTGGC
>NZ_JAULSC010000331.1 GCF_030518195.1 Nocardioides cremeus
TTCAGGACTTCTAGGAGCCAGTCCAAGAACTGGACCTTGTTGGGACAACGGACCGGCCATGGCGCCGCCGCCGCCACCAAACGAAGCGGACCTCGCCGCGCCGGCCGCGCTGCGGGCGCCGGCGGACGTGATCTCCCGGGTCTTCTCGCAGCTGGACTGCGTCGACCTCCTCAGCTGCTCCCTCGTCTGCAGGCAGTGGTGCCGCGATTCTGCGGAGCTACGGGAAGAGTGGAGGATGGAGTACATGGACGCCTGGAAGCTGCAGGGTCTCAGC
>NZ_JAULSC010000065.1 GCF_030518195.1 Nocardioides cremeus
CCTCCACTCATACTGCCCCCCACTGAAGTCATTATCAAGTTGCTGATTGGGATGTTGCCCTTAGGATTCCCAGTGGAAGACCCGCCTTCATAGTCTTCTTGAACATTTATTGCGTATTTTCTAATACCTGAAAGTTTAATGTTTTTATAAGTGACATCCTTAACGGCACCTGTTCCAGCGTCTGAATGAGTCTTAATGTGGATACCGTTGTCCGAATTCATGACAGTGGAATCACTAAAAGTGATATTGGAAACAGTGTTTGCAGCGCCACTTGCGGAACTTTGACCTACGGACAAACTCAAACCGTGTCCTCCGCTGCAGGTCAAGTTAGAGAAGATCATGCCGGAACCTTGGTTTACTGCAACGCAGTCATCTTGATTTTTAACTACAGAATTTCGAACGGTAATGCGGTTTGAGCTGGAGACGTCGAATCCGTCGGTGTTGTGACCTCCTTGTGAATCTCCGGCGCTAACATCAATGGTGAATCGATCTAGAACGGTGTCACTAGCAGAGTTGATTGAAACGCATTGATGGGGACAGTTTAAGAGTTTGATGTTGTTCAGATTTGATCCGCCGGTGGTCTTGATTCTGAAGAATTTGGGCTTCTTTTTTCCTTTATCTCCTTGACCGTCCCACCATTTAGCACCTTGTCCATCCAAAGTGGCACCGGTACCCACAACGGTTACTTTGCTTCCTTTGATTTCAATCAGCGGTCCTTCCCACTCAGCATATCCCCATTTCAAAC
>NZ_JAULSC010000332.1 GCF_030518195.1 Nocardioides cremeus
TTTGTGATATAATGAGGTGTGTGTTCACTCGCTGCAATTTGAACCTACTACCCAAAATCTCAGCTTGTTCCCCTTGTGTACACATCAACGGTTCAGACGCTTTTCTCGACGGTATTCCACAACAATGATATTATATACAAAAGTGACTGCATATTTAGCTTACGTAGGACTCGCTGGTAAGAGGATACATATAAACTAGGCTGTTGATTTACACGGCTGGACAGGTAAGCAGTAAATATTGACATGCTGCAGCACAAACGCCCCTGAGACTTCT
>NZ_JAULSC010000333.1 GCF_030518195.1 Nocardioides cremeus
CTCGGGAGCGAGGCGATAATCCATCGAAAGAATCGCACACCCCGAACGGTTCACAAGCATTCGGACGACTGCGTCAACGCCGGTATGATTGCCAAGCACCCAGCCACCTCCGTGGAGGTAAACCATAACCGGCAATGCCGTCCGTGATTCGGGCCGGTACAGCTCTGCCGTCAATGATGGATCGGATTTGAAGAGGGGAATGGGGTCCACATGCGCCACCGGCTCGGACGGACCAGCCAAGGCCTTCAGTTCTAAAATGGCGACCCGGCCCTGT
>NZ_JAULSC010000334.1 GCF_030518195.1 Nocardioides cremeus
TGCTGTCAAGCCCTTTGCAAAAATGTTTATAAAGATTCATAATTCTGTCATAAAGGGGGTGTGCGCCCTAGGTGGGGGCGGGGCTGAGAGGGTTACCGTCCCCTTGGGAAAGGTGGCAAAGCCGCAGGCTTTGACGGAAGGGGTTTCTTATTATAATATGTACTACTTCTCCCGCCTTTTTCAGCAATTCGTGCAGTTTTAGTCCCATTCGTGCACAATTTCTTTTGTTTTTGCCCAGTTTATGGTATATTTATAGTAACGAGACCCCCGTATA
>NZ_JAULSC010000335.1 GCF_030518195.1 Nocardioides cremeus
TCTTCTATCTATATCTTTGGGAATGCTTTATATGATGGAAAAATATCATATTCCGGAGAAAACTACAATAAAACAATTATTAAATCTTCTTTAGGATTATTAAGAAGAAGCCCTTTGTTCCAGCATCGGATCATCGAAAGTCAATCGTCTATGTTACTGTTTTTCTGATAAATGGCAGTGGCTCATTGAGGTTCAAAGTATCAACCATAAAAAAAGAAGCCTTAAATCTTAAGACTTCTAAAAAATAAGAGCGCGAGACGGGGATCGAACCCGC
>NZ_JAULSC010000066.1 GCF_030518195.1 Nocardioides cremeus
TAGTTTAGTAGATAGCTTTTTTATAATTTAGTTAGCTACTTTACCTATTTTAGTATAGTCCCTAAAGACGTCTAGTAGCTCTAGTAGCTTATTTTAGGCTATATAAGATTCTTCTATTATAAAGGCCTAGAGAATTAGGTCTCTAGCCTAATAGATTACCTATTCAGCGTTCTTAGCAATTAGTTTTAAGCTAGAGGTGTTTTAGTATAGGTTTCTGCCTCTATAGGTAGTCTCTAGCAAGAAGTTAGCGTATCGCTTATTTAGTAGTAGTATTAGTATTTTAAACACGCTTAGTGTTTGTTAGTTTTAGGTAGAGGTAGCTAGTAGGGACTCTACGTCCATTTCTCTATTAATTTGAGCCTCTGGTCCTTGGCTCTCTTGCCCGTTTTCCTGCGTATTTACTATAATAGTATCACTATCAGGCGGCATTTTATTACTAAGCTTTTTCTCTTAGTAAGCTGCGGGGTGGTCTGTGTGTTCTTGTTTTCGTGAGTGAGACGTGTTCAAATTAGCTACTTTACCAGCTTCTAGCTCTATAGCGCGTGGGCTGCACGACTTGGCACTAGTTGCAATCGATTTCTTGGGATGGATTTGTATATATTGAGCTAAAATTACACCTATTCTAGAAAACTCGAAGTTGGTGTGGTGTACACTACTTATATCCTATAACATTTTGACCCTATTTATCATAGTACCTGTGCCGGCGAACTCTTGCTCCGCAAGCAGTCAGTCGTCTTTGCCA
>NZ_JAULSC010000336.1 GCF_030518195.1 Nocardioides cremeus
GAAGAGTCTCCACCAGCGCGTCGTCTAGCGGTGGTTGTGCATTTGACCCCTGTCTAGGCGCGCACGACTCCGGTGAAGGCAGTGCTGGGCGAGACCTTCCATTCTTGTTTTGCAGGATTAACTACTCAGTAGCCGTGTTTGAATGTGTTTGCTTCTTCCCGTAGTTTGAAATCAAATTAAGATGCCATTGGTACATTCCAATCTTGTTGATTCCTAAACCACTCATTCAAAGAGCGCCAGTAATTCATCATTGAGTATTTTTGCACCACCTCAT
>NZ_JAULSC010000337.1 GCF_030518195.1 Nocardioides cremeus
GAGGCTGCAACAGGGCAGCCCTCGAACAAAAAAAAGAGTTCCCGTTGACCGGAAACTCTTTTTTATATACGATGTAAAGTGACAGACTATCTAAAAAATATAGGCAACAGATACCTGCCAAGTCTTAGTCTTATAAGAAGCGTCTGTTCCTTCAAATTTGGCAGTGTCTCCCAACGGGATATTATAATTGGCACCAACCTGCAAATGATTGAGCAATTTCACACCCGCACCAACGTTAATGCCGACTTCAGCTTTCTTCTTGTCGGTTTTTACG
>NZ_JAULSC010000338.1 GCF_030518195.1 Nocardioides cremeus
GTCCTGAGCGACCCCCGCCCGGGCGTGGGCGTCGATCCGGGCGGCACCCCCGACATCCACTGGTGCCCCGTGCCCGGCGGCGAGGTCGCGATTGAAGCCGAGCCGCGCCGAAAGCAGGTCGGCAGCTTCCAGATCGCCCGCTACCCGATCACGGCCGCCCAGTATCGGGCGTTCCTCGAGGCGGAGGACGGCTGGCGCAATCCGAAATGGTGGGCGGACGATCTCTACCGCGAGCCGGATGGCGACAGCTACGACGTCGGGCGTTTCGGCAACC
>NZ_JAULSC010000339.1 GCF_030518195.1 Nocardioides cremeus
TACTATCAAAAAGCTCTTCTCTTGGAAAGTTCGAAATGTATGAATTGGCCTGTTACAGAACATGTAATGCTACATACTCGCTAAGACATTACAATCGCTATGTTCTTCCTATTCGTATCTATTCATTCTTCTCATAATTGTATCCTGCAGCTCTTCCTCAGCCAAACCAGATCCCCTAATCTCCCCCATTACTCCAAAATCTCGTAATTTCAAATGATCACCATCACCACCGCTACAATCCTCGAAATTTTCACCGCCGAAGAAAATCTCTTAT
>NZ_JAULSC010000340.1 GCF_030518195.1 Nocardioides cremeus
ACCGATCACGAAATCGCCGCGCTGGAAGAACCCTACGTCCCGCACGCGTGGTGGGATGGCCCGCCCAAGTAAGTCCAGATGTCAGTGGATCGATCCAATTGTTCGACCCGAAGCCGGCCAACGTCGTTGCCGAGGTCCCGCCCCCCCCCTTCGCCGCCGTTCGGCTCCGCCTCAGCGACTTCGCTGGTGACTGACCTGGCTCTTGCGGGGAGACGACGAAGGTGTTTTGTACCAATCGCGAAGTCTGATGAACGACGAAAACAAGAATCCTGGT
>NZ_JAULSC010000008.1 GCF_030518195.1 Nocardioides cremeus
CCCGTCATCGTGCCTGTGACGCGCCCGTGAGAGCAGCGACGGCCCGGTCCACCCCTGCGGTGGGCCGGGCCGTCGTCACGTCCGGCATGATCGGGGGCCACCACCAGCCCCGCTCCCACCCTCACCCCGACCCCAGGAGACCGATGTGACGGCCACCGAGCGGGAGCAGCGCACGAGCGAGGCCGACGCGCTGTGCGCGGCGGCGTACGAGAAGGCGGGCGGCGCCGACGTCGGCTCGGCGCTGGTGGCGGTGGGCGGCTACGGCCGCCGCGAGCTGGCCCCGCACTCCGACCTCGACGTCGTGCTGGTGCTCGACGAGGGAGTCGAGTCCGGCGAGGTGGCCGAGCGGCTGTGGTACCCGCTCTGGGACTCCGGCACCACGATCGACCACTCGGTGCGCGAGCTGCCCCAGATGCTCGCCGCCGCCGAGGCCGACCTCCGGGTCGCGCTGGGCCTGCTCGACGTGCGGCACCTGGCCGGCGACGCCAACCTGACCCTGCGGCTGCGCGCCACGGTGCTGGCGCAGTGGCGCCGCAACGCCCGCGAGCGGCTCCCGGCCCTGCGCGAGCTGGTGCGCGCCCGCCACGAGCTGGTGGGCGAGCTGGCGCACATGTCGGTGCCCGACGTGAAGGAGGCCGAGGGCGGCCTGCGCGACGCGACCGTGCTGCGCGCCCTGGTGGCGACCTGGTTGGTCGACGTGCCGCACACCGACCTCGAGCGCGGCCGGCAGGCGCTCCTCGACGTCCGTGACCTCGTGCAGGCCGGGGCCGGGCGCGCCAGCGACCGCATCCCGCCCGAGACGTGGAGCGAGCTGGCCACCGGGCTGGGCATGACCGACGCGCGCAGCGCCCAGGTGCACGTGCGCACCCTGGGCCGGCGCATCACCCACCTGTCGCGGCTGAGCTGGCGCCGCGTCGACGACTTCCTCGCACGGCCGGTCTCGGTGCGCACCGCCCGCAAGCCCGCGCTGTTCCCGATCGCCCCCGGCGTGGCGCTCGCCGGGCGCGAGATCGTCCTGGACCGCAAGGCCCGGCCCGCCGACGACCCCGTGCTGCTGCTGCGCGCGGCGGCCGCGGCCGCCGAGATGGACGCCGTCCTGGCCCCGCCGACCGCGGCGCGGCTGGCGCGCGAGGTCGCCGACCTGCCGCAGCCCTGGCCCACCGAGGCGCGCCAGCAGCTCGTGCGGCTGCTGGCCTCGGGACGCGGGCTGCTGCCGGTCTGGGAGACCCTCGAGGAGACCGGTGCGCTGCCGCGGCTGCTGCCCGAGTGGGAACGCATCCGGCTGCTGCCGCACGCCTCGGCGATCCACCGCTTCACCGTCGACCGCCACGTCGTCGAGACCTGCATCGAGGCGTCCTCCCTGATCCGGCAGGTCAACCGGCCCGACGTGCTGATGGTCGCCGCGCTGCTGCACGACATCGGCAAGGGCAGCCTGACCGAGCACAGCGTCGCGGGGGAGCCGATCGCCCGCGAGATCGCGACCCGGATGGGCTTCGAGCCGGCCTCGGTCGACCTCATCGCCGGGCTGGTGCGCTGGCACCTGCTGCTCGCGGAGACCGCGACCACCCGCGACCACGACGACCCGGCCACCATCGAGCGGGTGGCCTCGCGGGTGGGCTCGACCGAGGCGCTCTCGCTGCTGACCGCGCTGACCGAGGCCGACGCCAAGGCCGCCTCCCCCCAGGCGTGGTCGAGCTGGCGCGCGGGCCTGGTGACCGAGCTCTCGCGCCGGGTGCACACCGCCCTCGACACCGGGCGCAGCCTGCCGGCCGTCGCCGACGAGGAGGTCGAGATCCCCCGGGCGGTCCGCAACGGCGCCGTCCACTTCGGTGTCGAGCCCACCCCGGACGGCACCCGCGTCACCGCGATCGCCCCCGACCGGGTCGGTCTGCTGGCCGACTTCTCGGGGCTCTTCGCCCTGCAGCGCATCCCCGTGCGCTCGGCGCGCGCCTGGGCCCAGGAGCTCTACAGCGTGTCGGTCTGGGAGGTCGCCGAGCCCGGTCTCGACGTGCCCTACCTGCGCGAGCGGTACGAGGCGATCGCCGAGGGCCGGGTCGACCCCGCCGGACGCCTGCGTCCCGACCCGAGGGCGCTGGCCCCGACCGTGGAGGTGCGCCCCGACGCCTCGCGCTCGGCCACCGTGCTCGAGGTGCGCGCCGCCGACCAGCCGGGCGTCGTCCACCGCGTCTGCGCGGCGCTGGCCCAGCTCGACGTGGCGGTGCGCTCCGCGCACGTCGAGACCCTCGGGCCGCAGGCGGTCGACGTCTTCTACCTGCAGGAGGCCGCCGCCGGTGCGCTCTCCGAGACCCGGGCCGCGGACGCTGCGCACGCCGTCCGTGCGGCTCTCACCGTGGAGCCCCGTTAGGCTGGAGCCTCTACCCCCGCTCCGCCGACTCACCGAGGGACGCCCTTGTTCGCCACACTGTCCGACCGGCTCGCCGACACCTTCAAGAACCTCCGGGGGAAGGGTCGACTGTCCGAGGCCGACATCGACGCGACCGCGCGCGAGATCCGCATCGCGCTGCTCGAGGCCGACGTCGCCCTGCCGGTGGTCAAGGAGTTCGTCGGCGCGGTCAAGGAGCGAGCGCGCGGCGAGGAGGTCAGCGGTGCGCTGAACCCCGCCCAGCAGATCATCAAGATCGTCAACGAGGAGCTCGTGACGATCCTGGGCGGCGAGACCCGTCGGCTGCGCTACGCCAAGAACGGCCCCACCGTCATCATGCTCGCCGGCCTCCAGGGCGCCGGCAAGACCACGCTGGCCGCCAAGCTGGCGCTGTGGCTCAAGGACCAGGGCAAGTCCCCGATGCTGGTGGCCGCCGACCTGCAGCGCCCCAACGCGGTCAAGCAGCTGCAGGTCAACGGCGAGCGGGTCGGCGTGACCGTCTTCGCCCCCGAGCCCGGCAACGGCGTCGGCGACCCGGTGGCGGTGGCCCGCGGCTCGATCGAGGAGGCCAAGCGCACCCTGCACGACGTGGTCATCGTCGACACCGCCGGTCGCCTGGGCATCGACGCCGAGCTGATGAAGCAGGCCTCCGACATCCGCGACGCCGTCTCGCCCGACGAGGTGCTCTTCGTCGTCGACGCGATGATCGGCCAGGACGCCGTGGTCACGGCGCAGTCCTTCCTCGACGGCGTCGGCTACGACGGCGTGGTGCTGACCAAGCTCGACGGTGACGCCCGCGGTGGCGCCGCCCTGTCGATCGCCTCGATCACGGGCAAGCCGGTCATGTTCGCCTCCAACGGCGAGAAGCTGACCGACTTCGACCTCTTCCACCCCGACCGCATGGCCTCACGGATCCTCGACATGGGTGACGTGATGACCCTGATCGAGCAGGCCGAGAAGAGCTTCGACTCCGAGCAGGCGCTCAAGGCCGCGCAGAAGCTCAGCGGGCAGGGCGGCGAGTTCACCCTCGACGACTTCCTCGAGCAGATGCAGCAGGTGCGCAAGCTCGGCTCGATGTCGAAGATCATGGGGATGCTGCCCGGCATGGGGCAGTTCCGCGAGCAGCTCGAGAACTTCGACGAGCGCGAGATCGACCGCATCCAGGCCATCATCCAGTCGATGACCCCGGCCGAGCGGGCCAACCCCAAGATGATCGACGGCTCGCGCCGCGCCCGCATCGCCAAGGGCTGCGGGCGCCAGGTCTCCGACGTCAACCAGCTCGTGGACCGCTTCTTCGAGGCGCGCAAGATGATGATGCAGATGGCCCGCGGCGGCGGGATGCCGGGGATGCCCGGCATGCCGGGGATGCCCGGGATGGGTGGCGGCAAGCGGGGCAAGGCCAAGCCGCAGCAGAAGAAGGGCAAGGGCGCCAAGCGCTCGGGCAACCCCGCGAAGGCCGCGCAGCAGGAGCAGGCGGCCAAGGAGAAGGCGGCGGCCGCGCCGGCCAACCCCTTCGGCACACCGGGCGGTGAGCCGGTCGACTACGAGAAGGCGGCAGCCGACCTGGACCTGCCCAAGGACTTCTCGAAGTTCCTCAAGTGAGGTCCGTGGTGGTGGTCGACTCGGCCAACGTGATCGGCAGCCGTCCCGACGGCTGGTGGAAGGACCGCGCCGCGGCGACCCGGCGCCTGCACGAGGCGCTGCTGGTGGCCGACGTGCCGGGCGACGAGATCGTGATGGTCCTCGAGGGCGGTGCCCGCGGTGGCGCCCGGCCCGGCAAGGACGCCCACGTGCGCATCGTGCACGCCCCCAAGGAGGGCGACGCGACCATCCTGGCCGAGGCCCAGCGCGCCGGCCAGCGAGGCTGCACCGTCACGGTCGTCACCGCCGACCGTGCCCTGGCCGCCAACGTCTCGGCCACCGGCGCCACCGTGGTGGGCCCGACCTGGCTGCTCGACCAGCTCGACAAGCTCGAGCACGGCTGAGCCTCCTCGCCCCGTCGGCCCGGACCGTTTAGCCTCGCGGGCATGAGCGCGCTGAAGTTCTCCGGCCCGGTCCTGCCCGACGGTGGGAGCCGCGACCTGTACGTCGTCGACGGCCGGGTCACCTTCGAGCCCCAGCCCGGCGCCGAGACCGCCGCGCGCGGCTGGATCGTGCCCGGCCTGGTCGACGCGCACAACCACCTGGGCATGGAGGACCACGGGGCGGTGGGCGACGACGAGGTCGAGGGCCAGGCCCTCGCCGACCGTGACGCCGGCGCCCTGCTGCTGCGCGACTGCGGGTCGCCGGCCGACACCCGCTGGGTGCACGAGCGCGACGACCTGCCCCGGCTGGTGCGCGCCGGGCGCCACATCGCGCGCACCCGCCGCTACATCCGCAACTACGCCCACGAGGTCGAGCCCGAGGAGCTGTCGGCCTACGTCGCCCAGGAGGCGCAGGCCGGTGACGGGTGGGTCAAGCTGGTGGGGGACTGGATCTCCCGCGACGCCGGTGACCTGGCGCCGTCGTTCCCGCAGGAGAGCTTCGCCGAGGCCATCGAGGTGGCGCACCGCCACGGCGCCAAGGTGACCGCGCACTGCTTCGGCCACGACGTGCTGCAGGGCCTGCTCGACGCCGGCATCGACTGCATCGAGCACGGCACCGGGCTCGCCCTCGAGCAGGTCGAGCAGATGGCGGTCGCCGGGGTCGCGCTGGTGCCCACGGTGATGCAGACCGACAAGTTCCCCGAGTTCGCCGCCCAGGGCCGCGAGAAGTTCCCGGCGTACGCCGGCACCATGGACCAGCTGCACGCCCGGCGCCGCGAGGTGCTGATGTCGGCGCACGAGGCCGGCGTGGCGCTCTACGTCGGCAGCGACGGCGGCGGCGCCCAGCGCCACGGCCACCTGGCCGGCGAGGTGCTGGCGATGGCACAGCTGGGGATGCCGGCCGCCGACGTGCTCGCCGCGGCGTCGTGGAAGGCGCGCGAGTGGCTGGGCTTCGAGGGGCTGGTCGAGGGCGCGAGCGCCGACTTCGTCGTCTACGACCGGGACCCGGCCCAGGACCTGACGGCGCTGTGGGAGCCCGCCTGCGTGGTGCTGCGCGGCCGCGTGGTCGCCTGAGCGGCAGGCGATTTCTCCCGACCCCCTCGGGTCTGGCATCATTCCACGCTGAGTCCTGCGCGTGCGGCCCCTCTCAACCGGACGCGTGGAGCCCATCGAGGAATCGAGTCCCGGTCCCCACCTGGAGCCCCGGTCCTCACCACACACGACATCAAGGAGACACCACAACCGTGGCCGTCAAGATCCGTTTGAAGCGCCTGGGCAAGGTCCGGGTGCCGCAGTACCGCATCGTCGTCGTCGACTCGCGCAAGAAGCGCGACGGTCGCGTGATCGAGGAGATCGGCAAGTACCACCCCAAGGAGGACCCGTCGTACATCGACGTCGTCTCCGACCGGGCGCAGTACTGGCTCTCCGTCGGCGCGCAGCCCAGCGACGCCGTCGCCGCGATCCTCAAGATCACCGGTGACTTCCAGAAGTACCACGGCCTCCCGGGCGCCGAGGGCACGCTGAAGACCGCTGACGCCAAGCGCGACAAGCTCGACATCTTCAACGAGGCCCTCAAGGAGGCGCACGGCTCGTCCGGCGCCGCCGCGACGACCAAGAAGACTGCCGCCAAGAAGAGCGACGCCAAGGCCGAGGCCAAGGCGGAGGAGCCTGCTCCCGTCACCGCCGGCATGTCGCCGGAGGGTGCTGAGGACGAGGGCGCGGCCATCGAGGCCGCCGAGTCCAAGGCCGACAGCGAGCCCGGCACCGCCGACGCTGACAAGTCGGCCGACAAGGTCGCTGACGAGACCGGGGCCTGAGTCCCGTGCTCGCAGAGGCGCTGGAGCACCTGGTGCGCGGCATCGTCGACAACCCTGACGACGTCAGCGTGC
The DNA here is from genome assembly GCF_030518195.1 of Nocardioides cremeus. GTDB lineage: Bacteria > Actinomycetota > Actinomycetes > Propionibacteriales > Nocardioidaceae > Nocardioides > Nocardioides cremeus. The sequence goes on from NZ_JAULSC010000008.1 coordinate 6,297, forward strand.
GCGACAAGGAGCTGCGCCGAGGTTCGGTGCTCGAGGTCCGGGTCCACCCCGACGACCTCGGCAAGGTGATCGGCCGGGGCGGTCGGACCGCCTCGGCGTTCCGCACCGTCATCGGTGCGCTCGCCGGTCGCGGTGGGGCGCGCGTCGACTTCGTCGACGTCGACCGCCGGCACTGATCCAGCACCGAGCAGCACCAGACACACACACCGACCCGCCCGGGACACTCGGGCGGGTCGGCGTCATTTCGACAGGAGACAGCGGTGGAGACCATCGACGTGGTGGTGGGCAGGATCGGCAAGCCGCACGGCCTGCGCGGCGAGGTGACCATCGACGTGCGCACCGACGAGCCGGGGCTGCGCTTCGCCGACGGCGCGGTGCTCGAGGCCGAGGCGCCGCGCGGCGCGGCCGCGACCTGGCGGAGCCTGCAGGTGGCCCGCACCCGCTGGCACCAGGGGGTGCTGCTGGTGACCTTCGAGGAGCTCGCCGACCGCAACGCCGCCGAGGCCGCGCGCGGGATCGTGCTGCACGCGCAGCTGCCCGCCGACGCGAGGCCGGAGGACCCCGAGGAGTTCTACGACCACCAGCTCGTGGGGCTCGCGGTCGTCGACACCGACGGCACCGCGCTCGGCACGATCACCTCGGTGGTCCACGGGGCCCAGGACCTGCTGGGGGTCAAGGCCCTCGACGGGCGCGACACCCTGGTGCCCTTCGTCGCGGCGCTGGTGCCCGAGGTCGACCTCGCGGCAGGGCGCGTCGTGGTGGCCGACCGCCCCGGGTTGGTCTCGCCGCTGCCCGACGACGACTGAGCCGGCGAGGACGAGCACCGTGCGCCTGGACTACCTGACGATCTTCCCCGACTACCTCGCCCCGCTCGGGCTCTCGCTGCCCGGCAGGGCGGCCGCCAAGGGCCTGGTCGAGCTGCACGTGCACGACCTGCGCGGCTGGACCCACGACCGGCACCGCACCGTCGACGACACGCCGTACGGCGGTGGCGCCGGCATGGTGATGCGACCCGAGCCGTGGGGCGAGGCGCTCGACGAGCTGCTGGGCGGCCCCGGCTCGCCCGCGACCGTGGTGGTGCCCAGCCCCGCGGGGCGCCCGCTGACCCAGGCGATGGCCCGCGAGCTGGCCACCCGTCCCCGGCTGCTCTTCGGCTGCGGGCGCTACGAGGGCATCGACCAGCGCGTGCTCGACCACGCCCGGGGCCGCGACGACGTCGAGGAGGTCGTCGAGGTCTCGCTGGGCGACTACGTGCTCAACGGCGGCGAGGTGGCCGCGCTGGCGGTGACCGAGGCCGTGGTGCGGCTGCTGCCGGGGTTCATGGGCAACGCCGCCTCCCTGGAGGAGGAGTCCCACGAGCAGGGGCTCCTGGAGTACCCCGTCTACACCAAGCCCGCGTCGTGGCGCGACCACGAGGTGCCGCCGGTGCTGCTGAGCGGCAACCACGCCGCGATCGCGGCCTGGCGCCACGCGCAGTCGCTGGAGCGCACCGCCGAGCGCCGCCCCGACCTGCTGCACGCCAGCCACGTGGCGGGGGAGTGGGAGGTCGTGCCCGCAGCGGCCGGCGACACCGCCGAGCTGCACGTGCTGACCCTGGCCTGCTGGGTCGGCGAGGCCCTGGTCAACGGCGACCTGACGATCCCCCCGCTGCACGAGTCGGTCGCCGACACCGCGGCCTCGCTGGTGCAGTGGGACACCTACGTCGTGCGGGTCGGTGGTCGCCTGGTGGGCTCGGTGCGCGGGCGGCTCGAGGACACCACCTGGGAGATCGGCCGGCTGATGGTGGCCCCCGACCTGCAGGGCCGCGGACTGGGCCGGGTGCTGCTCGAGCACGCCGAGCGGGTCGCCCCGCCCGGGGCGGCGGCGTACCGGCTGGTGACGGGCAAGCACAGCGAGGCCAACCTGCGCCGCTACAAGCGGGCGGGCTACCGGGTGCGCGAGGTGCTCGACGGGCCGTCGGGGCCCGCGGTGCTCACCAAGCAGCGGCGGCGGCCGGGCCGCGGCTGATTACGGCCCGCGGGCGCGGCTGTGGCAGACTTCGACGCTGGTCCTGCCGGACCGGAGGGCAGCCCCGAGGAACGCACGGGGGGCCCGCGTCGGACGCCTGCCACAGAGGGCGGCCCACGCCACCGGAGCAGACGGCGGGCCGCGACAATTCCTGCACCACCTGATTCCGCGGCTGGTCTGTGGCACCCGCGAGGAGACACCATGAGCAACAACCTGGTCGCCCAGATCGGCAACGACGTCAAGCGCGACGACAACCCCCACTTCCGTGCCGGTGACACCGTCAAGGTGCACGTGAAGGTCATCGAGGGCTCGCGCTCGCGCGTGCAGGTCTTCCAGGGCGTCGTCATCCGCGTGCAGGGCTCCGGCGTCGGCCGCACCTTCACCGTCCGCAAGGTCTCCTTCGGCGTCGGCGTCGAGCGCACCTTCCCGCTGCACTCCCCGATCTTCGAGACCATCGAGGTCGTGACCCGCGGTGACGTGCGCCGCGCGAAGCTCTACTACCTGCGCAACCTGCGCGGCAAGGCCGCCAAGATCAAGGAGCGCCGCGACTCCTGATCCGCGACCCCTTCTCTACACTCGCCGCGTGAGCAGCGACGACCACGACCCCGCAGGCCCGAAGAACGAGGCCGGCGGGGTCGTGCCGTCCCCGGCCCAGCGCGTCGCCGCGGCCCGTGACAAGAGCCGTCGTGGCCTGCCGGTGTGGCAGGAGTCGCTGCTGCTGCTCGGGCTCGCCGTGGTGCTCGCGGTGCTGCTGAAGTCGTTCGTGGTGCAGGCGTTCTACATCCCCTCCGAGTCCATGGAGCCCGGCCTCGTCGAGGACGACCGCATCCTGGTCGAGAAGTGGTCCGGGTGGTTCGGCGGCGAGGTCGAGCGCGGTGACGTCGTGGTCTTCGAGGACCCGGGCGGCTGGCTGACCCGGGGCGAGGTCGACGAGCCGTCCAACCCGGTCTCCGGGGCCCTGGCGGCCATCGGGCTGCTGCCCGACACCGGGTTCCTGGTCAAGCGCGTCGTGGGCGTCGAGGGCGACACCATCGTGTGCTGCGACGCCAAGAAGCGGCTCGTGGTCAACGGGGTCGCGCTCGACGAGGACGACTACGTGCTCGAGGACCGTCGGGTGCGCGGCTGCCGCGGCCCGATGACCGGCAACTGCGCCTGGAGGGCCGGCCCCGTGCCCGAGGGGTCCGTCTTCGTGATGGGCGACAACCGTGGCCGCTCCGCCGACTCGACGGTGCACATGTGCCTCGAGGACGAGACCGAGTGCGTGCCGGGCGACGAGTACGTGCCCACCGACCTGGTGGTCGGCAAGGTCTGGCTGCTGCTGTGGCCCACCGACCGCTTCGGCGGGCTCGAGGCCACCGACGCGTTCGACGACGTGCCGGACGCCTCCTAGGCAGGTCGACGATGTCGTTGCTGCCGAAGGGGTCCACGGTCCGGCGCGACGCCGGGCTCTACGGCTACGAGCGAGCCCTGCGCCGCCACGGCCTCGAGGCCGTGGCCGGGGTCGACGAGGCCGGCCGGGGCGCCTGCGCCGGCCCGCTGGTGGCCGGCGCCTGCATCCTGCCGCCGGGGCGCGGCGGCGTGGTGCCCGGCCTGGCCGACTCCAAGCTGTTGACCGAGAAGGCCCGCGAGCGCTGCTACGACCAGGTGGTGCGGCGCGCGGTCGCCTGGTCGGTGGTGGTGCTCTCGCACGAGGAGTGCGACCGCCTCGGCATGCACGTGGCCAACATCGAGGCGCTGCGCCGGGCCGTGGCGCTGCTCGACGTGCCGGCCGACTACGTGCTCACCGACGGGTTCCCCGTCGACGGGCTCGGGGTGCCCGGGCTCGCCGTGTGGAAGGGCGACCGGGTCGCCGCCTGCATCTCGGCCGCCTCGGTGCTGGCCAAGGTGACCCGCGACCGCCTGATGCGCGACCTCGACCGCGAGTGGCCGGCGTACGACTTCGGGACGCACAAGGGCTACATCACCGACACCCACACCCGGGCGCTGGAGGAGCACGGCCCCTCGCCGGTGCACCGGATGCGCTTCGTCAACGTACGCCGCGCGGCCGGGCTGCCGTCGTAGGCCGACCGGTCAGAGCGCCTGGGGCATCCCGAAGTGGGTGCGCACCCCGGGGGAGTGCAGCACCGAGGCGGGAGCGCTGGTCGCGACGCCGGGCAGGCCGGCGGCGGTGACCAGCTCGTCGTGCAGCTCGCGCACCCGGGCGCGGTGCAGCGGCCAGGGGCCGTGGGTGTTGGGCACCCACAGGGTGCGCCCGAGCACGGAGGTGTGCAGGCCGAAGCGGGCGGTGAGGAAGAGCTCGAGCGGGCCGGGCTCGACCGGCTCCCCGACCTCGACGTCGATGACGCTGCGGGGGCGCCCGCCTGTGCGGCGGCGCATCTCGTAGCGCCACCCGCCGTCCACCGGGTCGGCCGACATCCGGGCCCACTTGTAGGGCACCCCGAAGCCGGCGTTGGCGCCGGCGACCACGGCCGGGCGGTCGGCGTCGAGGGAGCAGAAGACCACGCCGCGCCGGCCCCGGTCGTCGGTGGAGTAGAGCCGCACGTTGGTCTCGAGGAACGTGCCCAGCCACGGCGCCGGGTGCCCCGAGCCCACCCCCGCGTCGACCATCCGGAACGGGATCAGGCCGACCCAGGCGGCACCGTCGTACAGGTCGGGGCGCACGCCGCGGGGCAGCAGCGGCGCCACCCGGGCGGGGTCGACGGGCCAGTGCAGGAACGTGATGTCGCGCCACCACTGGTCCATGATCGCGCGCCCGGGCAGTGGCGGGCCCTGGCCCGGGGGAGTCGTGCTCGCGGTGGGTGGCACGCGTCTACGATGCCAGTGCCCACCTCACCGCGGGGGTGGGCGAGCAGGTCCGCCGGTCGAGTGAGGAGCACGTGTGAGCGCCGAGGAGCTCGAGCAGTACGAGGCCGAGATGGAGCTGACGCTCTACCGCGAGTACCGCGACGTGGTGGGGATCTTCAAGTACGTCGTCGAGACCGACCGCCGCTTCTACCTGTGCAACCAGGTCGACGTGAAGGCCCGCACCGAGCAGGGCGACGTCTTCTTCGAGGTCTCGATGAGCGACGCGTGGGTGTGGGACATGTACCGCCCGGCGCGCTTCGCCAAGAACGTGAAGGTGCTGACCTTCAAGGACGTCAACGTCGAGGAGCTGCAGCCCTCCGACGTCGAGCCGCCCGAGGCCTGAGCGCCCCGGAGGGGGTCGAGCGGTCAGGATGACTAGTCCATCTGGGCCATCTGCCCCCAGTGCGGCCCCTCGCGGCGCGCCGGCTCCCTAGGCTCGGGACTGCGGAACGGGAGTCCGCGTCGAAGACGGGGTGGGAGCATGGCTGGAGGGGTTCGTCGCGCGCCTGGGCGCGAGCGCGGTGCGGCCGCGGTCGAGTTCGCCCTCGTGGTGCCGCTGCTGCTGGTGCTGGTCTTCGGCATCATCAGCTACGGCTACATGCTCAGCTTCCGCCAGGCGATCAGCCAGGGCGCGGCCGAGGGTGCGCGCTCGGGTGCGGTGTGGGCGTCGGCGTACGACGCCTCGCAGGACGTCCAGCGCCGGGCCGCCGCCACGGCCAGCGTCGACGAGGCCCTGCAGAGCTACGGGGTCAGCTGCTCCTCGGGCGCGACCTGCGCGGTCACGATCGTGCCCTGCGGCACCGCCCGGTGCGTGAAGGTGGCAGTGACCTACCCCTACGGCTCGAAGCCGCTGACCCCCAAGATCCCGCTCGTCCCGCTACCCAGCACCCTCACCTTCACCTCGACCGCGAGGGTCAGTTGACCGGCGGCCGCCGCCGCGACGAGCGGGGTGCCGTCGCGGTCTTCCTCGCCGTCACCGTCTCGCTGCTGGTGATCGTCGGCGCCTTCGCCGTCGACCTCGGCATGCAGCGGGTCGTGCGCCGCGACATGCAGGCGCTGGCCGACGTCGTGGCCCTCGACCTCGCGCGCGAGCTCGACGGGCGCACCCACAGCGCGTTGGCGCCGGAGACGCTGCTCTCGGACCCCGACAGTGCGTTGAGCCAGAGCCTGGGTCGCAACTCGACCACGCTGGGCGACAACCTGACGGTCACGGTGGCGTGGGGGACGTGGGACGGCAGCGTCTTCGACGCGTCGGCCGACCCGCCCACCGCAGTGCGCGTCATGGCCTCCGCCGACGTGGGCTTCGCCTTCACCAACGGACGCGGTGGGGCCACCCGCACCGCCTACGCCGAGTCCTCGACGACCGCCTGTCACAAGCTCGGCTCCGTGGCCGTGGCCATGCAGAGCGGCGACTCCGCGCTGCTCGCGCCACTCAATGACCTCCTGGGGCTCAACCTCTCGCTCCTGTCCTACCAGAACCTCGCGGGAGTGGGGGTCAGTGTCGCGGACCTGGTCGCGACGGGTCGGGTCGGCACAGCGACCTCGCTGCTGACCACCACCACGTCCTTCGCCGACCTGCTCAGCGCGACGGCCGCTGCCCTGAACTCCGAAAAGCCGTCCGGCTACGCTGCTGCCCTCTCCGCGCTCGACGCCCTGGTCGAGATCCAAGGCACGGTCCCGGCGGTGGCTCTGGGCCAGATCCTCAACATGGGCCAAACGGACTCCGCGGCGCTCGAGACAGATCTCAACGTGCTGGACCTTCTCGCCGGGGCGATCCAGGTGGCGAACGGAGCGCATGCCGTCGCGATCCCGATGCTCCAGACCGGCGTCCCCGGGCTGGGCAACCAGTTCACCGGTGAGCTCTACATCCAGGAGCCCGCCAAGCTGGGGTGCGGAGCTCCGAACTCCGAGCAGGCTCGGGCGAGCACGAGTCAACTCGTCGGTGACGTCGGCCTCGACTTCGTCAACCTGCCGACCGTGCAGCTTAAGAACGAGCTCGACCTGGGACTGGTCAAGGGCACCCTCCAGACGGCCAAGGCCACGGGGACCCTGTCGGTGAACCTGGGCCTGGCGCAGTCGCAGCTCATCGACCCCCCCGACGTCCACTGCGGGGAGGGGACCGTCGCCGACCCGCACACGATGGCAGTGTCGATCTCGAGCGGGCTCACCACCTATGCCCTCAGCACCCAGGTGACGCTGTCGGGATCGATCAAGGTCGGTCTGCTGGGCGTCGACGTGGACGCGGTCGTCGATGTCTCCCTGAGCTCGCCCCCGACCGGGGCGCCGTCGACAGTCACGCTCAGCATCCCTCCCAACGACACCACCCCGGTGGAGACGGGCAGCCCCGTGGCCCCGCTGAGCAACCTCACGGCCAGTATCAGCACGATCACGGCGAAAGAGAGCCTCACCGGGCTGCCGTTGAGCCTCTCGAACCTCACAGCGGTGACCAACGCCATTCTCAACGCCCTGCTCACCGGAGACCAGTCCTTCGCCAACAAGGCCTTGGCCCCGCTGGCCGCCAACATCGACTCGATGCTGGTCGGGCCGCTGGCAGAGCTCTTGGGGATACGCATCGGTGGCGCCGACGCCTTCGCCGTGTCGACGGCGTGCAACGTCCCGCACTTGAGGGGCTGACGGACCACCTCCCGTCCACAGGCGCCCGGTCACGGCCGGCGTTCCACAGCCGCGGGCTGTCGTCGTCCCCGCCCGACCCGGTGCATCCAGGGTGGGGCCCAGGAGGTGGACGATGACCGAGACGACGAGCAGGACCACCGAGAGCGGGCCCAGCAGTGGGCCGGCACGGCAGGCGCTGGGCGCCTACGGCGAGCGGGTGGCGGCGGCCTACCTCACCGCCTGCGGGATGGTGCTCGCCGAACGCAACTGGCGCTGCCCCGACGGCGAGCTGGACCTGGTGCTGTGGGACGGCGAGGTGCTGGTCGTCTGCGAGGTGAAGACCCGCGCCGGGGAGACCGGGGGCACCCCGCACGAGGCGGTGACGCCGGAGAAGCTCCAGCGGATCCAACGGCTGGCCGAGCAGTGGCAGCTCGCGCACGGCGTGCGGGCCGAGGACCTGCGCGTCGACCTGGTCGCCGTGGTGCACCCGCCCCGCGGCGCCGCCGAGGTCGAGCACGTGCGGGGGCTGGTCTGATGCCGTTCGCGACCGCCCGCACCGTCTCCCTGCACGGCGCGGTGGGCCACCTCATCCACGTGCAGGCCGACGTCTCGCCCGGTCAGGTCGGCACCACCCTGGTGGGGCGCCCCGACATCGCCATCAGCGAGGCCCGCGACCGGGTGCGGATGGCGATCATCAACTCCGGGCTGGGCTGGCCGGCCACCAAGCGGATCACGATCCTGCTCTCGCCCGCCGACCTGCGCAAGCGCGGCACCCACTTCGACCTGGCGATGGCGCTGTCGGTGCTCTCGGCCGACGCCGTGATCGTCGAGGAGGCCCTCCACGGGTGCCTCTTCATCGGGGAGCTGACCCTCGACGGCGGTCTGCGCCCGGTCACCGGGGTGCTGCCGATGGTGCTCGCGGCCCGCGAGGCAGGGGTCCGCACCGTCTTCGTGCCCGAGCCGCAGGCCGCCGAGGCCGCGATGGTGCCCGGCACCACCGTCTTCGGCATGCGCTCGCTGCGCCAGGTGGTCGCCGAGCTCAAGGGCGAGGAGGTGCCCGACGCCCCGCCCGTGGCCTCGTCCACGGGGGCCAGCCTGCTGTCCTGGCGCGGCTCCGACCGCCACGACGAGGTAGACATGTCCGACCTGATCGGCATGGCCGATGCGAGGTACGCCGCCGAGGTCGCCGCCGCCGGCGGCCACCACCTGCTGCTGGAGGGGCCCAAGGGCTCGGGCAAGACCACCCTGGCCGAGCGGATCCCCACGATCCTGCCCGACCTCGACGCCGAGGAGTCGCTCGAGCTGACCGCGATCCACTCGCTGGCCGGCGTGCTCGACCCCAGCCGCGGCATGCTGCGCCGCCCGCCGTACGCCGCCCCGCACCACGACGCCAGCAAGGCCTCCATCGTGGGTGGTGGCAGCGGGCAGGTCCGGCCGGGCGAGCTGAGCCGCTCGCACTGCGGGGTGCTGCTGCTCGACGAGTTCCCGCTCTTCCGCGCCGACGTCATCGAGGCACTGCGCGAGCCCCTCGAGAACGGCGAGATCACCGTCGCCCGCGCCGAGGAGCTGGTGACGCTGCCGGCGCGCGGCATGGTGGTCCTCGCCGCCAACCCGTGCCCGTGCGGTGAGTTCCGCGCCCACGCCGGGGCCAACCGGTGCTCGTGCCGCGACACCGTGCGCCGCGACTACCGGCGCAAGGTCACCGGCCCGGTCACCGACCGGATCGACATCACCCGCCAGGTCGACCCGGTGCGGCCCCACGAGCGCCGCGACCCGCTCGCCGTGCGCGAGACCTCCGCCGACGTGCGGGTGCGCGTCACCGCGGCCCGCCGACGCCAGGCCGAGCGCTACCGCGGCTGCACCTGGCGGCTGAACTCCCAGGTGCCGGGGGCGGCGCTGCGCGAGCGCTGGCCGCTCACCGAGGACGGCCAGGGCATCCTCGACAAGGCGCTCTACGACGCCGCGGTCACCAGCCGCGGTGCCGTGCGGGTGCACCGGCTGGCCTGGACCGTGCTCGACCTGCTGCCCGCCGCCGACCCCGAGCGGCGCCCGGGCGGAGCCGAGGTCGAGACCGCCCTGCGGCTGCGCTCCGGCCACCCGCTGCTGGTCAGCGCGCTCGAGCGGGGTGCGTGATGGCGCTCTGTAAGGACGACCGGCTCGCCCGGGTGGCGCTCTCGCGGATCGTCGAGCCCGGTGACCCGCGCCTGCTGGCGAGCGTCAGCAGCATCGGGCCGGTCGAGACGCTGCAGCAGCTGGCCCGCAGCGCCCCCGACCTCGCCGACCTGCAGGCCGAGACCCAGGCCCGCAGCCAGGGGCTCGACCCCGAGCGCATCCTGGCGGTCGCGGCCCGGCAGGGCATCCGCTTCGTCACCCCGACCGACGACGAGTGGCCGGCGCAGCTGGGCGACCTCGAGCAGCCACGGGTCCAGGGGCGCGGGGGAGTGCCGGTCGGGCTGTGGGTGCGTGGACCGCAACGGCTCGACACGCTCGGCGGGTCGGTCGCGGTGGTCGGCGCCCGCACCGCGACCGGGTACGGCGCCTGCGTCGCCGGCGACATCGCCGCCGCGGTGGCCAGCGCCGGTCGCCCGGTCGTCTCCGGGGCCGCCTTCGGCATCGACCAGGCCGCCCACCGCGGAGCGCTCGGCACCGACGGCTCGACGCTAGCGGTGCTGGCCTGTGGTGCCGACCGGATCTACCCCGAGGCGCACCGCGACCTCATCGAGCACCTCGCCGCCCACCACGCCGTCGTCTCGGAGTCGCCGCCCGGCTGGTCGCCCATGCGGGTCCGGTTCCTGAGCCGCAACCGGCTGATCGCGGCGCTGACCACCGGCACCGTGGTCGTCGAGGCCGCGCTGCGCAGCGGCGCGCTCAACACCGCCAACTGGGCGCAGCAGCTCAACCGACCGGTCATGGGCGTGCCGGGCCCGGTGACCTCGGCGCAGTCGCAGGGCGTGCACCAGCTGGTGCGGGCCGGGGCGGCCGGCCTGGTGACCACCGGCCCCGAGGTGCTCGAGATGGTCGCCGAGTCGGGTCAGTACCTGCTCGAGATCCCGCGCGGGCCCGAGACGCTGCGCGACCGCCTCGACCCGGTCGACCGGCAGGTGCTGGACGCCGTCCCGGTCTCGCGCGCGGTGCCCAGCGTCTCGATCGCGCGCACCGCCGGTGTGGGCCCGGGGACCACCGACGCGGTCCTGGTGCGGCTGCAGGAGGCCGGGCTGGTGCGCGGCGACGGCAACGGGTGGCGGCTCGCCGCGCCGGCTCTGCCCTAGCGGCACGCCCGCTTCCTAGACTCCGGTCATGGCCGACGACGCGCAGCAGGAGGCGGACGCGCTGCCCGAGGCCTTCGTCCGGGTCCTCGGCGACTACGAGCAGCACCTCGCCATCGAGCGCGACCTGACGCCGCACTCGGTGCGCGCCTACCTCACCGACGTCGCCGGTCTGCTCGAGCACGCCCGGCGGCTCGGGCTCGACGACGTGGCACGGCTCGACCTGCGCACGCTGCGCAGCTGGCTGGCCCAGCAGCAGAGCCTGGGCCGCTCGCGCACCACGATCGCGCGCCGCGCCACCGCCGCCCGCGTCTTCACCGCCTGGCTGGCGCGCACCGGCCGCGCGGAGCACGACGCCGGGGCCAGCCTGGCCAGCCCCAAGGCGCACCGCACGCTGCCGCCCGTGCTGCGCCGCGACGAGGCCGACGACCTGATCCGCGCCGCCACCGAGCTCGCCGACGACGGCAGCCCGGTGGGGCTGCGTGACGTCGCGATGCTCGAGCTGCTCTACGCCACCGGCATCCGGGTCGGCGAGCTGGTCGGGCTCGACGTCGACGACGTCGACCGGGAGCGCAACGTGGTGCGGGTCCTGGGCAAGGGCCGCAAGGAGCGCAGCGTCCCGTTCGGGCGCCCGGCGGCCCACGCGCTGGACTTCTGGACCCGTCACGGCCGCCCCCGGCTGGTGGTGGACGGCTCGGGCCCGGCGCTCTTCCTCGGCGCCCGCGGAGGGCGCATCGACCAGCGGGCGGTGCGCACGCTGGTGCACCGGCGCATCGCCGAGGTGCCCGGCGCCCCCGACATCGGCCCCCACGGGCTGCGGCACACCGCCGCCACCCACCTGCTCGAGGGCGGCGCCGACCTGCGCTCGGTCCAGGAGCTCCTGGGCCACGCCTCGCTGGCCACCACCCAGCTCTACACGCACGTCACCACCGACCGGCTGCGAGCGGCGTACCGCCAGGCCCACCCGCGCGCCTGACCCCGACCCGGCGCCAGTTCCCGCCGAGCCGGCGCTACTTCCCGCCGAGCCGACGCCAGTTCCAGGAACTGGCGCCGGCTCGCGAGGAACTGGTGCCGGCTCGCGGTCACCCGAGCGCAGCGAGGCGGTCCAGGACGGCTCGGTACGGGGTGTCGAACGGAACCGGCGCGGGGGCTGCGGTCCAGAGGGGGAGCAGGCGGACCGGGCCGAGGCCGACCAGGCGCAGCGGGTCGAGGTAGGTGTCGCCGGCCGGGCCGCTCTCGATCCAGCCCCAGTGCAGGCAGGTGCGCGGCAGGCAGTGCGACGGGGCGACCTCGAGCCGGCCGAGGACCTCGCCGGCGGCCACCGGCTCGCCCACCGCGAGGCTGCCCGCCACCGGCTCGTACGTCGTGCGCGTCGGTCCGTGGGCGACCACGACGACGCCGCGGCCCGCGATCCGTCCCGAGAAGGAGATCTCGCCCGCGAGCGCCGCGCGCACCGGCTGGCCGGGCCGGCCCAGCAGGTCGACGCCCCGGTGGCCGGGGCCGTAGGGCGAGGACGGGGCTTCGAAGCCGGCGACCACCTCGGGGTCGGGGCGCAGCGGCCAGGTGCCCACCGGATCGGGCTCGACGGCGTGGCCCGCGGCGGGCAGCAGGGTGGTGAGGAGAACGGCGAGCAGGGCGGCGACAAGAGACGAGATCACCGGGCCAGGGTGGGCGCGGGGAGCGCCGGCCGCGCGGGGCCGGGACCGGGGTGGGGACGGTGCGGCAGGATGGTCGGGCTGTGCACGCGAGCCGGCCCGCGACGGATTCGCTGGTGGGGCCCGGGCTGGCGTACGCTGGCGGACGCAATCCTCAGGGATTGACTTCGCACGTCCGCAGACCGCGACACGCCTCCGCGAGGAGGGGTGGCCACCCGTGGGCGACGATCCTCGGTCCCGGACCGACAGGCGCGAGCCTGGAGAGCCGGGTCGGGTCGCGCGCAGACGTCAGGGCGACCGGCACCCGCCGGCCGCATCGAACCGTAAACCACCACCGGAGCACGACACCGGTGCGTCCTGGCCGCAAGGCACCAAGGACGCCACCAGCGGTGCCGGCTCCAGCACAGGAGATCACCACCATGGCAGTCGTGACCATGCGCCAGCTCCTCGAGAGCGGCGTCCACTTCGGGCACCAGACCCGTCGCTGGAACCCCAAGATGAAGCGCTTCATCATGACCGAGCGCAACGGCATCTACATCATCGACCTGCAGCAGTCGCTGAGCTACATCGACCGCTCGTACGCCTTCATCAAGGAGACCGTCGCCAAGGGCGGCACCGTGATGTTCGTGGGCACCAAGAAGCAGGCCCAGGAGGCGATCGCCGAGCAGGCGACCCGCGTCGGGATGCCCTACGTCAACCAGCGCTGGCTGGGCGGCATGCTCACCAACTTCCAGACCGTGCACCAGCGGATCAACCGCCTCAAGGAGCTCGACGAGGTCGACTTCGACGCCGTCGCCGGCTCGGGTCGCACCAAGAAGGAGCTCCTGCAGATGAAGCGGGAGCGCGACAAGCTCGACCGCACCCTGGGCGGCATCCGCGAGATGGGCCGCGTGCCCTCCGCCGTGTGGATCGTCGACACCAAGAAGGAGCACCTCGCCGTCGAGGAGGCCCGCAAGCTCCGGATCCCGATCATCGGCATCCTGGACACCAACTGCGACCCCGACGAGGTCGACTTCCCGATCCCGGGCAACGACGACGCGATCCGTGCGGTCGGCCTGCTGACCCGGGTCATCGCCGACGCCGTGGCCGAGGGCCTGATCGCCCGCGGCGGTGGCAAGAGCGAGGGTGCCGCCTCCGGCACCACCGACGAGCCGCTGGCCGAGTGGGAGCGCGAGCTCCTCGCCGGTGAGGCCGAGAAGGCCGCCGAGAGCGCCACCAAGGCCGACGACACCGCGGCCTCCGAGGCCACCGGCGCGTCGTCCGAGGCCGCTGCCTCCGACGAGGCCGCCGCCGAGGCGACCGAGGCCCCCGTGGCCCCCGAGGCCACCGAGGCCGAGCCCGCCAAGGACGAGACCAAGGACGAGTCCAAGGACGAGGCCAAGGCCTGACCTCTCCGTGCTGACCGCCGTCCGCGGGCCCTCCGGGGCTCGCGGACGGCGGCACGCCGGGGATCTCCCCGCTACTCCACCACTTTCTCTTCGAGGGACGGAACGTCAATGACGAACATCTCCGCGGCCGACGTCAAGAAGCTCCGCGAGCAGACCGGCGCCGGCATGATGGACTGCAAGAAGGCGCTGACCGAGGCCGACGGCGACCTGGACAAGGCCGTCGAGATCCTGCGGGTCAAGGGCGAGGCCAAGGCCGCCAAGCGCGGCGCCGAGCGTGAGGCCTCCTCGGGCCTGGTCGTCACCTCCGGCAACGCGCTGGTCGAGATGCGCTCCGAGACCGACTTCGTCGCCAAGAACGACGACTTCGTCGCGGCCGCCGAGAAGATCGCCGCCGCCGCCGACGCCGCCAAGGCCGGCGACACCGAGGCGCTCAAGGCCGTCGAGCTCGACGGCAAGACCGTCGGCGAGGTCGTCGAGCAGCTCGCCATCACCATCGGCGAGAAGATCGAGCTCGGTCGCGTGGCCTACTTCGAGGGCCCCGTCGTAACCTACATGCACAAGCGTGCCGCCGACCTGCCGCCCGCCGTGGGCGTCCTGGTCGAGTACGACGGCTCCGACGAGGCCGCGCGCGGCGCCGCGATGCAGATCGCCGCGATGCGTCCGCAGTACCTCAGCCGCGACGAGGTCCCCGCCGACGTCGTCGAGTCGGAGCGCTCCATCGCCGAGCAGAAGTCGCGCGAGGAGGGTAAGCCCGAGCAGGCGATCGCCAAGATCACCGAGGGCCGGGTGAACGGCTTCTTCAAGGAGGTCGTCCTGCTCGAGCAGCCGTCGGTGACCGAGGCCAAGAAGAGCGTGGAGGCCGTCCTCAAGGAGGCCGGCACCACCCTCAAGCGCTTCGCCCGCTTCGAGGTCGGTGCCTGAGAGGCGCATGATCCGCTAGGTTGCACCTGACGCCAAGGAGGCCGGTCCGCTTGATCCCCCACCAGATGGATCAACGGGCCGGCCTTCGTGCTGTGCCCACACCCCTATGAAGGGAACCCCGATGACCCAGCAGTACCAGCGTGTTCTTCTCAAGCTCTCCGGCGAGGTCTTCGGCGGCGGCAAGGTCGGTGTCGACCCCGACGTGGTGCAGAAGATCGCCACCGACGTCGCCGAGGTCGCCCGCTCGGGCGTGCAGATCGCCGTCGTCACCGGCGGCGGCAACTTCTTCCGCGGCGCCGAGCTGCAGCAGCGCGGCATGGACCGCGTCCGCGCCGACTACATGGGCATGCTCGGCATCGTGATGAACTGCCTGGCGCTGCAGGACTTCCTCGAGAAGATGGGCGTCGAGACCCGGGTGCAGACCGCGATCACGATGGGCCAGGTCGCCGAGCCCTACGTGCCGCGCCGCGCGATCCGGCACATGGAGAAGGGGCGCGTGGTCATCTTCGGCGCCGGCATGGGCATGCCGTTCTTCTCCACCGACACCGTCGCGGTCCAGCGCGCCCTCGAGAGCCGCTGCGACGCGGTCTTCTTCGCCAAGAGCGGCGTCGACGGCGTGTACGACGCCGACCCGCGCAAGGACCCGGGCGCGACCAAGTTCGACACCATCACCTACGCCGACGCCATCCAGCGCAACCTCGAGGTCGTCGACCAGACCGCCTTCACCCTGTGCGCGGAGAACAAGCTGCCGATGGTGGTCTTCGGCATGGAGCCCGAGGGCAACATCCCCCGCGTGCTCAAGGGTGAGAAGATCGGCACGCTGGTCAGCGCCGACTGACCTCTCCCGCCCAGCCCGACGTACGCGACGAACCCAGGAGCAGCCGTGATCAACGACATCCTCAACGAGGCCGACACCAAGATGAGCAAGTCGGTGGAGGCGACCCGCGAGGAGTTCGCTGCCATCCGCGCCGGGCGTGCCCATCCCTCGATGTTCTCCAAGATCGTCGTGGACTACTACGGCTCGCCGACGCCGCTGCAGCAGCTGGCCTCCTTCACCGCCCCCGAGGCGCGCGTCATCCTGATCGCGCCCTTCGACCAGAGCGCGATGAAGGCTATCGAGCGGGCTATCCGCGACTCCGACCTGGGCGTCAACCCCGCCGACGACGGCAAGGTGATCCGCTGCAACTTCCCGGAGCTGACCGAGGAGCGCCGCAAGGAGTACATCAAGGTCGCGCGCACCAAGGCCGAGGACGGCCGGGTCGCGGTGCGCAACCTGCGCCGCTCGGCCAAGCAGGGCCTGGAGAAGCTCGAGAAGGACGGCGAGGTCGGCAAGGACGACGTCACGGGCGCGGAGAAGAAGCTCGACGTCACCACCAAGAAGCACACCGACGCCATCGACGAGATGCTCAAGAACAAGGAAGCCGAGCTGCTGGAGGTCTGAGACCTCCCTGCTCCCGATGCCGATGACGAACCCCACGCCTCCGTCCGGCGCGCCCACGGGCACGCCGCCCGTCAAGGACCACGGCCGGGCCGGCCGTGACCTGCGCGCCGCCTTCACCTCGGCCTTCCTGCTGATCGGGGCGATCCTCGCCTCGTTGCTGCTGTGGAAGACCGCCTTCATGGTGATCGTGGTCGCGGCGGTCGTGGTGGCCATCTGGGAGCTGGGCCGGGGGCTGGGCGCCAAGGACATCGACCTGCCCGAGGAGCCGCTGATGCTCGGCGGCGCGGTGATGGTCGTGGTCGCCTACGTCTTCGGGGCCGACGCCCTGGTGACGGCCACCGCCGTCACCGCCCTGGTCACCATGCTGTGGCTGCTGCGCCGCGGCATCGACGGCTACGTGCAGAACGCCACCGCCTCGCTGTTCACCCTGGTCTACGTGCCGTTCCTGGGCGCCTTCGTGGCGCTGCTGCTGCGCGAGGGCGGGCTCTACGGCGGCGGGTTCGAGAACGACGGGGTGCGCGGCATCATCGTCTTCATCGCCGTCACGGTGCTCTCCGACACCGGCGGGTACGCCTTCGGGGTGCTCTTCGGCAAGCACCCGATGGCCCCGGTGATCTCGCCCAAGAAGTCGTGGGAGGGCTTCGCCGGCTCGGTCGTCTTCAGTGTCGCTGCCGGCATCGTGGCGATGGTCTGGCTGCTCGACGGGCGCTGGTGGGTCGGCATCTTCCTCGGCCTCATCGTCGCGGTGATGGCCACCCTCGGCGACCTGTGCGAGTCGGTCGTCAAGCGCGACCTCGGCATCAAGGACATGAGCCAGGTGATCCCCGGCCACGGCGGGCTGATGGACCGGCTCGACTCGCTGCTGGCCACGATCGCCCCGGTGTGGCTGCTGCTGTACCACCTGGTCTTCCGGGCGTGAGCCTGCACCTGGTCCGCCACGGGCGCCCCCTGGTCGAGCCCGCCCTGCCCGCCGCCCGCTGGGAGCTCGACCCGGCCGGCTTCGACGACGTGTGGGCGCTGCGCGAGTCGGGCCGGCTGCCGCGGCACGCGGTCTGGTTCTGCTCGCCCGAGCCCAAGGCGGTGGCCACCGCCCAGCTGCTCACCGAGGGCGAGGTCGGCGTCGTCGACGACCTGCGCGAGCACGAGCGCGGGGCCGGCTGGGTCGAGGACTTCGCCGGCACGGTCGAGCGGGCCTTCGCCGAGCCCGACCGGGCGGCGTACGACGGGTGGGAGCCGTTGGCGCGCTGCCGCGAGCGGGTGGGCGCCGCCGTGCGCCGCATCGCCGACGTGCACCGCGACGAGGACGTCGTGCTGGTGGGGCACGGCACAGCCTGGACCCTGGCGGTGGCCGAGCTGACCGGGCGCCCGCCCGACCTCGAGCGCTGGCGCGACCTCGCGATGCCCGACGTGCTGGTGGTGCCCGACGTGCCTGAGGGGCCCGGCAGCGCCCGGGTGGGAGGATGAGGTCATGGTGACCACGGACGACCAGGCTGCGCCGCCGGCGGGCGACACGGCGTCGCGGCCCAGCTGGTGGCACCGCGACCACCCGGTCTTCACGCCGCTGGCCGGCTTCTTCGCCGGCCTGCTCTTCGTGCTGCTGGTGCCGTCGGTCTACGCGGGCGTGCTCAGCGCGCTCGCCGACGACGAGACGACCTCGCGCCTGTTCCCCTTCGTCCTGGTGGCGCTGGCCCTGCCGGTGGGGCTGGCGATCGCGCCGCACACGCGCCGCTTCGGGCGCTACATGCTGCTGGGCGTGGTCTCCACTGCGGTGGTGGTGCTGGGCGTGGCCGCGCTGGTGGTCTGGTTCCTGGTCAGCCGCGCTTGAGCGCGCCCTGCTCGCGGCAGGTGTGACCGGTGCTCGGGGTGGGTAGACGGGTGTGACCACCACCACACCCGGTTGCATCGCCCTACTCGGAGGCCACGATGTCGCGCAGCAGGAGACCCGCTCTCGTGGGGGAGATGTGTGCCGAGTTCGCCGGCACCATGATCCTCATCCTCTTCGGTGTGGGCGTCGTCGCCCAGGTCGCCACCAGCCAGGACGGGGTGCTGGGCGACCACGACTCGATCGCCTGGGCGTGGGGGCTCGGCGTGACCCTCGGCGTCTACGTCGCAGCGCGGCTGTCAGGGGCCCACCTCAACCCGGCCGTGACCCTGGCGCTGGCGGTCTTCAAGGGCTTCTCGTGGCGCAAGGTGCTGCCCTACACCCTCGCCCAGACGCTGGGTGCGTTCGTGGCCGCGCTGATCGTGCGTGCGTCGTACGCCGACCTGATCGCCGCCATCGACCCCGAGCACACCATCGCCACCCAGGGCATCTTCTCGACCCTGCCCGGCAACGGGGTGGCCGACGTGAGCATCACCAGCGCGTTCGTCGACCAGGTGGTGGGCACCGCCCTGCTGGTCTTCCTGATCTTCGCGCTGACCTCGGCGTGGAACAACCCGCCGATGGCCAACCTGGGGCCCTTCGTGATCGGGCTGGTCGTGGTGGCCATCGGGATGGCCTGGGGCGCCAACGCCGGCTACGCGATCAACCCGGCCCGCGACTTCGGGCCGCGCATCGCCTCGCTGATCACCGGCTACGGGGGAGCGATGCGCGACCAGAACGGCTACCTCTACTTCTGGCTGCCGATCGTCGCGCCGCTGCTCGGCGGTCTCGTCGGTGGCGCGCTCTTCAAGCTCCTGGTGGATGACCACCTCACCGACCCCGACGAGGAGCAGACTGAGCAGGTGACCCCCGACGGCGGCCGCGAGGCCGTCGGCGAGCCCATCCCCGAGCCCCAGGCACAGCCCGAGCGCCAGGCGCAGCCCGCCGCCGGCTGACCCACCGACCCGCACCGACCCGCACCGATCCGCACCGACGAGGAGAGACCCGTGACCGAGGCCCAGGACAAGATCGAGTACGTCGGCGCCGTCGACCAGGGCACCACGAGCACCCGCTTCATGATCTTCGACCACGGCGGCGAGGAGGTCGCGCGCCACCAGCTCGAGCACGAGCAGGTGATGCCGCAGGCCGGGTGGGTCGAGCACGACCCGGTGGAGATCTGGGAGCGCACCCGCTCGGTGATCCAGAAGGCGATGGGCAAGGCCGGGGTGCAGGCCGACGACCTGTGCGCGGTGGGGATCACCAACCAGCGCGAGACGACCGTGGTGTGGAACCGGAGGACCGGCCGGCCCTACTACAACGCGATCGTGTGGCAGGACACCCGCACCGACAAGATCGCCTCCAAGCTCGAGCGCGACGGCCACGGCGACCTGATCCGGCACCGCGCCGGGCTGCCGCCGGCCACCTACTTCGCCGGCGGCAAGATCCAGTGGATCCTCGAGAACGTCGACGGGGTGCGCGAGGCAGCCGAGGCGGGCGACGCGATCTTCGGCACCACCGACTCCTGGCTGATCTGGAACCTCACCGGCGGCACCGACGGCGGGGTGCACGTCACCGACGTCACCAACGCCAGCCGCACGATGCTGATGGACCTCGAGACCTGCGAGTGGGACGACGAGCTGCTCGGGCTCTTCGACATCCCGCGGCAGATGCTGCCCGAGATCCGCTCCTCCAGCGAGCCCGACGGCTACGGCACGACCCGGGCGAACGGCCCCTTCGGCGGCGAGGTGCCGCTGACCGGCATCCTCGGCGACCAGCAGGCCGCCACCGTCGGGCAGGTCTGCTTCGAGCCGGGCGAGGCCAAGAACACCTACGGCACCGGCAACTTCATGCTGCTCAACACCGGCACCGAGCTGATCCGCTCCGAGCACGGGCTGCTGACCACCGTGTGCTACCGCTTCGGCAAGGACGCCCCGGTCTACGCGCTGGAGGGCTCGATCGCGGTGACCGGCTCGGCGGTGCAGTGGCTGCGCGACCAGCTCGGCATCATCTCCGGCGCCTCGCAGAGCGAGTCGCTGGCCCGCCAGGTCGAGGACAACGGCGGCGTCTACTTCGTCCCCGCCTTCTCCGGCCTCTTCGCCCCGCACTGGCGCTCCGACGCCCGCGGCGCCATCGTCGGGCTCTCGCGCTACAACACCAACGCCCACGTCGCCCGGGCCACGCTCGAGGCGATCGCCTACCAGAGCTGCGACGTGGCCGCGGCCATGGAGCAGGACTCCGGCGTGAAGCTCGAGGTGCTCAAGGTCGACGGCGGCGTGACGGCCAACGAGCTGTGCATGCAGATCCAGGCCGACACCCTCGGGGTCGAGGTGAGCCGGCCGGTGCTCGCCGAGACGACCTGCCTCGGAGCGGCGTACGCCGCCGGGCTCGCGGTGGGCTTCTGGTCGGGAACCGACGAGCTGCGCAAGAACTGGAACGAGGGCCGGCGCTGGTCGCCGCAGTGGAGCGACGAGCAGCGCGCCGCGGGCCACGCGCAGTGGACCAAGGCCGTGCAGCGCACCCTCGACTGGGTCGACGTCGACTGAGCTGCGCGCGTCCGCCTTGACCCGCCACGGAGAGTAGGACCATGAGACCTGTCGCCCTGTCCCCGCAGCTGCGCGCGTCGTCCCTGAGGGAGATGGCCGCCGAGGAGCTCGACGTCCTGGTGGTCGGGGGAGGCGTGGTCGGCAGCGGCGCGGCGCTCGACGCCGCCACCCGCGGGCTCAAGGTCGGCCTGGTCGAGGCCCGCGACTTCGCCTCGGGCACCTCGAGCCGCTCCAGCAAGCTCATCCACGGGGGCCTGCGCTACCTCGAGATGCTCGACTTCGCGCTGGTCGCCGAGGCGCTCAAGGAGCGCGGGCTGCTGATGCAGACCCTCGCTCCGCACCTGGTGCGCCCGGTGGGCTTCCTCTACCCGCTGCAGCACCGCGGCTGGGAGCGGCTCTACGCCGGCTCCGGCGTCGCGCTGTACGACGCCCTCTCGCGGATCTCGGGCCGCTCCGGGCTGCCGCTGCACAAGCACCTGACCCGGCGCGGGGCGCGCCGGCTGGTGCCGGCGCTGCGCAAGGACGCCCTCGTCGGGGCGCTGCACTACTACGACGCGCAGGTCGACGACGCCCGCCACACGATGTTCCTGGCCCGCACCGCGGCGGCCTACGGCGCGAAGGTGGCCTCCCGGGCCCGCGTCGTGGAGCTGCTGCGCGAGGGCGAGCGGGTCACCGGCGCCGTGGTCGACGACCTCGAGAGCGGCGAGACCATCACCGTGCGCGCCCGCCAGGTCGTCAACGCCACCGGCGTGTGGACCGACGAGACGCAGTCGCTGGGTGGGCAGCGCGGCGCCTTCCGGGTGCGGGCCAGCAAGGGCGTGCACCTGGTGGTGCCCAAGGACCGCATCCGCTCCGAGACCGGGCTGATCCTGCGGACCGAGACCTCGGTGCTCTTCGTGATCCCGTGGGGGCGGCACTGGATCATCGGCACCACCGACACCGACTGGGAGCTCGACAAGGCCCACCCCGCGGCCAGCGAGGCCGACATCGACTACCTGCTCGACCACGTCAACGCGGTGCTGGAGACCCCGCTGACCCGCGACGACGTCGAGGGCGTCTACGCCGGGCTGCGCCCGCTGCTGGAGGGGGAGTCGGAGGCGACCTCGAAGCTCTCGCGCGAGCACGCGGTGGGCCACCCCGCGCCGGGCCTGGTCGTCATCGCCGGCGGCAAGTACACGACGTACCGGGTGATGGCCAAGGACGTCGTCGACGAGGCGGTCTACGGCCTGGAGCGCCACGAGGGCCGCCAGGTGCCGGCGTCGGTGACCGAGAAGGTGCCGCTGCTGGGTGCCGAGGGCTACCAGGCGCTGTGGAACGCGCGGCACCGACTGGCGGCGCAGTCGGGACTGCACGAGGTGCGCATCGAGCACCTGCTGCAGCGCTACGGCTCGCTGGTCCACGAGCTGCTCGCGATGGTCGCCGAGGACCCCTCGCTGGGCGAGCCGCTGGCCGGGGCGTCGGACTACCTGCGAGTCGAGGCGGTCTACGCCGCCACCCACGAGGGCGCGCGGCACCTCGACGACGTCCTGACCCGGCGCACCCGCATCTCGATCGAGACCTTCGACCGCGGCCTGGGCGTCGTCGAGGAGGTGGCGGGCCTGGTCAGCGAGCCGCTGGGCTGGAGCAAGGAGCAGGTCGACCTCGAGATCGAGCACTACCGGGCGCGGGTCGCGGCCGAGCGCGAGAGCCAGCAGCAGCCCGACGACGAGACCGCCGACGCGGCACGCCTCGGGGCGCCCGACGTGGTGCCGCTGACCTGAGCCGGGCCGGGAGTTCGCCCGGGTGCCCGGGCGGGTGGGAGACTGGGCGTGCTATGCCCGACGACACCGCCGCCCCCGTGCCCGCCTCCGCCGCCGTCCCGCCCCGTGCCCCCGAGCCGGCCGAGGGCGTCACCGCGCTCCCGCTGGTCTTCGAGGAGCCCCGCGGCCGCAAGAAGCCGCCGCGCCACCTGGCCGACCTGACCGCGGCCGAGCGCAAGCAGCTGCTCGAGGACAACGGCCTGCCGGGCTTCCGGGCCAAGCAGCTCTCCACGCACTACTTCAGCCGCCTGGTCGACGACCCCGAGCAGATGACCGACCTGCCGGCGGCCCAGCGCGCCGAGCTGGTCGGCACCCTGCTGCCGCACCTGATGACACCGCTGCGCACCCTCGAGGCCGACAAGGGCACCACCCGCAAGACGCTGTGGAAGCTCTTCGACGGCGCCCTGGTCGAGTCGGTGCTGATGCGCTACCCCGGCCGCACCACCATGTGCGTCTCCAGCCAGGCCGGCTGCGGCATGGCCTGCCCCTTCTGCGCGACCGGCCAGGGCGGGCTGCAGCGCAACATGAGCACCGCCGAGATCGTCGAGCAGGTCGTCGCGGGCGCGCGCTCCCTCGACCGCGACGAGGTGCCCGGCGGCCGCGGCCGCGTCAACAACGTCGTCTTCATGGGCATGGGCGAGCCGCTGGCCAACTACAAGGCCGTCATCGGCGCGGTACGCCGGCTCACCGACCCCTCGCCCGACGGGCTGGGCATGTCGGCGCGCGGCATCACGGTCTCGACCGTGGGACTGGTCCCGCGCATCCGCCAGCTGACCGAGGAGGGCATCCCGGTCACCCTCGCGCTGAGCCTGCACGCCCCCGACGACGAGCTGCGCAACGAGCTGGTGCCGATCAACACCCGCTCCTCGGTCGCCGAGACCGTCGAGGCGGCCTGGGACTACGCCCGGGTCACCCGGCGCCGGGTCTCCATCGAGTACGCCATGATGCGCGGCATCAACGACCAGGCCTGGCGTGCCGACCTGCTCGCCGACGTGCTGCGCGGCTACGGCGACTGGGGCTGGGTGCACGTCAACCTGATCCCGCTCAACCCCACCCCGGGCAGCAAGTGGACCGCCTCCGACCCCGCCGACGAGCGCGAGTTCGTGCGCCGGCTCGAGGCCAAGGGCATCCCCACCACCGTGCGCGACACCCGCGGCTCGGAGATCGACGGGGCCTGCGGCCAGCTCGCCGCCACCGACGTCTGAGCCGTCAGCGGCGCAGGCGGGGGCGGGGCAGCACCAGCTCGCAGTTGCGGTCGCGAGGCGTGCCGCTGCGCTCGGCGGTGGCCTCCTGCCAGTCGTTGGCCGCCAGCTCGCGCGACAGCGCGGCCAGCGCCAGCGGTGAGTCGGTCCCGGGGCCGCCCAGCGGCGCCGCGTGGTCGAGGACCGTGGTGAAGATCGACAGGGTGCCGTCGCGGTTGTCGGCGACCTCGAGGATGCGCGACTGCTGGGGCCAGTCGATGTGCGAGGCGGTGTTGACCTCCCAGAAGCCGCCGCCGCCCTCGCGGGCGTGCGGGGTGATCCGGTTGCGGTGCGAGTGCCCGTTGACCCAGGCCACGACGGTCGGGGCGGCGAGCAGCGCGGCCACCACCTCCGGGCCCAGCACCCGCGGCTCGACGTCGCCGCCGGTGCCGACCAGGGCGTTGTCCATCGACGTCGAGGAGTGGTGGCTGGCCACCACGACGTAGCGGTCGCCGGACCGGGCGAGCAGCGCCTCGAGCCAGGCGAATTGCGTCGCATCGATCGAGCCGCCGGACTCGCCGTTGGGGTTGACGGTGTCGAGCACGACGAAGCGGAACCGGCCCTGGACGAAGGAGTAGTAGGCCGTGCCGTCGGCGCGGTTGCGCGCGGTGAACCCGTGGCCGACCGGCAGGCCCCTGGTGCGGAAGTGCTCCTCGACCAGGTCGGCGCGCGAGAGCAGGCGCCGGGCGTCGTCGGGGGTGACCTGCTTGGTGCCCGGGCCGGCGGCCAGCGTGGCCAGCAGCTCCTCGACCCGGCCGGTGGACAGCGACTCGAGCACGTCGTCGGACGACAGGCCCGGTGGTGGCGTGATGACCTTGAGGCCGCCCCGGGCGACGCCGTCGAAGAGCTCGGCGTGCGGGAAGTTGCCCTGCACCAGGCTCTCGTGGTTGCCGAAGCAGGTGTACCAGGGCAGGCGCAGGCCCTGGGCGCGGAACGGTGCTCGCGCGGCGTCGAGCAGGCCGGGCACCACGGGGAACCCGTAGCGGCTGCGCGGCAGGTCGTCCCGGGCGCCGGCGGGAGTGCCCTCGGGGTGCCAGTAGCTGCGGTCGTAGGACGACGGGTCGTCGTCGGCGACCCCCTCGTAGCGGGTCCTGTCGCCGGAGTCGGGGGTCACCCGGCCGCCGTCGAGCAGGTCGATGTTCCAGCGGATCTCGTTGAGCTGGCTGTTGTCGGAGTTGTCCCCGGTCTGCACGACCAGGTCGAGGCGACGACCGGTGGCGGGGCCGCGCCGGATCGCGTTGACCTGGCGCACCATCGCCTCGGCGACCTGGGCCGTCAGCATCTCCTGGGGCCGGTAGGCGGAGCCGAACAGCCCGGGGGCCAACGGGGAGTCGGGGTCGTCGTACCGGTCGGTCCACTCCACCCGCAGCGGTGACTGGGCGTCGACGACGTGCACGTCGGAGATCTGCACGAAGCCCAGCAGCGGGCGGCGCCGACGGCGCCGCCCGCGTCGTGGCCGCGCGGCCAGGTCGAGGCGCAGCCGGTGCCGCTCGCCGGGTCCGGCGACGATGCCGCGCCAGCCGGTGGGGCCGGGCTCGCCGCGGCGCAGCACGATGTCGAGCGTGGTGCGCCCACGGACCCGTGCACGAGCCACACCCGCGACGGCCTGCCCGGCCAGCGCACCTGCGGCGCCACGGGCCGGCCCCGCGAGGCCGGAGAGCGCGCCGGCGACCGCGAGGGCGCTGCCGGCGCCCAGCAGGCGGCGTCGTCCGACGGAGCGCAGCGGCGGGTGGTGCTCGGTGCGTGGTGCGGCGGGCTCGCGTGGCTCCGGCGACAAGGTCCCTCCCCGGGGCGTGGCGGTCGGGCACACAGTAGGGCCGACGACGCGGGTCAGGTGGCGCTTTCGTCCGAGATGACCCAGGCGAGAAGGCGGATCGCGCCGCGGGCGGCCGGGTCGGTTGGTGCGCTGTTCACCCGATGGTCCACCGTCGCGCCCCGGGTGCTCGCCGTGTGCTGGCGCGCGCGGAGCACCGTGGGCCCATGAGCCAGCCCCGACCTGCAGCCGACCGGCCCGCCGCCGCGCGCCCGGTGCGGCTGCGGGTGCTGGTGGTCGCGGAGACCTTCGAGCCCGGCTCCGGCAGCGTGCCCCGGGTGCTGGCGCACCTGGCCGCGCAGGGGCACGAGGCGCAGCTCGTCACGCACACCGGCCCCACGACGTACGCCGGCTTCCCGGTGCGGCGCACCCACGGCTGGCCCGCGGGGCCCCGGCTGCGTGCCACCCTGCGGCGCTTCGGACCCGACGTGGTGCACGTGGCCGGGCTCGACCGGCTGGGTCGACGCGCGGTGCTGGTCGCCTCGGGCCTGGGGGTGCCGGTCGTGCTCGACGTGGGACCCACCGGCCCCACCGGGGAGGGCGGCCCGCCGTCGCGGGTGCTCGCGCGGGCCGACCGGGTGCTCGCCGGGTCGACGGCGGCCCTGCGCGACGTGCAGGCCCTCGGGGTGGGGCGGCTGGCGCTGTGGCCGTGCGGGGTGGACCTCACGGCCTTCCACCCCAGCCGGCGCAGCGACTCGTGGCGCCGCTCGCTCGCTCCGGACGGCCGGCGGCTGGTCGGCCACGTCGGGCCGCTGGAGCGCGTCGAGGAGGTCGACCTGCTGACGGGTCTCGACCACGACGAGCGCTACCGGCTGGTGCTGGTCGGCAGCGGCCCCGACGAGGCCCGGTTGCGGCGGCTGCTGCCGCACGCGCACTTCCTGGGCGACCTGCGCGGCGACGCGCTGGCGGCGGCGTACGCCTCGCTCGACGTGCTCGTGCACACCGCCCGCCGCGAGACCTGCGGGCGTCTCGTGCGGGCCGGCCTGGAGGCGCTCGCCTCGGGGGTGCCGGTGGTCGCGCCGCGCAACGGGGTGGCCGAGGACCTGGTCGACGAGGGCAGCGCCGGGCTGCTCTTCGAGCCAGGCGACGCCGCCGACCTCGAGGCCTGCGTGGCCCGGCTGCTGCACGACGACCTCGCACTGCGGCGTACGGCGCTGGCGGCTCGCCGCAGCGTGCGGCACCGGTCGTGGCGGGTGCTCGACGAGGCCCTCGTCGAGCACTACCGCGCCGTTGTCACGACCTCGAGCGCCTCCTCGACGGTGTCGACCAGGTGCACGTGCGGCTCCATGGCGCGTCCCGAGGCGAGCGCCTGCAGCAGCGGCCAGGCCGGCAGCTCGACGGTCCAGTGCTCGCGCCCGACGAGCACCATCGGCGCGACCGACGCCTCGTCGGCGTAGTAGTTCTCGCAGGCGTCCTGGAAGACCTCCTGCACCGTGCCACCGGCACCGGGCAGGAACACGATGCCGGCGTCGCAGACCTCGAGCAGGATCGCCTCGCGGGTGGCGTTGCGGAAGTACTTCGCAATCGCGGTGCCGAAGACGTTGGGTGGCTCGTGGCCGTAGTGCCAGGTCGGGATGCCGAGGTTGGCGACCGGGCCGCCGTCGGCGTCGGGCGGGTCGAGGGCGGTGAGGGCGTCGAAGGCCGAGAGCACCCAGGCGTCGACCGAGGGCCGGTACGACGGCACCGCGGCCAGCATCCGCAGCGCCTCCTGCAGCACCGCGTCGTCGCGGGAGGAGAGCCGCGCCCCGAGGTTGGCGGCCTCCATCGCCCCGGGCCCACCGCCGGTGGCGACCGTCAGCCCGGCCGCGCCGAGCCGGTGCCCGAGACGAGCCGCGTCGGCGAAGAGCGTCGTGCCCCTCGAGGCGGCGTGCCCGCCCATCACGCCGACGACGCGGCGGCCCTCGCGCCAGCGGTCCAGCGCCAGGTCGATGGCGTGGTCGTGCAAGGTGCGGGCCAGCGGCACCTCGGTGGAGACCTCGGCGCCCTCGCCCGCACCCGGCTTGGACCAGGCGTAGGCGCGGCCGTCGAGGGAGTCGCTCCAGCGCAGCGCGTCGAAGAGCTCGCGGGCGTCGTAGAGCTCGTGGCGGTAGACGTCGACCGGCACGTCGGGGATCTGCGGGAGCACCAGCGCACCGGCGGCCTCGACGCGCGCGGCGTCCCCCTCGGCGAAGCGGCATCCCAGGAAGGTGGCGCCGGCGAGCCGGCAGCGGCCCAGCTCGGCGCCGCGCTCGCTGAGGTCGACCGAGCGCACCCGCCACCCCGAGAGGGTGCGCGCCCCGGCCCGCAGCCGGTGGTCGAGCTCCTCGAGCGTGGTGATGTCGACGGTGCGTCCGCGGGTGTGCCTCACCGCGGCAACCTAGCCGACCTGCTCGCCGCGGCCCACCGCCGCGGCCAGGCGCTGCAGCTCGGCGAGGGCCAGCGCGATCTCGGGCTGGGCGGCGGTGCCGCGGCGCACCGCCGTGCGCAGGTGACGCATCGGTGTGGCGACCCCGCGCAGCGGCACCCGCACGAGGTCCTCGTCGGCCGGCAGCCGCGCCAGGCGAGGCACCAGGGCGACCCCGAAGCCGGCCGCGACCAGCGCCGCGCCCGTGTCCCACTCGACGACCTCGTGGACCTGGTGCGGGGTGAAGCCCGCGGCCGCGCAGGCCGTGGTCACCATCTGGTGGTGCGGCCGGCCGGGACGGTCCATGATCCAGGCCTCGCGGGCCAGCTCGGTCAGGGAGACCCAGGCGCGGCCGGCCAGCCGGTGCCCGGTGGGCACGAGCAGGTCGAGGGTGTCGGCCAGCAGCGGGTGCTGCTCGAAGCGGGCGTCGTCGGTGGAGGGCAGCAGGTCGGTGACCACGACCACCACGAGGTCGACCCGGTCGGCCAGGAGCATCTCGAAGCACACCTGCGGGTCGGCCTCGGTGATCCGCACCGTCGAGCGGGGGAAGACCCGCGACACCTCGACGGCGACCGCGGGCAGGAGGGCCGAGGCGGCCGTGGAGAACCCGGCGAGGCGCAGCTGCCCGGTCCCGGTGCTCGAGGTGCTCTGCACCTCGGTGCGGATCTCCTCCCACAGGGCGAACAGGTCGTCGCAGCGGGCGAGCAGGGTCAGGGCTGCCGGGGTCAGCCGGACCCGGCGCCCGTCCGGCTCCAGCAGGCTCACCCCGAGGTCGCGCGCCAGGGTGCGCATCTGGTGCGACACGGCCGAGGCCGTGTAGCCGAGGTGCTGGGCCGCGGCGGAGACGGTGCCCCGCTCGGCGACGACGCCGAGCACCTTGAGGCGACGATCGATCATGTGACCAGATTGCACGATGAGTGGGGAAATCGTGCGCTTTTCTTTGAGCGAGTGTGACCCACACCATGGTCGTGTGCACCAGCTGGACCCGCTCCTCGAGCCGTACCTCCTCCGCGGGACCACCCTGCGCAACCGCGTCGTCAGCACCTCGCACGAGCCCGCCTACACCGAGGACGGGATGCCGAAGGACCGCTACCGGCTCTACCACCTCGAGAAGGCCCGCGGTGGTGTCGGGCTGACGATGATCGGCGGCTCGGCCGTCGTCTCGCCCGACAGCCCGCCGGCCTTCGGCAACATGCTGCTCTACCGCGACGAGGTCGTCGGGTGGCTGCGCCGGCTCTGCGACGACGTGCACGAGGCCGGCGCGGCCGTGATGTGCCAGGTCACCCACCTCGGGCGGCGCACCAGCAGCGCCAGCGGCGACTGGCTGCCGCTGGTCTACCCCTCCCGCCTGCGCGAGCCGCAGCACCGCTCGTTCCCCAAGGTCGCCGAGGCCTGGGACGTCGACCGGATCGTGCGCGACTACGCCGACGCCGCGGCCCGCTGCCAGGCCGCCGGCCTCGACGGCATCGAGATCGAGTCCTACAGCCACCTCTTCGACGCCTGGGCCTCGCCGGCCACCAACCTGCGCACCGACGCGTTCGGCGGCGACCCCGAGGCGCGCCTGGTCTTCCCGCTGCGCGTCCTCGACGCCGTACGACGCGCCGTCGGGCCCGACTTCGTGGTCGGCCTGCGGATGGCGATGGACGAGGACCTGCCCGACGGGCTCGGGCTCGAGGACACGCTGCCGATCGCGCGGCGCTACCTCGAGCACGGCGTCGACTTCCTCTCCGTCATCAAGGGCGGGCTCGACAGCGACGCCCGGCTGGCCGCGACGATCCCGTCGATGGGCACCCCCTCGGCGCCCTTCCTCGAGCTGGCCGGGACCGTGCGCCGCGAGCTCGGGGTCCCCGTGATGCACGCCGCGCGCATCGGCGACGTCGCGACCGCGCGCCACGCGATCCGCGACGGGCTGCTCGACCTCGTCGGGATGACCCGCCCGCAGATCGCCGACCCCCACCTGGTCGCCAAGGTCGCGCGTGGCGAGGAGGACCGGGTGCGACCGTGCGTGGGCGCGAGCTTCTGCCTCGACGCGATCTACGAGTCGGGCGACGCCAAGTGCGTGCACAACCCCGCGACCGGCCGCGAGCAGTCGCTGCCGCACGTCATCACCCCCACGCTCGGCCGTCGTCGGCGCGCGGTCGTGGTCGGCGCGGGACCGGCCGGGCTGGAGGCCGCCCGGGTGCTCGGCGAGCGCGGGCACGACGTGGTGCTCCTCGAGGCCGCCGACCGTCCCGGCGGCCAGCTGCTGCTGGCCTCCTCGACGCTGCGACGCCGCGACCTGGTCGGGATCGTGGACTGGCGGGTCGCCGAGCTCAAGCACAGCGGTGTCGAGGTCCGCTACGGCGTGTACGCCGAGGCCGCCACGGTCCTGGCCGAGCAGCCCGACCTCGTCGTGGTCGCGACCGGCGGGGTGCCGGACCGCTCGGTGGCCGGGGGCGGGGAGGAGCTGGTGCTCGACACCTGGGACGTGCTGGGCGGCTCCGGGCCGCAGGCGGGCGAGCGGGTGCTGGTCTACGACGACCACGGTGGTGAGCCGGCCCTCGACGCCGCCGAGCACCTGGCCCGCCGCGGCGCCCGGGTCGAGCTGGTCACCCCGGAGCGGATGGTCGGCATCTCGGTCGGCGCGATGAACAGCCCGGCCTACCTGCGGGCCTTCGCCGAGCACGGGGTGGCGCTCTCGGTGGCCCGCCGGCTGCGCTCGGTGCGGCGCGCCGGGCCCGACCGCGACGGGCCGCTGGTCGCGGTGCTCGGCAGCGACTATGCCGACGTGGTCGAGGAGCGCGTGGTCGACCACGTGGTCGTCGAGCACGGCACCGTGCCCAACGACGAGCTCTACCTCGACCTGGTGCCCGGCTCGCGCAACCTCGGCGAGGTCGACCACCCCGCCCTGCTCGCCGGCAGGGCCCAGGAGGTCGCCACCCACCCCGACGGGACCTACCAGCTCTTCCGCATCGGCGACGCGGTCGCGAGCCGCTCCATCCACGCCGCCATCTACGACGCGCTGCGACTGTGCGTCACCGTCTGACCCGCCCGCGCAGGAGGAACCGATGACGATCACCCGCCCGGCCCCCGACCTACGTCCTGTCCGCCCCAGCCCCGACGAGCCACGGCCCGACGAGCCCCGGCCCGACGAGGCCCGGCTGCTGGAGCTCCTCGACGCGCGAGCGCCTGCGCACTCGCTGCCCGGGCCCTGCTACACCGACCCCGCCCTGCACGAGGTCGACCTGCGCCTGGTCTGGCAGCGGCAGTGGTTCTTCGTCGGCACGGTCGCGGAGGTGCCCGAGGCCGGCGACTTCCTCACCGTCGACGTCGGCACCGCCTCCGTCGTGGTGCTGCGCGACGACGACGAGCAGGTGCGCGCCCTGCGCAACGTGTGCCGCCACCGCGGCTCGCGGCTGGTCAGCGGCTCCCACGGCTGCGTGGGCAACATCGTGTGCGGCTACCACCACTGGACCTACGGCACCGACGGCCGGCTGCTGCACGCCCCGCAGCTGCCGCCGGGCGTCGACCCGGGAGGGCTGGGGCTGCGCCCGGTGCACCTGCGTGAGGTCGCCGGCCTGCTCTTCGTCTGCCTGGGCGACGAGCCGCCCGAGGACATCGAGGACGTCGCGCGCGTCGTGGCGCCGTACGTCGCTCCGCACCAGCTGGGCCGCACCAAGGTGGCCGCCCAGGTCGACCTCGTCGAGGACGGCAACTGGAAGCTCACCATGGAGAACAACCGGGAGTGCTACCACTGCGACGGCCACCCCGAGCTGCGCTGCACGTTCTTCCCGACCTGGGGGCTGAGCGACGACCAGGTCCCCGACGCGATGCGCGCTGACCACGACCGCTACCTCGCGGCCCTGGTGGACCTCGAGCGGCGCAGCGACGACCTCGGGCTGCCGCACGGCCTCGTCGAGGACCTCGTCGAGCGGCCCCTGGGCTTCCGGGTCCAGCGCGAGCCGCTCGACGGTGCGGGGGAGTCCTTCAGCCCCGACGGCACGCGGCTGGTGCGCCGGCTGCTCGGCGACCTCCCCGAGGCGCGCTTGGGCCACCTGGGGCTGCACACCCAGCCGAACGCCTGGTTCCACTTCCAGGCCGACCACGTGGTGACGTTCGCGGCGCTGCCGCTGGCCGTCGACCGCACGCTGGTGCGCACCACCTGGCTGGTGCACGAGGACGCCGTCGAGGGCGTCGACTACGAGGTCGAGGAGCTCACCGCGACCTGGCGCGCGACCAACGAGCAGGACGCCGCGTTCGTCGCGGGCACCCAGGCGGGGGTCGCCGACCCGGGCTACCTGCCCGGCCCCTACTCCGAGGCGGAGCAGCAGGTCGAGGCGTTCGTGGCCTGGTACGACGCCCGCGTGCGCGAGGCGGTCGGGCGATGAGCGAGATGCAGCCGACCCTGCGGACCCACGAGGTCCAGGCCGGGCCGCCCGAGCCGCCCGGCCCAGCGCTGCGGGTGGTGCCCGACACGTGGCGACCGGTGCGTCCGCTGGGCGAGGGGGTCCTCCCCGACCCGTCGCAGGGGGAGGGCTTCGACGTCGAGCTGGTGCTGCGTGCCCGGGTGCAGGAGACCCACGACGTGGTGTCGCTGGTCCTCGAGCCGACCCGGCCGGCCACCTTCGCGTTCCACCCGGGCCAGTTTCTGACCCTCGGTGTCGACGTCGACGGGCAGCAGGTCGAGCGCTGCTACACGATCTCGTCCCC
Organism: Nocardioides cremeus; assembly: GCF_030518195.1. GTDB lineage: Bacteria > Actinomycetota > Actinomycetes > Propionibacteriales > Nocardioidaceae > Nocardioides > Nocardioides cremeus. The sequence goes on from NZ_JAULSC010000008.1 coordinate 38,761, forward strand.
GCCCACCCGCCCGCACCTGCTCCAGGTGAGCGTCAAGCGGGTCGACGGCGGCGCGCTGTCGCCGTACCTGCACGACCGGCTCGCGGTCGGCGACCCGCTGCGCGCGACCGGGCCGCTGGGCGGGTTCAGCGTCACCGAGCACCCGGCCGGCCGCTACCTGCTGCTCTCGGCCGGCAGCGGCATCACCCCGACCCTCGCCACCCTGCGCACGATGGCCGACCTGGCCGAGATCGGGGACGGCGCCCTCGACGTCGTGGTCGTGCACAGCGCCCGGACCCCCGACGACCTGGTCCGCCGCGACGAGCTCGAGCACCTGGCCGCCACCCACGAGGGGCTGCGGGTGGTGTGGGTGTGCGAGGACGACGCGCCGGGCCGCCCCGGCGCGTGGACCGGCTGGCGGGGCCGCCTCGACGCCGAGATCCTGCTCGCCGCCGTGCCCGACGCGCCCCGCCGAGAGGCGCTGACCTGCGGGCCGCCCGGCTACATGGCCGGCGTGCGGGCCGTGCTGGCCGAGGTCGGCGCCGACCCGGCGCGCTGCCACGAGGAGAGCTTCGTGCTCGGCGCCCCGGGCGCCCCGGTCGCGCAGGAGGCCGCGCCGCCACAGGCGACAGTGCCCGAGGTCGTGCCCGGGGCTCGGGTGCGCTTCGGGCGCAGCGACCGCGAGGTCGTGTGCCCGCCGGGCACCACGGTGCTGGCGGCCGCCCGGCAGGCCGGCGTACGCCTGCCCTCGTCGTGCTCGGCCGGGCTCTGCGGCACCTGCAAGTCGACCCTGCTCGAGGGCCGGGTCGACATGGTGCACCAGGGCGGCATCCGGCCCCGCGAGATCGCCCAGGACAAGTTCCTGCCCTGCTGCTCCACCCCCGACGGCGACATCGTCGTCGACGCCTGACCCCGCCGTCCCACCGACCAGCCAGCCAGGGAGAGACCTGTGACCACCACCCTGACCGCCGACGCGGTCGTCGTCGGCTCGGGGGTGATCGGCTCGGCCGTCGCCCTCGAGCTCGCCCGCGCCGGACGCGACGTGCTCGTCCTCGACAAGGCGGGCGGGCCCGGGCACGGCTCGACCTGCGCCTCGAGCGCGGTCATCCGCTTCCTCTACTCCACCTACGACACGGTCGCGACGTCGTGGGAGGCCAAGTTCATGTGGGAGCAGTGGGCCGACCACCTGGGGCTGCCCGGCTTCGAGCCGCTGGCCGACCCGCCGGTGCTCTCGCGCTTCCACCGCACCGGGATGCTGCACCTCGACGTCCCGGCCGTGCCGTGGACCGAGGGCATGCGCCTGCTGGAGTCGGCCGGGGTGCCCTGCGAGCACCTCGGCCCCGACGAGCTCGCCGCGCGGTTCCCGCACCTCGACACCGGCGCCTACTGGCCCAACAAGCCGGTCGCCGACGACGCGTTCTGGGACGACGCCGACGCCCGGCTCGGCGCGATCCACACCCCCGACGCCGGCTACATGGACGACCCGCGCCTGGCCGCCGACAACCTGGCCTACGCCGCACGCCTCCACGGGGCGCGCACCACCTACCGGGCCCAGGTCGTCGCGGCCGAGCGGCGCGGCCCGGTGTGGCACCTCTCGCTGGCCGACGGCCGCCGCGTCGAGGCACCGGTCGTGGTCAACGCGGCCGGCCCCTGGTCGGGGGCGTTCAACCGGATGGCCGGGGTCGGGGCCGAGTTCACCGTCGGCGTCCGGCCGCTGCGCCAGGAGGTGCACCAGGTGGCCCAGCCGGTGGGCTACGGCACGGAGGAGGCGCCTGGCCCGGGGGTCTTCGACATCGACCTCGGCACCTACATGCGCCCCGGCCCGCAGCAGGCGTGGGTGATCGGCGGCACCGAGCCCGAGTGCGACCCCTTCGACTGGATCGAGGACCCCGACGCCGTCGACGACCACGTCTCGCTGGCCCGCTACGAGTCGCAGGTGACCCGTGCCGCGCGCCGCCTGCCCGAGCTGCGGGTGCCCAACCGGCCCTCGGGGGTCGTCGGTGTCTACGACGTGGCCGACGACTGGACACCGATCTACGACCGCACCGACGCCGACGGGTTCTACGTCGCCATGGGGACCAGCGGCAACCAGTTCAAGAACGGTCCCGTGGCCGGCTGCTTCCTGGCCGCGATCATCGCCGCGGTCGAGGACGGCGGGGTCGACCACGACCGTGACCCGGTCGTCTACCGGGGCGCGCACACCGGCCTCGACATCGACCTGGCGGCGTTCTCCCGCATCCGGGCGGTGAACGCCGCCAGCACCCGCACCGTGCTCGGGTAGCCCTGTCGCTCGGTGCTCAGAACGCGTGCGCCACCAGGTCGGCGAAGAGCTCGTGCTCGTCGACGTCGAGCCCGCGGGCGCGGAACCAGGTGGCCATGTTGCGGCAGTCGCGCAGCAGGAAGTCCATCCCGTTGACGTTGCCGACCAGGTCGACGACCTGCGGGAGGTCGATCACGACCAGCCGGTCACCGGCGGCCAGCACGTTGTACGGCGACAGGTCGCCGTGCACGATGCCCTCCTGCGCCATCAGCGCCATCGCCTCGCGCACCTGCTCCCAGTACGACGCCAGCAGCGCCGGGGCGGGCCTCGCCTGGGCCAGGCGCGGCGCGGTCTCGGGGCCGTGCTCGCCCTCGACGGTGATCCACTCCATCAGCAGCTCGGTGCCGTCGACCTGCACGGGGTAGGGGACGGCGAGCCCCCCGCGCAGACCCAGCGTCCAGAGCCGGGTCAGCGCCAGCCACTCGGCCCCCGCCCACTGCCCGGCCGCCACCTGGCGGCCGTAGCCGGTCTTCCTGGCCATCGCCCGGGCGTCGCGCGTGTTCCGCACCCGGCGGCCCTCGGTGTAGGCACCGGAGCGGTGGAACGAGCGGTGCTCCTCGCCGCGGTAGCGCTTGGCGACCATCACGGCCGACTGCCCGGGCGCGCCCGGCACGTAGGACGGGTCGGTGGCGGGCACGGCGCGCTCGAGCAGGAACGCGTCGGCCTCCTTGCCGGTCTTCAGGGCGCCGAGCTCGGTGTCGACGGCGGCCTGGCTACTCACGACCCATTCGGGTCGGGGCTGGGGCCCGCGCGAGAGCGGCTCGACCTCGAGCCAGGTCGACCAGCGCTGGTCGTCCTCGAGGTCCTCGAGCGGGCGGAAGTCGAAGGTCAGGTGGGTGGGTCCGGTGGTGGGATCAGTGGTGGTGCGGTCCTGCGGGTGCTGGGTCTGCTGGGAGACGTCGTACGTCACGGTGGGTGCTCCATCGGGAGAAGAGGGGGTGGTCTGCGGGCAGGCCAGGGACAGTCGTCGACATGTAACGCTCCTCTCGACGTCGCACGGCTCGTACGCCGTGCTGCTCCGGTCCAGGGTGGATGGTCGGGCCGGCGCGGTGCAACGGGTTTTCGCCTCCACCCCGCCCGGGACCCCCCGTCGCCGGTTCGTCGACCGGTTGATCAACGGGTCCGCGCGTTGGTCAACCGGTCGACGAACCTGGAAGGGGGTCCCGGTCCCGAGGCCGCAGCCGCCGACTCAGGCCGTCGGCGCCCCGCGCAGGCGCACCGACAGGCAGGTCACGCAGCCCTCGAGCTTCTCGTACTCGCTCATGTCGACCGCGACGACCCGCAGCCCGCGCTCCTCGAGGAGCGCCCGGGTGCGCGGTGCGCTGGTCGACATCAGCACCGTGGCCTCGTCGAGCAGCACGACGTGGGCGCCGGGCTCCTCGGGCACGGGCAGGTAGGAGGCCCAGACCGAGGCGTCGTCGACGACCGGGTCCCAGCCCACGACGGTGCCGTCGGGCAGCGCGGTGACCGCCGACTTCAGGTGCAGCACCTTGGCCAGCGGTACGCCGACCACGCGGGCGCCGAGCGGGGCCAGCAGGGCCCGCAGCTGGTCGACGGCCCCGGGGGTGGTGCGCCCGCCGAGCCCGACCCACACGGTGCCGTCGTGCTTGAGCACGTCGCCGCCGTCGAGGGTCTCGGGCGCCTCGATGCGGGCGATGCGGTAGCCGAGCCGGCGCAGCGCGTCCTCGGTCGCGGGCGTCTCGGGCCTGCGCTCGTCGGCGCCGGGACGGGCGATCACCGCCAGGTCGTCGTAGACCACGACGGTGTCCTCGACGAAGACCGCGTCGGGGCAGTCGTCGGCCGGGTCGACCTCGATGCTCTCCCAGCCCTTGTCGTGCAGCGCGGCGACGTAGGCCTCCCACTGGCGCAGCGCCAGGTCGAGGTCGACGGGGGAGCGGTCGATGTGGGTCACGATGCCGTCGGCCAGGCGCGGGCCGGGACGGCGGACCAGGGCGAGCTTCCTCATGGGCCCATCCTGCCCCGGCACCGCTGCTCAGCCGAGCAGCGGCGCGACGGCCCGGGCCACGAGCGAGGGACGCCGCGTCAACGACTCCTCGGCGTCGGCGGCGGTCATCGCACGCAGGCCGGCGTTGATGCCCAGCCAGCGCAGCGGCTCGGGCTCCCACCGCGGTGAGCGGTGGCCCACCCAGGGCAGCGCCGTCAGGGCGGTCTCGTGGCCCAGCACGAGGTCGCGCAGGGTGCGCCCGGCGAGGTTGGCGGTGGCGACGCCGTCGCCGACGTACCCGCCCGCCCAGGCCAGCCCGCTGGCGCGGTCCAGGCCCACCGAGGCGCACCAGTCGCGCGGGATGCCCAGCGCGCCGCCCCAGGCATGGGTGACCCGCACCCCGGCCCCGCGACCCAGCACCGGGAACATCTCGTGCAGCGTCGCCAGCAGCCGGGCGTGCACGCGCGGGTCGCGGTCGTGGCCGGGCCGGATCGCCGAGCCGAGGTGGTAGGGCGCGCCCCGGCCGCCGAAGACCAGGCGGCCGTCGGCGGTGCGCTGGCCGTAGACGACGAGGTGGCGGTGGTCGCTGAACGTCTCGCGTCGGGCCAGGCCGATCTCCTCCCACACCGCCTCGGGCAGCGGCTCGGTGGCGATCACCAGCGAGTAGACCGGCACGACGTCGCGCTCGTGCCCGGGCAGGCGCGGCGTGTAGCCCTCGGTGGCGCGCACGACCACGTCGGCGCGCACCACGCCGTACGGCGTCTCGCAGCGCCCGGGCGCGATCGCGGTGACGGGGGTCCGTTCGTGCACCCGCACACCGCGGCGCTCCACAGCCCGTGCCAGGCCGCGCACCAGCCGCGCCGGGTGCAGCGCGGCGCAGTCGGGCGTGTACGTCGCGCCCACGGTGCCGCTGGCCCGCACGACCGCCTCGGCCCCGGCCCGGTCGAGCAGGCGCAGGTCGTCGTCACCGCGGCCCCAGGCGCGGGCGTGCTCGACCTCGGTGCGGGCCCGGGCCAGCTGCGCGGGGCTGCGGGCCAGGTCGATGGTGCCGCCCTTGGCGAGCTGGGCGTCGATGCCCTCCCCGGCCGCGGCCCGGGCGACCTCGTCGACGCTGGCCCGCATCGCGGCGTGCTGGGCCAGGGCCGCCGCCCGCCCGTGCCGGCGTCCGTCGGGGCGGTGCAGCCCCGCCAGGGTGTCGAGCGAGGCGGGGAAGAGCGCCGAGCACCAGCCGCCGTTGCGTCCCGACGCGCCGTAGCCGGCGACCTCGGCCTCCAGCACCGCGATCCGCAGGGCCGGGTCGGCCTCGGCGAGGTAGTGCGCCGTCCACAGCCCCGTCAGGCCGGCGCCCACGATGGCCACGTCGACGTCGAGGTCGCCGCGCAGCGGGGCCCGCGGCGCCCAGTCGTCGCCGGCCGTGGCGTGCCACAACGACAGCGACCGGTAGTCCTCGGTGGGGGAGACGGGCCTGCTCAGCGCACACCCCAGGAGTAGGTCTGCTTGCGCAGCCGGAGGTACATGAAGGTCTCGGTCGCCACGACGCCCTCGATGGTGCGGATCCGCTGCGAGATCAGCTCGAGCAGGCCCTCGTCGCTCTCGGCGACCACCTCGGCGAGCAGGTCGTAGGAGCCGGCGGTGATGACGACGTAGTCGACCTCGGCGATCTCGGCCAGCGCGTCGGCCACCGGCTCGAGGGGGCCGCTGGCGCGGATGCCCACCATCGCCTGGCGGGCGAAGCCGAGCTCGAGCGGGTCGGTGACCGCCACGACCTGCATCACCCCACCCTCGACGAGGCGCTGCACCCGCTGGCGCACGGCGGCCTCCGAGAGGCCCACGACCTTGCCGATGGCGGCGTACGAGCGTCGTCCGTCCTGCTGCAGCTGCTCGATGATGGCCTTCGAGACGTCGTCGAGGGGAGTGGTGGTGCGCTCGCTGCGGGGGCTCATGCCAGCAACCTATCGCGGTGGTCGAGGAACGGAACGGTGCGGTGCGCCGCCGTTGGCGATGGATTTCGTTGCAGACTTGTTTCAGATCAACCGTTTCCCTTGTCCTGGGGGCGTCTGCGGTGACACGATCCGAGTCCAGCCCGACCCTGGAGGTACCAGATGACCGTCCATCCTGACCGCCTCGACGAGCTCGTGCGTGCCGCCCGTGCCGGCGGTGTGCGCGGTGTCGGACGCCGCTCCTTCCTGCGCGGCGCCTCGGTCTCGGCGCTGGCGGTGGGCGTGCCGGGGCTGCTCGCCGCCTGCGGCACCGAGTCCCAGGTCCAGACCGCCGAGTCCTGCACGTCCGAGGACCGCTCGGCCGCGGAGAAGGCGCTGGTCTTCTCCAACTGGCCCGAGTACATCGACCGCAAGGGCAAGAAGATGCCCACGCTCGAGGAGTTCCAGACCACCAGCGGCATCTCGGTCACCTACAACACCGACATCAACGACAACACCGAGTTCTTCGGCAAGGTCAAGGACCAGCTCGGCGGGTGTGAGCCGATCGGTCGCGACATCATCACCATGACCGACTGGATGGCCGCGCGGATGGTCGCGCTCGGGTGGGTGCAGGAGCTCGACATGGGCGCGATGCCCCACGTGGAGGCCAACCTCAAGTCCGACCTGCGCTCGCCCACCTGGGACCCCGACCGCAGCTACAGCGTGCCGTGGCAGAGCGGGCTGACCGGGATCGCCTACAACGCCAAGTACACCGGTGAGGTCGGCAGCTTCGAGGAGCTGATGACCCGCAGCGACCTCAAGGGCAAGGTCAGCCTGCTCTCGGAGATGGGCGACACGATGCTCTTCATGCTGCTGCTCGAGGGCGCCGACCCCGAGGACTTCACCGAGGAGCAGTGGTCGGGGGCGCTCGGCCGGCTCGAGGGGTACGTCGGCTCCGGGCAGATCCGTCGGTTCACCGGCAACGACTACATCCGCGACCTCAACGCCGGCAACGTGGTGGCCTGCGAGGCCTGGTCGGGCGACGTCATCGCGATGCAGTACGACAACCCCGACATCAAGTGGGTGGTGCCCGAGGAGGGGCTCTCCCTGTGGTCCGACAACATGCTGGTGCCCAACAAGGCCGAGCACAAGGCGAACGCCGAGGCGCTGATGGACTTCTACTACCAGCCCGAGATCGCCGCCCAGCTCGCCGCCTGGGTCAACTACATCTGCCCCGTCGAGGGCGCCCAGGAGGCGATGGAGCAGGTCGACCCCTCGCTCGTCGACAACCCGCTGATCTTCCCCGACGAGGACTTCCTGGCCAACGCCTACGGGTTCATGGAGCTCGACGAGTCCACGCGCCAGCAGTACGACAAGGACTTCGCCCGGGTGATCGGGGCCTGATGGCGATCCGGACGAGCGTCCCGAGCGGAGGCACGATGAGCCAGGAGAGCGCACCGCAGGGGGCCGGTGCCGACCTGGTGCTGAGCGGCCTGACCAAGCGCTTCGCCACGTTCACCGCCGTCGACGACCTCGACCTGAGAGTGCCCCAGGGCTCCTTCTTCGCCCTGCTGGGGCCCTCGGGGTGCGGCAAGACCACCACGCTGCGGATGGTGGCCGGCCTCGAGGAGCCGACCGCGGGCACGATCACGCTGGGCACCGACGACATCACCCACCTCAAGCCCTACAAGCGCCCCGTCAACACGGTCTTCCAGAGCTACGCGCTCTTCCCGCACCTCAGCATCGCCGCCAATGTCGCGTTCGGCCTGCGGCGGCGCGGTCGCAAGCAGGTCGCCGAGGACGTCGAGCGGATGCTCGACCTGGTCGAGCTCACGGGCCTGGCCGACCGCCGCCCCGCCCAGCTGTCCGGTGGCCAGCAGCAGCGGGTGGCGCTCGCCCGCGCCCTGATCAACCAGCCCCGGGTGCTGCTGCTCGACGAGCCCCTGGGCGCGCTCGACCTCAAGCTGCGCCGGCAGATGCAGATCGAGCTCAAGCGGATCCAGACCGAGGTCGGGCTGACCTTCGTGCACGTCACCCACGACCAGGAGGAGGCCATGACGATGGCCGACACCGTCGCGGTGATGAACGCGGGGCGCATCGAGCAGCTCGGTCCGCCCGAGGTCCTCTACGAGTGCCCGGCGACCACCTTCGTCGCCAACTTCCTGGGACAGTCCAACCTGGTCGCGGGCCGTGTCGTCGGCGGGAGCGGCGTCAGCGGCGGGGGCGACGGGGGTGACGTCGTCCTCGACGTGCACGGCGCCACGGTGCGCGCCGACCGCGCCCGCGCCGTGGTCGCGCAGGGCGACGTCTGGGTCGGCGTACGGCCCGAGAAGGTGGTCCTGGCGCCGGCCGGCGTCGCGCCGCCCGAGCCCGCGGGCAACTGCCTGCGCGGCGGGGTCGTCAGCGACGTCAGCTTCGTCGGGGTCAGCACCCAGTACCTCGTGCGGATGCCGTGGGGCCAGGAGCTCACGGCCTTCTCCCAGAACTCCGGCCACCACGAGAGGCTGCGCACCGGCGCGGCGGTCGACCTGCACTGGTCGCCGGCGCACACCTTCTGCCTCGACGCCTCCCAGGACGCCGCCGCCGGCGTCGAGCCCGAGGACCGGTGAGCGTGGCCGGACCGTTGCGCACCGCCGAGCCGTCCGCGCCACCACCCGCGCCCGGTGGACGCCGCGGCGGCCTGAGCGGCTATCTGCTGCTGCTGCCCGGCGGCGTGTGGCTGGCGCTCTTCTTCGTGGTGCCCACCGCGACCCTGGTCGCGACCAGCCTCTACGACCCGAGCGGGTCGCTGCAGCTGGGCTACCGGATGACCGGGCACGTGCAGAACTACGCCGACTCCCTGCAGGACTACGCGCCCCAGCTGGTGCGCAGCTTCGTGTACGCCGGCACCGCGACGCTCGCCTGCGTCGTCCTCGGCTTCCCGCTGGCCTACGCGATCGCGTTCAAGGCCGGGCGGTGGAAGAACCTGATGCTGGTCGCCGTCATCGCGCCGTTCTTCACCAGCTTCCTGGTGCGCACCCTGTCGTGGCAGTACATCCTCGGCGACAACGAGGCACTGGTCTCGTTCCTGCGCGCGGTCCGGGTGCTGGGGGAGGACGGGCACCTGCTCGCCACCCCGTTCGCGGTCGTGACCGGGCTGACCTACAACTTCCTGCCGTTCATGGTGCTGCCGCTCTACGCCTCGCTGGAGAAGATCGACCACCGGTTCCTCGAGGCCGCGGCCGACCTCTACTCCTCGCCGTTCACCGCCTTCCGCACCGTGACCCTGCCGCTGGCGATGCCCGGGCTGGTCGCCGGCACCCTGCTGACCTTCATCCCCTCGGCCGGCGACTACATCAACTCCGAGCTGCTCGGCAACCCGCAGACCCGCATGGTCGGCAACGAGATCCAGGACCTCTTCGCCGCCGGTGACTACCCGACGGCCTCGGCGCTGTCGGTCACCTTGATGGCCGCCATCGTGCTGCTGGTCTTCGTCTACGTGCGCCGCTCCGGCACCGAGGAGCTGGTGTGAGCACCGCGACCGCGACCGCGCGCCGCACCGGCCGGGGCTCTGGCCGGGGTGCTGGCCGGGGTCCGGGCCGGTGGCTGGCCGACCACCTCGTGCTGGTCCTCGGGCTGCTGGTGCTGGTCTACATGACCGTGCCGGTGCTCGTGGTGATGCTGATGTCGTTCAACGACCCCGCCAGCCGCAACAGCTACAGCTTCGACGGGTTCACCCTCGCCAACTGGACCGACGTCTGCGGGCCCTACCAGCTGTGCGAGTCACTGGTGACCAGCCTGCAGATCGGCCTGCTGGCGACCCTGGGCGCGACCCTGCTGGGCACCCTGATGGCCTTCGCGATGGTCCGGCACCGCTTCCGGGGCCGCAGCGCCGCCAACCTGCTGATCTTCCTGCCGATGGCCACGCCCGAGGTGGTGATGGGCTCCTCGCTGCTGGCGCTGTTCGTCAATGTCGGCGTGGCCGGCTTCCTCGGCTTCTGGACCATCCTGGTCGCGCACGTGCTGTTCTGCCTGTCCTTCGTCGTGGTCACCGTCAAGGCGCGCCTGGCCGGGCTCGACCCGCGCCTGGAGCAGGCGGCGATGGACCTGTACGCCAACGAGTGGCAGACGTTCTGGCGGATCAGCTTCCCGCTGGTCTTCCCGGGCATCCTGGGGGCGGCGCTGCTGAGCTTCTCGTTGTCCTTCGACGACTTCATCATCACCAACCTCAACGCCGGGCAGGAGGTCACCTTCCCGATGTTCGTGTGGGGCGCGGCGCAACGCGGCATCCCGCCGCAGATCAACGTCGTGGGCACGATCATGTTCCTCGTCGCGATGAGCGTCGTGCTCGTCGGCGAGCTCGGCAGCCGGAGGCGGGCCGGGCGGTGAGCACCACCGCCGAGCGGGCCCTCGCGCACGCCGAGCCGCGGACGTACTGGCTCGACGACCCCGCACGCCCGACGACGGCGCCACCGCTGGCCGGGCGGGCCCGCGCCGACCTCGTCGTGGTGGGAGGCGGCTACACCGGGCTGTGGACCGCCCTGCTGGCCCGGGCCCGCCACCCCTCCGCGACCGTGCTGCTGCTCGAGGCGGGCGAGTGCGGCGGCCAGGGCAGTGGGCGCAACGGCGGCTTCGCCTCCGCCAGCCTGACCCACGGCTTCGGCAACGGGCTCGAGCGCTGGCCCGAGGAGCTGGACGTCCTCGACCGGCTCGGGGCCGAGAACCTGCGCGAGATCGGGGCCAGCATCGCCGCGCTCGGCATCGACTGCGACTGGCGCGAGGTGGGCGAGCTGAGCGTCGCCACCCGGCCCCACCACGTCGCCGAGCTGCAGGAGCTGGCCGCCGCGCTGGTCGAGCACGGTGGCCAGGCGAGCTGGCTGGACGCCGCCGAGGCGCAGGCGCAGGTCGCGTCACCGACGTACCTCGGGGCGCTGAGCGAGCCCACCGGCCTGGCGCTCGTCGAGCCGGCCCGGCTGGCGTGGGGGCTGCGGCGCGCGTGCCTGGAGGCCGGCGTGGTCGTGCACGAGTCGACCAGGGTGGTCGGCCTCGAGCGCTCCGGGGTCGGCGTCGAGCTGGCGACCCTGGGGCCGCAGGGGGCGGGGCGGGTGCGCGCGGGGCGGGTTGCCCTGGCCACCAACGCCTTCCCGCCGCTGCTGCGCCGGCTGCGGCTGATGACCGTGCCGGTCTACGACCACGTGCTGATGACCGAGCCGCTCACCGCCGACCAGCTCGCCTCGATCGGGTGGTCGGGGCGCCAGGGCATCGGCGACGCGGCCAACCAGTTCCACTACTACCGCCTGACCCGCGACGACCGCATCCTGTGGGGCGGCTACGACGCCGTCTACCACTTCGGCAGCCGCATCGACGCCTCGCTCGAGCAGCGCGAGCAGACGCACCGGATGCTGGCCGAGCACTTCCTCGAGACGTTCCCGCAGCTGGCCGGCATCCGCTTCACGCACCGCTGGGGCGGGGTCATCGACACCTGCACCCGCTTCTCGGCGTTCTTCGGCACCGCGGTCTCGGGCCGGGTCGGCTACGCGCTGGGCTACACCGGGCTCGGCGTGGGCGCCTCCCGGTTCGGTGCCCAGGTGGTGCTCGACCTCCTCGACGGCGCCGACACCGAGCGGACCCGGCTGCGGATGGTGCGCGAGCGCCCGCTGCCCTTCCCGCCCGAGCCGCTGCGCTCGGTGGGCATCAACCTGACCCGCTGGTCGCTCGACCGCGCCGACCGCCGCGGCGGGCGGCGCAACCTGTGGCTGCGCGGCCTCGACGCCGCCGGCCTCGGCTTCGACTCCTGACCCGGCCCCAACATCCCGCCCACCCGGCCCCAACTTCCCGCCCACCCGGCCCCAACTTCCCGCTGACCCGGCCTGAACTTCCCGCTGACCCGGCCTGAACTTCCCGTCGGCCCGGCCTCAACTTCCCGTCGAGCCGGCCCGGACGTTCCGGGCCGCTCCTGGTTCTCCACAGGTCGGGGCAGGGCCGCTGGCGCCCGGGTCACCGCAGGCGCAGCCTGGGGGCATGGCACAGATCATCGACCTCGGGCACTCGCTGCCGCTGGACCGTCCCTTCACCACCGCTGAGGCCTACGACCGCGGCCTCGGCGACCGCCAGCTGCGGCGGATGGTCGAGCACGGGTGGCTGCGTCGACCCGCGCGCGGCGTGTACGTCGTCGGCGCGCTCGAGGACACCCTCGAGCTGAGGTGCGCGGTGCTGAGGCTCGTGGTGCCCGACGACGCGTTCCTCTGCGACCACACCGCGGCCTGGCTGCACGCGGGCGACCGTGCGCTGGCGCCCAACGACCACCTCGCCACCCCCGATCTCGCCTGCTTCCGGCGGGCCGGGCGCCTGAAGCGGTCGACCGTGCGCAGCGGCGAGCGCGCCGTGCGCGACAGCGACCTGGTCGAGGTCCACGGCCTGGTCACGACCACGCCGCTGCGCACTGCGCTCGACCTCGGGCGTCTGCCCAGGTCCAACGACGTGCGCCTGCACGGCATGGACTCGATGCTCTCGCTCGGCGTCTTCGAGCACGACGAGCTGCTGGCCGGTGTCAACCGCTTCGCCGGCCAGCGCGGCGTCGTCGCCCTCCGGGCCCTGGTCCGGATGGCCGACGGCGGGTCCGAGTCGTTCGGCGAGTCGGCCCTGCGGTTGCGGTGGCACGAGGCCGGGCTGCCGCGCCCGGTCACGCAGCTCGAGGTGGCGCGCGACGACGGGGCGGCGTACCGGGTCGACATGGGGCTGGCCGAGGAGAAGACCGGTGCGGAGTACGACGGCGAGGACTTCCACTCCTCGCCCGAGCAGCGGGAGCACGACCTGGGCCGGCGCGCCTGGCTGCACCAGGCCGCGTGGACGATCGAGGTCTTCCGGCGCCGCTGCGTCTTCGGCCCCGAGCAGGACGTCCAGCGTCGCCTGCGGGCGCTGCACGAGAGCATCACCAGCAACCGTCGACGGCACTACCTGTGACGGTCCGGGCCGGCTCACCGCGACGTACGGGCCGGGTCGACGCGAAGTATGGGCCGGGTCGGGGTGTGGTCAGTGGTGCTGGGGGAAGCCCAGGTCGATGCCGGCGCGCGGCAGGTCGGGGGTGGGCCAGCGCGAGGTGACGACCTTGCCGCGGGTGAAGAAGTGCACGCCCTCGGTGCCGTGGGCGTGGGAGTCGCCGAAGAGCGAGCTCTTCCAGCCGCCGAAGGAGTAGTAGGCCATCGGCACCGGGATGGGCACGTTGACGCCGACCATCCCGACCTCCACCTCGTGCTGGAAGCGCCGGGCCGCACCGCCGTCGTGGGTGAAGATCGCGGTGCCGTTGCCGTAGGGGTTGGCGTTGACCAGCGCGAGCGCGGCGTCGTACGTCGGCACCCGCAGCACCGACAGCACCGGCCCGAAGATCTCGTCGGTGTAGACCGACATCGTCGCCTGGACGTGGTCGAGCAGCGTGGGGCCCAGCCAGAAGCCACCCCGGTCGCCGTCGGGGTGGACCTCGCGGCCGTCGACCACCACCGTGGCGCCCTCGCTCTCGCCGGCGTCGACGTAGGAGGCCACCTTGTCGCGGTGGGTGGCGCTGACCAGCGGGCCCATGTCGCTGCCGCGCCGACCGTCGCCGGTGACCAGCCCGGCCATCCGCTCGGCGATGAGCGGCACCAGCCGGTCGGCGACCGGGTCGACGCAGACCAGGGCCGAGATCGCCATGCAGCGCTCGCCGGCGGAGCCGAAGCCTGCGGAGACCGCGGCGTCGGCGGCGGCCTCGAGGTCGGCGTCGGGGAGCACGACCATGTGGTTCTTCGCGCCGCCGAGCGCCTGGACCCGTTTGCCGTGCGCGGTGGCGGTCTCGTAGACGTAGCGCGCCACGGGGGTCGAGCCGACGAAGGAGACGGCCTTCACGTCGTCGTGGGTCAGCAGCGCGTCGACGGCGACCTTGTCGCCCTGCACGACGCTGAGCACGCCGTCGGGCAGGCCCGCCTCGGCCCAGATCTCGGCAAGCAGCAGCGACGTCGACGGGTCCTTCTCCGACGGCTTGAGCACCACCGCGTTGCCGCACGCGATGGCCACCGGCACGAACCACAGCGGCACCATCGCGGGGAAGTTGAAGGGCGAGATGACCGCGACCACGCCGAGCGCCTGGCGCATCGAGTGCACGTCGACCCCGCTGGAGACGCCCTCGCTGAAGCCGCCCTTGAGCAGCTGCGGCGCCCCGCACGCGAACTCCGCGACCTCGAGGCCGCGCTGCACCTCGCCGAGCGCGTCGTCGAGGACCTTGCCGTGCTCGGCGGTGATGACCGCGGCCACCTCCTCGCGCCGGCGGTGCAGCGCCTCGCGGAACGCGAACAGCACCGACGTACGCCGCGACAGCGAGGCCTGCGCCCACTCGCGGCCGGCGGCCACGGCGTTGGTCACGACCTCGTCGACCTCGGCCCCCGAGGCCAGGGCGACGCGGCCGGTGGTGGCGCCGGTCGCCGGGTCGTGCACGTCGGCGTACCGCTCGGGCTCGGGGCCCAGCCCCGGCCAGCGTGCTCCGGCGTGCCAGTGCGGGACGAGGGTGCTCACAGGACTCCTGGGGGAGGTTCGGGCCGGGTCGACGCGAAGTTCGGGCCGGGTGGGCGGGAAGTTCGGGCCGGGTCAGGGCTAGACGAGGGTGCCGGCCTTGTCGAGGACCACGCGCAGCACCTGCTCCATCTCGTCGAAGTGCGACTGGTCGCAGATCAGCGGGGGAGCGAGCTGGACGACCGGGTCGCCGCGGTCGTCGGCGCGGCAGTAGAGGCCCTCGGCGAAGAGCTGCTTGGAGACGAAGCCGTAGAGCAGCCGCTCGCACTCCTCGTGGGTGAAGGACTCCTTGGTGGCCTTGTCCTTGACCAGCTCGATGCCGTAGAAGAACCCGTCGCCGCGCACGTCGCCGACGATGGGCAGGTCCTTGAGGCGCTCGAGGGTGGAGCGGAAGGCGCCCTCGTTGTCGCGGACGTGCTCGAGGACCTGCTCCTCCTCGAAGATCTGCAGGTTCTTCAGGCCCACCGCCGTGGAGACCGGGTGGCCGCCGAAGGTGTAGCCGTGGGCGAAGGATTCGGAGCCGTGCAGGAACGGCTCCATCAGCCGGTCGGAGGCGATCATCGCGCCGAGCGGGGAGTAGCCGGAGGTCAGGCCCTTGGCGCAGGTGATCATGTCGGGCTGGTAGCCGTAGCGCTCGGCGCCGAACATGTGGCCGAGGCGGCCGAAGGCGCAGATCACCTCGTCGGAGACCAGCAGCACGTCGTGCTCGTCGCAGATCTCGCGGACCCGCTGGAAGTAGCCCGGGGGCGGCGGGAAGCAGCCGCCGGCGTTCTGCACCGGCTCGAGGAAGACCGCGGCGACGGTGTCGGCGCCCTCGTTCTCGATGGCGATCCCGACCTGGTCGGCGGCCCAGCGCCCGAAGGCCTCGGGGTCGCTGCCGTCGAGGAAGCCGCCGGTCATCTCGTCGGCGCGGTAGGCGTTGGTGTTGGGCACCCGGAAGGTCGAGGGCACCAGCGGCTCGAACTGGGCCTTGAGCCCCGGCAGCCCGGTGATCGACAGCGCGCCCTGGGTGGTGCCGTGGTAGGCGATGGCGCGGCTGATCACCTTGTGCTTCATCGGCTTGCCGGTGAGCTTGAAGTAGTTCTTGGCCAGCTTCCACGCGGTCTCGACCGCCTCGCCGCCGCCGCTGGTGAAGAAGACGCGGTTGAGGTCGCCGGGGGCCTTCTCGGCGATCTTGGCGGCGAGCTCGATGGCGGTGGGGTGCGCGTAGGACC
Source organism: Nocardioides cremeus (assembly GCF_030518195.1). GTDB lineage: Bacteria > Actinomycetota > Actinomycetes > Propionibacteriales > Nocardioidaceae > Nocardioides > Nocardioides cremeus. Next base: position 54,655 of record NZ_JAULSC010000008.1, read on the forward strand.
ACAACGGGTGGAAGGCCAGCTCGGAGGCCTGCTTGGCGGCCGTCTCGGCGAGGTCGGTGCGGCCGTGGCCGAGCTGGCTGACGAAGAGCCCGGCCAGGCCGTCGAGGTAGCGCCGGCCCTTGGCGTCCCAGATGTAGGCGCCCTCACCCTTGACGATGATCGGGACGTCGGACTCGTCGTACTGCCCGTGGCGGGTGAAGTGCATCCACAGGTGGTCCTTGGCGGCCTGCTGCAGGTGGTCGTGGTCCATGGGCCCATGGTGCGCTGACCGAACGCACTTCTGCAAGCGAATCAGTGGTCATATCCTTTGGAGGACACTGAATCCGCAGTCAAACGCGGATCGGAGCGCTCTGATAGAAAGCGGTCATGACGTCCACGGTGTTCCGCGACGGCACCCTCTTCGACGGCCACCGGTACGCCGGCCCTGCCGAGGTGCTCGTGACCGCGGGGCGGGTCGCGGCCGTGGCGACCGGTGGCGAGCGTGTCGAGGTGCCCCGGGGTGCGCGGGAGGTCGACCTGGCGGGCGGGCTGCTGGCGCCGGGCTTCGTCGACGCCCACGTGCACGCCGTGCAGGGCGGCCTCGAGCGCATCCGCTGCGACCTGAGCGAGCTGTCCACCCGCGAGGAGCACCTGGCCCGGGTCCACCGCTACGCCGCCGACCACCCCGAGCGGGAGTGGATCCTCGGCGGCGGCTGGTCGATGGCGGCCTTCCCCGGCGGCACCCCCGTCGCGGCCGACCTCGACCGCGTCGTGGGTGAGCGTCCGGTGCTGCTGCCCAACCGGGACCACCACGGCGCCTGGGTCAGCTCCCGCGCCCTCGAGCTGGCCGGCATCACCCGCGACACCCCCGACCCGCCGCACGGCCGGATCGAGCGCGACGCCGACGGGCGGCCGACCGGCACGCTGCACGAGGGGGCGATGGAGCTGGTGACCCGGCTGCTGCCGCCGGTCACCGACGCCGAGCTCGACGCCGCCCTGGTCGAGGGCCAGTCCTACCTGCACTCGCTGGGGGTCACCGGGTGGCAGGACGCCATCGTCGGCGCCTACGCCGGCATGGACGACCCCGGGCCGACTTACCGGCGCGCCGCCGAGCGGGGCGCGTTGACCGGCCAGGTGGTCGGGGCGCTGTGGTGGGACCGCACCCGCGGCGTCGAGCAGGTGGGCGACCTGGTCGAGCGACGGGCGGCGTACACGCACGGGCGCTTCCGCGCCACCAGCGTCAAGATCATGCAGGACGGGGTGGCGGAGAACGCCACGGCCGCGCTCGGGGCGCCGTACCTCGACCGCTGCGGGCACGCCACCGCCGACGCCGGCCACTCGTTCCTGACGCCGCAGGCGCTGGCGGCGGCCGTGGCGGCCCTGGCGGCCGAGCGCTTCCAGGTGCACGTGCACGCGATCGGCGACCGTGGCGTGCGCGAGGTGCTCGACGCGTTCGAGGCGGCGGGCCCCGACGTCCACGACCTGCGCCACCACGTCGCCCACCTCCAGGTCGTGCACCCCGCCGACCTGCCCCGCTTCGCCGCTGCCGGTGTCGCGGCCAACATCCAGGCGCTGTGGGCCTGCCTCGACGACCAGATGGTCGACCTGACCCTGCCGTTCCTGGGCCCGGAGCGGGCCACCTGGCAGTACCCCTTCGGTGGGCTGCACCGCGCCGGGGCGCGGCTGGTCGCGGGCAGCGACTGGCCGGTGTCGACCCCCGACCCCCTCGCGGCGCTCCACGTCGCGGTCAACCGGTGGGCGCTCGGTGAGCCCGGTCCCGCCGGCTCCGAGCCGTTCCTGCCCGAGCAGGCGCTCGACCTCACCACCGCGATGGCGGCGGCCACCTCCGGCAGCGCCTGGGTCTGCCACCGCGACGACGCCGGCACGGTGCGTCCGGGCTCGGTCGCCGACCTGGTGGTGCTCGACCGGGACCCCTTCGCCGGTCCTCCCGCCGAGGTGGGCGCGTCCCGGGTGGTCTCGACCTGGGTCGACGGGGAGTCGGTCCACGGAGGATGAGACAGGCAGTTCTGCCTGTCCGCGACGACTGATTCCGTGCCGATGAGCGACAACCCCTACAGATTCCGCACCCGAGTCACTACAGTCCGACCATGGCGGACACCACCTTCCAGAACGTGATCAACGGCCGGCTCGTCGACAGCGCGTCGGGGGCGACGTACGACGTCATCGACCCCACGACCGGCGAGGTCTACGCGCAGGCCCCGGCCTCGGGCCAGGAGGACGTCGACCGCGCGTACGCCGCCGCCGACGCGGCCTTCGAGGGGTGGGGCTGGGGCAGCACCCCGCAGGACCGGGCCCGGGCGCTGCTGCGCATCGCCGACTCGATCGAGGAGCGGGTCGAGGAGATCAACGCCGTCGAGTGCCGCGACACCGGCAAGCCGCTGGGGCTGACGATGGACGAGGAGATGCCCTACGCCAGCGACCACTTCCGCTTCTTCGCGGGGGCCGCGCGGGTGCTCGAGGGCCGCTCGGCGGGGGAGTACATGGCCGAGCACACCTCGTGGGTGCGCCGCGAGCCGATCGGGGTCGTGGGCCAGGTGACGCCGTGGAACTACCCGCTGCTGATGATGATCTGGAAGATCGCCCCGGCGCTGGCCGCGGGCAACACCGTGGTGCTCAAGCCCAGCGACACCACCCCGGCCTCCTCGAGCCTGCTGGCCGAGATCTGCCAGGAGCACCTGCCGCCGGGCGTGCTCAACGTCGTCTGCGGCGACCGCGACACCGGTCGCGCGCTGGTGGCGCACCCGACCCCGCAGATGGTGGCCATCACCGGCTCGGTGCGCGCCGGCATGGAGGTCGCCGGCACCGCGGCCACCGACCTGAAGAAGGTGCACCTCGAGCTGGGCGGCAAGGCGCCGGTGATCGTCTTCGACGACGCCGACATCGCCAAGGCCGCCGAGGGCATCGCCGGCGCGGGGCTCTTCAACGCCGGCCAGGACTGCACCGCCGCGACCCGCGTGCTGGTCGCCCCCGGCATCCACGACGAGTTCGTCGCCGCGCTCGCCGAGGCGGCGCAGGGCATGCCCACCGGGATGCCCGACGCCGAGGGCGTCTACTACGGCCCGCTCAACAACGCGAACCAGCTGGCCCACGTCAGCGGGATGGTCGAGCGGCTGCCCGACCATGCCCGGATCGACACCGGCGGCACCCGCCAGGGCAGCCGCGGCTACTTCTACGAGCCCACCGTCGTCTCCGGGCTGCGCCAGGACGACGAGCAGGTGCAGACCGAGATCTTCGGCCCCGTGATGACGGTGCAGAGGTTCAGCGACGAGGCCGAGGCGCTGCGCTGGGCCAACGGCGTGCAGTACGGCCTGGCCTCCAGCGTCTGGACCGCCGACCACGCCCGGGCCATGCGCGTCTCGCGGCGCCTCGACTTCGGCGCGGTGTGGATCAACACCCACATCCCCTTCGTCTCCGAGATGCCGCACGGCGGGTTCAAGCACTCCGGCTACGGCAAGGACCTGTCGATGTACGGCCTCGAGGACTACACGCGCATCAAGCACGTGATGTCCTACATCGGCGAGGACGGGTGAGCCACGCGATGCGGATCCTGCTGGTCGGGGCTGGCGGCGTCGGCTCAGCCTTCTGCGCGATCGCCGCGCGCCGCGACTTCTTCGAGACCGTCGTCGTCAGCGACTACTCCCTCGAGCGCGCCGAGCGGGCCGCCGCGACCGACGAGCGGTACGCCGCCGCGCAGCTCGACGCCTCCTCGGCCGAGGCCGTCGCCGCGCTGTGCCGCGAGCACGCGATCACCCACGTGATGAACGCCGTCGACCCGGTCTTCGACATGCCGGTCTTCGAGGGGGCGTTCGCGGCGGGTGCCGACTACCTCGACATGGCGATGTCGCTCTCGCGGCCGCACCCGGAGTCGCCGTACGAGAAGACGGGCGTGAAGCTGGGCGACGAGCAGTTCGCGGTCGCCGGTCACTGGGAGGACGCGGGCCGCCTGGCCCTGGTCGGCATCGGGGTCGAGCCCGGGCTCTCCGACGTCTTCGCCAGGTACGCCGCCGACCACCTCTTCAGCGAGATCGACGAGCTCGGCACCCGCGACGGCGCCGACCTGGTGGTCACCGACGACGACGGCAACGAGGTGTTCGCGCCGTCGTTCTCGATGTGGACCACGATCGAGGAGTGCCTCAACCCACCGGTGGTGTGGGAGGACGGCGCCTGGCACACCACCGCGCCCTTCAGCGAGCCCGAGGTCTTCGACTTCCCCGAGGGCATCGGCCCGGTCGAGTGCGTCAACGTCGAGCACGAGGAGGTGCTGCTGATGCCGCGCTGGGTCGACTGCCGGCGCGCGACGTTCAAGTACGGCCTGGGCGAGGAGATGATCGGCATCCTCAAGGTGCTGCACCAGCTGGGGCTGGACTCCACCGAGCCCGTGCGCGTCAGGGCCGCCTCCGGCGGGCACTGCGAGGTGAGCCCGCGCGACGTCGTGGCCGCCGTGCTGCCCGACCCCGCGAGCATCGGGCCGCGGATGAGCGGCAGGACCTGCGCGGGGGTGTGGGTGACCGGGCGCGGCACCGACGGCGAGCCGCGCTCGACGTACCTCTACCACGTGGTCGACAACGAGTGGACGATGCGCGAGTACGGCCACCAGTGCGTGGTCTGGCAGACCGCGATCAACCCCGTGGTCGCCCTCGAGCTGCTGGCCACCGGGGTCTGGAAGGGCGCCGGCGTGCTCGGGCCCGAGGCCTTCGACGCGGTGCCCTTCCTCGACCTGCTGGTCGCCTACGGCAGCCCGTGGGGGATCAAGGAGCTGTGAGTGCTGAGGAGCGCTCGCCCGAGCGGCTCCCGACCGGCGTCTGGGGGGCGTCGGTCGGGAGCGGTGCCCGGTCGGTGCGTCCGGCGCGCAGGAACCGGCCGGTGCGCTCGCGCTGGAGCACGTCGGTCGGCGCGCCCTCGCGGAAGACCACCCGCCCGCCGACCATCACCAGCGGGACGGTCGCGTCGTTGCGGTTGACCATCCGCGAGAGGCCGTCGTACTGCTCGACGGGCGCCTCGGCGTAGTCCTCCAGCGAGTCGTCGAGGCGCGTGGGGTCGAGCACCAGCAGGTCGGCCCGGTCGCCCACGCGCAGGTGGCCGGCGTCGAGGTCGTACCAGTCGGCCAGCTCGCCGGTCAGCCGGTGCACGGCCTGCTCGGGGGTCAGGAACGGCCGCCCGGCCCGGTCGGCGTCGCGCACGTGCTTGAGCAGCCGCAGCCCGAAGTTGTAGAAGGCCATGTTGCGCAGGTGCGCGCCGGCGTCGGAGAAGCCCATCTGCACCCCCGGCGACTGCGCCATCCTGCGCAGCACCTTCGGGCGGTGGTTGGAGATGGTGGTGCGCCAGCGGATCGAGGTGCCGTGCTCGAGCACGAGGTCGAGGAAGGCGTCGACGGGGTGCACGCCGCCGCGCTCGACGCCGACCTGGCCGAACGACTTGCCGACCACCGAGGCGTCGGGGCAAGCCACGATCTCGGCGTCGAAGAAGTCGCGGTGCCAGACCCGCGGGCCGTACTTGGAGTCGTAGTCCTTGCGGAAGCGCCGGCGGTAGTCCTCGTCGCGCAGCAGCTCGTTGCGCGCGACCTCCTCGGCCAGGTGCAGCGCGGCCGCGCCGGAGCCGAACTCCTCGAAGATCACCAGGTCGATGCCGTCGGCGTAGACCTCGAACGGCACCGGCAGGTGCTGCCAGCGGAAGTCGGCGCCGGCGCGGTTGACCGCCCCGGACAGCCCGCGCATCAGGTGGATGATGAAGGGGATCGCCTTGATGTCGGCGGCCGAGAGCAGGCTGGTCCTGAGCGGCGCCCGGCCGCGGCCGCCACGGCCCCAGCCGATCGAGTGCAGCGCCTGCAGCAGGATGGTGTGCGGGTGCGAGGCGTCGGGCCCGGCCTGCAGGGCGCGGCCACGCCGGCGCAGGACCTCGCGCAGCCCGCGCATCTCGCGGCCCTTCGCGTACGTCGACGGCAGGGTGCGCGAGCGGCAGGTGTCGCCGTCGAGCTTGTCGAAGAGCAGCTGCTGGGCCGACATCCCGACGAAGCCGGCGTCGAGCGCCTCGTCGAGCATCCGCTCCATCCGGCCCTGCTCGAGGCGCGTGGGGCGCACCTCGGGCCGGGTGGCCCGGTCGAGGCCCATGGTGGCGGTGCGGATGTCGGAGTGGCCGATGAAGGCGGCGAGGTTGGGCCCCAGGGGGCGGGCCTCGAGGGCGGCGACGTACTCCTCGGCACACGACCAGTCCTTGGCGGCGCCGACCGAGCGGATCACGTGGCGGCGGGGGATCGCCTCGACCCGCCCGAAGAGGTCGCCGGCGTCGACCGGGTCGACGTGCACGGTGGAGAGCGAGCACGAGCCGATGAGGATGGTGGTGACGCCGTGGCGCAGCGACTCGGGCAGGTGCGGGTCGTCGAGCACCTCGACGTCGTAGTGCGTGTGGATGTCGACCATGCCCGGCAGCACCCAGTGGCCCGCGGCGTCGACGACCTCGGGGCAGCCGGTCTCGTCGAGCGGCTCCTCGCTGACCTCGACCACCACGCCGTCGCGGATGCCGAGGTGGCGCACCGCGGAGGGGGCGCCGGTGCCGTCGAACCAGCGGCCGCCGCGGACGATGGCGTCATACATCGGGAAGTGCGTCATGTCTGAATGGTCGGGGCCGCGTCGCCGCTCGTCAACGGGTGCCCGGTCTCCTAGGGTGTCCCCATGAACAGCACCCCGTCCGCCGGAGGACCCTCGCTGCCGCAGGTCCGCCGTCTGGTGACCGAGATCCCCGGACCTCTTTCCGTCAAGCACCTCGAGCGCAAGAAGTCCTTCGTCGCTGACGGTGTTGGCACCACGCTCCCGGTCTTCGTGGCCGCGGCCGGCGGGGGAGTGCTCGTCGACGTCGACGGCAACTCGCTGATCGACCTCGGCTCGGGCATCGCGGTCACCTCGGTCGGCAACGCCGCGCCCGCGGTGGTGCGCAACGTGCACGCACAGGTCGACGCCTTCACCCACACCTGCTTCATGGTCACCCCCTACGAGGGGTACGTCGACGTCTGCGAGGCGCTGGCCCGGCTCACGCCCGGCGAGCACGCCAAGAAGTCGGCGCTGTTCAACTCCGGCGCCGAGGCGGTCGAGAACGCCGTCAAGATCGCCCGGGTCGCCACCGGTAAGGACGCGGTGGTCGTCTTCGACCACGCCTACCACGGCCGCACCAACCTCACGATGGCGATGACGGCCAAGAACATGCCCTACAAGCACGGCTTCGGCCCGTTCGCGGGCGAGGTCTACCGGGCGCCGGTCTCCTACCCGCTGCGCGACGGGCTCTCCGGCCCCGAGGCCGCCGCCCGCGCCATCGACGTCGTCGAGAAGCAGGTGGGCGCGACCAACCTGTCCTGCGTGGTGATCGAGCCGGTGCTGGGCGAGGGCGGCTTCGTCGTGCCCGCGCCGGGCTTCCTGCCCGCGCTGGCCGAGTGGTGCGCGGCCAACGACGTGCTGCTGGTCGCCGACGAGATCCAGTCGGGCTTCTGCCGCACCGGCGACTGGTTCGCCTGCGACGACGAGGGCGTCGTGCCCGACCTGGTCACCAGCGCCAAGGGCATCGCCGGCGGGCTCCCGCTCGCCGCGGTCACCGGCCGGGCCGAGCTGATGGACGCCGTGCACGCCGGCGGCCTGGGCGGCACCTACGGCGGCAACCCGATCGCCTGCGCGGCCGCGCTCGGCGCGATCGAGGAGATGGAGAGCGGTGACCTCGCGGCGCGGGCCCGCGAGATCGAGGCCCTCGTACGCCGCCGGCTCGAGGCGCTGGCCGCCGAGCACCCGGTCGTGGCCGAGGTCCGCGGGCGCGGCGCGATGATGGCGATCGAGCTGTGCGAGCCGGGCACCACCACCCCCGACGCCGCTCGCGCCGCGGCAGCGGCGGCGTACTGCCACGCGCACGGGGTGGTCACCCTGACCTGCGGCACCTGGGGCAACGTCTTCCGGTTCCTGCCGCCGCTGACGATCTCCGACGAGCTGCTCGAGGAGGCCTTCGACGTGGTCGCCGAGGCGTTCGCCGCCACCGCCTGAGAGGCTGCGAGACTGGCCCGGTGCAGCGACGAGACGTAGTCATCCTGGGCTCGACCGGGTCGATCGGCACCCAGGCCCTCGACATCGTGCGGGCCAACCCCGACCGGTTCCGGGTGGTCGGGCTGAGCGCCGGCGGGTCGCAGCCCGACCTGTTCGACCAGCAGGTCGCCGAGCTCGCCCCGGCCTTCTCGGGGCTGGGGGAGCAGGCGTCGGTCGAGGCGGCCTCGATGGAGTGCGACGTGGTGCTCAACGGCATCACCGGCGCCGTCGGGCTGCGGCCCACGCTCGCCGCGCTCGAGGCCGGCACGACGCTGGCGCTGGCCAACAAGGAGTCGCTGATCATGGCCGGCCCGCTGGTGCTCGAGCGCGCCCGGCCGGGCCAGGTCGTGCCGGTCGACTCCGAGCACTCCGCGATCGCCCAGTGCCTGCGCGGCGGCTCGCCCGACGAGGTGCGCCGGCTGGTGCTGACCGCCAGCGGCGGACCGTTCCGCGGGCGCAGCCGTGACCAGCTGGGCGACGTACGCGTCGAGGACGCGCTGGCGCACCCGACCTGGTCGATGGGGCCGGTCGTGACCATCAACTCCGCCACCCTGGTCAACAAGGGGCTCGAGGTGATCGAGGCGCACCTGCTCTTCGGCATCGGCTTCGACCGCATCGACGTCGTCGTGCACCCCACCAGCGTCGTGCACTCGATGGTCGAGTTCGTCGACGGCTCGACCCTGGTGCAGGCCAGCCCGCCGACGATGCACATCCCGATCGCGCTCGGCCTCGCCTGGCCCGACCGGGTGCCCGACGCCGCGCCGGCCGTCGACTGGACCCGCCCTGAGACCTGGGAGTTCCACCCCCTCGACGACGAGGCGTTCCCCGCCGTCGCGCTGGCCCGCGAGGCCGGGGAGCGCGGCGGCACCGCACCCTGCGTCTACAACGCCGCCAACGAGGCGTGCGTGCAGGCCTTCCGCGACGGCCGGCTGCCGTTCGTGCGGATCGTCGAGGTGGTGCAGGCGGTGGTGCGGTCCCACGACGTAGGCTCGACGCAGCACCTCACTCTCGACGACGTGCTCGCGGCCGATGCCTGGGCACGCGAGGCGGCCGCCGACCTGATCCGGCAAGGAAGCCCCGCATGACCGCCCTGCTCTACCTCCTCGGCGTGGTGCTCTTCGTGCTCGCCATCCTGGTCTCGATCGGGCTGCACGAGCTGGGCCACATGATCCCGGCCAAGAAGTTCGGCGGGAAGGTGACGCAGTACTTCATCGGCTTCGGCCCGACCGTGTGGAGCAAGCAGGTCGGCGAGACCGAGTACGGCGTCAAGGCGATCCCGCTCGGCGGCTACGTCAAGATCGTCGGGATGCTGCCGCCGGGCGCCGAGCAGCTGGGCGAGACGACCCTCGACGCCGAGGGCAACACCGTCACCCGGGTGCGCAAGTCGAACACCGGCATGTTCACCCAGCTCATCTCCGACGCGCGCGCCGCCGAGTGGGAGCTGGTGCGCCACGAGGACGAGGACCGGCTCTTCTACAAGATGGCCTCGTGGAAGAAGATCGTGGTGATGGCCGGCGGGCCGTCGGTCAACATCCTGATCGCCTTCCTGATCTTCCTGGGCATCTTCTCCACCTACGGCCAGCGCAGCGTCGAGCCCGACGCCGGCCCCCCGGTCATCGAGTCCGTCTCCACCTGCGTGATCCCCTACGAGGACGGCGTGCGCGAGTGCCGGGCCAGCGACCCGCCGAGCCCGGCGTACGAGGCGGGGCTGCGCCCGGGCGACACCGTCACCTCGTTCAACGGCGTCAGCGTCACCGGCTGGGACCAGCTGCGCTCGCTGATCCGTGACAACGCCGGCGGCGAGGCCGTCATCGGCTACGAGCGCGATGGCGAGGCCCGCACCGGCACCACCTCGACCACGGTGCAGGCCCGCCCGACCTCCGACACCGACGTGACCCTGACCCAGGTCGGCTTCCTGGGCGTCACCCCCACCTCGCACCTCGAGGTCGTGCGCGGCGGCCCGCTGTTCACGCTGCAGGAGATGGGCGGGATGGCCAAGGACACCGTCGTGGCGCTGGCCACCCTGCCGGTCAAGGTGTGGGACGTCGCGCTGGCCGTGGTCGGGGTGCAGGAGCGCGCCGCCGACAGCCCGATCTCGATCGTCGGGGGCGGCCGGATCGCCGGCGAGGTGACCTCCGCCGAGTCGTTCCCTCTTGTGGAGAAGTCGGTCTTCCTGCTCTCCCTGATCGCGGGCTTCAACTTCTTCATCGGCGTCTTCAACTTCGTGCCGCTGCTCCCGCTCGACGGCGGCCACATCGCCAGCGCCGCCTGGGAGTGGATCCGCCGCGGCTGGGCCCGCCTGCGACGCCGCCCCGACCCCGGCTACGTCGACGCCGCCAAGCTGCTCCCCGTCGCCTACGTCGTCGCCTCCGCCCTGCTGGTGATGGGCGTGGTCCTGATCGTCGCCGACCTGGTCGTCCCGATGGACCTGGGCCTGCAGTAGCCCCGCCGGCTGCGTGGCCCCCGCGGGACGTCATACGGGCGGGAGGTCCGTCCGTGCGGGGCGTATGACGTCCCGGGATGGCCGGCGGGTGAGCACAGGCGGGCGTTCCCGCGCGGACGTCCACAGCCAGCGCTCGGCGCGAGGCGCCAGTGGCCTCGGGGCACGAGGGTCTTGCTCATGGACCCCCGCCACGACCAGGAACAGCTGCTCGCCAAGGCCCGTGCCCTGGGCCAGGACCAGGGCGGCGTGGTCTCGTGCCCTCAGCTCTACGAGGCCGGTGTGCCGCGCTGGCTGGTCGCGCGCGAGCTGCGGGTGGGCCGCTGGCAGCGCCTGGGCGACCAGGCGGTCTGCGTGCACAACGGGCCGGTCGTGGAGGAGGGGCACTGGTGGGCGGCGGTGCTCCAGGGCGGGCCTCGCGCCCAGCTGGACGGCGCATCGGCCCTGCTCGCCGCAGGTCTGCAGCGCTTCACGGTGGCGCGGGTGCGGGTCACGGTGCCGCGCGGAGCCCGGATCCGGCGCAACCCGCGCTACGACATCCGGCAGAGCCGACGCTGGCAGCGCGACGACGTGGCGCCCTCGGGCATCCCGCGCACCCGGCCGGCCGTCGCTGCGGTGCGCGGTGCCCTGTGGGCGCGCACCGACCGCGAGGCGACGTACCTCCTGACGGCTGCGGTGCAGCAGGGCCTGGTCTCCCCGACGGCACTGGGTGCCGAGATCCTGCGCATCCGTCGCGACCGGCGGCGGGCGCTCCTGCACGCCGTCGTCAACGACCTGCTCGACGGTGCCCGTTCGCTGGGGGAGCTCGACGTGGTGCGCGAGCTCGAGCGGCGCGGGCTGCCGCGCCCCGAGAAGCAGGTGCTGCGTCGCGACCACCGTGGCCGGTACTACCTCGACCTCAGCTGGCCGCACTTCCGGGTCGTCCTCGAGATCGACGGCATCCACCACTCCTGGGCCGAGAACGTGGTGGGCGACGCGCTGCGCCAGAACGCGCTGTCGCTGCAGGGCGACACCGTGCTGCGACTGCCGCTGCTGGGCTACCGGCTCGAGCCCGACCAGTTCTTCGCCCAGGTCCGGGCGGCGCTGGTCGCGGCCGGTTGGTCGGCCCGGGCGGCGTGAAGCGGGGACGTCATACGCCTGGCACGAGGGGACCTCCTGTGAAGTCTCAGGACTTCGCTGACAGTGGAAGTCTCAGGACATCGCTGACACCTGACCCGGTCGTCGCCAGGATTTGGCATGGCCAGAGATGGAGTTGCGGTGGATGCGAAGCTCGCCGCTGCGGTGGCCGCCTACGTGGCGGCGCCGCGCAAACAGAACGTCGCGGGGCTGTGTCGTGATCTGGGCATCAGCCGGCAGACGTTCTACAAGTACGTACGTCGGTTTCATGCGATCGGGGTCGAAGGGTTCTATCCCGATAGCCGTCGGCCACGCCGCAGTCCGAGCCGGTTCCCGGGTGAGCTCGAGGAGCTGCTGATCGCGATCCGCAAGCATGAGGCCGACACCGGCTGGGACTACGGCGCCGACGCGGTCCTGCTCAGGTTGGAGGAGAGGGTCAAGGATGACCCGAGCACCTGGCCGCCCGGCCAGCCGCTGCCTTCGCGTGCCACCGTGAATCGGGTCTTCGAGGCCCGGGGCCAGTTGGTGAAGGTCCCTCAGCGCAAGCCGCGTCGCCGCGGCGGGCACCGCTTCCAACGCGACCACGTCAACGCCTTGTGGCAGTTCGATGGGTTCGAGTACCGATTGGGTACCGGCATCAAGGTCATGGTCCTGCACCTGAGCGACGACTGCTCCCGACTCGATGTGGCCCTCCAGGCAGCCTGCTCGGAGAACGGTCGCGACATCTGGACGACCTTCTGCCTGGGCGTGGAGCGCTACGGTCTGCCCACTCAGGTCCTCACCGACAACGGCAGCGGATTCTCCGGACGGCGACGGGGCTGGGTAAGCGACTTCGAGCAGCATCTCTACGCCCTGGGCGTTGAACCCATCCAGGCCCGCGTCAGCCATCCGCAGACCTGCGGCAAGAACGAGCGGGCCCACCAGCGCGTCCTGAAGTGGCTCAGCAGGCGTCCCGCCGCCGCCGACCTAGCCGCCCTGCAGCGGCTCCTCGATGACTACCGCAGCACCTACAACGATCGCCGCAACCAGGTGCTGAACAAGCTCACCCCGCGCCAGCGCTTCGACCTGGGACCCGTAGCCACCCTCACCGACCTCCCACCGGTACGCACCGCCTTGACCCACCACACCGTGACCACGACCGGCTCGATCGGACTGGACGGCACCCTGATCGGCCTAGGTCGAGCCCACGCCCACAAGTCCGCACTCGCCTTCCGCACCGGCGACTACGTCGCGGTCTTCGTCGACGACCAGCTCACCCGCGACCTCATCATCGATCGCAGCCGCCGCTACCAGCGCAGCCAGTAGTGTCAGCGAAGTCTTGAGACATATGTGTCAGCGATGTCCCCAGACACGACAGCACGAGGGGACCTCCCGCCCGTATGACGTCCGGCGAGGGCCCGGTGAGTAGCCTGGCGCCATGACCGAGATCAACCTGGGCATGCCCGCAGCACCCCCGCCGGTGCTGGCCCCGCGCCGCCAGACCCGTCAGATCCAGGTCGGCAAGGTGGGGGTGGGCAGCGACCACCCGGTCTCGGTGCAGTCGATGACCACCACGCTGACCTCCGACATCAACTCGACGCTGCAGCAGATCGCCGAGCTGACCGCGAGCGGCTGCGACATCGTGCGCGTGGCGTGCCCCAGCCAGGACGACGCCGACGCGCTGCCGGCGATCGCGCAGAAGTCGCAGATCCCGGTCATCGCCGACATCCACTTCCAGCCCAAGTACGTCTTCGCGGCCATCGACGCCGGGTGTGCCGCCGTGCGCGTGAACCCGGGCAACATCCGCAAGTTCGACGACCAGGTCAAGGAGATCGCCCGGGCCGCACAGGACCGCGGTACCTCGATCCGCATCGGCGTCAACGCCGGCAGCCTCGACAAGCGGCTGATGGAGAAGTACGGCAAGGCCACCCCCGAGGCGCTGGTGGAGTCGGCGAAGTGGGAGGCCGGGCTCTTCGAGGAGCACGGGTTCCGCGACTTCAAGATCTCGGTCAAGCACAACGACCCGGTCGTGATGGTGCGCGCCTACGAGATGCTCGCCGCCGAGGGGGACTGGCCGCTGCACCTCGGCGTCACCGAGGCGGGCCCCGCCTTCCAGGGCACCATCAAGTCGTCGGTGGCCTTCGGCCACCTGCTGGCCCAGGGCATCGGCGACACCATCCGGGTCAGCCTGAGCGCCCCGCCGGTCGAGGAGGTCAAGGTCGGCCTGCAGATCCTCGAGTCGCTCAACCTCAAGCCGCGCCGCCTCGAGATCGTCTCGTGCCCCTCGTGCGGGCGCGCGCAGGTCGACGTCTACAAGCTCGCCGACGAGGTGACCGCCGGCCTGGAGGGCCTCGAGGTGCCGCTGCGGGTGGCCGTGATGGGCTGCGTCGTCAACGGCCCCGGCGAGGCCCGCGAGGCCGACCTGGGCGTCGCCTCCGGCAACGGCAAGGGCCAGATCTTCGTCAAGGGCGAGGTCATCAAGACCGTGCCCGAGTCGAAGATCGTGGAGACCCTGATCGAGGAGGCCATGCGCATCGCCGAGGGCATGGAGAGCGTCGACGGCTCGTCGGCCGAGATCTCCGTCGGCTGAGCACCCCCGCGACACGTAGGCTCGGTCAGGTGCTGACCACCCGCCACGGCGTCCGAGTCCTCGGAGCCGCCGACCTGGCGGACTTCCTCGCGCTCAGCGACCGCGACCCCGTGGTCAACGTCTTCGTCGACCACCGCGCGCGCAGCACCAACCTCGAGCCGCGCTGGCTCGGCGGCGAGGTCTGGGGCCGGTACGCCGACGGGCGCCTGGTGGCGGCCTGCCACGTGGGCGCCAACCTGGTCCCGGTCAACGCGACCCCCGACGACGCCCGTGCCTTCGCCGAGCGCGCCCTGTCGCGCAGCCGGTCGGTCTCGACGATCGTGGGGCCCCACGACGCGGTCAAGGCCTTCTGGGAGGTGGTCTCGGGCTCCTGGGGGCCGCCGCGCGAGACCCGGTGGCGCCAGCCGCACCTCGAGCTCTCGGGCCCCGCCGCGGTCGCGGCCGACCCCCGGGTGCGGCGTACGACCCGCGAGGACATGGACCTGCTCTACCCCGCCTGCGTGGCGATGTACACCGAGGAGGTCGGGCTCTCGCCGGAGGCCGGGGGAGGGGCCGACCTCTACCGCGCCCGCGTCGCCCAGCTCGTCAGCCGCGGCTGGTCCTTCGCCCGCTTCGACGACGGCCGCCTGGTCTTCAAGGCCGAGGTCGCCTGCACCTCCCCGCGCGCCGCCCAGATCCAGGGCGTGTGGGTCGCGCCCGACCGGCGCGGCGAGGGCCTGGCGATCGGGGGGATGGCCGCGGTCGCCGAGATCGTGCGCCGCGAGGTCGCCCCGACCGTCTCCCTCTACGTCAACGACTGGAACACCGCGGCCCGTCGGGCCTACCGCACCGTCGGCTTCGTGGAGACCGCGCGGTTCTCCACCGTCATGTTCTGAGCAGCCCTCAGGGCTGCTCGCCGGGCCCGAGGTCCGAAGCGAGCTCGCAGTCGCCGTCGGTGCAGCGCACCGCGGCCGTGGCCTCCTCGGTGGAAGTGTCGAGCAGGAGGGTGTCGGCGTCCTCGAAGAAGATCTGCGTGAAGTAGCCGGAGCGGACCCGGTAGCGACCGGTCAGCTCACCGCCGACGGTGCGCACCCACACCTCCGAGGGGCCGAGGCCGTCGTTGAGGAGGTGGACGGTCGCGAGGTGGCTGCCGTCCGGGGAGAACCGCACCACCCGTTCCTCGCAGGAGCGCCACAGCGTGGTGGCCGGGTCGGAGATCGGGCTCACCACGGAGCACCCGCCCTCGTAGGGGTCCTTGGTGAGGACCCCGAGCCGGTCGTTCGCGAGATCCGCTGCGTAGCCGGGGCGGGCGCTGATGCGGCGTCCTGAGTCGGTGGTCAGGTCCCAGGCGACCACGGGCCCCCTGTCACCGGAGTGCACGACGGTGGTCGGGTCGGCGTCGAGCACGACCTCGTAGCCCTTTCGCTTGCGGAGCCCGAGCCGCTCCCCACCGGTGCTGTCGTAGGCGCGCAGGACGGTGTGTCCCATGCGGTACCGGTACAGCGCGGTCACCAGCGTGGTGCCGTCACCGGAGAGCGTCGCCGTCTCCTGCTCGTAGACCGGCAGGATCTTGCGCGACCCCTTCCCGGGGGTCACCGCGCGCACCTGCGCGCGCCCGTCGCGGTGCACGACCACGACGTAGCGCCCGTCGGGGCGGGTGCCGAGCAGGCGCAGCTGTTGGCCGCGCACCCGGGTGCTGCGCGGGCCGTCGACGATGCGGCGGCCCTCGACGTACGGCGCTCCCGCGTCGGCGCCGCGCTCGAGCCGCTCGAGCCGGATCGTGGTGGGGCGCGGCTCGATGCTCGGCTCGGCGGCGACGGCCCCGGGCAGCAGGCCCGTGCCCAGGGCGCCCAGGCCCAGGACTGCGAGAGCGGTGGACAGACGGTTCATGGTGGTCCTCCGAGGGGGAGGGGCGCTCGCCGGTGGAGGGCCCAGTGCCAAAGAGACGCAGCCCGGCACCGAAAGGTTGCCGTGCTCCGGGAGCCAGCCGGAAACCGGTGCGCAGCGCCGGTCCCGCCCGCCGTACCCTTGCGCCCATGACTGCCTCGACGCGGAGCTCTGCCCGGATCCTGCGGATGTCCCAGCTGTTCGTGCGGACGCTGCGCGAGGACCCGGCCGACGCCGAGGTCCCCAGCCACCGCCTCCTGGTGCGCGCCGGCTACATCCGCCGCGCCGCCCCGGGCATCTACACCTGGCTGCCGCTGGGCCTGCGGGTGCTGCGCAACATCGAGGCCATCGTCCGCGAGGAGATGGACGCCATCGGCGCCCAGGAGCTGAGCTTCCCGGCGCTGCTGCCCCGCGAGCCCTACGACGCCAGCGGCCGCTGGACCGAGTACGGCGACGGCATCTTCCGGCTCAAGGACCGCAAGGACGCCGACTACCTGCTGGGCCCCACCCACGAGGAGATGTTCACCCTCGTCGTCAAGGACCTGTACTCCTCCTACAAGGACCTGCCGCTCTCGATCTACCAGATCCAGACGAAGTACCGCGACGAGGCGCGCCCCCGCGCGGGCCTGCTGCGCGGGCGCGAGTTCACGATGAAGGACTCCTACTCCTTCGACGTCGACGACGCGGGGCTCGACGAGAGCTACCAGCAGCACCGCGACGCCTACGTGCGCATCTTCGACCGCCTCGGCTTCGAGTACGTCGTGGTCAAGGCGACCTCGGGCGCGATGGGCGGCTCGCGCTCGGAGGAGTTCCTGGCCAAGGCCGAGGTCGGCGAGGACACCTACGTCAGCTGCACGACCTGCGACTACGCCGCCAACGTCGAGGCCGTCGAGGTGCGCGCCCCCGCGCCGGTGCCGTACGACGACGCGCCGGCCGCCCACGCCGAGCAGACGCCCGCGACGCCGACCATCGAGACGCTGGTCGACCACCTCAACGCCGAGCACCCCCGCGGCGACCGGGCCTGGACGGCCGCCGACACGCTCAAGAACGTGCTCGTGCAGCTGCGCCACCCCACCGGGGAGCGCGAGCCGCTGGCCATCGGCGTGCCCGGCGACCGCGACGTCGACCTCAAGCGCCTCGAGGGCCAGCTCGAGCCGATCGAGGTCGAGCCGATGGACGAGGCCGCGCTCAAGGAGCACCCCGCGCTGGTCAAGGGCTACATCGGCCCCGGCGTGCTGGGCGAGGAGAGCGCCTCGGGCATCCGCTACCTCGTCGACCCGCGCGTGGTCGAGGGCACCCGCTGGGTCACCGGCGCGAACGTCGACGGCAGCCACGTGCTCGACCTCGTCGCCGGGCGCGACTTCACCCCCGACGGCACCATCGAGGCCGCCGACGTGCGCGAGGGCGACGCCTGCCCGCGCTGCGACGAGGGCACCCTGCGCACCTCGCGAGGCATCGAGATGGGCCACATCTTCCAGCTCGGCCGCAAGTACGCCGAGGCGCTCGACCTGCGGGTCCTCGACGAGAACGGCAAGCTGGTCACCGTCACGATGGGCTCCTACGGCATCGGTGTGACCCGGGCGGTCGCCGCGGTGGCCGAGGGCACCCTCGACGACATCGGGCTGTGCTGGCCGCGCAACGTCGCGCCGGCCGACATCCACCTGGTCGCCGCCGGCAAGGACGAGTCGATCATCGCGGCCGCCGAGCGGATCGCCCACGAGCTGGCCGAGGCCGGCGTCGAGGTGCTCTACGACGACCGCGTCGGCAAGGTCAGCCCCGGCGTGAAGTTCAAGGACGCCGAGCTGATCGGGGTGCCGACCATCGTCGTGGTGGGCCGCGGCCTGGCCGAGACCGGCGAGGTCGAGGTCAAGGACCGCGCCACGGGCGAGAAGACCGCGGTCGCCGCCGACCACGTCGTGGCGCACCTGGTCGACCTCGTGCGCCGGTGAGCGCCGGGGTGCCGGGGGAGACGGGCGTGCCGGGCGTGGACGCCGTCATCTTCGACTGGGGCGGCACCCTGACCCGCTGGCACGACGTCGACTTCCACGCGGAGTCGCTGGCGCTGGCCGCGGCCGTGCGCCGCACCCCCACCACCACCGACGACGCCCTGCTCGACGACGGTGGCGAGCACGCCGCCCGGCTGCTCTCGGCCGGCGAGGTCGTCTGGGGTCGCAGCCGCGACCACCAGCGCAGCGCCACGATCGCCGACCTCTTCGTGGAGGCCGGCCTCGACCACGACCCCGACCTGCTCGCGGCCTTCCGGGAGTTCTGGGAGCCGCACACCGCCACCGATCCCGAGGTGCGCCCGCTGCTCGAGGCGCTGCGCGCCGACGGGCTGAAGGTCGGCATCCTCTCCAACACGCTGTGGCCACGTGAGTGGCACGTCGGCTTCCTCGAGCGCGACGGGGTCTACGACCTCGTCGACGGCGACGTCTACTCCAGCGAGATCGAGTGGACCAAGCCCTCGTCGCACGCCTTCGCCGCCGCGATGCGCGCCGTGGGCGTCGACGACCCGGCCCGCTGCGTGTACGTCGGCGACCGGCTCTACGACGACGTGTGGGGCGCCCAGCAGGCCGGCATGCGCGCGGTGCACGTGCCGCACAGCCGCATCCCCGCCGGCCAGGTGGGCCACACCGAGGGCGTGCCCGACGCCGTGGCGCACCGCCTCGCCGACGTGCACGCGATCGTCGCCGGCTGGCGCTAGCCGCGGGCGCCCGCGCCGTTCGCTGCAGGTTGTTGCAATGCAGGTTTGTGAGGAGCCGAGTGGTGGGTGGAGGCCCTCGGCGCAGGGCATGATCGAGGTGTCAGGAGCGCCGGGCCCCCCAGCAGGGCGCTCCTGACGCCGGCCCTGCGGGGGAGATCTCGGGACTCCCTCGCAGGCGGCCGGCGGGGGCCGCCGGGCTCAGGCCTGCTGGTCCAGCCCGGGCAGCGGCTCGGCCGCACCTCCGAAGCCCAGCACGGCCACCGCGGCATCGGTGAGCAGCTCGACGGCCGCGCGTCGGCGCGGACCCGACGTGGCCGCGACGAGGGCGGCGTACGTCGTGGCGCAGCGCTGCTCGAGGAGCGCCGCGGTGGCGGAGACCTGCTCGGGGGTGCCGAGCGGGCCGGGGGCGTCGTACGCCACGCGGGTGCCCACCGGCTCCTCGCCGAGATCGCGCAGCTCGACCTCGAGCGCGTCGCGGCGGTCGCGGTGGGCCGCCCAGGCCAGCGAGATCCGCTCGTAGAGCTCGGGCGTGGCCGAGAGCGAGGTGGCCGCGCCGAGGGTGCCGTAGACGTGGACGACCGCGTGCTCGGCGGCCAGCGTCTGCTGGAGGGCCTCGACGGTGCTCATCAGGCACCTCCGGCGGGGGTGACGTCGGCGAGAAGCACCTGCTGCTGGGACACGCCGGCGCAGACCGCCGCGACCAGGCGGGCCAGCGCGCCGCTCTCGGCGTCGACCGCGAGGCCGACGAGCCGTCGCCGGGCGGTCTCCTCGCGCTCGCGCACCGCCTGGAGCGCAGCGGCCGGCCGCCCCGGCACCCGGGCCCGCCCACGCGGTCCCGGGTCGTCGGCGCCGGTGGCCAGCACCGCCTCGAGCTGGGCGCGGTGCGCACGCAGGGCCGGCGCCAGCGGGCCGCGCAGCGCACGGTGGCGGTCCCGGGTCGCCTCGAGCAGCGCGACCAGGGCACCGACCTCGCCCAGCACCCCGGCGACGACCGCCGAGTCGGGCTCGGACTCGGCGTCCTCGACGCCGGCGCCGGGTGTGAGATCGGTCGCGGGCGCGTCGCTGCAGGCAGCGAGCAGCAGCGGCACCGGGGCCCCCAGGACCAGGGCGCGCAGCGCCGTACGTCGGGTCGCGGAGGGCTCGTGGGGCACCGCCCGACCCTATCGGCCGAAGCGCGCCCCGGGCCGGACAGGGGCTATCGTGGCCGCACCGCTACGCCCGCACCAGCACAAGAGAACACCGGAGGTCTCCGACCCGTGACCCAGCCCAACCAGGACACCACCAGGGACCGGATCGAGGCGGAGCTCGTCGCGCCGCTGCTGGCCCTCGAGCTCGACGTCGAGGCGGTGGAGATCACTCCGGCCGGCAAGCGCCGGGTGCTGCGCGTGGCCGTGGACAAGGACGGCGGCGTGACGCTCGACGACGTGGCCGCGGCCACCCGCGAGGTCAACCGGGTCCTCGACGAGTCCGACGTGATGGGCGAGCAGCCCTACACCCTCGAGGTCACCTCGCGCGGCGTGGACCGCCCGTTGACGCTCGAGCGGCACTGGCGCCGCAACGCCGGCCGGCTGGTCAAGCTGACGACCGCCGACGGCACCACCCTGACCGGGCGGATCCTCGCCGCGGGTGCGGACGCCGCCACGGTCGAGGTCGACGGCGCCGAGCACGAGGTGCACTACGCCGAGGTCACCAAGGCGCTGGTGCAGGTCGAGTTCAACCGCCCGGCCGCCGCCGCTGCCGGGGAGCCCGACGAGCCCGACGACGACGACGTCGAGGACGACATCACCGACGAGAACACCGACGAGTCGGGGGAGGACGCCTGATGGACATCGACATGAGCATCCTGCGGATGCTGGAGCGCGAGAAGGAGATCTCCTTCGAGGTCCTGGTCGAGGCGATCGAGCAGGCGCTGCTGATGGCCTACCAGAAGACCACGGGTGCCTACGAGGAGGCGCGGGTCGAGCTCGACCGCAAGACCGGCCACGTCACCGTGCTGGCCGCCGAGCTCGACGACGACGGCAAGAAGATCGGCGAGTTCGAGGACACCCCTCAGGGCTTCGGGCGGATCGCGGCCACGACTGCCAAGCAGATCATGCTGCAGCGCCTGCGCGACGCCGAGGACGACCTGCGCTTCGGCGAGTTCGCCGGCAAGGAGGGCGACATCGTCTCGGGGGTGATCCAGCAGGGTCGCAACCCCGACGACGTGATGGTCGACCTCGGCAAGCTCGAGGCGCTGCTGCCGGTCAGCGAGCGGGTCCCCGGCGAGGACTACAGCCATGGCACCCGCATCAAGTGCCTGGTGGTCTCGGTGCGCAAGGGCATGCGCGGCCCGCAGATCACGCTCTCGCGCTCGCACCCCAACCTGGTCAAGCGGCTCTTCGCCCTCGAGGTCCCCGAGATCGCCGACGGCACCGTCGAGATCGCGGCGGTGGCCCGCGAGGCCGGGCACCGCACCAAGATGGCGGTCACCAGCAGCGCGTCCGGAGTCAACCCCAAGGGTGCCTGCATCGGCCCGATGGGCCAGCGGGTGCGCAGCGTGATGGCCGAGCTCAACGGCGAGAAGATCGACATCGTGGACTGGGCGGAGGACCCCGCCACGCTGGTCGCCTCCGCCCTGTCCCCGGCGCGCGTCACCTCCGTCGAGATCGTCGACGCCGCGGCACGCTCGGCGCGCGTGGTCGTGCCCGACTTCCAGCTCTCGCTGGCCATCGGCAAGGAGGGCCAGAACGCCCGCCTGGCCGCGCGGCTGACCGGGTGGCGCATCGACATCCGCAGCGACGAGGCACCCCGCGAGACCGAGGTCGTGGCGCCTCCCTCCTGAGCCTCCCGGTTCGGTCCCTGGGGGTCCGACCCGCTAAGGTTGTCGCTGGTGGTCCCTCCAGACGTTGTCCCTGCGCCCACGGCCGATCCCGCCTCCAGCGGGCCCGTCCGGACCTGCGTGGGATGTCGGGAGCGGGCCGCCAAGGACGAGTTGTTGCGTCTCGTCGTCGGCTCGGACCCGCACGGCCACCCGGCCGTCGTGCCCGATCCCGGGGGCGGCGCGGCCGGTCGTGGGGCGCACCTGCACCCGACGACCGCGTGCCTCGACCTCGCGGTGCGGAGGAGGGCCTTCGCCCGGGCGCTGCGCGTCAGCGGCGGGCCGGGACTCTCCAGCACACCGGTGGCCGAGCACCTCGCGGCCAGCACCAGCACGACCAGCCAGACCAGCACGACCAGCAACAGCACCGAAGACAGCGAGGCGGTCCGATGACCGCCCGGACGACCAGGAACTGGAGCAGCAGCTCATGAGCACTCGATGAGTTCTTCCCGATGAGTTTGCACCACCACTAACGGTCCCCAGGACGCCCGTGACCCGGGTCTGGGGCCAGAAGGAGAATTGTGGCCAAGACCCGCGTACACGAGCTCGCCAAGGAGTTCGGCGTCGAGAGCAAGTTCGTTCTCGAGAAGTTCAAGGAGATGGGGGAGTTCGTCAAGTCGGCGAGCTCCACCGTGGAGCTGCCGGCGGAGATGCGTTTCCGCAAGGAGTACGGCGACAAGCTGAAGGCCGAGACGCCTGCCAGCCCCGCCCCGGCCAGCCCGGCCTCCTCCGCCCGACCCGGCCCCAAGCCGGGCCCCAAGGCGCCCAAGCCGGCCGCCGCCCCGGAGACCCCGGAGGCCCCCGAGGCGCCCGCCGCCGAGCAGGCACCCGCCGCTGCGGCTCCCGAGGCGCCCGCCGCCCCCGAGACCCCCGCCGCCGAGGCCCCCGCGGCCCCGAGCGCACCGCGTCCCGGCCCCAAGCCGGCCCCGCGTCCCGCGGCCAAGCAGGCCCCGGCCAAGGACGAGCCCCAGGCGCCTGCCGCCAAGTCCGACGGTGGCGAGGGTGCCGGCAAGCCGGCCCCGCGTCCGGTCGGTCGCCCCGGCACCCCGCGTCCGGGCAACAACCCGTTCTCCTCGAGCCAGGGCATGGGCCGCAAGCCCTCCCCGGCCCCCGGTGGCGAGCGTGGCCCGTCGGCGCCCGGCGCCGGCGACCAGCGCCCGCCGCGTCCGCCGGCCGGCCGTGACGGTGGCGCCCCCGGGCGCTCCGGCATGCCGCGCCCCAACCCGGCGATGATGCCCAAGTCCCCGGCCGCCTTCGGCTCGGGCCCCGGCGGTCGTCCCGCTCCCGGCGCCGGCCGTCCCGGCCCCGGCGGCCGTCCCGGTGCTCCGGGTCGCGGTGGCGCCGGTGCTCCCGGTCGTCCCGGTGGCGCTCCCGGCGGCTTCGCCGGTCGTCCCGGCGGCGGTGGCCGTCCCGGTGGCGGTCGTCCCGGCCAGCGCGGCCAGACCCAGGGTGCGTTCGGTCGCCCCGGCGGGCCGTCGCGTCGCGGTCGCAAGTCGAAGCGGGCGCGTCGTCAGGAGTTCGAGGCCATGGAGGCCCCGACCCTGGGCGGCATGCGTGTCCGCAAGGGCAACGGCGAGATCGTGCGCTTGGCGCGCGGCGCCTCGCTGACCGACTTCGCCGAGAAGGTCGGCGTCGACGCCGCCCAGCTGGTGCAGATGCTCTTCCACCTCGGTGAGATGGTCACCGCGACCGAGTCGGTCAACGACGCGACGCTCGAGCTGCTCGGTGAGGAGCTCAACTACACCGTGCAGGTCGTCTCGCCCGAGGACGAGGACCGCGAGCTGCTCGAGTCCTTCGACCTGGAGTTCGGCGAGGACGAGGGCGACGAGTCCGACCTGATGGTGCGGCCCCCGGTCGTCACCGTCATGGGTCACGTCGACCACGGCAAGACCAAGCTCCTCGACGCGCTGCGCAGCGCCAACGTCGTCGACAAGGAGGCCGGTGGCATCACCCAGCACATCGGTGCCTACCAGGTCACCACCGACGTCGACGGCAACGAGCGACGCATCACCTTCATCGACACCCCGGGCCACGAGGCGTTCACCTCGATGCGTGCCCGTGGTGCGCAGGCCACCGACATCGCGATCCTCGTGGTCGCGGCCGACGACGGCGTGATGCCCCAGACCATCGAGGCGCTCAACCACGCCAAGGCGGCCGGTGTGCCGATCGTGGTCGCGGTCAACAAGATCGACAAGGAGAGCGCCGACCCGACCAAGGTCCGTGGCCAGCTCTCCGAGTACGGCCTGGTGCCCGAGGAGTACGGCGGCGACGCGATGTTCGTCGACGTCTCGGCCAAGTCCGAGCTCAACCTCGACAAGCTGCTCGAGGCCGTCGTGCTGACCGCCGACGCCTCGCTCGACCTGCGGGCCAACCCCGAGCAGGACGCGCAGGGCCTGGTCATCGAGGCGCACCTCGACCGCGGTCGCGGTCCGGTCGCCACGATCCTGGTCCAGCGCGGCACGCTGCGCGTGGGCGACTCGATCGTGGCGGGCCCGGCGTACGGCCGGGTGCGCGCCATGCTCGACGAGCACGGCGAGTCGATCACCGAGGCCGACCCGTCGCGTCCCGCGATGGTGCTGGGCCTCACGGCCACCCCGGGTGCGGGCCAGAACTTCCTGGTCGTCGACGACGACCGGATGGCCCGCCAGATCGCCGAGAAGCGCGAGGCGCGCGAGCGTGCGGCCATGCAGGCCAAGCGTCGCGTCCGCCGCACGCTCGAGGACTTCATGGCCTCCATGGAGAAGGGCGAGAGCCAGGAGCTCAACCTGATCCTCAAGGGCGACGTGTCCGGTTCGGTCGAGGCGCTCGAGGACGCCCTGTCCGCCCTCGACGTCGGCGACGAGGTCAGCCTGCGGGTCATCGACCGCGGCGTCGGTGCGATCACCGAGACCAACGTCGACCTCGCGGCCGCCTCCGACGCGATCATCATCGGCTTCAACGTCCGGCCCCAGGGCAAGGCGACCGAGATGGCCGACAAGGAGGGTGTCGAGATCCGCTACTACTCGGTCATCTACCAGGCGATCGAGGAGATCGAGGCGGCCCTCAAGGGCATGCTCAAGCCCATCTACGAGGAGTCGACCCTGGGTCAGGCGGAGATCCGCGCGATCTTCCGCTCCTCCAAGATCGGCAACATCGCGGGCTGCATGGTCACCAGCGGCCTGATCCGGCGCAACGCGAAGGTGCGGGTCATCCGCGACGGCAACGTCGTGGCCGACAACCTCGACCTGGCCTCGCTGAAGCGGGAGAAGGACGACGCCTCCGAGGTCCGCGAGGGCTTCGAGTGCGGTCTGGTGCTCAAGAACTTCCAGGACATCAAGGAGGGCGACGTCGTGGAGGCCTTCGAGATGAAGGAGATCCCGCGCGGCTGAGCCCAGCACGACCCGCTGCCTGAGCGCAGCACGCGACACCCGGGCGCCCGTCCCCACCTCGGTGGGGGCGGGCGCCCGCTCGACTCACACCGCCACGTTCGTAAGGTAGGAACATGACCAACCCCCGGGTGCGCAAGATCGCCGACCGGATCCAGGTGATCGTCGCCGAGATGCTCGAGCGTCGGGTCAAGGACCCGCGTCTGGGCTTCGTGACCGTCACCGACGTGCGTGTCACCGGTGACACCCAGCACGCCAGCGTCTTCTACACCGTGCTCGGCGCCGGCGGGCCCGGTGCCACCGACGACGAGGAGGCCCAGCTGGCCGCCACCGCGGCCGCGCTGGAGTCGGCCAAGGGGCTGCTGCGCTCCGAGGTCGCCAAGCAGCTCGGCATGCGCCTGGCGCCCACGCTGGAGTTCATCCACGACGCGCTGCCCGAGACCGCTCGCCAGCTCGACGAGGTGCTGGCCCGGGCCCGGGCGCAGGACGAGGCCGTCGCCGCCCAGCGCGGCGCGGCGTACGCCGGCGAGGCCGACCCCTACAAGAAGCCCCGCGAGGAGTCCGCCGAGGACGACGACGCGGCCGCGGACGAGGACGAGCCGGAGGCGTGAGGCCCTCCGCGCCGGTGACCCCGGGGCTGGTCGTGGTCGACAAGCCCGCGGGGATCACCTCCCACGACGTCGTCGCCCGGGTGCGGCGCCTGGCCGGCACCCGCAAGGTCGGGCACGCCGGCACCCTCGACCCGATGGCCACGGGCGTGCTGGTGCTCGGGGTCGACCGCGCCACCCGCCTGCTGGGCCACCTGATGCTCACCGAGAAGGCGTACACCGCCACGGTGCGGCTGGGGGTCTCGACGGGCACCGACGACGCCGAGGGCGAGGTCAGCGCCACCCCCGGCGCCGCGGGCGTCGACGAGCAGCAGGTCCGCGACGCGCTGACCGGATTCGTCGGCGACATCGAGCAGGTCCCGACCGCGGTGTCGGCGATCAAGGTCGACGGCAAGCGCGCCTACCAGCGGGTGCGCGACGGTGAGCAGGTCGAGCTGGAGGCGCGACCCGTGACGATCCACGAGCTCGTCGTCCACGACGTGCGCCGCAGCAGCGTCGAGGGCCTCGAGGTGCTCGACGCCGACATCACCATGCGCTGCTCGTCGGGCACCTACGTGCGCGCGGTCGCCCGCGACGCCGGCGCGCTGCTGGGCACCGGCGGCCACCTCACCGCGCTGCGCCGCACCGCCGTGGGCCCCTACGACCTCGCCGTCGCCCGCACCCTCGACGACCTGGCCGAGGAGTTCGCGGTGCTGCCGCTGGCGGTGGCCGCACGCGCTGCCTTCCCCGCCGCCGACCTCGACGCGCAGCAGGCGCGCGACGTGCGCGTCGGGCGGCCGCTCGACCTGCCCCTCGACACCCTGACCGGCGTCTTCGACCCCGACGGGGAGTTCCTGGCCCTCTACGAGCCGCGCGAGGGCCGGGCCCGCCCGGTCGCGGTGTTCGTGCAGGGTTGAGCCGGGGATAGGGTCGTGCCCGTGCAGCTCTGGCGTTCCCTGGACGACGTGCCCGCCGACCTGGCCCGCACCGCCGTCACCATCGGCAACTTCGACGGCGTGCACCTGGGCCACCGCCAGGTGCTGGCGCGAGCCCGCCGCGTCGCCGACGACCGCGGCCTGGTGCTCGTGGTCGTGACCTTCGACCCGCACCCCATGGCGGTGCTGCGCCCCGAGCACGCGCCCAGCGCGCTCACCTCGCTCGAGGCCCGCGCCGAGCTGCTCGCCGAGGCCGGCGCCGACGCGGTGCTGGCGCTGCCCTTCGACCGCGACGTGGCCTCCTGGTCGCCCGTGGAGTTCGTCGACCGGGTCCTGGTCGACGGGCTCGGGGCCGCCGCGGTCGTGGTCGGTGCCAACTTCCGCTTCGGCCACCGCGCCAGCGGCGACGTCGCCGCGTTGGTCGAGCTGGGCGCCGAGCGTGACCTGAGCGCCGAGGGCATCGAGCTCGACGGGGGACCGCAGGTGTGGTCCTCCACCTACGTGCGCACCTGCCTGGCTGCCGGCGACGTCGCCGGCGCGGCCGAGGCGCTGGGGCGGCCGTACGCCGTGCGTGGCGAGGTGGTGCGCGGCGACCAGCGCGGGCGCGACCTGGGCTACCCGACCGCCAACGTGCCGATCGACGCGCGCACCGCCGCGCCCGCCGACGGGGTCTACGCCGGGTGGCTGCGGCGCCTCGACACGGGGGAGACCCACCCGGGGGCGATCAGCGTCGGCACCAACCCCACCTTCGCCGGCGAGCGCGAGCGACGGGTCGAGACCTACGTCCTGGACCGCACCGACCTCGAGCTCTACGGCGTCGAGGTCGAGGTCGGCTTCGTCGAGCGGCTGCGCGGGATGGCCGCCTTCGACTCCGTCGACGAGCTGCTCGAGCAGATGGCCGACGACGTGGCGGGCGCGCGCGAGCTGCTGCGCGAGACCCGGGGGGCCTGAGCCGGTGCCGTCGCGTCCCTCGCTGCCCCTGCGCGGACGGCACGGTCGCGGCGACGACCCGCTCGAGCGCACCGACGCCTGGTTCCTGGCCAACGGGCTGTCCTACTTCGTGCCCGAGAAGCGCACCGAGGCCCGGGCGGCGCTCTCCCCGCGGCGCACCGTGCCGCGGCTGCTGCTGGTCGCGCTGGTCGCTGCGGCCGCCGGGGGAGCTCTCGCCTGGGTGACCGGGCAGTTCAGCGCCGCTCCCGCGGTCGTGCTCTCGCTGGTCATCGTCGCCACGGTGGTCTACGCGCTCACCGTGCTGCACGCCCGACCGATCGTGACCTGGGCGCTGGCCCGCACCGTGGCCGGGCTGCGCTCGCTGCTGCCGCTGGCGACCCGGGCGCTGCCGCTGCTGCTGGTCTTCGTCACGTTCCTGTTCATCAACGCCGAGGTCTGGCAGCTCGCCGCCGAGCTCGAGACCGGCGCGCTGTGGCTGGTCGTCCTGCTCTTCGCGGTGCTCGCGGTGGCGTTCCTGGCCGTGCGGCTGCCCGAGGAGGTCGACAAGGTCGACGACGAGGTCGACGACGCCTTCCTGGTGCGCGCCTGCGCGGGCACCCCGCTGGAGGACGAGTGCGCCCGCCTGGTGGCCGACCCCGACGCCGACCCGGCGTCGTACGCGACGGTGACCGGCTTCGAGCGCGCCAACCTGGTGGCGTTCATGGTCGTCATCCAGGCCGCCCAGGTGCTGCTGATGGCCGGTGGCGTCCTCGTCTTCTTCCTGCTGTTCGGAGCCCTGACCATGGGCGTCGACGTGCAGTCGGCCTGGACCGGGCTGGAGCGCGACGAGATCACCAAGCTGCCCTACCTGGTGCAGGTCTCGGTGCCGCTGGGCAAGGTCTCGCTGTTCCTGGCGGCCTTCTCGCTGCTCTACCTGGCGGTCTCGACCGTCACCGACGACACCTACCGCGAGCAGTTCTTCGGCCGGGTCACCCGCGAGCTCGAGCGCGCGGTCGGGGTGCGTGCGGTCTACCTCGCCCTGCGCGCGCAGCGCGACACCGAGGGCCCCGTCCAGTCCCCGTCTAGTCCAGGGGTTTAGCCGGCGCCCTTGGTGGACACCATGCTCCGAGGCGCCCCTCGCCCTCCCCTGACCGGGGCGCCACCGACGAAAGGACACACCATGGGTTACGGACTCGGAGCCTTCCTGATCGCCCTCGGGCTCATCCTCGCGCTCGCCGTGCAGGACGCCATCGAGGGTGTCGACCTGCAGATGGTCGGCTGGATCCTCACCATCGTCGGCCTCGGCGTGCTGATCCTGACCGCGGTCACGCTCAACTCCAACCGCCGCAAGGGCACCACGCAGACCACGACCCACTCCGACGGCTCGGTCAGCGAGCGCCGCACCGAGCACGACGTCTGAGCTGCTCCCGCAGCCGCGCCGCGCAGGCACACTTGCTGGCGGCCCACGAGCGGCGTCCGACCCGGGATTTCGGGTTGGGCGCCGCTCGTCGCTATTGTTGCCCGGTTGCCGTAGAACGGCCGCGGACCAAGAGTGCCCGGGTGAACAGGCCCCGGCGCGCCGCGCAGCGAGAGCCCCAGCTGGGGCGAGAAGGGAGCCCGCATGTCGATCGGAACCGACGCGGAGACCAAGAAGAAGATCATCGCCGAGTACGCCGTCGCCGAGGGCGACACCGGCTCGCCCGAGGTGCAGATCGCGCTGCTGAGCCACCGCATCAGCCACCTGACCGAGCACCTGAAGACCCACAAGCACGACCACCACAGCCGTCGTGGCCTGCTGCTCCTCGTGGGTCAGCGCCGCCGGCTGCTGAACTACCTGAACAAGTCCGACATCAGCCGGTACCGCTCGATCATCGAGCGCCTCGGTCTGCGTCGCTGACCACGCACCACTCGTGATGGGCGGAGCGGCTGCCCGACAGGGGCAGCCGCTTCGTCGCATTCCGGGCCCGGAGCACTAGGCTCGGGCCTGCACAACTGAAGAACCCACACCAGGAGCGACCCGCGCGCACCGGCCCGGTCCTCGGTAGTGGCCCTCAGCACCGCGAGCGAGCGGTCTGCGGGCCTCGATCGAAGACCGGCCCCCGCACCACCGGCGGGCCCTGGCATCGCCCCCCGCCGCAGCAAGCGGGACGCGGCGGATCGCTCCGTGAGAAGGACAAGGATCCCTTTTGACTGAGAACAACACGGCTGAGCCCGTCATCTCCGCTGTCGAGACCGTCCTCGACAACGGCAAGTTCGGCACCCGCACGATCAAGTTCGAGACCGGGCTGCTGGCCCGCCAGGCCGCCGGCTCGGTGACCGCCTACCTCGACGACGACACGATGCTGCTCTCGGCGACCACCGCCGGCAAGCACCCCAAGGACCACTTCGACTTCTTCCCCCTCACGATCGACGTCGAGGAGCGGATGTACGCCGCGGGCCAGATCCCCGGCTCGTTCTTCCGCAGCGAGGGTCGCCCGGGCGAGGACGCCATCCTCACCTGCCGCCTCATCGACCGGCCGCTGCGCCCGACCTTCAAGAAGGGCCTGCGCAACGAGGTCCAGGTCGTCATCACGGTGATGGCGCTGAACCCCGACCAGCCCTACGACGTGCTCGCGATCAACGCGGCCTCGATCTCCACCCAGCTCTCCGGCCTGCCGTTCTCCGGCCCCGTCGGCGGCGTGCGCGTGGCGCTCATCGAGGGCCAGTGGGTCGCCTTCCCGACCCACACCCAGCTCGAGGACGCCGTCTTCGACATGGTCGTGGCCGGCCGGGTCACCGACACCGGCGACGTGGCCATCATGATGGTCGAGGCCGAGGCCACCGAGCAGGCCTGGACCCTGATCCAGGGCGGCGTGCAGGCGCCGACCGAGGAGGTCGTGGCCAGCGGCCTCGACGCCGCGAAGCCCTTCATCAAGCAGCTGTGCGACGCGCAGGCCGAGCTGGCCAACGTGGCCGCCAAGCCGGTCCAGGACTTCCCGGTCTTCCTCGACTTCGAGGACGACGTCTACGAGGCCGTCGTCAAGACGGTCAAGGACGACCTGACCACCGCGATGACCATCGGTGACAAGCAGGAGCGCGAGGCGCGCACCGACGAGCTCAAGGCCGGGCTGCTCGAGAAGCTGGCCGGCCAGTTCGAGGGTCGCGAGAAGGAGGTCGGCGCAGCGTTCCGCGGCCTCAACAAGGAGGTCGTGCGCGAGCGCGTCCTGCGCGACAAGGTCCGCATCGACGGCCGAGGCCTGGCCGACATCCGCCCGCTGCACTCCGAGGTCGGCCTGATCCCGCGCGTGCACGGCTCGGCGCTGTTCGAGCGCGGCGAGACCCAGATCCTGGGTGTCACCACGCTGAACATGCTCAAGATGGAGCAGCAGCTCGACACGCTCTCCCCGGAGAAGTCGCGCCGCTACATGCACAAGTACGTCTTCCCGCCGTTCTCCACCGGCGAGACCGGTCGCGTGGGCTCGCCCAAGCGCCGCGAGGTCGGCCACGGCGCCCTGGCGCGCCGCGCGCTGCTGCCGGTGCTGCCCAGCCGCGAGGAGTTCCCCTACGCGATCCGCCAGCTCTCCGAGGCCATGGGCTCCAACGGCTCCACCTCGATGGGCTCGGTCTGCGCCTCCACGATGTCGCTGCTGCACGCGGGTGTCCCGCTGCGCGCCGCCGTCGCCGGCATCGCGATGGGCCTCATCTCCGGTGAGGTCGACGGCAAGACCCAGTACGTCGCGCTGACCGACATCCTCGGCGCCGAGGACGCGTTCGGCGACATGGACTTCAAGGTCGCCGGCACCCGCGAGTTCGTCACCGCGCTGCAGCTCGACACCAAGCTCGACGGCATCCCCGCCGAGGTGCTGGCCGCCGCGCTGACCCAGGCCCGCGACGCGCGCCTGGCGATCCTCGACGTGATGGCCGAGGCCATCGACGCCCCCGAGGAGATGTCGCTGCACGCGCCGCGCATCATCACCGTCAAGGTGCCCGTCGACAAGATCGGCGAGGTCATCGGCCCCAAGGGCAAGGTGATCAACCAGATCCAGGACGACACCGGCGCCACGCTGTCGATCGAGGACGACGGCACCGTCTACATCGGTGCCACCAACGGTGAGGCGGCCGAGGCGGCCCGCTCGGCCGTCAACGCGATCGCCAACCCCACGATGCCCGAGGTCGGCGAGCGCTACCTCGGCACCGTGGTCAAGACGACGAACTTCGGTGCGTTCGTCTCGCTGATGCCGGGCAAGGACGGGCTGCTGCACATCAGCAAGCTGCGCGGCCTCGCCGGCGGCAAGCGGGTCGACTCCGTCGAGGACGTCGTCTCCGTCGGCCAGAAGCTCCAGGTCGAGATCGGCGAGATCGACGACCGCGGCAAGCTCTCCCTCGTGCCCGTGCTCGAGGAGGGCGCCGAGGGCGCCGACGAGGTCGTGGACGAGAGCACCGAGCAGGAGTGACCTCCCGCGCCTGACCAGCTGCACCGGCCGACCCGCCCGAGACGACCTCTCGGGCGGGTCGGCCGCTTTTCCCAGGAGGATCCCGTGAGCCACACCCAGCACATCAGCACCGCACCCCCGACCCGCACCGAGGACCTCGCCGAGGCACCCGGCGTACGCCGCAGCGTGCTGCCCTCGGGCCTGCGGGTGGTCACCGAGCACATGCCCGGCGTGCGCTCCGCGGCCGTCGGCGTGTGGGTCGGGGTCGGTTCGGTCGACGAGGACGACACCCTGCACGGCTGCTCGCACTTCCTCGAGCACCTGCTCTTCAAGGGCACCGGGTCCCGCTCGGCGCTCGACATCTCGATCGCGCTCGACACGGTGGGCGGCGAGTTCAACGCCTTCACCGCCAAGGAGTACACCTGCTTCCACGCGCGGGTCCTCGACGAGGACCTGCCGCTGGCCGTGGACGTGCTCGGCGACATGATGACCGACAGCCTGCTCGAGGCCCACGACGTGGAGGCCGAGCGCGAGGTCATCCTCGACGAGATCGCAATGCACGACGACGACCCCGACGACGTGGTGCACCAGCTCTTCGCCGAGCAGGCCTACGGCGCCACCTCCGACCTGGGTCGCTCCATCGCGGGCACCGAGGCCAGCATCCGCGCGCTGACCCGCGAGCAGGTGCACGCGTTCTACCGCCGGCACTACCGCCCGGCCACCATGGTGGTCTCGGCGGCCGGCAACGTCGAGCACGACGAGGTGGTGCGCCTGGTCGAGGAGGCCTTCGGTCGCGGCGGGTTCCTCGACGTGGTCGAGGAGCCGGCGCCGGTGACCGGCACCGGCGCCGTCGTGCCGGTGACGCCGGGGCGCTCCAGCGAGAAGCGTCCCTTCGAGCAGGTCAACGTGGTGCTGGGCATGGAGGGGCTGCGCCGCGACGACCCGCGGCGCTTCGCGCTCGGCGTGCTCAACACCGCCCTGGGCGGGGGCACCTCGAGCCGGCTGTTCCAGGAGGTGCGCGAGGTGCGCGGCCTGGCCTACTCGGTCTACTCCTTCGCCGGCCACCACGCCGACTCCGGGCTGGTGGGCGTCGGGGTCGGCTGCCTGCCCGGCAAGCTCGACGCCGTGCTCGAGGTCGTGCGCGCCGAGCTGGCCAAGGTCGCGGCCGAGGGCATCAGCGACGAGGAGCTGGTCCGCGGCCAGGGCCAGCTGCGCGGGGGCCTGGTGCTGGGCCTGGAGGACTCCGGCTCACGGATGGCCCGCATCGGCAAGGCCGAGCTGGTGCACACCGAGCTGCTGGGCATCGAGGAGGTGCTGCGCCGCATCGACGCCGTCACGCTCGAGCAGGTGCGCGAGGTGGCCGCCGACGTCTTCGCGCGACCCGAGGTGCTCGCGGTGGTCGGCCCGGCCTGAGGCCGGGCCGACCGTGCGCGGCGGGTCAGCCGCCGACCGGGCCCTCGTTGCGCGCGGCGGCGAGCACGCGGCGTACGTCGTCGGCGGGGGTGGGCGACGAGGGCGGCATCCCCGCCGCCTGGCCCGGCTTGGCGCCCGAGGCGTCCGCGTCGGGGTCGAAGTAGACCGCGCCGTAGGCCGGGGTGCCCGGCTCGAAGCGCCAGCTCTCGGCGAGGTCGCCGGCCACGACCGTGTCGTAGCCCAGCGTGTCGAGGAAGGCGGTGGCCTCGCGCAGCGCGGCCTCGTCGTCAGCGGCGATCGGCAGCGCGGAGCGCTCGGGGGAGCCCGAGGGGCGCGCCAGCTCGGGCAGGTGGCCGTAGAAGATGTTGTTGAAGACCTTCACGACGCGCGCGCCGGGCAGGTGCTGCTGGACCCAGGCGCTGGTGGTGGTGCTGCGGTCGTCGAGCGCGGCGACGTTGCCGTCGCGCTGCGGGTAGTAGTTGCTGGTGTCGAGGACCAGGCGCCCGGCGAGGGCCGGCGCCGGCAGCGAGGGCACCGCCTTGAGGGGCACCGTCACGACGACGACTTCGCCGGCCCCGGCCGCCTCCTCGGCGGTGGCGGCGCGGGCCCGGGGGCCCAGCTCGGCCACCAGGTCGGTCAGGGTCTCGGGACCGCGGGAGTTGCTGAGGACGACGTCGTGGCCGGCGGCGACGGCCAGGCGGGCCACGCCGCTGCCGATGTTGCCGCTGCCGATGAGTGCGAGGGTTGTCATGGGGGGAGAGCGTCGCCAAGGCCCCGCTGATTCCCGTGCGTCGGAGGCGGACGTCGTCCGGCCCGGGAAGGGCGGAGTGCGGGGCCGGCTCAGCCCAGGCGCTTGCCGATGATGCCGACCACGGCGGGGGCCTTGCGCTGGACCACCGAGACCCGGAAGCCGCCCTGCGCCAGGGCGCCGGAGGCCTTCTCGACGATCATGGGCACCTGCTCGGGCCGGGTCGCCTCGAAGAACAGGTAGACCGCGCCCCCCGGGAGCACCCGCTCGTGGAGCAGGGCGATCTCGTCGGCGCAGTCGCGGACCCAGAAGAGGTTGACGTTGAACGCGTAGACCTTGGTCAGGCGCTTGACCGGCACCCGCAGCGTCGCGAGGTCGATCTGGCGCACGGTGAGCCGCCCGGCCTCGACGTACTGCGCGCAGCGCCGCTTGGTGCGGTCGACGCCCGACTCGGAGCGGTCGATGGCGAAGACCTTGCCGGCACTCACCCGGCTGCAGATCAGCTCGGCCCCGGCGCCCGGGCCACAGCCGATCTCGAGCACGTGGTCGTTCGGCTGGAGGTCCATGATGTCGACCGCCCACCGGATCCGTGCCGGAATCGTCTGCAGTGCCATGGCAGCAGCCTGCCAGAAACTCCCGCTCGCGTGTCGCGGAGGTCCCCCCTGGACGCTCCCCGCGTGTCGCGCAGCACGTGTGGGAGGCTGGGTGACCGTGACGGACCAGGGGCGAGGACAGGGCGGCGCGGGCACGGACGGGAGCACCGTCGAGGGCGTGCTCGACGTCGGCGTGCTGGGCGCGCGGGGCAAGGTCGGCAGCGAGGTCTGCCGGGCCGTCGAGGCCGCGGAGGACACCCGGCTGGTCGCCGAGGTCGACGCCGACGACGACCTCCAGACGCTCGTCGACGCGGGTGCACGGGCGGTCGTCGACTTCACCCACCCCGACGTCGTGATGGACAACCTCGAGTTCTGCATCGGCCACGGCATCCACGCCGTGGTGGGCACGACCGGCTTCGACGAGTCCCGCCTGGCCACCCTGCGCGGGTGGCTGGCCGACTCCCCGGGCACCGGCGTGCTCATCGCACCCAACTTCTCGATCGGGGCCGTGCTGATGATGCGCTTCGCCGCGGCGGCGGCGCCCTTCTACGAGTCGGTCGAGATCGTCGAGCTGCACCACCCCGACAAGGCCGACGCGCCGTCGGGGACGGCCCGGCGCACCGCCGAGCTGGTCGCCGCGGCGCGGCGCGAGGCCGGCTGCGCGCCCGTGCCCGACGCGACCTCGACCGCCCTCGACGGCGCCCGGGGCGCCGACGTCGAGGGCATCCGGGTGCACGGGCTGCGCATCCGCGGCCTGGTGGCCCACCAGGAGGTCGTCCTCGGTGGGGTGGGGGAGACCCTCACCATCCGCCACGACTCGCTCGACCGTGCCTCCTTCACCCCGGGGGTCCTGACGGGGCTCCGAGGCATCGCGCAGCGTCCCGGCCTGACGGTCGGTCTCGAGCACCTGCTCGACCTCGACGTCTGACCCGGCTGCCCAGGACTGCCCAGGACTGCCCAGGACTGCCCAGGGCCGCCTCAGGTTCCTGCAGCGCGAGAACCTGAGGCGCCCGCACGGTTCCTCCGGTCCCGGTCGTGCGACAGGGTCGGTGCCGCGGCGCCCGCTCGGAGGTGTCGCGGGAGAAGGGAACCGGATGAAGACCACCATGGGGCTGGCCACCGCCGCCGTCCTCGCCGCCGGCAGCCTCGGCGTCGCCACCGCGGCGACCAGCCAGGCCGCACCGACCGCACCGACCACCACCACCAGCAGCAGCCCCGCGACGAGCGCCGGGCTCGAGCGCGCCGACGACGACCGGGTGGCCGCCGCGGCCGTCGAGGCGCTGCGGGCCCACCCGCGGGCCGCCCGCGCCGCGCAGGGCCAGGACGTCGAGGTCACCGACACCGTCGTCGACCCCGACGGCAGCACCCACGTGCGGATGCACCGCACCTTCCGCGGCCTGCGCGTCCTGGGCGGCGACCTCGTCGTCCACCAGGGAGCCGGCCGCGACGCCTGGGAGGGCGTCTCCCAGACCCTGGCCGCGCCGCTGGACCTGAGCACCACCCCGGCGCTGGACGCCGGCGCGGCCGGCCGGCGCGCGCTCGCGCCCACCAAGGAGCTGCGCGAGGTCGCGCAGCTGGAGCGCTCGGGTCGCCCCACCCTGGTGGTCGACGCGCACGGCGCCGAGCCGACGCTGGCCTGGGAGGTCGTGACCACGGGTGTGCGCGAGGACGGCACCCCCAGCCGCCTGGCCAGCTACGTCGACGCCCGCACGGGCCGGGTGCTGCGCCGCGAGGAGCAGATCCACACCGCCGACGGGCAGGGCGAGTCGCTCTACAGCGGCACCGTGGCGCTGCAGGTGACGCAGAAGGGCTCGTCGTACGAGCTGCGCGACGCCACCCGCGGCGGCAACCACACCACCGACATGGCCGGTGCCACCGACGGGTTCGCCTGCTCGGCCTTCGGCTGGGGATGCAAGACCGGCACCATCGTGACCAGCCCGAGCACCATGTTCGGCGACGGCACCAACGCCGACCCCGACACCGCCGCCGTCGACGCCCAGTACGGCACCGCCGTGACGTGGGACTACTTCAAGGGCGAGCACGGGCGCGACGGGATCTTCGGCGACGGCTCGGGCTCCTACAACCGGGTGCACTACGGCCGCGACTACGTCAACGCGTTCTGGGACGGCCAGAAGATGACGTACGGCGACGGCGACGGCGTCAACTACGGCCCGCTGGTCTCGCTCGACGTGGCCGGGCACGAGATGACCCACGGCATCACCCAGAACACCGCCGACCTGACCTACTCGGGGGAGTCGGGCGGTCTCAACGAGGCCACCTCCGACATCTTCGGCACGATGGTCGAGTTCCACGCCGCCAACAGCGAGGACCCCGGCGACTACCTGGTGGGCGAGGAGTTCGACCTGCGCGACGGGCGCGGCTTCCGGCGCATGGACGACCCGATCGCCGACGGCAAGTCGCCCAACTGCTGGTCGAGCAACACCAAGAACCTCGACGTGCACTACTCCTCGGGCGTGGGCAACCACTTCTTCTACCTGCTGGCCGAGGGGTCGGGCTCCAAGACGTTCGGCGGGGTCGCGCACAGCTCGACCACCTGCGACGGCTCGACCATCACCGGCATCGGGCGCGAGGCGGCCGCCGACATCTGGTTCCGGGCGCTCAACGTCTACATGACCTCGGGCACCACCTACGCCCAGGCCCGCACCGCCACCATCGACGCGGCCCGCGACCTGTACGGCGCGGGCAGCACCCAGGCGGCGGCCGTCGCGGCCGCCTGGAGTGCGGTCTCGGTGTCCTGACACCGTCTCCGCCGTGAGGGGGCCGGCGTGCGCCCGAGGGGGCGGGCGCCGGCTCCCGTCACGTCCTGGCTCGGGTCGACTCGGGCTCAGCCGGCGAGCAGCCGCAGAAGCGCGGCGCTCGCCGCTGCGCCGGCGACCACGAGCAGGAAGGGGGCGCGCAGCACCAGCAGCACCACAGCGGCCGCGAGACCGGCGACCCGGGCGTCGAGGACCAACCGCGGGCCGTCGCTGGCCACCTGGACCGCGACCAGCGCGGCCAGCAGCGCCACGGGCACCAGGTCGGCCGTGCGCCGCACCCAGCCGCGGTCGAGCACCGCCGGCGGCACCGCGAGTCCCGCGAGCTTGAGCAGGTAGCAGCCGACACCGCCGGCCAGCACCGCGAGCCACAGCCCGCTCACGGCGCCTCCCGGCGCGCCAGCAGTCCCATGAGCAGGGCGACGCCGCCCGCGGCCAGCACGGGCACTCCTGCGGCGGTGACGGGCACCAGCCCGAGCGCGACCGCTGCGGCGAGCACCGCCGCCAGCCGGTGCAGCGGGTCGGCCAGCCGGGGCCACAGCAGCGCCAGGAACGCGGCGCCGACCGCGGCGTCGAGGCCGTAGGTGCGCGGGTCGCCGAGCACCGTGCCGCCGACGGCGCCGAGCAGGGTGAAGAGGTTCCAGAGCACGAAGACGCCGCCGCCGGTGACCAGGAAGCCGAGCCGGGCCAGGTCGTTGTCGGGACGGGTCACCGACATCGCCGTGGACTCGTCGATGACCAGGTGGGCGGCCAGCACCCGGCGCCGGCCACGCCAGCCCAGCAGCGGGCCCAGCCGCAGGCCGTAGAGGGTGTTGCGGGTGCCCAGCAGCCACGCGGTGGCGGCGGCCGACACGGGGGCCCCGCCGGAGGCGACGACGCCCACCAGCGCGAACTGCGAGGCGCCGGTGAACATGAGCAGCGACAGCACGCAGGTCTGGGTCACCGAGAGCCCCGAGGCCACCGAGACCGCTCCGAACGAGATGCCGTAGGTGCCGGTGGCCAGGGCCACGCCGAGACCGTCGCGGACCACACCGCGGCGAGCGGCGACCACGGCGTCGCTGTGGGAAGGGGGGATCGCGCCGCTCACGCCCGGGACTCTAGGTGCCCGGCGCCCGGCTCGGCGCGACCGGGTCAGTGCCGCCAGCGGGGGTGGCGCAGCACGTGCGCCGGCTGGACGCCGGACTGCACGTCGGGCTCGGTGCCGTCGAGCGCGAGCGCCAGCAGGGCCCCCGCGCCGGCACCGGCGAGCATGCCGAGGCTCACCGGCAGCGCAGGGGTGTCGACGGCCACGAAGAGGCCGCTCAGGGCGCCGAGGACCAGCAGCAGCGCGACGAGCACCGAGCGGTGCAACCGGGGGAGCGGTCCGAGCATGAGAGGTCCTTCGATCCGGTGCGACCACGGTGGCCGCGTCCATCCACCCTTCTCTTTACCCTCAGGCGCGTTCGGCAACCTCGCCCGATCGGGTGGCAGCGGTGCGCCCGGCCCCGCTGACCGGTTCCGAGGGGCCTCAGACGAGGGCGGTGTGCAGGCGCACCTGCTTGAGCGTGACCGCGCCGGTGCCGTCGAGGTCGAGCTCGCGGTGCGCGCCGTCGCTGTCCCATCCGGCGCTGACCAGGAACGCCCGGGTGACGTCGTCGGAGGCCACCACCCACGTCACCGCGCGGCTGAACCGGTCGGCGCGCAGCGTGTCGACGGCCGCCTGCTGCAGGCGCGAGCCGTGCCCCTTGCGGCGCTCGTCGGGGTCGAGGACCAGCTCGGTGAGCTCCCCGTCGGAGACCGGGTCGCAGTCGGGGTCGGTGGCCGGCGTGGTGATGGCGAAGCCGACCACGCGGTTGCGCTCCAGCGCCACCAGCGTGCGGTGCCGAGCATCGGCCGGGCGGGACAGCGCCTGGGTCCACACGGCGGTGACCCCCTCGAGGGCCTCGGCGCCCGAGGGCAGCGACTCGGCCGGCACCAGGCCGTCGTACATCACCGGCCAGGCGCGCAGCTGCAGGGCCGCGACGGCCGCGGCGTCCTCCGCCCAGGCCACGCGCACGGACACGTCGGCGGTGGGGCTGCTCATGGCACCGATCCTCTCAGGAGGGTGGGCCGGGCGACGAGGCGGCGTGGGTAGTGTCGCCGGCATGGAGATCCGCAACCTCGGAAAGAGTGGCCTGAAGGTCTCGGCCATCTCGTACGGCAACTGGCTCACCCACGGCTCGCAGGTCGAGGAGGACGCCGCGCTCTCGTGCGTGCGCCGCGCCCTCGACGAGGGCATCACCACCTTCGACACCGCCGACGTCTACGCGAACACCGCGGCCGAGACGGTGCTGGGCAAGGCGCTGGCCGGCGAGCGGCGCGAAGGACTGGAGATCTTCACGAAGGTCTACTGGCCCACCGGCCCCGGCGCGCACAACGACCACGGCCTCTCGCGCAAGCACATCATGGAGTCGATCGACGCCTCGCTGCGCCGGCTGCAGACCGACCACGTCGACCTCTACCAGGCGCACCGCTACGACCACGAGACGCCGCTGGAGGAGACGATGGAGGCCTTCGCCGATGTGGTCCACGCCGGCAAGGCGCACTACATCGGCGTCTCGGAGTGGCGCGCCGAGGAGATCCGGGCCGCGCACGCCCTGGCCCGCGAGCTGCGCATCCCGCTGGTCTCCAACCAGCCGCAGTACAACCTGCTGTGGCGCGTCATCGAGTCCGAGGTGGTGCCCACCTGCGAGGAGCTCGGCATCGGCCAGGTCGTCTGGTCGCCGATCGCGCAGGGCGTGCTCACCGGCAAGTACCGGGTCGGCCAGGACCACCCGGCGGGATCGCGCGCGACCGACGAGAAGGGCGGCGACAAGATGATCAGCCGCTGGCTGCAGGACGACGTGCTGCAGCGGGTCGAGAAGCTCGAGCCGCTGGCCGAGCAGGCCGGGCTGTCGATGGCGCAGCTGGCCGTCGCCTGGGTGCTGCAGAACCCCAACGTGTCGTCGGCGATCATCGGCGCCAGCCGGCCCGAGCAGGTCAGCGACAACGTCAAGGCCGCCGGGGTCCGCCTCGACGACGACCTGATGGCCGCGATCGACGAGGCCGTCGCGCCGGTCGTCGAGCGCGACCCGGCGAAGACGACCTCACCCGCTCGCCGCGAGTTCGGCTGAGCTGTCTCCCGTGGCGCGGTGCGGCCGGGCCAGGTCGGCGGCCCGGCCCAGCCGCACCGCTCCCCACGTCGAGACGACCAGTCCCACCAGCACCACCGGAGCCCAGCCGGCGCGCACGGTGTCGCCCAGCAGCGCCACCCCTACCGCCGCCGGCACGAAGGTCTGGCCCACGTTCATCGGGGCCGTGGCCGACGACACGGCGGCCCGGTCCATGCCCAGCGAGTAGAGCCAGAAGGCCACCAGGCTGAAGGACGGCACCGCCAGGGCGCAGACCAGCACCGGCCCGCTCACCGGCAGCTGCACGCCGCGCACGGCCACCGCCGAGCCGGCGTAGCCGAGCCCGGCGAGCGCGCCCAGGCCGGCGGCGCCGAGGTGGTGGCGCAGCACGCTGGCCAGCGCGAGGGCGGCCGCGCCGAGGGCCAGCGCCAGCGCCAGCACCGGGTCGGCCCGGGTCGCGCCGGCGCTGCCCGAGCCCGCGGCCAGCAGCACCAGGCCGAGCACCACCAGCGCGACCGAGGTCCAGTGTGCGCGTCCCAGCGGCTCCTCCACGCGACGCTGGGCCAGCGCGGCGACCGGCAGCGCCATGGCCACCGTGGCCTGGGCCAGGTAGAGGGGCAGCCACCAGATGGCCACGACGTGCAGCAGGAAGCCGCCGAGGTAGGCGGTGAGCACCAGCCACGTCCACGGGTCGCGCACCGAGCGCGCGACGAAGCCGACGAGGTGGCTCGGCGGCACCGGGTGGCGGCGTACGCCGTGGGCCTGGGCGACCGCGCCGCAGCCGAAGAGCACGGCGCCCAGCAGGCCCGCGCCCAGGCCCCCGAGCTCCAGCGGCCCCACGGTCGGCCTAGCGGTACTGCTCGGGCAGGCTCTGCCCGATCTTGACCTGCGTCTTGGGCAGTCGCATGAAGCGCATCTGCATGGCGCGGGTGATGGCGTAGTAGGTGGTGCCCTTGAACGACTCGTCCGGGAAGCGCCGGACCAGCTCGCGGCGCAGGCGGAAGCGCAGCAGCACCATGTCCATGACCACGAGGAGCATCGCCAGCAGCAGCACGGAGCTGCCGAAGCTGGCCAGCCCGGCGTTGCCGGAGTAGCTGAGGACCATCGTGACCAGCAGGATCGGGATCATCAGCTCGACGAAGGAGAAGCGGGCGTCGACGAAGTCGCGGGTGAAGCGGCGCACCGGACCCTTGTCGCGGGCCATCAGGTAGCGCTCCTCGCCGGCCTTCATGCCGGCCTTGACCCGGGCGGTCGACTCACCGCGCGCGGAGCGCTGGGCCTGGGCCATCTCGCGGCGGGTGCGCGGCGGCTTGGCCCGGGCCCGGGCCATCGCCTCGGCCTCCTTGCGCGTCGGGGTGGGCCGGCCCTTGGTGCTGGGCCGCTCGGTCGTGGAGCCGGCGTCGGGGGCGGCGGACGTGGTGCTGTCCGGGACGGGCTCGCTCTTGCTGCGACGGAACAACGCTGGACCTTCTGGTGGGGGACGCCTCGCGGGCGACCGGGGGTGGGACGGCTGCGGCCCTCCAGCCTACCGGCGGGTGGCCTCGACCCCCTCGCGGCACCTTGCCGTCGCGCCGTAAGGTGAGGTGACCCGCAGCACCACACGCGACCGACCGGAAGAGGGACCGCACCACCATGAGCCTCTGGAAGCGCATGACCTTGATCTTCCGCTCGAAGGCCAACACGGCTCTCGACCGCGCGGAGGACCCGCGTCAGACCCTCGACTACAGCTACCAGCGCCAGCTGGACCTGCTCTCCAAGGTACGTCGCGGCGTCGCCGACGTCGCCACCTCGCGCAAGCGGGTGGAGCTGCAGATGAACCAGCTGCAGCAGCAGTCCGACAAGCTCCAGGCCCAGGCGCAGAAGGCCATCTCGGTCGAGCGCGAGGACCTGGCCCGCGAGGCGCTGACCCGCAAGTCGGCGCTGACCCAGCAGATCGACGACCTGCGCGCCCAGCACGCGCAGCTGCAGGGCGAGGAGGAGAAGCTCACCCTGGCCCAGCAGCGGCTGCAGGCCAAGGTCGAGTCCTTCCGCACCCGCAAGGAGACGATCAAGGCGACCTACACCGCCGCCGAGGCCCAGACCCGCATCAACGAGGCGATGTCGGGCATCGGCGAGGAGATGGGCGACGTCGGCATGGCCATCCAGCGCGCCGAGGACAAGACGGCGAACATGCAGGCCCGCGCCGGCGCCATCGACGAGCTGATCGCCTCCGGGGCGCTCGACGACGCCAGCTCGCTGAACCGCGGCGACGACATCTCCCGCGAGCTCGACGCGATGAGCAGCCACTCCGACGTCGAGGCCGAGCTGGCCCGCCTCAAGGG
Source organism: Nocardioides cremeus (assembly GCF_030518195.1). Lineage (GTDB taxonomy): Bacteria > Actinomycetota > Actinomycetes > Propionibacteriales > Nocardioidaceae > Nocardioides > Nocardioides cremeus. The sequence continues at coordinate 97,467 of NZ_JAULSC010000008.1, forward strand.
CTCCGCGCAGCCGGGCCAGATCGAGGCCGGCGGCGACATCCTCGACTCGCAGCAGGAGAGCGAGAAGGTCGAGCGTCCCGAGGACCGGGCATGATCGTCCGGATCCTCGGCGAGGGACAGCTCGACGTCCCCGACGAGGCCTTGGAGCGGCTGAACACGCTGGACGCCGAGGTCGAGACGGCCGTCGAGGCCGGCGACGAGGCCGCCTTCACCACGGCCCTGGCCGCGCTGCTGGAGGCGGTGCGGGCCGAGGCGTCGCCGCACCAGCTCGACAGCCTCGACGAGTCCGACCTGATCCTGCCCCCGGCCGACGCCACGATGGCCGAGGTGGCGCAGATGCTCAGCGGCGACGGGCTGATCCCGGGCTGACTCTCCATCTGATCGATGGTTGATCGATCGCTGGCCGGGCCCCCCCCCGCCGCCCGGACCGCTTGGACCAACGGGGGAGGATGAGGGCATGGCACGCACCCGTTTCGTCGGCGACGCCGGGCTGACCGCCCGGATGACGCTGGTCATGTTCCTGCTCGGCGCCCTGTTCGTGGGGCTGGTGGCGGTGCTGATGGGGGTCTTCGCGCAGAGCGGCAGCCCCGGCATCGCGCTGCTCATCGGCGTCGGCGGCCTCGGCGTGGTGTGGTGGCAGTGGTACTCCTCCGACAAGGTCGCGATGCGGGCGATGGGTGCCCGCGAGGTGAGCCCCGAGCAGGCTCCCGAGCTGCACGGGATGATCGACCGGCTCTGCGCGATGGCCGACATGCCCAAGCCGCGCGTCGGCGTCTCCGACAGCCACGTGCCCAACGCCTTCGCCACCGGCCGCTCGCCCGACCGCGCCATCGTCGTGGTCACCACGGGCATCCTGCGCACGCTCGACGCCGAGGAGCTCGAGGGCGTGCTGGCCCACGAGCTGTCCCACGTGGCGCACCGCGACGTCCTGGTGATGACCGTGGCCTCCTCGGCCGGCATCCTGGCCGGCATGCTCGCCCAGGGCTCGCGCTACGGCATGTTCTTCGGCGGCAACCGCCGCGACGGCAACAACGCGCTGCCGGTCTGGCTGCTGGTGCTCCTGGTCAGCCTGGTCACCTACGCGATCAGCTTCCTGCTGCTCAAGGTGCTCTCGCGCTACCGCGAGCTCTCCGCCGACCGGGCGGGCGCCTACCTGACCATGAAGCCGCAGGCGCTCGCCTCGGCGCTGCAGAAGATCACCGGCGAGATCAACACCATCCCCGACCGCGACCTGCGGGCCAGCAAGTCGATGAACGCCTTCTTCATCGCCCCGGCGATCAAGGGCGTGTCGTTGAAGACGCTGACCTCGACCCACCCCAGCCTCGAGCAGCGGCTCGAGCAGCTGGCCAAGATCCAGGCCGAGCTCGGCCGTCCGACCGGCTGAGGCGCCCCGCGATGGGATTCCTCGACTCGATCCTGGGCCGCACCCGGCCCAAGCAGGCCGACCTCGACGCGCTCTTCGGGGTGCCGAGCGCCGCGATCACCCTGCAGGCCTCGCTGGGCCTGCGGCCCACCGGTCTCGGCTCGGTCTGCTACCGAGCGGCCGGCGGCGCGGCCTTCGCCGAGACCGAGGCCGAGATCCTGACCCTGCTGCGCAACGCCGACGACGCCCCGGAGATCAGCACCTCCCACGACGAGTTCGGCTACACGTGGCTGGTCGTCGACGACGACCCCGACGACGTCGGGGGCCTGGTCACCGACCTGCACGCGGTCAACACCACCTTGGAGTCGCAGGGCTTCGGCCCGGGGCTGCTGTGCTCGCTGGTGCCCTTCGAGGACGCCGCCGGACGCCGCGTCGGGCTGGTCTACCTCTACAAGCAGGGCACCTTCTACCCCTTCGCCCCCCAGCCCGGCGGCACACGGCAGCGCGACAGCCTGCTCGAGATCAACCTGCGCGAGACGTTGAGCGGAGAGCTGCCGGTCGAGCAGCAGACCTCGCGCTGGCTCGCGCTGTGGGGTGCACCGGGCCTCTAGGGCGACCGGCGCCCCGGCTCGCGCCCCATTCTTTGCAGGACGCTCCCCGGCGTTCGACTGCGGGGCCTCAGGAGGTCTCCCTAGACTGAGCGGCGTCCCCGCCGTGGCACCACTCCCTCCTGCCCCGCCACGACCGGACGTCTGGAGGAACGCGTGCTGGAGCAGCTGACGGACCACGCACCCGTCGTGCAGGACCGGCGCCGGGTCCTGGAGATCGACCGCTACCAGGTGCTGCTCGACCCGCCGCGCAGCGACCTCGTCGCCCTCGTCGACATCGCCGCCCAGGTCGCCGACGTGCCGCTGGCGACCATCAACCTGATCACCGACGTCGCCCAGCACCAGATCGCCACCAAGGGCTTCGACGCCTCGGTGTGCGCGCGCGAGGACTCGATGTGCAACGTGGTGCTGCACGAGGGTGCGCCCGTGGTGGTCCCGGACGCCTCCCAGGACCCCCGCTTCGCCGACAACCCGTTCGTCACCGGCGAGATCGGTGACGTGCGCTTCTACGCCACCCACCAGCTCATCACCCCGCACGGAGTGGTGATCGGGACCCTGTGCGTCTTCGACACCGTGCCCCGCGAGATCACCGCCGACCAGGAGCGCGCGCTGGTCGAGCTCGCCGAGCGGGTCGTCGACCTGCTCGAGCTCGAGCTGCGCACCCGTGAGCTGGCCTCCTCGGTCTCCGAGCTCGAGCGGGTGCGCGACGAGCTGCAGCGCTCCAACAGCCAGCTGACGGCCTTCGCGGGCCAGGTCAGCCACGACCTGCGCAACCCGCTCACCACGGTGCGGATGTCGCTGTCGATCCTGGCCGAGGAGGTCGAGGCCGGCGAGCTCGACCCGGCGACGGCCGAGTACCTGGTGGGTCGGGCCGAGAAGGGCACCGGGCGGATGCAGGCCCTCATCGACGACCTGCTCGCCTACGCCCGCCTCGGCGGGCAGATCGCCAGCAAGCCCGTCGACCTCGCCGCGGTGGTGCAGGAGGTGCGCGACGACCTGGCCGAGGCGCTGAGCGGGGCCAGCCTCGAGGTCGGTGAGCTGCCGGTGGTCACCGGTGACCCGGTGCAGCTGCGGGCAGTGCTGCAGAACCTGGTGGCCAACGCCGCGAAGTTCGTGCCGGCCGGCGAGAGCGCCCGCGTGCGTGTGGACGCGTCGCGGGTCGCCGGCGGCTGGCGCGTCGAGGTCGTCGACCACGGGCTCGGCATCGCGCCCGAGGACCGCGAGCGCGTCTTCGAGCCGTTCACCCGCACCCACGACGACGTACCCGGCTCGGGCATCGGCCTGGCGACCGTGCGGCGGGTGGTCGACGCGCACGGGGGGACGATCGGGATCGGGGAGACCCCCGGCGGCGGCACCACCGTGTGGTTCGAGCTGCCGGCACGCGACGAGTAGTCACGCGCGCGACTGCTCGTGCGTCAGTCCTTGGCGGTGCGCCCGGGCAGGGCCAGCATCCGCTCGAGGGCGACCAGCGCCTCGCGCTCGGTGTCGGCGTCGACCTCGATGCGGTTGACCACGGTGCCGGCCGCGAGCGACTCCAGCGCCCAGACCAGGTGCGGGAGGTCGATGCGGTTCATCGTCGAGCAGTAGCAGACCGTGCGGTCGAGGAAGGCGATGGACTTGTCGGGGTGGCCGTCGGCCAGGCGCTTGACGAGGTTGAGCTCGGTGCCGATCGCCCACGACGAGCCGGCCGGCGCGGCCTCGATCGTCTGGATGATGAACTCGGTCGAGCCGACCAGGTCGGCCTTGAGCACCACCTCGTGGCGGCACTCGGGGTGCACCAGGATCTGGATCTCGGGGTCCTTGGCGCGCAGGTCGTCGACGACGTCGGGGGAGAAGCGGCCGTGCACCGAGCAGTGGCCCTTCCACAGGATCATCTTGGCGTCGCGCAGCTGCTCGGGGCTCAGCCCGCCGCTGGGACGGTGCGGGTCCCAGACCACGCAGTCGTCGAGCGTGAGCCCCATCTGCAGCACCGCGGTGTTGCGGCCCAGGTGCTGGTCGGGCAGGAACAGGACCTTCGCGCCGCCCTCGACGTCGGGCTTCTGGTCGTAGGCCCACTCGAGCGCGACCTCGGCGTTGCTGGAGGTGCACACCACGCCGCCGTTGCGTCCGCAGAACGCCTTGATGTCGGCGCTGGAGTTCATGTAGGTCACCGGCACCACGGCGTCCTGGATGCCCGCCTCGGCCATCGCGTCCCAGGCGGTCTCGACCTGCTGCAGCCGGGCCATGTCGGCCATCGAGCAGCCGGCCGCGAGGTCGGGCAGCACGACCTGCTGGTCGGGGGAGGTCAGGATGTCGGCCGACTCGGCCATGAAGTGCACGCCGCAGAAGACGATGAACTCGGCGTCGGGGCGGGCCGCGGCCTCGCGGGCCAGCTTGAAGGAGTCGCCGGTGACGTCGGCGAACTGGATGACCTCGTCGCGCTGGTAGTGGTGGCCCAGCACGAAGACGCGCTCGCCGAGGGCCTCCTTCGCCGCGCGCGCACGCGCGACCAGGTCGGGGTCGGACGCGGCCGGCAGGTCACCGGGGCACTCGACCCCACGCTCGGACTGCAGGTCGACGCCACGGCCCAGCGGCAGCAGCGGGAGGTCGACGGTCGTCATGGGTCCATCGTAGGCGCCGACCTCACAACAACGAGCCGTGGTGCAGGTACGGCGACGGCGCACGCATCGCGCGCAGCGCCAGGTAGCCCACCGTCCAGACCTCGAGCCGGGCGGCGAGGCCGATGTCGAGCGCCCACTCGTTGGCGGCGGTGACGTGGGCGATCTCGGTCTGCTCCGCTCCGTCGGCCAGCGCCGACCACAGCAGCCGCCCGGCCGTGCGCCGGTTCGTGGCGGCCAGCAGCGTCACCCGGCCGTCCGGGTTCGCGTAGGCGTAGCCCGACCCCGTGGTGCTCTCGGAGACCAGCAGCCGCGACTGCGCCATCAGCAGGGGGTGGTCGGGGCCGTGCGCGCTGCCGCGGGCCTGCCGGTCGACCGAGTCGAGCAGGTCCTGGTCGCCGGCGCTGCCCTCGCGCACCTTCTCGCCGGTGCCGATCGGGATGGACGTGCGGTCGAGGGTGCCGCGCAGCACCATCTGCGGGTGCAGCGAGAGCCCCGCCTGGCGGTAGACCCGCACGGCGCGGGGGTCGGCCGAGCTCGACAGCATGCCGCGCAGGGCGCCGCGCCCGTGGTGCAGCGCGGCCGCCAGGAGCGGCTTGCCGACACCGCGGCCCTGGTGCCCCGGCCGCACGGCGTACGTCGCGAGGATCCAGGTGCCCTCGCGCACCAGCGAGGTGACGACCCCGACCATGGCGCCGTGCTCCTCGGCGACCCAGCAGCCGCCCGGGTCGGTGCGCAGCAGGTGCTCGGTGCGTGCCTGCCACGACCGGCTGCGGCCCTCCTGCCGCGGCTGCGGCTCGGGCCAGGCGCGGGGGAGCGTGAGGCGGTCGAGCGCGTGGAAGCTCTCCGAGCTGACCTGCTCGGCCTCGGCGACGTCGTCGGGGCGCATCGGGCGGATGGCGGCGGTCGGGCTCGGCACCCGCCCACCGTAGGCGGCAGCGCCGTGGTCGGGCTCGCCCGCGGCTGCGAGGATGCGTGCATGCGAGTCCTGGTGGCCCCTGACAAGTTCGCCGGCACCCTCACCGCCGTCGAGGCCGCCGAGGCGATCGCCGCCGGCTGGCGGCGCCACGCGCCCGGCGACGAGCTCGACCTGGCGCCGATGTCGGACGGCGGCCCCGGCTTCGTCGACGTGCTGCACGCCACCCTGGGCGGCGAGCTGCTGGTCTCGACGGTCAGCGGCCCGCACGGCGAGGACGTGCCGGCCACGGTGCTGGTCGCGGGGGAGACGGCCTACGTCGAGAGCGCGCAGGCCTGCGGTCGGCACCTGGCTGCCGAGGGCGACCCCGAGCTGGCCACCACGGTCGGGGTCGGGCAGCTGCTGCTGGCGGCGCTGGCGACCGGCGCCACCACCGTCGTGGTCGGCCTCGGGGGCAGTGGCACCAACGACGGGGGAGCTGGGCTGCTGCACGCCCTGGGGGCCACCGCCGACGCCGGTCGCCTCGACGCCGGCCCGGCCGGCTTCGGTGACCTCGGCGCCGTCGACCTGGCGCCGGCGCGCGAGCGCATCGGCCAGGTGCGGCTGGTGGCCGCCAGCGACGTCGACAACCCGCTGACCGGGCTCTTCGGCGCCACCAAGACCTACGGCCCGCAGAAGGGCATCGCCGAGGAGCGCCACCTCGAGGTGGACGGCTGGCTCGAGCGCCTGGCCGCCGCCACCGACCGGCGTACCTCGCTGCAGAAGGGGGCCGGGGCGGCCGGGGGCCTGGGGCACGCGCTGCTGTGCCTGGGCGCGGTGCGCGAGCCCGGCATCGCCCTGGTCGCCGAGGCCGTGGGCCTGGCCGAGCGGGCCCGTGCCGCGGACCTGGTGGTGACCGGCGAGGGCGCCTTCGACTTCTCCAGCCGCTCGGGCAAGGTGCCGTACGGCGTCGCCGAGGTCGCCGCCGAGGCGTTGCGGCCCTGCGTGGCGCTCGCCGGGCAGGTGCTGGTCGGGTCGCGGGAGATGCGCGCGCTGGGCGTGGAGTCGGCGTACGCGCTGGTCGACCTCGTCGGTGAGCAGCAGGCCTTCGAGGACCCCGTGGGCAGCCTCGAGGCGCTGGGGCGACGGGTCGCCCGGACGTGGTCGAGGGAATAACCCCGCGTGGCCTACCCTTGACCCGGAGACCGCTGCAGTCGACGACGTGCCGGCGGCCCGCACCAGACCACGCAGCACGCAACCCATGTTGGGAGCACAGACATGACCGAGCAGGTGGAGACCACTCCTGATCGCCGCACCGACAGCATCAACCTGAGCCCGGTGGCCGCAGCCAAGGTGCAGAGCCTGCTGGAGCAGGAGGGCCGCGACGACCTCGCGCTGCGCATCTCCGTGCAGCCCGGTGGCTGCTCGGGCCTGCGCTACCAGCTCTTCTTCGACGAGCGCACCCTCGACGGCGACGTCGTCACCGACTTCGACGGCGTCAGCGTCGTCGTCGACCGGATGAGCGTGCCCTACCTCAACGGCGCGATGATCGACTTCGTCGACAGCATCGAGAAGCAGGGCTTCACCATCGACAACCCCAACGCCACCGGCTCCTGCGCCTGCGGCGACAGCTTCCACTGATCGGGACCGCGAAGCGGGCCCGATGATGGTGGTCGAGCAAGGCGCACGGCTGAGCCTGCGAAGCCGTGACCGCCGTGTCGAGACCCAGTTGCTGATGGGTCACAGCACCGCCCAGCACCAGCACTGAGACACACCGAAGCCCCCGGACCGACCAGGTCCGGGGGCTTCGTCGTGTGCTCAGCCGGTGAGCCCCTGCGTCAGTCCAGGTACAACGACAACGCGTTGGCGAGCCGCTGGGCGGCCTCGCCGACCTCGATGTCGCGCTTGTGCACCTCGCGGGGGAAGTCGGCGAAGTGGATGCTGGGGGCGGGGCGGGTGGCGGCGCGCGCGACGGCGGCGGCAGCGGTGGCCTCGCGGCCCACGGGCAGGCGCAGTGCGCGGCCGGCGGCCTCGCAGTCGGCACCCATGTCGCTGATGCGGGCCAGGTCATCGTAGGGGAGCCGTGCGGCTGGCCCGAGGGGCCCGGGGGAGGGCGTCGAGGAGGTCATGGTCGCGACGCTAGGGGCTACTGGGGGGTACTCCCAGCAGTACCCGCAGGTAGTGTTCGCGCCGTGCCCGACACCTCCTCGACGCCCCTGACCGACCCCCCGGCCGACGCCCAGGCGGTGGTCCCGACCGGTGGCCCGCTCCTGGTCGCCGGGTCGATCGCGACCGACCACCTGATGAGCTTCGCCGGCAAGTTCGAGGACTCCCTGGTCGTCGAGCAGCTGCACAAGCTGTCGGTCTCGTTCCTGGTCGACGACCTCGAGATCCGCCGCGGCGGGGTGGCTCCCAACATGTGCTTCGGGATGGCGCGCCTGGGCCTGCGGCCGGTGCTGGTGGGCTCGGCGGGCGAGGACTTCGCCGACTACCGCTCCTGGCTGGAGCGCCACGGCGTCGACTGCGACCACGTGCGGATCTCGGAGTCGCTGCACACCGCCCGCTTCGTGTGCACCACCGACACCACGATGGCGCAGTTCGCCTCGTTCTACCCCGGTGCGATGAAGGAGGCCCGGCTCATCGAGCTGGCCCCCATCGTGGCCAGGGTGGGCGCGCCGTCGTTCGTGCTGATCGGCGCCGACGACCCCGACGGGATGCTGCGCCACACCGAGGAGTGCCGCCAGCGCGGCTACCCCTTCATCGCCGACCCCAGCCAGCAGCTCGCCTTCGGCGAGGGCGACCTGATCCGCCCGCTGGTCGAGGGCGCCGCGATCCTCTTCAGCAACGAGTACGAGTCGCACCTGATCCAGCAGAAGACCGGCTGGTCGGCCGACGAGGTGCTGGCCCGGGTGGGCGTGCAGGTCACCACCCTGGGCGCCGACGGCGTGCGGGTGCTGCGCGCCGGCGAGGACGACATCGTCGTGCCCGCCGCCAAGAACGTCACCGCGGTCGAGCCGACCGGCGTCGGCGACGCCTTCCGTGCCGGCTACCTCGCCGCGACCGCGTGGGGCCTCGACCTGACCCGCAGCGCGCAGGTCGGGTGCGTCCTGGCGGCGTACGTGGTGGAGACCGTCGGCACCCAGGAGTACAGCTTCACCGCCGAGCAGTTCCTGGCCCGGCTCGAGGAGTCCTACGGCGCCGAGGCGGCCGCCGACGTGGCGCCGCACCTGGCCGCAGCGCACCAGGCGCGCTAGGTCAGCCGCCGCACCAGGTAGCGGGGGACCCCGTCGTCGGCGGCGTCCTCGCCCAGGTACTCCTGGCCGCGCATCCGGCACCAGGCCGGTACGTCGACCCGCGCAGCCGCGTCGTCGGCGACGACGCCCACGACGTCGCCGACCGCCACCTCGGGCAGCGCCCGCGCCAGGTCGATCACCGGCAGCGGGCACAGCCGGCCGCGGCAGTCGAGCTCGCGCAGGTCCGCGCCGGGCTCGGGGGTGCTCACATGCCCACCCGCGCGCGCAGGTCGGCGACGACGCCGGGCAGCACCGCGAGCAGCCGCTCGACGTCGTCGGCGCCGGTGTCGCGGTGCAGGGAGACCCGGGCGTTGCCGTGGGTCAGGGCGCCCATCGCGGCCAGCACGTGGCTGGGCTCGAAGGTCGACGACGTGCACGCCGAGCCGCTGGCGACCCCGAAGCCGTGCCTCTCGAGCTCGTGGACCAGCGCCTCGCCGTCGACGTAGAGGAACGAGAAGGTCACCAGGTGGGGCAGCCGGTCGTCGGGGTCGCCCACCACGTCGACGTCGGGGATCACCGTGACGCCCTCGCGCAGTCGGGCGACCAGGGCGTGCTGGCGGGTCGCCACCTCGTCTCGCTCGGTCACGACCGCCTGCAGCGCCGCTGCTGCCGCCAGGGCCGCCGGCACGTTCTCGAAGCCCGAGGTGCGCTCGTCGACGCGGTCGTCACCGGGGAAGGGGGAGGCCCAGCGGGCGCCCTTGCGCACCAGCAGCACCCCCACCCCGGGCGGGCCGCCCCACTTGTGCGCGGACGCGGCCGCGGCGTCCCAGCCGCGGGGCAGCGCCCGTCGCCCGGCGGCGGCGCAGGCGTCGACGAAGAGCGGGACCCGCCCGTCGAGGCGCGCCGCGACCTCCGCGACGGGCTGGACGGTGCCGACCTCGTGGTTGGCGGCCTGGAGGGCCACCACCCCGGTGCCGGGCGCGACTAGGTCGACGACGTCGTCGGGGGAGACCCGCCCGTGCCGGTCGACCGGCACCACGGCGCCCGGCACGCCGCTGCGCCGGGCCCACCAGTCGGCGGCGTGGCCCACGGCGCTGTGCTCGACGGCGCTGAGCAGCGTGGCGTCGCGGCCGTCGGCACGGCCCTCGAGGAGCCCGAGCAGGCCCCGGTGCACGGCCTCGGTGCCCGAGGAGGTGAAGGAGACCTCGTCGCGGCGCACCCCCAGCGCCCCGGCCACCACCTCGCGGGCGTTGTCGAGCAGCAGCCGGGCGTCGCGGCCGGCCCGGTGCAGGCGCCGCGGGTCGCCCCAGCCACGCTCGTGCGCCGCGGCCAGGACCTCGCTCGCCGCGGGGTGCAGCGGCTCGCCCGAGGCCGCGTCGAGGTCGACCGGCGCGGCATTCGTCACAACCGCCACGGTAGGCCACCCTGTGCAGCCGGACGGCTGGTGGGCGGGGTACTCTGACGCCAACTTCTGATCGCTTGAGAGGAAGGCTCGTTCGTGAGTCTGCAGCTCCCCCAGATGGCACCAGGACGTCGGCGGGCCTCGGCCCGTCGTGCGGGCCTGGGCGCCACGCTCGGCCTCGGCCTCGTGCTGCTCGCCGGTTGTTCGTCGGAGTCCCGCGGTGAGTGGGAGCGCCTGGCCATGCCAGAGCCCATCACCGAGCAGGGCGAGTCGACCCTCGCGCTGTGGCAGGGCGCGTGGATCGCGGCTCTGATCACCGGTGTCGTCGTGTGGGGCCTCATCGCCTGGGTGGTGGTCGCCTACCGCCGGCGAAGCGACGACGAGGTCCCGGTCCAGACGCGCTACAACCTGCCGCTGGAGATCTTCTACACGGTCGCGCCGATCATGATGGTCGTGGTGTTCTTCGCCCAGACCATCCGGGTCCAGGACATCGTGCTCGAGGAGTCCCCAGCCCCCGACAACATCGTCGAGGTGACCGCCCAGAAGTGGTCGTGGACCTTCAACCACGGCATCGGCGCCGTCGACGTGGCAGCTGACGAGGACAACGAGGACGACGAGTTCCCCTACGAGGGCTACGCCTACCTCGCGGGCACTCTCACCGACATCCCCACGTTGGTGCTGCCGGTCGGTGAGACCACGCGTTTCAACCTGCACTCGCCCGACGTGATCCACGACTTCGGTGTACCGGCGTTCCTGATCAAGATGGACGTCATCCCGGGTCGCGTGAACTCCTTCGAGGTCACTCCCACGACCGAGGGCACCTTCAAGGGCAAGTGCTACGAGCTCTGCGGTGCCTACCACTCGCGGATGCTCTTCAACGTCGAGGTCGTCAGCGCTGAGGAGTACGACGCCTACGTGGCGGACCTGGCCGACTCCAACCTCGCCAGCACGGGCGTCCAGGCCGAGCTGCCCATCCTCGGAGGCGAGGACGCCCGCACCCAGGTGGGCCTCGCATCCACCCGATCCGGAGGAGAGGGCCAGTGAGCGCCGCCACCGCCCAGAGGCCGACCGCACCCGGCGAGCCCCGCAAGCCGCTCGGCCAGCTGGCCGTGCGGATGATGACGACGACCGATCACAAGCTGATCGGCAAGATGTACCTGATCACCTCGTTCGCGTGGTTCCTCATCGGTGGCCTGATGGCCTTGGTGATCCGCTCCGAGCTGGCTTTCCCGGGCCAGCAGGTGGTCAACGAGGAGCTCTACAACCAGCTCTTCACCATGCACGGCACGATCATGCTGCTGCTCTTCGCGACGCCGCTGTTCTTCGGCTTCGCCAACGTGATCATGCCGATCCAGATCGGCTCACCCGACGTCGCGTTCCCGCGGTTGAACATGTTCAGCTACTGGCTGTTCCTCTTCGGCGGCCTGATCGCCGCATCGGGCTTCCTGACCCCTGAGGGCGCAGCCTCCTTCGGGTGGTTCGCATACACCCCGCTGTCCAACGCCGTCAACAGCCCCAGCGTGGGCGGTGACCTGTGGATCATGGGTCTGTGGATGGCCGGACTCGGCTCCATCCTGGGCGCGGTCAACTTCATCACCACGATCATCTGCATGCGCGCCCCCGGCATGACCATGTTCCGGATGCCGTTGTTCGTGTGGAACACCTTGATCACCAGCCTGCTGGTGCTCATCGCCTTCCCGGTGCTCGCCGGCGCGCTGCTGATGCTCGAAGCGGACCGCATCCTGGGGGCTAACGTCTTCGACACCGCCCACGGCGGCGCGATCCTGTGGCAGCACCTGTTCTGGTTCTTCGGCCACCCGGAGGTCTACATCATCGCGCTGCCGTTCTTCGGCATCGTGACCGAGATCTTCCCGGTCTTCAGCCGCAAGCCGCTGTTCGGCTACGTCGGCCTGGTGGGCGCGACCCTGGGCATCGCGATCCTCTCGGTCGCGGTCTGGGCGCACCACATGTTCGTCACAGGCGCGGTCAACCTGCCGTTCTTCTCCGGCATGACGTTCCTGATCGCGGTGCCGACCGGCGTGAAGTTCTTCAACTGGATCGGCACGATGTGGGGCGGGTCGCTGTCCTTCGACACCCCGATGCTGTGGTCGATCGGCTTCCTGACCACGTTCCTGTTCGGTGGTCTGACCGGCATCATCCTGGCCAGCCCGCCGCTCGACTTCCAGGTCTCGGACTCCTACTTCGTGGTCGCGCACTTCCACTACGTCGTCTTCGGCACCGTGGTCTTCGCGATGTTCGCGGGCTTCTACTTCTGGTGGCCCAAGTTCACGGGTCGGATGCTCGACGAGCGGCTGGGCAAGCTGCACTTCTGGATCCTGTTCATCGGCTTCCACCTGACCTTCCTGGTCCAGCACTGGCTCGGTGTCGAGGGCATGCCGCGCCGCTACGCCGACTACCTGCCCGACGACGGGTTCACCCTGCTCAACCAGATCTCCACCGTGGGTGCGTTCCTGCTGAGCCTGTCGATGCTGCCGTTCTTCTACAACGTGTGGATCTCGCGCAAGGCACCGCTGGTCGAGGTCGATGACCCGTGGGGCTGGGGTCGCTCGCTGGAGTGGGCCACCTCGTGCCCGCCGCCGCGCCACAACTTCGTGACCATCCCGCGCATCCGCTCGGAGTCGCCGGCCTTCGACCTGCACCACCCGGAGATCGCGGCCATCGAGCTCGACCAGAACGAGGCGGCGCGCGAGGGTCGCTTCGCCGACGCCCCCGACATGGCCGGGCGCGGAGAGACCGTGGGTGAGCGTCGGTCCACCGGCACTCGGTCCGACGACGGGAAGGACAGCTGATGAGGGCCGAGGCCTTGATCTTCGCGATCTGCACCGTGTTCCTGGTGCTGATCACCCCGGCGTACTGGTTCATCACCAGTGCCGGCGACACCGGTGGCGACTGGACGGGCACCTCCGCCCTGACGATGACCACGCTGCTCACCCTGATGGTCACCTTCTACCTCGGCTTCCACGCCAAGAAGATGGAGCCGCGTCCGGAGGACCGCAAGGACGCCGAGATCGCCGACGGCGCCGGAGAGCTGGGCTTCTTCCCGCCGTACTCCTGGTGGCCGCTGTGGGCCGCGCTGACCCTCGGCACGATCGTCTTCGGAGTTGCGATGACAGCATGGTGGCTGGCCATCATCGGAGCCGTTCTGGGTGCCGTGGCCACCTCCGGGCTGGTCTACGAGTACTACCGCGGTGAGCACGCGCACTGAGCGCCCTCCCGACGCACCACCACGACGACTCCGCCGCCCTCGGGCCGCGGAGTCGTCGTGTCCTCCTCGTCGACCAACCGGCAACATGACCTCCGAGCTCCCGGTGCCTCGCGCTCGCCCCGTCGACGGCGACGTACGGCAGCCTGGCCGCGCTGGCGGTTTCCCTCAGCGTCCTGGGCGCCTACGAAAGTGCCTCCGAGGTTGCGGACCACCTGCACACCGGGCCGGCCACCCGTAGTGCGGACGGGCCCCAACGGGTGCCGGGCCGGCCCCGGTCGGGCTGCGCAGCAACGTGCGCAAGCGCGCGCAGGACGTGTCGGTCGACACGCTGCTCGAGGTCGACGCCGCCGGCGGCGACCTGCTGGGGGTGCGGGTCACCTCCCCCGCGGGCGGGGTGCCCGGCCGCCGCCAGCACGGCTCCTGGCGGGCCACCGAGCGGCTCGAGCCCGGCACGGCGTACGTCGTGCGCGCGCGGGTGCGCGGCGCCGACGGGCCGGTCGTGCGCGAGCGCCGCTTCCGCACCGCCGGGGAGACGGTCGGGGTCGGGATGCCGGTCGTGGTGCAGTTCGACCTTCCGGTCACCGACCGGGCTGCGATGGAGCCCGAGATGGCCGTCGAGTCCACGCCGCGCCAGGCCGGCTCCTGGCACTGGCTCAGCGACACCGAGGCGCACTACCGCCCCAAGGAGTACTGGCAGGCCGGCAGCGAGGTGGTGGTCGACCTCGACATCAATGGCGTCGACGCCGGGGGAGGGATCTACGGCCAGGAGAGCCGCGAGGTCGCCTTCACCGTGGGGGAGGCCCACGTCTACCGCATCGACGCGCAGCGCCACACCATGGAGGTCTTCTCCGAGGGCCGGTTGCTGCGCACCATCCCGATCACCACCGGCAAGGCCGGGTTCACCACCCGCTCCGGCACCAAGGTGGTGATGGAGAAGTACGAGTCGAAGCGGATGGACTCCGAGACCGTCGGCATCGGCGGCGACGAGGCCTACGACATCGCCGACGTGCAGTGGGCGATGCGGCTGACCAGCTCGGGGGAGTTCATCCACGCCGCGCCCTGGTCGGTCGGCAGCCAGGGCAGCGCCAACGTCTCGCACGGCTGCACCGGTCTGAGCACCGAGCAGGCCGCCTGGCTCTACTCGATGACCCGGCGCGGCGACGTCGTGGAGTACACCGGCACCGACCGGGCGATGACCCTCGACAACGGCTTCGGCGACTGGAACCTCGGCTGGGCGGAGTACCGGGCCGGCTCCGCCCTGGGCTGAGCCGCCCCAGCACGACGAGTACGACGAAGGCCCCCACCCGACGGATCGGGTGGGGGCCTTCGTGTCGTGCCGGTGCCTCAGTGGCTGCCGCGCAACGTCTCGCCCTCGACGGCGTGGTGGCCGTCGAACTGGTGGCCGTCGGCCGAGTGGCCCTCCAGGGGCGCCTGCAGCTCGTGCTCGTGCTCGGCGTGGTGGTGCGCCTCCTCGAGCTCGGCCGCGGTCGGCTTCTGCACGTTGTCGGCGTACCAGGCCTTGTTGAGCCTGGCCCGCAGGCCGCTGAGTCGACCGCCGGGACGACGTACGCCGTTCTCGTCGGTCTCCGCCTCGGGCGTCCACATCTCGTCGCGGTCGCGCGCGGTGAGGGTGTAGGCCGAGGCCGGGGCGATCGGCAGGTGCCGCTCGCTGTAGCCACCCTCGGGGGAGCGCATGATCACGCCCGTCTCGTAGCCGTGCAGCAGCTTCTCCTGGTCGTGGCGCTGCAACGAGATGCACCAGCGCTTGGTGATCATGAAGGCGATCACCGGACCCAGGAAGACCGCTACCCGCAGGAAGTAGGTGATCTGGTTGATGCTCAGGTTGAGCTTGATCGCGATGATGTCGTTGCCGCCCGCAGCCCACATCAGGCCGTAGAACGTCATCAGCGCGACCATGATGGCGGTCCGGGTCGGGGCGTTGCGCGGGCGCTCCAGCAGGTGGTGGTCGCGCTTGTCCCCGGTGATCCAGGACTCGATGAACGGCAGCATCAGCAGGATCGTGAACATCAGGCCGGGCAGCACGATGACAGGCAGGAAGACGTTCCAGGCGATCGTGTAGCCGAACAGGTGGGTCTCCCAGCCCGGCATGATGCGCAGCGCGCCGTCGGGCCAGCCCATGTACCAGTCGGGCTGCGAACCTGCCGTCACCTTGGTCGGGTCGTAGGGGCCGAGCTTCCAGACGGGGTTGATGTTGAGCAGCGCACCCATCATGGCGGTGACACCGAAGACGATGAAGAAGAAGCCACCGGCCTTGGCGGCGTACACGGGGAGCATCGGGAAGCCGACGACGTTCTCCTCGGTGCGGCCGGGACCAGGCCACTGCGTGTGCTTGTGGTAGACGAGCAGCAGCATGTGGGCCGCGATCAGCCCCAGCAGCAGGCCGGGGATCAGCAGGACGTGGATGGTGTAGAGGCGCGGGATGATCGAGTCACCCGGGAACTCGCCACCGAAGAGGAAGAACGACATGTAGGTGCCCACGACCGGGATCGACTTCATGAAGCCGTCGGCGGCGCGGATGCCGGTGCCGGAGAGCAGGTCGTCGGGCAGCGAGTAGCCGGTGAAGCCCTCGAGGGTGCCCAGCAGCAGCAGCAGCGAGCCGATGACCCAGTTGAGCTCTCGCGGCTTGCGGAACGCACCGGTGAAGTAGACGCGCAGCAGGTGGATCATCATCGAGGCGATGAAGATGTTGGCTGCCCAGTGGTGCATCTGGCGCATCAGCAGGCCGCCGCGGACGTCGAAGCTGATGTTGAGGGTCGAGGCCATCGCCTCGGACATGTGCAGCCCGCGCAGCTGGTCGTAGGAGCCCATGTAGGTCACCTCGGCCATGCTCGGCCGGTACCAGAACGTCAGGAAGACACCGGTCAGCAGCAGCACGACGAAGCTCCACAGAGCAATTTCGCCGAGCATGAAGGACCAGTGGTCGGGGAAGACCTTGCGCAGGTTCTTCTTCATGGCCGTGCCCAGGCCCAGGCGCTCGTCGGCCCAGTTGGCCACGACTCCTGCCTTGCCGGGCTTCTTGGCTGTCGCGGCCGAGCTGTTGCTCGTCGCGACCTTGCTGGTGTCCATGCTCACAGCTCTGCCTCACCCTGCTCGCCGATGTCCTTGTGGTCACGTTCCCAGTAGCTGGGCCCCACCGGCTCGGTGAAGTCGCTCTGCGCGACCAGGAAGCCCTCGGCATCGACCGCCAGCGGGAGCTGGGGAAGATGCCGTCCGGCGGGACCGAAGACGACACGCCCGGAGTCGGCGAGGTCGAAGGTGGACTGGTGGCAGGGGCACAGCAGGTGGTGCGTGGTGCGCTCGTAGAGCGAGATCGGGCACCCGACGTGGGTGCAGATCTTGGAGTAGCAGACGATCCCGTCGACCGACCAGTTGTCGCGCCCCTCGCCGGGGATCACGTCGTCGGGGTCCATCCGGACCACGACGACCGCGGCCTTCGACTTCGCCACGTACAGCTCGACGCCCTCGATCTCGGGGTAGCCGTTCTCCTCGGTCGGGAAGATGGCCTCGGGCTCGGCGTTGACCAGGTCGCCGACCTCGAGGTCGGCGGCGCGGATCGGGGTGCCGATGACATCGCGCACAACACGCATGTCGGGCTTCCAGATGGTGTTCTCGAGGCCCGCGTCGGGGCCGCTGGCTGCTGCCTGGCTGGGTGTGGGGCCCAGGTCGCGGAACAGCACCACGGCCGGCGCGAGCAGCAGGGTGATCGAGGCGATCAGCGAGTTGCGCACCAGCGGGCGACGCGCGATGCCGGACTCCTCGAGCCCGGCGTCGAGGGCAGCCAGCGTCGCGGCGCGGTCCTCGTCGGAGGAACGGGCCGGGTGGCGCATCTCGACCATCTCGTGGTCGGCCATCAGCTTGCGGGCCCACTGGATGATCCCGACGCCGATGAGCAGCAGGGCCATGCCCAGCGTGGTGCCCAGGGCGATGTTCGAGGCGCCGAGGCCCAGCACCGTCTCCCAGCTGTCGCCGACGTCGAAGGAGAAGTAGGCCACCACGAAGAGGACCGCGAAGACCGAGGCGAGACCGAACATCGTCGCGACCTGGCGCTCGGCTCGTCGTGCCGCGTCGTCGTCGACGTCGGTGGGTCGCCAGGTGTGCTCGGGGAGGCCCGGGTTGGCGATCGGCTCCTCGGTCGTCGCGGGCAGGTGCTTGCCGGCCTGCTCGCCGTGCTGGATGTCCGTCACGAAGTCACCTTCTTCTTCTTCGATCGGGTGGTGTGCG
The DNA here is from genome assembly GCF_030518195.1 of Nocardioides cremeus. Lineage (GTDB taxonomy): Bacteria > Actinomycetota > Actinomycetes > Propionibacteriales > Nocardioidaceae > Nocardioides > Nocardioides cremeus. The sequence continues at coordinate 115,033 of NZ_JAULSC010000008.1, forward strand.
CAGCGATCCAGATCGCGAAGGCGACCAGACCGCCGATACCGACCAGCCACGCGAAGACGCCGTCGGTCACGGGGCCGAGGCCGCCCATGCCGAAGCCGCCGTACCCGGGCTGCTCCTCGAGCGACTTCAGGTAGGCGATGACGTCGCGCTTCTCCTCGGGCGCGAGGTTGCCGTTGCTGAAGCTGGGCATGTTCTGCGGTCCGGTCAGCAGGGCCTCGTAGATGTACTTGGACTCCACGCCGTCGAGAGACGGCGCATAGCCGCCGCGGGGCATGGCGCCACCCGAGCCCTCGAAGTTGTGGCAGGCGGTGCAGTTGGTCAGGAAGATCTGGCCACCACGGACGACCGCCGCCTCCTTGGCGTCGTCGTCGAGACCCTCGATCGAGTAGTCGGACTCGTCGGGGATGGCGGGGCCGGGGCCCAGCGAGGCGACGTACGCCGCGAGCTGGGCGGTCTCCTCCTCCGAGTAGGTGACCGGCTTGCGGGGAGCCTGGGCGCCGGGCTGGGCCATCGGCATCCGGCCGGTGCCGACCTGGAAGTCGACCGCCGCGGCGCCGACGCCGACGAGCGAGGGGCCGAGGTTGTTGCCGTCGAGGGTGCTGACGCCCTCGCCGTTGAGGCCGTGGCAGCTCGAGCAGCCCACGAGGAACAGCTCGCGGCCCTTCTCGACCTCGATGGCCAGGGTGTCGGAGTCCTGCGCCTGGGCGGGGGCCAGCGCGGTGTAGAGACCACCGGCGGTCACCAGGCCGACCAGCAGCAGGACGAGTCCGGCCAACGGGCCGCGACGGTGACGGGAGAGGCGACCGGCGGAGCGGTTCACGAAGCGCACTGGGGGTCCTTGGGTTCGGGGTGCAGCGACTCAGGAGTTACTTGACAAGGTAGATCGTGGCGAAAAGTCCGATCCAGACGACGTCGACGAAGTGCCAGTAGTACGAGACGACGATCGCGCTGACGGCCTGCTCGTGGGTGAACTTGCGGGCCAGGTAGGTGCGCCCCAGCACGAGGAGGAAGGCGATCAGGCCACCCGCCACGTGGATGCCGTGGAAGCCGGTGGTCAGGTAGAACATCGAGCCGTAGGCCGAGTCCTGCATCGTGACGCCCTCCTGCACGAGGTTGGCGTACTCGACGGCCTGGCCGGCCACGAAGACCGAGCCCATCAGGTAGGTCAGGATGAACCACTCCCGCAGGCCCCACAGCTTGAACTGCAGCAGCGAGCCGGTGCGCCCCGCCTGGCCGCGCTCGGCGGCGAAGACGCCGAGCTGGCAGGTCAACGATGACAGCACCAGGATCGTGGTGTTGGCCAGTGCGAAGGGCACGTCGAGGAGCTGGGTGTTCTGCTCCCACAGGTCCGGACTGACCGAGCGGATCGTGAAGTACGCCGCGAAGAGCGCCGCGAAGAACATCAGCTCGCTCGAGAGCCAGATGATGGTCCCGACACTGACCATGCTGGGTCGGTCGTGGTGCCCGTGCAGACGGGATGCTGGGAGGGTTGCCGCTGTCGCCACAGGAGCATTATGTCCTGCGATCTGAACGAGGTCACCCCGACCCCCGGTTAGCGCCGGGTCATAAAGTTCACAACGTGCCGTTCCCCGCTCCAGCCCCCTCGCAGGAGGTCTCGCCGTGCTCGCGATGACCGTCGGGGCCGACCTGCCCGCCTTCTCCCTGGGAGAGGTCCTCGGGCAGTGGTCGCTGGCCCCCGTGCCCACGGTCGCGACCGCCTGGGTGGTGGGCCTCTACCTGCTGGGCGTGCAGCGTCTGCGCGCCCGCGGGGACAACTGGCCGGTCGGGCGCACCGTCGCCTTCGTGTGCGGGGGGATGGGCTCGTTCTACTTCGCGACGGCCTCGGGGCTGGCGGCGTACGACACGACGCTGCTGAGCGTGCACATGGTCCAGCACATGACCCTGTCGATGCTGGTGCCGCTCGCGCTGGCGCTGGGCGCCCCGGTGACCCTCGCGCTGCGCACGCTGCCGCGGCGCCCGCGCGGCTGGCTGTTGGCGCTGTTGCACTCGCGCCTGGCCAAGGTGCTCTCCTTCGCGCCGTTGGCGTTCCTGCTCTACATCGTCTCGCCGTGGGCGCTCTACTTCACCGACTGGTACCGCGCCTCGCTGGAGTCGGTCCTCGTGCACGAGATGATGCACGTGCACCTCGTGGCGGTGGGCGCGCTGTTCTTCTGGCCGCTGGTGGGCATCGACCCGCTGCCCGGTCGCCACGGCTACCCCTTCCGGATGCTGCTCACGGTGCTCACGCTGCCCTTCCACGCCTTCCTGGGCGTCACGATCATGGGCCAGTCCACCCTGCTGGGCGGCGACTACTACCCGCGCCTGCGCGAGGGGTCGATGGGCTCGTGGCTGCCCGACCCCTACGACGACCAGGAGCTGGCCGGCGGCATCCTGTGGGGCTCGGGCGACCTGATCGCCCTGACGTTCTTCGCGGTGCTCTTCACCCAGTGGGTGCGCTCCTCGATGGCCGAGGCCAAGCGCGAGGACCGGCGCCTGGACAGGCTGGAGGCGCGCGAGCAGGCCGCGGCGTCCGCCCGCACCGGCGACGGGTAGCATCGCCGGCGTGAGCGACACCACTGCCTCCCGCACGCCGTTGAAGGTGCTCGTCTACAGCGACGACGTCAACACCCGCAAGCAGGTCATCCTGGCGCTGGGCCGACGCCCGCACCCGGACCTGCCCGAGCTGGAGTACGTCGAGGTCGCCACCGAGCCGGTCGTCATCCAGAACATGGACGCCGGCCACATCTCGCTCGCGATCCTCGACGGCGAGGCCGTGCCCGCCGGCGGCATGGGCATCGCCAAGCAGCTCAAGGACGAGATCCACCAGTGCCCGCCGGTGGTCGTCCTCACCGGCCGCCCCCAGGACGCCTGGCTGGCCACCTGGTCGCGCGCGGAGGCGGCCGTGCCGCACCCGATCGACCCCCTCCAGCTGGCCGAGGCCGTGGTCGCGCTGCTGCGCGCCCGCGTGCCCGCCACCACCGCCTGAGCGTGGGCGCCTGGCCCGAGGTCCTGGGCGCGCTGGTCGCGGGGGAGGACCTGAGCGCCGCCCAGACCGGGTGGGCGATGGGCGAGATCCTCGCCGGCCAGGCCACCGAGGCCCAGATCGCCGGCTTCGCCGTCGCGCTGCGCGCCAAGGGCGAGAGCATCGAGGAGGTGCTCGGCCTGGTCGAGGCGATGTACGACGTCGCCACGCCGCTGAGCGTGCCGGGGCGCACCCTCGACGTCGTCGGCACCGGTGGTGACCGGTCGATGTCGGTGAACATCTCGACCATGGCCGCGATCGTCGCCGCCGGTGCGGGCGCGCGGGTGGTCAAGCACGGCAACCGCTCGGCCTCCTCGACCTCCGGCACCGCCGACGTGCTCGAGGTGCTCGGGGTCCGCCTCGACCTGCCGGCCGCCCGGGTGGCCGAGGTCGCTGAGGAGGCCGGCATCACCTTCTGCTTCGCCTCCGCCTTCCACCCCGCGCTGCGCCACGCGGCCGTGCCGCGGCGCGAGCTCGGCATCGGCACCACCTTCAACCTGCTCGGCCCGCTGGCCAACCCCTCGCGCCCGGCCGCCCAGGCCATCGGCTGCGCCTACGCCGGCAAGCCGCCGCTGATGGCCGGGGTCTTCGCCCGCCGCGGCGTCGACGCCTGGGTCTTCCGCGGCGACGACGGCCTCGACGAGCTGACCACGACCACCACCTCGTCGCTGTGGGTGGTCCACGACGGCGAGGTCCGCACCGCCACGGTCGACCCGGCGGCGCTGGGCCTCGCCCCGGCGACCACCGACGACCTGCGCGGCGGCGACGCGGCCCACAACGCCGACGTCGTACGACGCGTGCTCGCGGGGGAGCGCGGGCCCGTGCGCGAGGCGGTGCTGCTCAACGCCGGCGCGGCCCTGGCCGTGCACGACGAGCCCGCCGCCGACCCGCTGCCGGCCCTGGCCGCCGGCATCGAGCGCGCCGCCCGCGCCGTCGACTCCGGCGCCGCCGCCTCGACCCTGCAGCGCTGGGTCGAGGTCTCCCGCTGACCCGGCCTGAATATCCCGCCCACCCGGCCTGAACTTCCCCCCGAGTCGGCCTGAACTTCCCCCCGAGTCGGCCCGGACTTCGCCCCGACCCGGCCTGAACTTCGCGCGGGCTGGTCGGGACCCCGGGGGGTGCTGGAGAGGGCCGACTCGTCGGGAGATTCAGGCCGGCTCGACGCGAAGTTCGGGCCGGGTCAGCGTGAAGTTTGGGCCGGGTCGGCGGTCAGGCGGGGGCGAGGTCGAGCACGTAGGCCTCGCCCTCGCGGTGGAAGCCCAGGTGGTCGTAGTAGGCGCCGACCATGCCGGGGGCGGTGACCACGCGGCGGAAGCCGAGCTCGCGCAGCGCGTCGCTGCGCCGCCAGACGAACTCGCCGGGCGTGAAGTCGCGGAAGCGCGGGGTGACGTAGTCGAGGCGCACCTGGGCCACGTCGCCCAGGTCGCCCTCGCGCCGCACCACCACGACCCCGACGGTTTCGTCGCCGCGCTGGACCAGGAAGGCGTGGTCGTCGTGGGGGTCGGGCCGGCCGTCGAAGTCGGGCTGGAAGCGGGCGATGTCGGCCCGGTGGGTGCGCAGCACGTGGTGCAGGTAGACGTCGTCGGCGCGGACCTCGAGGACCTCGAAGACGTGGTCGTCGTGGCGGTGGCCGAGCAGCTTGACCAGGAACCAGACGTTGATGGCGCTGGTGACCGCGTTGAGGCCGACCATCGGCCAGACCTCGATGATGGCGTTGAAGACCAGGAGCGCGACCCCGGCGGCGAGGTTGAGCACCCGGAAGCGCAGCACCCGCTGCTGCATCAGCGAGAAGACCAGCAGGGCGCTGCCGCCCCAGCCGAGTACGTCGAGCCAGTAGTCGGCCAGGAGGTCCACGGGCGGTCTCAGTCGAGCCCGAGGGAGAAGGCGCTCTCGAGGTCGTGGCGGGAGTAGGCGCGGAACGCGATGTGGGTCTCGGTCGACGTCACGCCGGGGACCTTGTTGAGGGTGTCGGCCACGACGCTGGCGACCTCGTCGTGGTCACGGACCCGGACCAGGGCGATCAGGTCGATCTGCCCGGTGACGGAGTAGACCTCGGAGACCCCCTCGAGGGCGGCGATCTGCTCGGCCACCTCGGGGATGCGGGCGACGTCGGCCTTGACGAAGACGATGGCGGTGATCACGCAGGTCACCGTAGCGCCTCAGCGCGCGGGACGGTGGGCGGTGGCGAGCGGGCGGCGCTCGTCGTCGGGCACCAGCCGGCGCCGCGACTCGGCGACCGCGTCGTGCACCGCGAGGTGGCGGGTCGCCCCGGCCACCGGGCAGGCCCACTCGCCCGTGACCTCGACCAGGCGCACCTGGTCGAGCTCGAGCCAGCGCAGGATCTTCTCGGTCTCCTCGGCGCTGGCGGCCGGCACCGGGCCGGGGGCGTCGCGCACGGTCTCGGCCGCGGCGCGCAGCTGGTCGACGTAGGCGTGGGCGTCGGCACCGGCCGGGATCACCCCGGCGGCGGCGAGCCGGCCGTGGCGCACCACGTGCACCGCCCAGCGGCCGTCGTCCTCGCGGCGTGCGGCCACCACCTCGGGGCAGCCGGTCAGCGCGCTGAGCCGCTGGGTGCGGGCCGCGGCGCGCACGAAGGAGGCGAGCCGGTCGCGGTGGGAGCCGGCCTCCTCGAAGCGCTCGTCGGCGGCCAGCAGGCTCATGCGGTGGTTGATGGTCTCCACGACGTCGTCGGGACGGCGCAGCAGCGCGTCGCGCAGCTGGCGCACGAGGGCGGCGTACGACAGCTCGTCGACGCTGCCGTCGCAGGGCGCCAGGCACTTGCCCATCTCGGCGAGCACGCAGGCGCTGCGCGAGGGTCGGCGTGCCAGCCGGTCGGTGCACTGGCGCACCGGGAACGTCTCGTGCAGCGCCGACAGGCAGCTCTCGGCGGCGCGCTTGGAGGAGAACGGGCCGAGGTAGTCGGCGTCGTCCTCGAGGACCCGGGTGACCAGCGAGAGCCGCGGCCACGGCTCGCGGGTGAGCTTGAGGAAGTGCATCTTCTCGGGGAAGCGGGAGCGCCGGTTGTAGCGCGGCTTGTGCTCGGCGATCAGGCGCAGCTCGCGCACCTGCGCCTCGAGAGGGGTCGCGCACTCGACGTGGTCGACACGGTCGGCCAGCCGCACCATCTCGCCCATGCGCGAGCGGGTCTCGGAGGCAGTGAAGTAGGAGCGGACACGGGTGCGCAGGTCGCGGGAGGTGCCGACGTAGAGCACCCGCTCGTGGTCGTCGCGGAAGAGGTAGACGCCCGGCGCGTGCGGCAGCTGCTCGGCGAGGTGGCGCTTCTTGCGCTGGGCGGCGCTGACGCGCGCGGAGAAGGTCTGCAGCTCCTCGAGGGTCTGCACACCGACGCTGCCCAGGCGGGCGAAGAGCCCGTGCAGCACGTCGACGGTGGCGCGGGCGTCGGCGAGCGCGCGGTGGTTGGGCGTGGTCTCGGCGCCGAAGAGACGGGCCAGGGAGGAGAGCTTGCAGTTGGGGGCGTCGTCGCGGGTGATGACCCGGCGCGCGACCTTGGCGGTGTCGACCACCTCGAAGCGCGGCCAGGGGCGTTGCTGCTCGGCGGCGAAGTGCTGCAGGAAGCCGACGTCGAAGGGCGCGTTGTGGGCCACCAGCACGCAGCCGGCGGCGAACTCGAGGAAGGCGGGCAGTGCGGACTCGATGCCGGGGGAGTCGGCGACCATCGTGTTGGTGATGCCGGTGAGCACCGAGATGAACGGCGGGATGGTGGTGTGCGGGTTGACCAGGGTCTGGAACTCCCCGAGCACCTCGCCGCCGCGCACCTTGACCGCGCCGATCTCGGTGATCATCGCCCCGTGCGCCGCCGAGCCGCCGGTCGTCTCGAGGTCGACCACGCAGAAGGTGAGGTCGCGCAGCGGACGGCCCAGCTCGTCGAAGCTCAGCTGCGCCTCCCGCGGCGGGGTGCTGGTGACGGTCTGCGCACGGGCCCTGCTCATGGTGGCGACGCTAGGCGCCGGCACCGACAGTGCGCGGTAGGCGCGCGCCCTAGGGTGGGCACAGGTGCGGTCGAGGACCGGTGTCGAGCAGTGAGGAGGCGGGGTGGCGGAGCACGAGCACGCTGCCGGCGCCGACGGCGATGCCGAGGTCGCGCTGGAGGACCTGCCGGTCGCGGTGCGCACGCGGGTCGTCGCCGTGGTCGCCTCGGTGCTGCCGGAGGTCACCGGGCTGCCGCCCGCGCTGCGGCGGGTGGCCGGCTTCGCGCCGGCCCGCCGGGCGCGCCTGGGAGGTACGGCGATCGCGGCCGCCCTGGCCGACCCCGACCTGCGCGAGCGGGCCGCCCACCAGGTCGCCACGGCCCGTGCCACGGAGGTCGCGGCGCTGCGCGAGGGCGGGTCGGGCGACGCGCTGGAGGACGCGGCGCTCGGGTGGCTGCTGCGCCCCCGCGGCTGGACCCGGCGCCTCGACGACGCGGTCAGCACGGTGGCGGCACGCGAGGAGAGCGCCGAGCGCTCCCGCGAGGCGCGGCTGACCGAGCGGGCCGAGCAGGCCGAGCAGGCGGTGCGCGAGGCGCGCGCGAGCCACCGCGCCCAGCTGGACGAGCAGAAGTCGGAGAACGCGACGCTGCGTCGCCGGCTCGGCGAGACGCGGGCCGCCGAGCGTGCGGTGCGCGAGGAGCTGGAGCAGGCGCGCGCCGAGGTCGAGGGCGCCCAGGCGCGGGAGCAGGCGGCGCTGGCGGCACAGGAGAAGGAGCTGCGGCGGCTGCGGGCCCGGGTCGAGACGCTCGAGGCGCAGGCCCAGGCCCAGAGCCAGGCGCAGCGCCGCGCGGACCGCACCGAGCGCGACGACGCCACCGCCCGAGCCCGGGTGCTGCTCGAGACGCTCGTCGACGCCGCCGCTGGGCTGCGCCGTGAGCTCGGCCTTCCGGCGGGCTCGACGGCGCCGGGGGAGTCGGTGGAGCAGCGGCTGGAGGACGACGCCGCCCGGGACGGCGCCCGTGCGGTGAGCGCACCGATCACGGCCTCGGTGCTCGAGCAGCACCTGGCGCTGCCGCAGGCCCGGCTGGTCGTCGACGGCTACAACGTCACCAAGACCGTGTGGTCGTCGACCTCGCTGGAGACCCAGCGCTCCCGGCTGCTGGCCCTGCTGGCGCCGCTGGTCGCGCGCACGCGCGCGGAGACGACCGTGGTCTTCGACGCCGCCGAGGTCGACGTGCGCCCCGGCGTCACCGCGCCGCGCGGCGTCAAGGTGCTCTTCAGCCCGTACGGCGTCATCGCCGACCGGGTCATCGAGGACCTCGTCGCCGCCGAGCCCGAGGGCCGCGTGGTGGTCGTCGTCACCGACGACCAGGAGCTGCGGGCCCGGACGCGTGCGCGGGGCGTGCGGCACGTGTCGTCGCGGGTGCTGCTGGACCTGCTGGCGCGCTGAGCGCACCCGCGGACAGCCCGCCGGCAGCCCGTCGCGACACGCCGGGACACGCCGTCGGTGTGTCGCCGCGGCGCCGTTGTCGGTGGCCCCTGCCAGCCTCACCTGCATGACGACGAGAATCGACTGCGACACCTGTGTGGTCCGGGGACTGGCCTGCCACGACTGCGTGGTCTCCGTGCTGCTGGGGCCGCCGCCCGAGCTGACCATCGACGACGACGAGAGGGCGGCGCTCGACGCGCTGGCCGCGGGCGGGCTGGTGCCTCCGCTGCGGCTGGTCGAGCCGGTCAGCGGCCCCGAGGCCGAGTCGGCCTGACCGGGCGAGACCCGGCCGCCGGTCCAGGCAACCTGTGGTGCATGTGACCTGTGTGACACGGGTGGCTCCTGGGGCTGCGACGTCCGCAAATTCGATGGCGACGCGCGGCGGATGATTGGTCTCGGCGCCGGCCAGCGACTAACGTCCGTGGCTGGTGTCCGTGGGAGTGGATCGTCCTGGTCCGCGCGGACACCGCGTCGAGTCCGGAGCGCACGCGCTCGGGAGCCGGGGAACCATCGGTCGTGGGGTCGCACCCTCCTGCTCACCCGGCAGACGTCGATAGCTGAGGGAGACCGCCCACTCGTGCTTCACGGTCACAAGCGCCTGACCACGGCCTTCGCCGGAGCCCTGCTCGTGGGCGCAGTGGCCTTCGTGCCCACCAGCCCGGCCCAGGCCGAGCCCGACATCGACGACGTGCAGGCCCGCGTCGACAAGCTCTACCACGAGGCCGAGCAGGCCTCGGAGCGTCACAACGACGCCCGCATCGAGCTGGAGGAGCTGCAGCGCGAGCTCGACGCCGTGCGCGCCGACCAGCAGCGCCAGGACGAGCAGATGAGCTCGGTCCGCGAGCAGGTGCGCGACTCGATCGTGCGCACCTACCAGGGCCAGAGCCTCTCCGCCGTCGGCCAGGTCGTCGTCGCCGACGACCCCAGCGCCTTCCTTGCTCAGATGTCGACCCTCAGCGCCTACGACGGCCTGCAGGACCAGCTCTTCGACACCTACTCCCTCGAGGTCGAGGCGCTCGACATCCGGCGCCAGGCCACCGCGGCCCAGGCCGCCGAGCTCGCCGACGTCGAGGAGGAGCTCGCAGAGGAGCAGGCGACCATCGACGAGAAGGTCGAGGAGGCCGAGGCACTGCTCTCGCGCCTCAAGACCGAGGAGCGCGAGGCCCTCGAGGCACGTGAGGCGGTCGTCTCGCGCGACGCCCAGCGCACCGAGACCGCCCCGGTGGCGGCGCCCGCCTCGGGTCGTGCGGCTGCCGCGGTGCAGTACGCCCTGGCCCAGGTCGGCAAGAGCTACGTGTGGGGCGCGGCCGGCCCGAGCGGCTTCGACTGCTCCGGCCTGACGATGATGGCCTGGCGCCAGGCCGGCGTCTCGCTGCCGCACTCGTCGAGCGCCCAGTACGGCGGCGGCACCAAGGTCTCGACCTCGGCGCTGCAGCCGGGCGACCTGGTCTACTACTACAGCCCGATCAGCCACGTCGGCATCTACATCGGCAACGGCCAGATCGTCGACGCCGCGAACCCGAGCACCGGTGTCCGGATCACCAGCGTCGACTCGATGCCCCTCGTCGGGGCCACCCGACCCGGCTGATCACGCTGGCCAGCACCGCACGTCGAGAGGCCGGTCGCCCACGCTCGTGGGTGGCCGGCCTCTCGCTGTCCCTGCTGCTGGTGGTGCTCGGGCTCGTCGTCTGGCGCGCCCTCGACGACCCGTACGTCGCCACGCCGGGCGCCGAGCCCGGGGCGGCACCGACCGCGCGGCCCGGGCAGGCGGCCGCCGCCCTGGCCGACCTCGAGGCCGCGATCTCGAGCGGCGACGCGGAGGCGGCCGCGGCGCTGGCCCCCGACGACGACCCCGCGGCCGGGCGCCGGCTCCGTGATGTCGTCGAGAACGCTGCGGACCTTGGGCTCGAGGGCGTGACACTGCGCTACGTCGACCAGGAGGGCGGGACCGACCCGCAGGGAGCCTGGCGCGCCGTGGTCGACGTGACCTGGCAGGTCGCGGGCTTCGACCCCGCCCCGGCGCGCAGCGAGGTCGTCTTCGCCCTGCGCAACGTCACCGGCGGAAGCGACGGGACCAACGGGACCGAGGGCAGCAGCGAGCGGGTGACCGTGACGGCGGCCGGGGTCGCCGGCGGCCGGGCGCCGCTCTGGCTCACCGACGACCTGCGGGTGCGGCGTACGGACTCGCGGGTGGTGGCGGTGGCCGGCTCGGCCCGCGACCTGGCCCGCTACGACCGCCTCGCCAAGCGGGCCGTCCCCGTGGTGCGCAGGGTGCTGCCCGGCATCGGGCGCGGGCTGGTGGTCGAGGTGCCGCGCACCGCCGCCGGCCTCGACGCCGCGCTGGGCGTCGACGAGGGCACCTACGCCGAGGTCGCGGCCGTGACGACCAGCCCGGACGGCGAGGTCGTCGACGGCGGTCCGCTGCACGTGCTGGTCAACCCCGCCGAGATGGATCGGCTCGAGCCGGTCGGCGCGCAGGTCGTGATGAGCCACGAGGCCGTGCACGCGCTCACCGAGGCGCCCACCAGCCGCGCCCCGTTGTGGCTGGTGGAGGGCTTCGCCGACTACGTGGCGCTGCGCGACGTCGACCTGCCCGACACCACGCTGGCCTCGCAGGTGGTGGCCCAGGTGCGCGATAGCGGGGTGCCCGCCGCGCTGCCGGGGCCCACCGACCTCGGGGTGGGCGCGCCGTACCTCGGCGCGGCGTACGAGGCGGCGTGGCTGGCCACCCGTGAGCTGGCGCGCGCCGGCGGGCAGGACGCCCTGGTCGAGCTCTACCGGGTCGTCGGGGCGGGCGAGGACTTCGAGGTCGCGGTGCGCGACGTGGTCGGGATCGACCCGACCGAGCTGACCCGGCGCTGGCGCGACGAGCTGCGCTCGCTGGCCGACGGGGCGGGGGCGGCGTGACGCACACCCGCACCGCCTGGGCGGTGCTGCTGGTCGCCGGGGCCGCCTTCGCGCTGCTGGCGTGGTGGCTGGTGCCGTGGGACCCGGTGCCGGGCGGTCGGCCCGAGCCGGTGGATCCGGAGGACTACTTCACCGCCGCGCACATCGCCCGCGCCGAGTCCTTCTCCACCTGGGTGCGGACCTGGAGCCTGAGCTCGCTGGGCGTCTCGCTGCTGGTGGCGTGCGTGGTCGGCTTCACCTCGCTGGGCCGCCGCCTCGTGGCCCGGCTGCCCGGGCCGTGGTGGGCGCAGGTGGTGCTGGTGGTCGCGCTGCTGGAGGTCCTCCGGCGCACGATCACGCTGCCCTTCGCCGTGCTGGTGCGCCGGCGCGTGCTCGAGGAGGGGCTCTCCACTCAGTCGTGGTGGGGCTTCGCCCGCGACCTGGCGGTGCGCGAGGGCCTGACCGTGGTGGTGACCTCGGTCGGCCTGCTCGCGCTGATGCTCTGCGCCCGGCGTTTCCCGCGCCGCTGGCCGGCCGTCGCCGGGGGAGTGCTCGGCCTGCTGGTGCTGCTCGGGTCGTTCGTCTACCCGCTGGTGGTCGAGCCGCTCTTCAACGACTTCGAGCCGCTCGAGGCCGGGGCGCTGCGCACCGGCGTGCTCGAGCTGGCCGACGCCCAGGGGGTCGACGTCGACGAGGTGTTGGTGGCCGACGCGTCGCGTCGTACGACGACGCTGAACGCCTACGTCTCCGGCTTCGGCGGGACCCGCCGGGTGGTGCTCTACGACACGCTGGTGCGCGACCTGCCGAAGGACCAGGCGCTCTCGGTGGTCGCCCACGAGCTGGTGCACGCCCAGCACGACGACGTGCTGGTCGGCTCGCTGCTCGGAGCCGTGGGGGTGGCCGCCGCGGTGGGCCTGGCCGGGGTGCTGCTGCGCCGTCACGACGTACGCCGCGCCGGCACGGTGCCGCTGGTGCTGGCGATGCTGGCCGTGGGGACCGTGCTGGCCCTGCCTATCCAGAACGGGCTCAGCCGGACGGTCGAAACACGCGCCGACGTCGAAGCCCTCCGGGCCACAGGGGACCCGGAGGGCTTCGTCGAGCTGCAACGTCAGCTGGCGGTGCGGTCGCTCAGCGACTTGGGTGCTCGGGATGGGTGGGACTGGTGGTTCGCTAGCCACCCCGGCGTGCTGAGTCGTCTCGCACTGGCTGACTGATCGCCTACTTGGTGCCGTTGGTGATGTCCTTCGAGGTCTCGGTGAACATCGCCCCGACCACCGGGGTCAGAAAAGTCAGCGCCAGGATGACCGCGGCGGCGATGCCAGCGATCAGCAGGCCGTACTCGACGGCGGAGGCGCCGCGCTCGTCCATCTTGGCCTTCTGGCCGTTGATCATGGTGATCAGAAACTGCAGCATGGTGGTCTCCCTCAAGACGTGGTCCCGGACAGGGGGGTGGGACCGGATGTCACCAGCATGCCAACGCAGCACCCCACCGCGGATCGGGAGAAGGTTCGCCGTCGGGGTAGTCCGTTCGGACTAGACCGGCTCCCGGGCGGTCACCGCTAGCTGGGGTTGCGCTGAACCGAGGACAGCAGCCCCACGCGCATGGCAGTCACCAGGGCCTGCGCCCGGTTGGCGGCGCCCAGCTTCTGGTAGATCTTCGCGATGTGCGACTTGGCGGTCGACTCGCTCATGTAGAGCTTGTCACCGATCGCCGAGGCGCCCAGGCCGTCGGCCAGCAGCACCAGCACCTCGTGCTCGCGATCGGTGAGGCGCGTCGACTCGGCCGCGCCGCGGCGCATCATCGCGCCGACCAGGCCCGAGCAGACGAAGGAGCGGGGCGAGACCTTCGCGTGCCGGGCGGCCTTGACCACCTCGTCGGAGGGGGCGTCCTTGCCGACGAAGCCCGAGGCACCGGCCTCCATGGCGGCGAAGATCTGGTCGTCGCCGGAGTGCATGGTCAGCACCACCAGACCGACCTCGGGGTGGTCGCGGCGCAGCGCGCGGACGATGTCGAGGCCGGTGCCGTCCTGCAGCTGCAGGTCGGTGACGACGACCTCGGGACGCTTCTCGGCGAAGAGGTCGAGGGCCTCGGTGACGGAGGCTGCGGTGCCGACCACGCTCATGTCGGCGTGCATCTCGAAGACGCCGCCGAGGCCGTCCCGGATCAGCTGGTGGTCGTCGACCAGCATCACCCTCGTCTGGGACTCGTTCATCTGGACACCTGGATCTCTCGGGGGGACTCGCTCGCTCGACCGGTGGGGGTCGCCGGGTGCCCGGACGATACCGCGACGGCGACCCGGAGCCCGCCTCCAGGGGGCTCCTCGATGTCGAGGTGGGCGCCGATCAGGGCAGCGCGCTCGCGCATGATGCCCAGGCCGTAGGAGTCGGCCCGGGCATCCAGCGGCAGCCCGATGTCACCCAGACCCCGACCGTTGTCGATCACGGAGATCGTGGCGGCGGGGGCGTCGACGTGGCAGTGCACCCGGATCAGCGTGCACTGGGCGTGCTTGACGGCGTTGTTGAGCGCCTCCTGGGTGATCCGGAAGAGCTCGGCCTCGATCTCGCCGCGCAGCCGCTGCGACTTCTCGTCGAGCGTCACCTCGATCGCGACGCCGGAGAGCTGGCTGAGGTTGCGCGCCAGCGAGCCGATCGCCGCGCCCAGGCTCTCGCTCTCGCCCACGGTGGTGCGCAGCGTGACGACCGATCGCCGCACCTCGGCCACCACCTCGCTGACCCGCTCGCGCAGCATCAGGAAGCGCGCGGCCTGCTCGTCGGAGGCCGGGGTGGCGGCCAGGGCGTCGACGAGGTAGCCGAGCGAGGCGATCTCCTGCGCGACACCGTCGTGCATCTCGCGCGAGAGCCGGCGCCGCTCGTCGGCGGTGGCCGCGTCGCGGAAGGCGGTGAAGAGCAACGCGGTCTCGAGGTGCACGGTGCTGACCTCGAGCTGGCGGGTCAGCCGTCGTACCGTCCGCGGCAGGTCGAGCGCACCGGGATCGAGCCGGTCGGAGAAAACGCCCGCGACGATGCCGGGCTGTCCCGACTCAGGACGCAGCGGGAAGGCGAACGTCTGACCGTCGGTCTCGAGCCTGCCCGAGCGTTGCGCCAGCCGGGCCAGCAGGGCGGTGTGCGTGGAGCCCGAGTCGTCGAGGGTGCGGCTCAGCAGTGGGGTGAGGTCGTCGTCGCCGACGTAGAGCACCAGGTCGGCGGTGGGCAGCTCGTCACGCACCGCACTGAGGATCGCGCCGCCGAGGCTGCGCGGCTCCAGTCCCGAGCTGAGCCCTTCGGAGAGCTGGTTGAGCTCGTGCAGCAGCGAGCTGGCGTGGCGATAGGGCAACAGTGGGTCGGGCGCGCTCAACGCTGAGCGCAAGAACGAGGCAACCATGCCTAGCCCGAGACCCATAGTGAGCCAGGTGAAGGCGGCCAGCAGCTCGTCGGCGTTGAGGGCGGCTTCACCTAATCCGAGGACCACCGTCGCGGTTGGCACGACCGTGCCGAGTGCGGTGAGGACGCCCCGCGCGCCGCAGCGCAGGCCGGCCACGAAAGGCGGCGCTGCGAGGGCACCCAGGATGGCAGGTGAGTCACCTAGCGCGAGGAGGCACGTGACGGTCACCGCCGCGGACTCAACGAAAGTGAGGGCGATCGGGTGTGTCTGGGTTCGGCGCTCGACCAGCAGCAGGACTACCCACAGCGCTGCCAACACCAGCAGACCGACGAGCCCATTGTGGTCGCGGCTCCACAGCAGGGGACCGCCGATGGCCAGCAGCACGAAGGCGCGTGCGGCTGCATTGATGCGCAGGGCCTGGCGGTGGGCTAGGAGCACGGAGGGATCATCCCAGACCGTCCATCATTCCGATGACCGCCGGGCCCATCACCGCCACGAAGAGCGAAGGCAGGATGAAGAAGATCAGCGGCACCGTGATCTTCACCGGCACCTGCTGCGCCTTCGCTTCGGCCCGCTGCCTGCGCTTGACCCGCATCTCTCGGGCCTGGATGCGCAGCACCTGGGCGATGGGGACGCCGAACGAGTCAGCCTGCACCATCGCGCTGACGAACGACTTGAGGTCATCCACGTTAGTGCGCTCGGCCATCGACCGTAATGCTTCAGATCGGCCCTGGCCGATCTGCATCTCGCGCAGCACCCGGGCGAACTCCTCAGCCACCGGGCCCTCGGTGTTGCGGGCGACCTGCTGCACCGCGGCGTCGAAGCCGAGGCCCGACTCGACGCTGATCGTCATCAGGTCGATGGCGTCCGGCAGGTCGCGGGTGATCTGCTGGGTGCGGTCGTAGGCCTTCTGGTACAGGTACAGCCCAGGGGCGAGGAAGCCGAGCAGCAGTCCCGCGACCACGGTAACGACGGAGGTGGACGTCGAGAGCCCGAGGAGCGCGGCCAGCACAACGCCCACGACAAGGCCGACAACGGCGCCGACGACCTTGCCGGAGACGACTCGGTCGATATCCCAGCCGCGCGGGTTGCCGGCCAGGTCGAGCTTGCGACGGATCCGGTCGGCGGAGTCAGCGCCGCTGAGCCGGCGGCCGAGACCGAGCGCGCGGGCCTGCAGCGGTTCGAGCACCCGCTCCGAGAACGGACGGTCGACCTCGGTGGTCAGCTCCTTGGGCGCGTCGGTCATCGCCCGCAGCACCGCCAACGACCTGCCGACACCGCTGGCTTCGGCGTCAGTGGTGGTCGCGGCGGCCAGCAGCACCAGCGCCGCGGCGATCATCAGGACGCCCAACATCAGCAGCACCAGCATCTCAGACCTCCACCTTGACGAGCTTGCTCATCCAGAACGCTCCTACGGCCAGCCACAAGGCGGCGCCGCCGAGCATGACCAGTCCTCGCGGGTCACTGAAAAGGACCATGACGTACTCGCGCTGTGACATAAAGAGGAAGAGCAAGAAGAGCGGCGGCAAGCCGCCCAGCACGTACGCCGAGAGCTTGCCCTCGGCGGCGAGCGTGGAGACCTGCCGGCGGATGTAGGCCCGCTCGCGCATGGTCCCGGCGACGGTGTCGAGCAGCTCGGCGAGGTTGCCACCGACCTGGCGCTGGATGCGGATCGCCATCACCACCCACTCGAAGTCCTTGCTGTCGAAGCGCTCGGCGACCCCCTCGAGGGCCTCCTCGAGGGTGACACCGAGGCGGGTCTCGGCGAGCACCCGGCGGAACTCGCCGGCGATCGGCTCCTGGCCCTCGCGGACCACGGTGTCGACCGACTGGCTCAGCGACAGCCCGGCCGACAGCGACCCCGAGATCAGGCCCAGCGTCTCGGGCAGCAGCTCGTTGAACTTCTTGCGGCGCCGCGAGCTCCGGATCCCCAGGTAGAGCCACGGCCCGAGCACGCCGAGCACGATCAGCAGCAGCGCGACGACGAGGCTGCCACCGCCGAGCAGCAGGCCGAGCAGCCCGGCGCCCACGACGATGCCGACGTGCACCAGCAGCCACTCGGGCGCCTTGAGCTCGCTGCCGGCGCTCTCGAGGCGGGCGGCGATGCGTGCCTCGAGGCCGCGGTTGCGCCGCAGCACCTGGCCGGCGGCCTCCTTGGCCTGGGCCAGCGCCTGCTCGGGGTCGACCCGTGCCGGAGCGGCGGCCGGCGATCCGGGGCGGCCGGTGGCGGCGGCGTACTGCTCGACGCGCTCGGCGGGGTCGGCGGCGACCTGGCGGCGCGGCACGAGCAGCACGGCGAGGGCGACCAGTCCGGCGCCCAGGCCCAGCACCCCCACCCACATCGTCCAGCCCGGCGCGCTCCAGCCGTTGTCGCTGCGCACCAGCTCGTCGACGCCGGTGCCGCCGGCGACGGACTCGGCCACCGGCACGAACGCCTCGGCGACGACCGGTCCGGCGGGGGAGTCGAGGGTGACGCGCACGGTCTGCTCGGTGGCGCCGAGGTCGGCGGGCACACCGGCGGTGACCAGCAGCTGGCGGTCGAGGGCGTCGGCCTCGGCGGCGAAGGCGGCCGCCAGCGCCCGGCTGGTCGCGGGCACGACGCGGCCGTCGCCGGCCACGGCGAGCTCGCGCAGCGTCGGCTTGGCGCCCTGCAGCGAGATGACGTCGAGGCCGATGCCCGAGGCGGTCACGGCCGCGGTCGCCTCCGCCAGCGGGGTGGAGGTGGTGTCGGCGCCGTCGGAGAGCACCAGCACGGTGCGCTGGCCCTCGCTGCCGGCCAAGTCGACCGCGGCCAGCACGGCGTCGTGCAGGGCGGTGCCACGGCTCAGCGTCAGCGAGTCGACGACGGCGCGCGCGGCGTCGCGGTCGGCGGTGAGCACCTGGGGGGTGGCCACGTCGCCGGCGAAGGTGACCACACCGACCAGCACGTCGTCGGGGACCAGGGCGAGGAAGTCGCGGGCGGCCTGCTGCGCCGCCTCGAACCGCTCGCCCGACATCGAGTTGCTGGTGTCGATGGCGAGCACCGCGCTGCGCTGGACCGTGCCCGAGGAGCCGGCGGGCTCCGCCTGCGCCGGCACGCTCGCGCCGCCGATGCGCACCGCCACCGAGCCCGGGTCGACGTCGGCGTCGGCGGGCACCGAGACCAGCAGCGAGACGCCGTCGGCGGTGGGCTCGGCGTACGAGATGCTCGCGCCGTCACCGGCGGTGCCCGTCGCGGCCGCCGGAGCGACGCCCAGCAGCACGGGCGCCAGCCAGCCGAGCAGCGGCAGCAGCAGGAGGGACAGGGACCGGTTGCGCATCAGATCCGGTCCGTGGCGAAGATCAGCGGGTCGACGGTGACGTTGGCGTAGGCCATCTTCTCCAGGAACTTCGGGCGCAGTCCGGTGGCGCGCAGCCGTCCGAGCGAGCGTCCCTCGCGGTCGAAGCCCAGCGAGCTGTCGAAGACGAAGATGTCCTGCAGCGTGATGACGTCGCCCTCCATCCGCTCCACCTCGGTGATGTGGGTGATGCGGCGGGTGCCGTCCTTGAAGCGGGTCTGGTGCACGACCAGGTCGACCGCGGAGGCCACCTGCTCGCGGATCGCGCGCACCGGCAGGTCCATGCCGGCCATCAGCACCATCGTCTCCATCCGCGAGAGCGTGTCGCGGGGGCCGTTGGAGTGCAGGGTGCAGATGGAGCCGTCGTGGCCGGTGTTCATCGCCTGCAGCATGTCGAGCGCGGAGGCGTCGCGGACCTCGCCGACGATGATCCGGTCGGGGCGCATCCGCAGGCTGTTCTTGACCAGGTCGCGGATCGAGACCGCGCCCTTGCCCTCGATGTTGGCCGGGCGCGACTCCAGGCGCACCACGTGGTCCTGCTTGAGCTGCAGCTCGGCGGCGTCCTCGATCGTCACGATCCGCTCGTCGTCGGGGATGAACGAGCTCAGCACGTTGAGGGTGGTCGTCTTGCCGGCGCCGGTCGAGCCCGAGACGATCACGTTGAGCCGACCGCGCACGCACGCGTCGAGGAAGCCGGCGGTCTGGTCGGAGAGCGAGCCGAAGCGGATCAGGTCGGCCACGGTCAGCGGGTCGGCGGCGAACTTGCGGATGGTCAGCGCCGAGCCGTCGACGGCCAGCGGCGGCACCACCGCGTTGACGCGGCTGCCGTCGG
The DNA here is from genome assembly GCF_030518195.1 of Nocardioides cremeus. Lineage (GTDB taxonomy): Bacteria > Actinomycetota > Actinomycetes > Propionibacteriales > Nocardioidaceae > Nocardioides > Nocardioides cremeus. The sequence goes on from NZ_JAULSC010000008.1 coordinate 133,890, forward strand.
GCAGGCGGGCGTCGACCATCGGCGAGGACTCGTCGACGCGGCGGCCGATGCGCGAGACGATCTTGTCGATGGTGCGGCGCAGGTGGTCCTCGTCGGCGAACTTGGCCGTGACGGGCACCAGCCGCCCGCTCTTCTCGAGCCAGATCGAGTCGTGGCCGTTGACCATCACCTCGGAGACGTCGGGGTCGCGCAGGAACGGCTCGATCGGGCCGTAGCCGAGGATGTCGTCGGTGATCTCCAGCGAGACCCGCTGCCGATCGCTGCTCGAGAGCGGCCGGTCCTGCTTGCCGAGCACGTCGGCGAGCACGGAGCGCACCCGCTGGTCGAGCTCGTCGGTGTCCATGTCGGCGTCGTAGAGGTGCGGGCCCAGCTGCTTGACCAGCTCGACGTGCACGCTGGCCTTGAGCTGCTCGATGCGGTCGTCCTCACGACCGCCCAGCGAGCGCCGGGGCCCGGAAGCCGCCGCCGGCGCCGGTACGACGGCTGCGTCGGTCGGGCCGGCGGGCCCCAGCATGGTGGGGTCCTCGGGCTCGGCGCCGGGGTCGGCCCCGGCGCGGCGGGCCGCGGCGAGCCGGTCGGACAGGCTGCTCATCCTTCTCTCCTCATCCGGAAGCGGGCCTTGCCGCGGCTGGTGCCGTTCTGGGACTCCTGGGCGCCGGCCTGCTCGCCCTCGGGGGTGCTGCCGGTCCCGGCCGGGGCCGGCACGCTGTCTCCGGCCAGCGACGCGGCCAGGGCGCGCAGGGCGGTGCTGCCGGGGTGGTCGGGGGAGTCGACGACGAGCGGGACCCCGGAGTTCGTCGAGGCCGCGATGGCGATCGACGAGCCGACCTGGGTGGCGATCGGCATGCCCAGGATCGCCTCGACCTTCTCGGGGCCGATCCCCACCGCGTCGTCGGCCCGGTTGAGCAGCAGGTGCCGGTGGCCCCGGGCGATGTCGAGCATGTCGAGGGTCTCGAGGGCCACCTTGACGTTCTTGAGGGTGGGCACGTCGAGGGTGGCCACGATGATGCACTCGTCGGTCTCGTCGAGGGCGGTCAGCACCTGCTCGTCGAAGGCCGGCGCGGTGTCGACGACCACGTGGTCGAACGACTCGCGCAGGGTGCGCAGCACCCGGGTGACCAGGGCCGGGGTGACCCGCTCGCGGGCGTCGGGGTGCGCCGGGGCGGCCAGCACCATCAGGGACTTGTCGTGGCGGGTCAGCAGGTCGTCGAGCTGGTCGACGTCGAGGTCGTGCTCGGAGCCGATGGCGTGCTCGATCGAGTGGGTGGGGAAGAGCTGCATGGTGATCGCGACGTCGCCGAAGGCCAGGTCGAGGTCGACCAGGCAGACCCGCCGGGCCCCGCCGTCGGCCAGCGCCAGCGCCAGGTTGACCGCCATGGTGGTCTTGCCGACCCCGCCCTTGGGCGAGAAGACGGTGACCACGCGACCGAGCTGGTGGGCCCCGCTGGGCCCGCGCAGCGCGACGTGCAGCTCGTGGGCACGGGAGACGGCCGCGGCCACGCCGGCGGTGTCGCCGTGAGGGACGACGTCGCGGGCACCGGCCTGCATCGCCCGGGTCAGCACGGCGGCGTCGACCTCGGTGCGCACCAGCACCACGCTGACGGTGGGCCGGGTGGTGCGCAGGTCCTCGCAGGCCTTCAGGGCGTCGTCGAGGTCGAGGTGCGGGCCGAGCACGACGGCGTACTCGTCGGGGTGCAGGTCGAGCCAGGCGCGCATGCGCTCGGCGGAGTCGACGCCCTGGCTGCCGGACGGCAGCGCGTCGAGCAGGGCGGTGACCACTGCGTCCTCGGTGTCGGTGACGACGGGCATCGGTGCTGCCTCCTTCGGTGCGTCTGGGGGGAGAGGGGAGCCGGGCGGGGGCCGGGTGCGGCTCAGCCCTGGAAGAGGTTCTGCGGGGTGGTGGCCGGGGTCAGCTTCACCTTCGAGTCCTCGGTGAGCAGCGCGAACGACAGCTCGCCCTGGCTCTGGCCCAGCAGCACCTTCTGCATCTGCGGCTGGCTGACCGAGAGCGTGATCAGGGTGCGGGGCAGGGTCTCGGCGACCTGCTCGCCGCCCTGGCCCTCGGTGGTCGTGGTGGTGGTGATCGGCGTGGTCGAGCCGACCGCGATCACGGTCACCCGGGTCAGCAGCACCCGGCTGTAAGCCTGGCCGGTGGTGGTGTCGGTGCCGTTGACGAAGATCGCGACCTCGGAGCCGGGGTTGACGAAGCCGGCCACCCGGGCGGGGTCGGTGAGGTTGATCGACATCGCCATGTCGCCCTTGTCGGGGATCTGCAGGCGGGTCTCCTCGACGGCGCTGGCACCCAGCTTCTGCGGCACCACCTGCTCGCCGGGGAAGATGTCGGTCATCGCGACGTCCTGCTCGACGCCCTCGGTGGTGGTCAGGGCGCCGGGCAGGATCTGCCCGCGGGCCACCGGCGCGAGGGCCAGCTTGCCGCCGGCGGCGGCAGCCGCGACCGTCTCGCCGCGCTCGATCTGCTGGGTCGCGACCAGCACCTCGGTGGTCTCGTAGGCGTCGCGGGCGCGGTTGTCGGCGCCCTGCACGTAGACCAGCACCAGCACGGTGCCCAGGGCTGCGACCACCGCAGCGGCGATCAGCAGTACTCGTCGACGATCCATCAGTGCTCTTCCTCCCGTGGGCGGCCGCACTGACGCGAGGTCCCCATGCTCCGCCCATCGACCCGGGCGCACACAGGTGCGCCCTCCTCCGTACCCCATGCTAGGTACGACGAGTGGACGGCGTGGTCGAAACGACTGGTCCAGACGGGTAAAGACTGAGCGGGTGTGACTAGACCCCGGGGGGCCGATCGGTCAGGCCGGGGGAGCGGCGTACAGCTCCTCGACGCGGGTGCGCTGCTCGCGCATCACGACCGAGCGCTTGAGCTTGAGGCTCGGGGTGAGCTGGCCGCCCTCCTCGGTCCACTCGTCGGGCAGCAGCACGAACTTGCGGATCGACTCGGCCTTCGAGACCGCCTTGTTGGCGTCCTCGACCGCCTTCTCGATCTCGGCGCGCAGGTCTGCGTCGTCGACGAGCGCTGCGGCGTCGGCCGGCTTGCCGTGCGCCTGCGCCCACCCGGGCAGCACCTCGCGGTCGAGGGTGACCAGCGCGGCGATGTAGGGCTGGCCGTCGCCGACGACGACGCACTGGTCGACCAGGGCGTGCGCGCGCAGGCGGTCCTCGAGCACCGCGGGGGCGACGTTCTTGCCGCCGGCGGTCACCAGGATCTCCTTCTTGCGCCCGGTGATGCGCACGAAGCCCTCGTCGTCGACCTCGCCCACGTCGCCGCTGTGGAACCAGCCGTCGGCCTCGAGGCACTCGGCGGTGGCCTGCTCGTTGCCCCAGTAGCCGGCGAAGACCTGGCCGCCGCGGAACAGCAGCTCGCCGTCGTCGGCCACGCGCACGGCGGTGCCGGGCATCGGGCGCCCCACGGTGCCGATGCGGGTCGACTCGGGGGTGTTCACGCACAGCGCGGCCGTCGTCTCGGTCAGGCCGTAGCCCTCGAGGATGCTCAGGCCGATGCCGCGGTAGAAGTGGCCCAGGCGCTCGCCCAGCGGAGCCCCGCCCGAGACGGCGAACTCGCAGCTGCCACCCAGCGCGTCGCGCAGCTTGGCGTAGACCAGCCGCGAGAAGACCGCGTGCGCCGCGCGCACCCGCAGCGGCACCCGGCCCTTGTCCTGCGCGCGCGACCAAGCGATCGCGGTCTCGGCGGCCTTGTCGAAGATGGCGCCCCGGCCCTCGGCCGCCGCCTTCTGCGAGGCGGTGTTGAAGACCTTCTCGAAGACCCGCGGCACCGCCAGGATGAAGGTGGGCCGGAAGACCTGGAGGTCGGCGAGCAGGTTCTTGATGTCGGAGCTGTGGCCCAGGCGGACCCGCTTCTTGACCGCGCCGACCTGGATGATCCGGGCGAAGACGTGGGCCAGCGGCAGGAAGAGCAGCGTCGCCGCGCCCTCGGACTCGAAGAGGGCGTCGAGCTCGTCGGTGGCCACGGTCAGCTCGAACATGAAGCTGCCGTGGGTGAGCATGCAGCCCTTGGGGCGCCCGGTGGTGCCCGAGGTGTAGATCAGCGTCGCCAGGTCGAGCGGGGTCGCGCTCGTACGCCGCTTCTCCAGCTCGGCGTCGTCGATGTCGGCGCCCAGGCTGGTCAGCACCTCGACCGCGTTGTCGGCGAAGGACCACAGGTGGTTGAGCTCGCTGAGCTCGGAGCGCACGGCAGTGACCCGGGCGACGTGCTCGGCCCCCTCGGCGACGACCGCACGCGCCCCCGAGTCGCTGAGGATCCAGCCGACCTGCTCCTGCGAGGAGGTCTCGTAGACCGGCACGGTGACCGCGCCGGCGAACCAGATGGCGTAGTCGAGCAGCGTCCACTCGTAGCGGGTCTTGGAGATCAGCGCGACCCGGTCGCCCACCTCGACGCCGGCCGCGACCAGGCCCTTGGCCACCCCGCGCACCTCCGCGAGGAACTCCGCGGCCGTGACGTCGCGCCACTCGCCACCGTCGGGGCCCGGACGGCTGAAGACCACCGCGTCGGGCGCCTGCTCGGCGTTGGCGACGACGTCGTCGGTCAGGTTGCCGGTCGCGGGGACCTCGATGGTCAGGGGCGTGGAGAACTCACGCACGTCTGTCTCCTTCATGCTCTGCTCACGGTCCGGCCCGGTCGGGCTCGCGGTCATGCCCGCACCTGCGGGCACGCCCGCCGCGGCTCGGGGCGGGACGCGCACGGCACGTTACCGCCGCTGGGGGGCGCCGGCCCATCCGGTACAGTCGCCGCGCACTCGGGGGAGAGACCCGGGTCACCACCGGGAGGGACAGGGGGCAGCCACATGGCCGAGCAGACCACCTCGTCGATCGTGATCGACGCCACAGCCGCGCAGGTCATGGACGTGATCGCCGACTTCCCGGCGTACCCCGCCTGGGCCAAGGGCGTGAAGACCGCCGAGGTCCGCTCCACCATCGACGAGGGCCCCGAGGCCGGCCGCGCCCGCGAGGTCTTCTTCTCCCTCGACGTCTCCCCGATCAAGGACGAGTACACGCTGGCCTACGAGTGGGACGGCGACCGCCAGGTCACCTGGACCCTCGTCGAGGGCAAGATGCTGCGGATGCTCGACGGCGCCTACGTGCTGCGCGAGCGCGACGGCGCCACCGAGGTGACCTACCGCCTGGCCCTCGACGTGTCGATCCCGCTGATCGGCATGCTCAAGCGCAAGGGCGAGAAGATCCTCATCGACACGGCGCTGAAGGGCTTGAAGAAGCGCGTCGAGCAGCTCGGCTGAGCGGGGCCGCTGCGTGCGCATCCTGCTGTTCACCGGCAAGGGCGGGGTCGGCAAGTCGACCGTCGCCGCGGGCACCGCGGCGCTCGCCGCGGCCGCCGGGCACCGCACGCTGGTGCTGTCCACCGACGCCGCGCACTCCCTGGCCGACGCCTTCGGCGTGAGCGCCGGGCCCGAGCCCGCCGAGCCCACCGAGGTGGCCCCCCACCTGTACGTGCAGCAGGTCGACGCCCAGCGCAAGCTGCAGCAGTCCTGGACCGAGGTGCAGCACTACCTGCTGTCGGTGCTCGACGCCGCCGGCGTCGACCCGGTCGCCGCCGAGGAGCTCACCGTGCTGCCGGGCGCCGAGGAGGTGCTGGCCCTGCTCGAGCTGCGCCAGCAGGCGCTGTCGGGGCGCTGGGACGTCGTGGTCGTCGACTGCGCCCCCACCGCCGAGACGCTGCGCCTGCTCGCGCTGCCCGAGGCGCTGGGCTGGTACATGCAACGCGTCTTCCCCGCCGAGCGGCGCATCATCAAGGCCCTCAAGCCGGTGCTGACCCGCAGCGTGGGGGTGCCGATGCCCGGCGACGGCGTCTTCGACGCGATCGAGCGGCTGCACGCCGAGCTCGACGAGGTCCGCACCCTGCTCTCGGGCCCCGAGGCCAGCGTGCGGGTGGTGCTCACCCCCGAGAAGGTCGTGCTCGCCGAGGCCCGCCGCAGCTGGACCCACCTCTCGCTCTTCGGCTACCGCGTCGACGGCGTCGTGGCCAACCGCGTCTTCCCCAGCGCCGAGGGCGACGACTGGCGCGCCGGCTGGGTGGCCTCGCAGGCGGCGGTGCTCGAGGAGGTCGACCAGTCCTTCGCCGGGCTGCCCGTGTGGCGCTCCGAGTACCGCGCCGAGGAGCCGGTCGGCGTCGAGGCGCTGCGCCGGCTCGCCGAGCAGGTGTACGCCGGTGCCGACCCGCTGGCCGTGCCCACCGGGCCGGGACCCTTCAGCGTCGAGCGCACCGCAGGTGGGGCGCTGCTGCGCCTCGCGCTGCCGCTGGTGACCCGCGCCGAGGTCGACCTGGCCCGCAACGGCGACGAGCTCGTGGTCACCGTCGGGTCCTACCGCCGGCTGCTGACCCTGCCCGCCGGGCTGGCCCGCCTGCGCGTGGCCGGGGCGCGGGTCGAGGCCGGTGGCCTGCGGGTGCGCTTCGTCGAGCCCGAGCAGCAGGCCGCCGCGGGCGGCGTACGACAGGAGGCGGCGCGGTGAGCGACGAGCAGGCCACCGGCGGCGACGCCCGTGACCGGAGCGGCGAGGACGTCGGCTCCCTCGCGGAGGAGGCCGCCAAGCTCTTCGGCGCCCTCACCGACTGGGCCCAGGACCAGGCCGGCGACCTCGGCGACCTCGGCGCGGCCGGGGCCAGGGCGGCGCAGGGCGACCTGCACGACCTCGGCTCCCACCTCACCGGGCTGGCCGGGCACGCCGCCGAGGCCGCTGCACAGGTGCAGGACCACCTGGCCGGCGCCCTCGACGACAACCTCGCCACCGGCGCGCCCGAGTGCCGCTGGTGCCCGGTCTGCCGGGGCGTGCACGCCGTGCGCCAGGTCAGCCCCGAGGTCCGCGCGCACCTCGGCGCCGCCGCCTCGTCGCTGGTGCAGGCGGCCGCGGCGCTGATGGCGACCACCCCGCCGTCGGGGCGCGGACGCGACGTCGAGACGATCGACCTCGACGACGACGAGCCCGAACCCGACCACGAGCCCGAGCCCCGCACCGACCCCGGAGACCTCCCATGAGCCTGACCTGCGGCATCGACATCGGCGGCACCAAGATCGCCGGCGGTGTCGTCGACGAGGAGGGCACCATCCTCGAGGAGCTGCGCGTGGTCTCGCCGGCCAGCTCGGAGGAGGCGATCGAGGAGGCCGTCGCCGGCCTGGTGCGCGAGCTGCGCTCGCGCCACGACGTGCGCGCCGTGGGCGTGGGGGCGGCCGGGTACGTCGACCGCTCGCGCTCGGTGGTCATGTTCGCGCCCAACATCGCCTGGCGCGACGTGGAGATGCGCGCCGACCTGGAGCGCCGCCTCGACCTGCCGGTGGTCATCGAGAACGACGCCAACGCCGCCGCCTGGGGCGAGTTCCGCTTCGGCGCCGGCCACGACGTCGAGGACCTGCTGCTGGTCACCGTCGGCACGGGCGTCGGCGGCGGCATCGTGCTCGACGGCGCGCTGCACCGCGGCGCCTTCGGCGTCGGTGCCGAGATCGGCCACATGCGCGTCGTGCCCAACGGGATCCTGTGCGGCTGCGGCAACCGGGGCTGCTTCGAGCAGTACGGCTCCGGCTCGGCGCTGGTGCGCGAGGCCCGCGCGGCCGCGGCCGGCGGCTCGCTCCTGGCCCGCGAGGTGCTCGACCTCGCCGGCGGCGACCCCGAGGCCATCACCGGCCCCCTCATCACCCAGGCCGCCCGCGCCGGAGACCCGTTCGCCGTCGAGCAGCTCGCCGACCTCGGCCGCTGGCTCGGCGAGGGCATCGCGTCGCTGACCGCCGTGCTCGACCCGGCCGCCGTGGTGATCGGCGGGGGAGTCAGCGAAGCCGGCGACCTGCTGCTCAACCCGATCCGCGCCGCGTTCGCCGCCCAGCTCACCGGTCGCGGCCACCGGCCCAGCCTCGAGGTCCGCAAGGCCCGCCTGGGCAACCGCGCCGGCCTCATCGGCGCGGCCGACCTCGCCCGCGTCTGAGCCGGTCGTGTCGCTCCTGCAGGCGGGCTCGGGCGCCCTGCGCCCCGTCGTGATCGGCGTCGACGTCGGCGGCACCAAGGTGATGGCCGCCGAGGTGGCCATCGACGGCAGCGTCTCGCGGGTCGCCCACCGGGCCACCCCCGGGCGCCGCGTCGACGTCGCGCTGCTCGAGGACGCGCTGAGCGAGGCCGTGCACGAGGTCGCCGACGGTCGCCGCGTGGCCGGCGTCGGCCTGGCCGCCGCCGGCTTCGTCGACGCCGCCGGCGAGCGGGTGGCCTTCGCGCCGCACCTGCCCTGGCGCGGCCACCAGGTCCGCGCCCGGCTCACCGACCGGTGGGGCGTGCCGGTCTTCCTCGACAACGACGCCAACTGCGTGGCCCGCGCCGAGTCGGCGCACGGCTCGGCGATGGGCGCCGCCGACGCGGTGGTGCTGACGCTGGGCACCGGCATCGGTGGCGCGGTCGTGGTCGGTGGGGTGCTGCACCGCGGCCGCAACGGCATGGCCGGCGAGTTCGGCCACACCCGGGTCGTGCCCGGGGGCCGCGACTGCGAGTGCGGCGGGCGCGGCTGCTGGGAGCAGTACTGCAGCGGCAACGCGCTGGTGCGCGCCGCCCGCGCCGGGCTCGGCCCCGACGGTCCGCTGGCGGCGGCCTGCGGCGGCGACCCGGCCGCGCTGACCGGCCCGATGGTCACCGACGCCGCCCGCGCCGGCGACCCCGCCGCGCTGGCGGCGTACGCCGAGATCGGGGAGTGGCTGGGCCTCGGGGTGGCCAACCTCGTCGCGGGCCTCGACCCCAGCGTCGTGGTCGTCGGCGGCGGGGTCTCGGCCGCGGGCGACCTGCTGCTCGAGCCGGCGCGGGAGGCGCTGGGCCGCTCGCTCGTCGGCGCCCAGCACCGGGTCGTGCCGCCGCTGCTGCGGGCGCGCTACGGCCCCGAGGCCGGGGTGGTCGGCGCCGCCGACCTGGTGCGCGAGGGCCTGGGCCGGCACGCGCGACCGCGCGGCTGAACCGGCTCTGCCGGGGTCAGACCCGGGAGCCGTCGTCCCAGGGGTCGCGCGGCTCGCGGGGCATCTGGTGCACCAGGTAGACGAAGCCGCCCACGAACCAGGCCACCATCAGCCACCCGACCCAGCGCGGCAGGTCGATGCCGGCCAGCAGCGAGACCAGCAGCACCACCGGGGCGCCGAAGACGCCCATCCAGGCGATGCCGCGGTCGGGGGCCGGCACCGGCAACGGGCCTGGCTCGGGCGGCACGAAGCGGTCCTCGTCGTCGACCGGGGGCGCGGGTGCCGGCGGGGGAGCCGGGGCCGGTTCCGGCGCGGGTTCCGGGGCGGGACCGAGCTCCGGGGCAGGGCCGGGCTCGGGGTCCGTCCTCGTCTCCGGGGCCGGCTCGGCGTCGTCGAGCTCGGCGCGCTCGCCGAAGTTCTCCACGATCGCGCGCCAGGCCTCGTCGTCCTCCTCGCGATGCACCCTTCGAGCGTAGGCGGTGGGCCTCAGCCCGAGGTCACCCGGGCGACGAAGGCCGCCGTCTCCTCCACGAGCAGCGGCAGGTCGTTGTCGAGGGTGGCCACGTGGTAGCTCTCGGGCAGCCGCAGCACCGTCACGTCGCGCGAGGAGACCCGTGAGGTGATCAACGGCTCCGACGACTCGTCGACGACGTGGTCGACCGCCGAGCGGGCGTAGAGCACGGGCGCGGTGACCTGCGGCAGGTCGGCGACCAGCACCGGCCAGGCCCGCATCATCGAGTGCACCGCCTTCAGGGGCGCCCGCGGGTAGCCGTGCTCGGTGACGCCGGGCTTCTTGATGTCGTCGGTGATGCCGGGGAAGGACTTCACCACGTGCTTGAGCACCGGCAGCAGCTTGACGTCGAGACGCTTGGTGGCCACGGCCGGGTTGACCACCACGACGCCGGCGACCTGGCTCGACGACTCCACGTCGGCGGCCAGGCGCAGCACCAGCGCGCCGCCCATCGACAGCCCGGCGAGCGCCACGACGTCGCAGCGCTCCAGCAGCCGGCGGTGCGCCGCGCGGACCTCGGCGTACCAGTCCTCCCAGCGGTAGCCGTTGAGGTCCTGCCAGGTCGTGCCGTGCCCGGGCAGGCGCGGCACCTCGACGGCGTACCCGCGCTCGGCCAGCTCCTGCGCCCACGGCTTCACCGACGCCGGCTGCCCGGTGAAGCCGTGGCAGACCAGCACCCCCACGCGTCGGCCGCCGGTCAGCGACGGGTCGGGGTCGGTGGCGAGCGGGGTGGCCAGCGGGTGCACGGGCGGGGCCGACGCAGGAGTCATGCGCGAGATCATGCCCTAGGCTGGTGCGCGCCGCAGGAGTCCCCAGCGGCAGTCGTCGTACGTGGTCGGGGAGGGTCGTCTCGGTGTTCTACTGGTTCCTCAAGTGGGTGGCCATCGGGCCTCTGCTGCGCGTGGTCTTCCGTCCCCAGGTCGAGGGCGCCGAGCACGTGCCCGAGGAGGGACCGGCGATCCTGGCCAGCAACCACCTCTCGTACGCCGACTGGCTCTTCATGCCGCTCACGCTCTCGCGCCGCGTCACCTTCGTGGCCAAGGCGGAGTACTTCACCGGCACCGGCCTGAAGGGCTGGCTGCAGAAGACGTTCTTCTCCGGCTCCGGCCAGGTGCCGATCGACCGCTCCGGCGCCGACGCCGCGGCCGGCGCGCTGCTCTCGGCCAAGCGGGTGCTGGGCGAGGGCGGCCTCTTCGGCATCTACCCCGAGGGCACCCGCTCCCACGACGGCAAGCTCTACCGCGGCAAGACCGGCGTGGCGCGCCTCGCGCTCGAGACGGGCGTGCCGGTGGTCCCGGTGGCCGTCGTGGGCACCGACGTGGTGGCCCCGCCGGGCAAGAAGTTCGGCGCCTTCACCCGGCCCGTGGTGCGCTTCGGCAAGCCCCTGGACTTCTCGCGCTACGAGGGCCTCGAGAACGACCGCTACATCCTGCGCTCGATCACCGACGAGATCATGTACGAGATCATGCGGCTCTCGGGCCAGGAGTACGTCGACATGTACGCCGCCCGCGCCAAGGAGGAGTCGAAGAAGGCCGACGCCGCCGCCGCGGCGCAGGCCGCCGGCGAGCAGAAGAAGGCGTCCTGACCCGGCTGAGCCTGGCACTGCCCGGCCGCACCCGGCCCGGCACGGCCGACCCCGACCACCCGGCGGCCGTGGCCGTCGAGGACCGGCTCTTCCAGGCCCTGGCCTGGCTGCGCTGGGTCGTGCTGGCCAACACGGTGGCGCTCAACGTCTACCGCTACGACAACTTCGACCGCCCCGTGCTCGGCCTGGGCGTGGTCGCGGCGCTCGTGGTCTGGACCGTGCTGGCCTGGCACCTCTACGCCGACCACGCCCGGCGCGGCTGGGCACTGTTGGGCACCGACCTGGGCATCGCCGTCGTGGCGCTGGTCAGCAGCCCGCTGGTCAAGGGTCCCGACTTCAACGCCTCGGTGCCCGGCTTCTGGGTGATGACGGCGCTGCTGGCCTGGGCGGTGCACCTGCGCTGGCAGGGCGGGCTGGTCGCCGGGCTGGTGCTGGCCGGCACCGACCTGGCCGTGCGCCAGGACGTCAGCCAGTCGGTCTACGGCAACATCTTCCTGCTGCTCATCGGCGGCCCCGTGGTCGGCTACATGGCCGGGTCGCTGCAGCAGATGGCCGTCGAGCGCGACCGCGCCGAGCGGGCCGCCGCCACCGCGGCCGAGCGCACCCGGCTGGCCCGCGCGGTGCACGACGGCGTGCTGCAGGTCCTGGCGCTGGTGCAGCGCCGCGGGCACGAGCTGGGCGGGCAGGGCGAGGAGCTGGCGCGGCTGGCCGGTGAGCAGGAGGACGTGCTGCGCGGGCTGATCCGGAGCCAGGACGCGGCCGGGGCGACCGGCGGTGCTGGGGGTCCCGGGGGTCCTGGAGGCCCGGTGCTGCTCGACCTGGCCTCCGAGCTGGCCGCGCTCGGACGTCGTCCCGGGGTCGAGGTGGCGGTGCCGGCCGAGCCGGTGCTCCTCGACGCGCACACGACCGGTGAGCTCGTCGCCGCGGTCGGTGCGTGCCTCGACAACGTGGCGCGGCACGTGCCGGTCGGCGACGACGGCGCGCCCCCGCGCTCGTGGGTGCTGCTCGAGGCGCTGCCCGACCGGGTCGAGGTGTCGGTGCGCGACGAGGGGCCCGGCATACCCGAGGGGCGCCTCGACGAGGCCGTCGGCGAGGGGCGGCTCGGCGTCAGCGGCTCGGTGCGCGGTCGCCTCGACGACCTCGGCGGCACCGCGACCCTGAGCACCGGCGGCTTCGGCACCGAGTGGGAGCTGGTGGTGCCGCGATGACCATCCACGACTCGCACCCCTTCGCCGACCCCGATCCCGACCCCGTACGCCGCCTCCGCGGCCGGCTCGGCGGCGCCGTCAGCCTGTGGGCCGCGGGCGAGGGCGCGCTGCGCGACGGGCTGACCGTGACCTCGCAGATGCTCGCGCACGGCGAGGAGCCCAGCCTGCTCGCGCTGCTCGACCCCGACGCCGACCTCACCGACACCCTGCTCGACACCGGGCGCGCGGTGGTCTCGCTGCTGGCCTGGGAGCACCGCTACCTGGCCGACGCCTTCGCCGGCACCGCCCCGGCGCCTGGCGGGCCGTTCCGGCTGGCCGACTTCGAGCAGACCGAGTGGGGGCCGCGGCTGCTCTCGGCGCCGACCTGGGCCGGCGTCGAGCTGGTGGGCCGGCGCGAGGTCGGCTGGTCGCTCGAGGTCACCTGCCGCCTCGCGCACGTGGAGGTCGGCGACGACGACGGGCCCGGCGGGGCGCTGGGTCACCGACGGGGGCGCTACCTGCGGCTCGGCGCCGGGCCTGGCCAGGGATCTGGCCAGGGATCCGCCCAGGGGTCGGCCCAGGGATCCGAATAGGGTCGGCGCCATGACCGAGGTCACACCGTCCGACGCTGAGCCCACCGGGTCCACCACCGCCCTGCGCGTGATGGTCGTCGACGACCACCCGATGTGGCGCGACGCGGTCGAGCGTGACCTCGCCGCCGCCGGCCACGACGTGGTCGCGGTGGCGGCCACCGGCGACGAGGCACTGGCGCGGTTCCCGGCCGCCCGACCCGAGGTGGTGGTCCTCGACCTGCAGATCCCCGGGCCCTCGGGCGTCGAGGTCGCCGCCGAGGTGCTGCGCGTCGACCCCTCGGCCCGGGTGCTGATCCTCTCCGCCTCGGGCGAGCAGGCCGACGTGCTGGCCGCGGTGAAGGCCGGCGCCACCGGCTACCTGGTCAAGTCGGCCTCACGGACCGAGCTGCTGGCCGCGGTCGCCGCCGTCGCCGCCGGCGACCCCGTCTTCACCCCCGGCCTGGCCGGGCTGGTGCTGGGGGAGTACCGCCGCCTCTCCGACACCCCCGCCGACGACCCGGGCGACGGGCACCCCGAGCTGACCGAGCGCGAGACCGAGGTGCTGCGGATGGTCGCGAAGGGTTGGTCCTACAAGCAGATCGCCGAGCGGCTGGTGCTCTCGCACCGCACTGTGCAGAACCACGTGCAGAACACGCTGCGCAAGCTGCAGATGCACAACCGCGTCGAGCTCACCCGGTGGGCGATCGAGCGCGGCCTCGACGACGATGAGTGACGAGACCGGCGACGAGCCGGGGCTGCTCGACCTCGCCGAGCAGCTCTACTCGCTGCCGCTGGGCGAGTTCACCGCCGCCCGCGACGCGCTGGTCAAGCAGCACCGCGGCACCGACCTGGCCCGCGACCTCAAGGCCCTGCGCAAGCCCACCACCGCGGCGTGGGTCGTCGACCTGCTGGTGCGCCACGAGACCGAGCAGGTCGAGCAGGTGCTCTCGGTGGGCGCCGCGCTGCGCGAGGCCCAGGAGTCGATGTCGGCCGACGAGCTGCGCAGCCTGACCCGGCAGCGCCGCCAGCTGACCGCGGCGGTCACCACCACCGCGCGGGGCCTGGCGCGCGAGCACGGGCTGCGGGTCACCGAGGCCGTGGCCGAGCAGGTGCAGGCCACCCTCACCGCCGCGATGGTCGACGCCGAGTGCGCCCGGGCCGTGCGCAGCGGCCTGCTGGTGGCCCCGCTGGAGACCACGGGCATGGACGACGTCGACGTCGCCGGGGCGCTCGCGCTGCCGCAGGCGCTCGGCTTCGAGGCCCCGGCCGCCGCCCCGCCCGAGGCGCCCCCGCGACCCGAGCTGCGCGTCGTACCGGACCCGGAGGCGGAGGCGAAGGCCCGCGCCGCCGCCCAGGACGAGCTCGACGCCGCCGACGAGGAGCTGGCCGCGGCGCGGGAGGCTCGCGAGGAGGCCGGGCAGCGGGTGGAGGAGCTGGAGGCGCGCAGCCTGCAGGTGCAGTCGGAGATCGACGAGCTGCGCCGGCGCCTCGCGGAGCTCGAGGAGGCCAGCGACGAGGTCGACGACGAGCTCGGCGGGGCGGAGGAGGAGCGGGACGAGGCCCAGGCCGCCCTCGAGGACGCCCAGGCCGAGCGCGACCGCGCCGCGGCCGCCCTCACCGCCCTCGACCCCCGCTGACCCGGCCCGAACTTCCCGCCCACCCGGCCCGAACTTCCCGCCCACCCGGCCTGAACTTCCCGCCGACCCGGCCTGAACTTCCCGCCCACCCGGCCCGAACCCGCATCGGTACGCATCGCATGGACCCACCCGGTGTTGGGTGCGGCTAAAGGTGAGATCCGGGCCGGCTCAGCGCGAAGTTCGGGCCGGGTCAGCGGGGGATTCGGGACGGGTCAGCGCGAAGTTCAGGCCGGGTCAGGGGGTGCGGGCGAGGAGGGCGGCGCCGCGCAGGGCGGCGGCGTCGGGCGAACCGGCGCGGTGCACGTCGAGACCCAGCCGGTGGCCCAGGTCCTGGCAGAGCCGTTCGTCGGCGTCGTGCTCGACGCGCAGCGAGACGAGGTCGGGGGCCGCGTCGCGCAGGCCGGACCATGACTCCGACGAGCGGTCGGCGCCGGTCGTGACCTCCAGGGCGAAGGTGTCGGTGCCGTCGGGGGAGCGCCACACCGCGGTGGTGAGCGCTCCCGCGGAGCGCACCAGCCGGCGGCCGGTGGTGACCAGGAGGCTCGAGGCGGTGTCGTCCCACGAGGCGTCACCGGCGCCGAGGCCGGCCAGGCCGAGGTGCGTCGCGGACCGGTCGGCGACGAGGCCGGCGACCGGCAGCGCCAGGCCGAGGAACACGCGCGGGTCGGTGCGGGCGACCTCGCCCCCGCTCGGGACGACCTCCGGCAGCGCGTCGAGCGGCACGCCGAAGACGCCGCACAGCTCGGCGGACCAGTCGCCGGAGCCCAGGTCGTGCAGCAGCGTGCGCGAGGCGTTGGAGACGTCGGTGACGTGCTCGAGCCCGCGGGTCATCCGCGCCACCAGGTAGGAGTCGAGCGTGCCGACGGCGTACCGGCCCTCCTCGACCAGCGCCCAGGTGCGTGGCTCGTGCTCGGCCAGCCAGGCCAGGGTGGGGCCGGGGGCGCCGGGGGAGAGGCCCCGGCTGGTCAGCTCGGCGACGCGGGCCTCGTGACCTGCGGCACGCAGCCGCTCGCACACCTCACCCGTACGCCGGTCCTGCCCGGCGACCGCCCGCCGCGGCGAGCCCAGCGTCTCGCGGTCCCACAGCAGCACCGTGTCGCGCTGGTTGGTGATCGCGACCGAGGCCAGCTCGCCGGCCTGGACCCGGTCGAGCACCTCGCGGACCGCGCCCAGCACGGCCTGCCAGATCTCCTCGGGGGCGTGCTCGACCTGCCCCGGGGCGGGTCGGTGCTGCGCCAGCTCGCGGTGGCCCCGCGCCCGGACGGCGCCGGTGGCGTCGACGGCGGCCGCCGTGACGCCGGTGGTGGCGGCGTGGACCGCCAGCACGCAGGTCGTCACGCGGCGCCGCCGCGCACCACCGCCAGGATGCGCCGGTCGATCCAGGACAGGTCGGGGGCGACCCGCATCTCGTAGTTCTCGGTGCCGACCCAGGCGTGGAAGTCGCGGTGGCCGGCGTCGGCGGCGAACCGCTCGAGCTCGGCCTCGAGGTCGGGGGTGACCGGCACCTTCTCCTCGTCGGTGGAGGCGGTCAGGTAGAGCTCGTTGAGCTCGAGCAGCCGGGCGAGCTCGACCACGGGGTCGGTGTGGTCGTCGACGCGCAGGTCGACCTCGATGTCGTCGAGCCCGCCGTAGCCGGCCTCGTCGCGCACCACCAGCAGGGCCGCCGACTGGCGTCCGCGGCGGTCGCCCCCGGCGCGGTCGCCGGCGTGCAGGGCCGCGAGCAGCCGGGTGCCGAGCGGGGCGTCGGGGTCGCTGCCGAGGAAGGCCTGCTCCATCGCCTCGAGCACCTGCTCGCCGGCCAGCACGTTGCCCTGCAGCGCGTAGCCCTCGCCGCTGCGCCCGCCCGCCCAGTCGAGGCAGGCCGGGCCGGTGAAGGTGGCTGCGCCGCCGTCGACGTCGACGATGCCGACCTGGCGGTGGTCGCGACCCTCGTCCTCCTCGAGCAGCCGGTCGAGGGCGACGGGGGCGGTGGCGCCCTCGTCGAGGTGCGCGAGGGCCAGTCCCTTGAACGCCACGTTGGCGTCGGCCTGGGTGGCGATGGCGCCCACCTGCGCCACGGCGGCCGGGACGGCGCTGCCGACGGCCAGGAACTTCGAGGCCACCGCCACCCCCCAGGACTCACCGTCGGCGGAGCGGGCCACGATCGAGAAGGTCATGCCGGGACTCTAGCGATCCGGGGACAGGTCGACGGTGGCCGGACCGGGCTGTGAGGATGCCTCGCGTGCCACACATGACCACCTGGGCCGAGCGCCTGGGCTGGCCCTCTCTCGGGGACCACCGCCGCTTCGTGACAGCCATCGGGATCGACGCGGTCGGCAGCGGGGTCTTCATGCCGGTCTCGCTCCTCTACTTCCTGGCCACCACGCCGCTCGACCTCGTCGAGGTCGGGGCCGCCCTGTCGCTGGCGGCCCTCGTCGCGCTGCCCGTCGGGCCGCTGCTGGGCGGGGTGGTCGACCGGTTCGGTGCCAAGAGCGTGCTGCTGGCCGGCAACGCCCTGCAGGGCCTGGGCTTCCTGGCCTACCTGCTCACCGAGTCCTTCGCCGCGGTCGTCGTCTGGACGGTCGTGGTGACGCTGGGCCGCACCGCCTTCTGGGGCTCCTACGGCACCATCGTGGCGGCGATCTCGCGGCCGGGGGAGCGGGAGCGGTGGTTCGGCTTCCTGGGGGCGCTGCGCAACGTGGGCTTCGCCCTCGGAGGCCTGGCGGCGGGGCTCGCCATCACCGTCGGCACCCCGAGGGCGTACGCCGCGATCGTCGTGGTCAACGCCGCGTCGTACGCCGTGGCCTTCGCGCTGCTGCTCTCGGTGCCGGCGACGGCCTCGAGCGGGCACCGCCCCGAGCCCGGCTCGTGGGGCACCGTGCTGCGCGACCGGCCCTACCGGCTGCTGCTGGTCGGCCAGCTGGCCTACGCCCTGTCGATGATGGTGCTCAACGTCGCGCTGCCCGTCTACGCGACGACGGTGCTGGGGCTGCCGGGCTGGGTCACCGGCACCGTCTTCACCCTCAACACCGTGCTGGTCGGCCTGGGGCAGGGCCTGGTGGTGCGGTCGATGACCGGCGCCCGACGGTGGCGGGTGCTGCTGCTGGCGCACTGCACCTTCGCCGCGTCGTACGCCGCGATGCTGCTGGCCGGCGCGCTGCCGGTGGGTCTGGCGGTGGTCGCGCTGCTGCTGGGCTCGGTGGTCTTCACCGGCGGCGAGCTGCTCGGCGGCCCGGTGCACGCCGCCCTGTCGGCGGAGGCCGCCCCGGAGCACCTGCGCGGTCGCTACCTCTCGTTGGTGCAGCTGACCTGGAACGTGGCCGGCACCGTCGCGCCGGTCGGCTTCGCCTGGCTGCTCGACCGGGGCGCCTGGCCGATCTGGACCGTCCTCGCGGGGGTCGCCCTGGTGGGTGCCCTGGTGGCGCTGCGGCTGGGCCGGGTGCTGCCGCTGGCGGCGGCCCGGGTGACCAACCGCAGCGAGGTGATGGCCGCCTGAGCCCGGCGCGACTAGGGTCGAGGCATGCGAGTCGGAGTCCTGACCGGAGGCGGGGACTGCCCCGGCCTCAACGCCGTGATCCGCGCCGTCGTGCGCCGTGGGGTGCGTGACCACGGGTTCGAGCTGATCGGCTACCGCGACGGGTGGAAGGGGCCGCTCGAGGGCCTGACCATGCCGCTGGGCATCGAGGAGTGCCGCGGCATCCTGCCCCGGGGCGGCACGATCCTGGGCTCCTCGCGCACCAACCCGTTCGCGATCGACGACGGGGTGGAGCGGATCCGGGCCAACCTGGCCGCCGACGGCGTCGACGCGCTCGTCGCGATCGGCGGCGAGGACACCCTGGGGGTCGCCACCAAGCTCGCCGACGCGGGCGTCTCGGTGGTGGGCGTGCCCAAGACCATCGACAACGACCTGTCGGGCACCGACTTCACGTTCGGCTTCGACACGGCCGTCAACATCGCCACCGAGGCCATCGACCGGCTGCACACCACCGCGGAGTCGCACCACCGGGTGCTGGTCGTCGAGGTGATGGGCCGCCACGCCGGCTGGATCGCCCTGCACTCCGGCATGGCCGGCGGCGCCAGCGCCATCCTGATCCCCGAGCAGCCCTTCGACATCGACGCGGTCTGCGACCACGTGCAGACCCGCTTCGGCAGCGAGTACGCCCCGATCATCGTGGTCTCCGAGGGCGCGGTGCCCAAGGACGGCGGCGACATGACGCTCTCGTCGGGCGAGAAGGACTCGTTCGGCCACGTGCGCCTCGGGGGCATCGGCGACCGGCTGGCCCACGAGATCGAGCAGCGCACCGGCAAGGAGGCCCGCGCGGTCGTGCTGGGCCACATCCAGCGCGGCGGCACCCCCACCGCCTTCGACCGCTGGCTGGCCACCCGCTTCGGCCTGCAGGCCGCCGACGCCGTCGCCGACGGCGACTTCGGCACCATGATGGCGCTGCGCGGCACCCGCATCGACCGGGTGCCGCTGCACGAGGGCACCGGCGAGCTCAAGACCGTCAGCCCCGCCGAGTACGCCGAGGCCGAGGTCTTCTTCGGCTGAGGCCGGGTGCCGGGACCGGGGGCGCCGGATGGGGGCCGCTCGTCAGTGCCCGGCGGAGACGTCGAGGTCGCGGGGCGCGAGCCGCGCCACGACGAGTGCCGCCACCAGCATCAGCACGCCACCGGCCAGGCCGGTGGCGGCCAGCGCCTCGGTGAAGGCCTCCTGTGCCGTGGCGAGCAGCCCGGCGCCGTCGGGCCCCGACCGGGCCGCGACCTCGGCGGCCCCGCCGACCGACTCGCGCGCGGCCGCCGCGTCGGCGGGCGACAGGGTGTCGAGACCGCCGGCCGGCAGCCCGGCCCGGTAGACCGCCGCGGCGAGGCTGCCCAGCACGGCCACGCCGAGCACAGCGCCGAGCTCGTAGCTGGACTCCTCGATCGCGGCCGCGCTGCCGACGTGGTCGGTGGGCGCCGCCGACATGATCACCGCCGAGGCGACCGCGAGCGAGGCGGTGCCCAGTCCCACGAGGCCCAGTCCGGCGGCGACGCCGGCGTACGGCAGGGGCTGGGGGAGGAGCCCGATGAGCGTGAAGCCGAGGCCGCCCGAGACCAGCCCGCCCACGAGCACCGCGCGGGCGCCGGTGCGTGCGGCCACGGCGGGTGCGAAGGGGCCGGCCAGCACCCCGGTGACCGCGGCCGGGAGCAGCGCGAGGCCCGAGCGCAGCGGCGACCAGCCCTGCACCAGCTGCAGCCACTGGCTGACCAGCAGGAAGAGCGCGGCCATCGCGATGCTGGTGACCAGCGCCGTGAGCACCCCGGCGCTGAAGCTGCGCTGGCCCAGCAGCCGCACCTCCAGCATCGGGTGGGCCAGGACCAGGTTGCGGCGGGCGAAGAGGACGAGCAGGGCGAGCGCGATCAGGAGCGCCGCGAGCGGCAACGCCTCGAGCCCGTCCTCGGCGAGCTGCTTGACGGCGTACACGAACCCGACCATGCCCAGCACCGAGAGGGCGACCGAAGCCGGGTCGAGCACCCCGGGGTCGGCCGAGCGGCTCTCGGGCAGGAGGAGCGCCGCGGCCACCAGGGCCAGCGCCATGACGGGGACGTTGACCAGGAAGGCGGCCGGCCAGCTCCAGTGCTCGAGGAGCACGCCGCCGGCGATCGGGCCCAGGGCGGCGCCCACGGCCGCGGTCGAGCCCCACACGCCGAGGGCGGTGGCCCGCTCGCGGGGGTCGGTGAAGAGGGTGCGCACCAGCGACAGCGTCGTCGGCATGATCATCGCCCCGCCGACGCCGAGCAGGGCACGGACCGCGATCAGGCCCAGCGGGCCGGTCACCACGAGAGCGCCCAGCGAGGCCAGGGCGAAGACGGCGAAGCCGGCCATCAGCATCCGGCGCCGCCCCCAGCGGTCGGCGAGCACGCTGGCGGTGACCAGCAGCCCGGCGAGCGCCAGCGGGTAGGCGTCGACCATCCAGAGCAGCTCGACCGAGCCGGGCTCGAGGTCGCGGGTGATGGAGGGCAGCGCCAGGTTGAGGATGGTCATGTCCATCACGACCACCAGCAGGCTGGCGCTGAGCACCGCGAGCCCGGCCCAGCGGCGGCGTCGGGAGAGCGGAGGACCGGTCGTCGGGGACGCCGGGGTGCGGGTGTGGCTCATCGCGCGGCCGCCCCGTCCAGGAAGGTGGACACCACGATGTCCTCGAGCTGACGCCGGGCGACGTCGCCGCCGCGCAGGGCGTTGCGCGAGCCGAGCATCAGGCCCCACACCGCGTGGCTGAGCCAGGCGGCGGGGAGGTCGGGGCGCAGCACGCCGGCCTGCTGCGCGGCCGCGTAGAGCGCGACGTCGAGACGCTCGAGGGCGGCGGCCCGCTCGACCAGCTCGGCCGAGTGGGACAGGAAGTGGTCGGTGAGGGCGAAGCCGAACTCCTCGGCGTCGACCACGCAGTCACGCAGGTGGGCCTCGACGCAGGCCCGCAGGCGGCCCGGGTCGCCCGAGTCGATGGCCGCCTGCTGCTCACAACGACGCTGGGAGGCCTCCCAGCTGTCCAGCGAGGCGCGGCCGATCTCGGTCAGGAGCGCCTCGCGGGTGGAGAAGTGCCGGTGCAGCGTCGCGCGGGCGATGCCCATCCGGGCGGCGAGGTCGCCGAGGCTGAGCGTCGGGTCCTCGTTGAGGTGGCGGCGGGCCGCGTCGCGGGCCTCGTCACGGGGGGTCATGAGCACTCCAGAAGACAGTCGTGTCGCAGATGAGACACAACTGTCTCACGCGGCGAATCGGCGGGCACATCCCGGTGCTGCACCGCGGTTTGAGCAGGCCCGGCGGGAGGCACATTCCCCCCATCAGGGCAGCGTCCCCCAGGGCGGCGACCGTGGGGTCGCGCACCGGTCCTGAGGAGCGAGGACCGGAGGACCCATGGCGACGCAGAGCACCACCGAGCAGGTGCACGACAGCGACCAGGGAGAGCTCAAGCGGGCCATCGGCCCCCGGCTGCTGCTCTTCTTCATCGTCGGCGACATCATCGGCGCCGGCGTCTTCGCCATCACCGGCGACGTGGCGGGCGAGGTCGGGGGTGTGGCCTGGGTGCCGTTCCTGGTCGCCTTCGCGGTGGCCGCGCTGACCGCGCTGTCCTACCTCGAGCTGGTCACCAAGCACCCGCGGGCCGCGGGCGCCGCGCTCTTCGTGCACAAGGCCTTCAACGTGCACTTCCTGACCTTCATCGTGGCCTTCGCCGTGGTCTGCTCCGGCATCACCAGCGCCTCGACGTCCTCGGGCCTGGTCGCCTCCAACCTGCTGCTCGGCCTCGACGGCCTCGTCGGCGGGGTGCCCACCGGCGACACCGCGACGCTGCTGGTGGCCCTGGGCTTCATGGTGCTGCTCGCGCTGGTCAACCTGCGCGGCGTCGGCGAGAGCGTGCGCTTCAACGTGGTGCTCACCTCGGTCGTGGTGCTCGCGCTCGGCGTCATCATCGCGATCGGCTTCTGGGCGATGGCCACCGACGGCGACGTCGGCCGGGTCGTGGTCTTCGAGTCGCCGGGGGAGAAGAACGTCTTCGCCGCCATCACCATCGCCACCACCGTGGCGTTCTTCGCCATGGTCGGCTTCGAGGACTCGGTCAACATGGTCGAGGAGGTCGAGGACCCCGGGCGCACCTTCCCCCGCGTGATGCTGACCGGGCTGGGCATCTGCGCGGTCATCTACGTGCTGGTGGCCATCACCGTGGTGGTGGTGATCCCACCGGGCGACATCACCGACCCGGTCAACCCCGAGGCCGGCATCCTGCTCGACGTCGTGCGGGTCGGCGCCCCGGGCCTGCCGATCGACGACATCTTCCCGTTCCTCACCGTCTTCGCAGTTGCCAACACCGCGCTGATCAACATGCTGATGGCCAGCCGGCTGATCTACGGCATGGGCAAGCAGGACGTCTTGCCGCGCTCGCTGTCGGCGGTGCTGCCGGGCCGCCGCTCGCCGTGGGCCGCGATCCTCTTCACCACCGCCCTCGCGCTGGGCCTGATCACCTACGTGCGGCTGCGCTCCGACAGCGACGTGGTGGTCGCGCTCGCCGGCACCACCGGCCTGCTGCTGCTGGCCGTCTTCACGGTCGTCAACATCGCCTGCCTGGTGCTGCGCCGCGACACCCGCACCGAGCCGGTCTTCCGCGCCCCGACCTGGGTGCCGTACGTCGGTGCCGCCACCGCGGCGTTCCTCGTGGGCCCCTGGGCGCGCAACGAGGACGACCACATCCAGTACTCCATCGCCGGTGTGCTGCTGCTGATCGGCGTGGCCCTGTGGGTGCTGACCTGGGCCACCAACCGCGGCATCCGCGCCCAGCGCACCGGGTTCCGCGACATCGACAGCCTCGAGGAGCAGTAGGGCCCCAGCGCCCGCTGCGTGGGCCGGCGGCGTGGGCTGGGGCACACCCCGTCCCACCCGCGGACGACGAATCGGAGGCCCACCCGCGCCGGACGTACTCTGGTCGGGTGAGCGCCATCCCCGACCTCGAGAGCCTGCACGCCCGCGGAGCGGCCCAGCAGCCGTCCTACCCCGACCGCGCGGCCGTCGACGCCGCCGTGACCAAGCTGCGCACCATGCCGCCGCTGGTCTTCGCCGGTGAGTGCGACGACCTGACCGACAAGATCGCCGCCGTCACCCGCGGCGAGGCGTTCCTGCTGCAGGGCGGCGACTGCGCCGAGACCTTCGCCGGCGTCACCGCCGACAACGTGCGCAACAAGCTGCGCGTGCTGCTGCAGATGGCGGTCGTGCTGACCTACGCCGGCTCCGTGCCGGTGGTCAAGGTCGGACGCCTGGCCGGCCAGTACGCCAAGCCGCGCTCCTCCGACAACGAGACCCGCACCGTCGACGGCCAGAGCGTCACGTTGCCGGCCTACCGCGGCGACGCGGTCAACGGCTTCGAGTTCACCCCCGAGTCGCGGGTGCCCGACCCGCAGCGCCTCGTCGACGTCTACAACGCCTCCGCGGCCACGCTCAACCTGGTGCGCGCCTTCGTCACCGGCGGCTACGCCGACCTGCGCCAGGTGCACACCTGGAACACCGACTTCGTGCGTTCCAGCCCGATCGGGCAGCGCTACGAGTCGATGGCCGCCGACATCGAGCGCGCGCTGACCTTCATGAAGGCCATCGGCGCCGACCCCGACGAGTTCCACCGCGTCGACTTCCACTCCAGCCACGAGGCGCTGGTGCTGGAGTACGAGCACGCGATGACCCGCATCGACTCGCGCACCGACGCGCCGTACGACGTCTCCGGGCACTTCGTGTGGATCGGCGAGCGCACCCGCCAGCTCGACGGCGCCCACGTCGAGCTGCTGAGCAAGATCCGCAACCCGATCGGCGTCAAGCTCGGCCCGACCACCTCGGCCGACGACGCGATCGCGCTGGCCGCCAAGCTCAACCCCGACAACATCCCGGGCCGGCTGACCTTCATCACCCGCTTCGGCGCGGGCAAGATCCGCGAGGGCCTGCCCGACCTGGTCGAGAAGGTCACCGCCGCGGGGCTGCAGGTCGCCTGGGTCTGCGACCCGATGCACGGCAACACCTTCGAGGCCTCCTCGGGCTACAAGACCCGCAAGTTCGAGGACGTCATCGACGAGCTGCAGGGCTTCTTCGACGTGCACCGCGCGCTGGGCACCTGGCCCGGCGGCATCCACATCGAGCTGACCGGCGACGACGTCACCGAGTGCGTCGGCGGCGGCGAGGAGCTCGCCGAGATCGACCTCGGCAACCGCTACGAGTCGGTCTGCGACCCGCGCCTGAACCGGGTGCAGTCGCTCGAGACCGCGTTCCTCGTCGCGGAGATGCTCAGAAAGGCCTGAGGCAGCAGCCCGCGAGCTCGCGAGCGGGCTGCGTGGGCCGAAGGGGTCGAGCGAGCCCCGTCCGCGCGAGCCTGCGAGCGCGGACGACGGGCGTGTCGAGACACCAGTCGGTGCGCGTTAGGTTCCACCCATGATCGACCTGCGCTCCGACACCCTGACCAAGCCCACCGAGTCGATGCGCGCCGCGATGGCGCGCGCCGAGGTCGGCGACGACGTGTACGGCGAGGACCCGACCGTGCTCGACCTCGAGGAGCACGTCGCGGGCCTGCTGGGCCACGAGGCGGCGCTGTTCACCCCCACCGGGTCGATGGCCAACGTGCTGGCGGTGCGGGCCCTGGTCGAGCCGGGCCAGGAGGTGCTCTGCGAGGCCTCCGCCCACATCGCGCGCGCCGAGCTCGGCGCCCACGGCGCGATCAGCGGGGTCACCATGCGCACCTGGCTGCACCCGCGCGGCCAGCTCGACCTCGACGTGGTCGAGCACATGCTGGCCCCCGACATGGGGCCCTTCTTCGTGCGCACCGCGGCGGTCTCGGTCGAGAACACCCACAACTTCGCCGGCGGCACCGTGCTGCCGATCGGCGACCTGCGCGACCTGCGCGAGCTCGCCGACGGCGCCGGGATCGCAGTGCACGTCGACGGCGCCCGGCTGTGGAACACGCACGTGGCCACCGGCACGCCGCTGGCCGAGTACGGCGCGGTCGCGGACACGATGGCGGTCTGCCTCTCGAAGGGCCTCGGCGCACCGGTCGGCTCGTTGATGGTCGGCTCCGCCGACGCGATCGCCGAGGCGCGGGTGCGTCGCAAGCGGATGGGCGGCGGGATGCGCCAGGTGGGCATCCTGGCCGCGGCCGGTCGGCACGCGCTGGACCACCACCTCGACCGCCTGGCCGATGACCACGAGCACGCCGCCCTGCTGGCCGAGGCTTGCGGCGTCGACCCGGCCGGGGTCGACACCAACATCGTGGTGGTGCCGCACGACGACGCCCCCGGCTTCGTGGCACGCGCCGCCGAGGCCGGCGTACGCGTCTCTGCGGTGGGGCCGCGCACCGTGCGCCTGGTCACCCACCTCGGCGTCGACCGCGACGCGGCCGAGCGCGCGGCCGTGGTGCTGGGCAAGCTGCTCACGTCCGCGTAGGCGACTCCTGCACCAGCTCGTGCTCGAAGGCGAAGGCGGCCGCGGCGGTGCGTGAGGACACGTCGAGCTTGGCGAAGATGTTGCTCAGGTGCCGGGCCACCGTCTTCTCGCTGAGCACGAGCGAGCTCGCGATCCGGGCGTTGCTCTGGCCGGCCGCCACCAGCCGCAGCACCTCCACCTCGCGGGCGGTCAGTCCGGCGGGGAGCACGCCCGGGCCCAGCAACCGGTCGACCTCCCGGAGTGCCGGGGCCGCCCCGAGCTCGGCGAAGGTGCGCCGCGCCGCCTCGAGCTCGGCGCGCGCCGTTGCCTGGTCGCCCATCGAGTCCAGCGCCTGCGCCAGCCGGACCCGCACGCGCGCCACCTCGTAGGAGCAGCCCAGGCCGGCCCAGGCCGAGCGTGCCTTGCGCAGGTAGGGCAGCGCCCCAGCGGGGTCGCCGCGGGCCAGCTCGGTGGCGCCGTGGGCGGCGGCCGCCGCGGCCAGCAGACCCGCACAGCCGAAGTCGGCGGCGAGAGCGTCGAGCTCGTCGACCAGCTCGTCGGCCGTCGGCTGCTCGTCGCAGGCCAGCAGGACCTCGACGGCAGACGGCAGCAGCCGTGCGCGCTGCACCGGGCCCGACGTCTCGTCCAGCAGCCGTTCCACGGCCGAGCGGGCCGCAGCGGTGCGGCCCAGCGACACCCACAGCAGGGCCAGTCCCGGCTGCGGCTCGTGGCCGTGGTCGGCGGCGCGCTCGTAGGCTGCCTCCGCGGCGGCGTGCTCACCCCGCAGCCGGCGCACCTCGCCGGCCTCGTAGGCCGCCAGCCCGATGGCGTCGGGGGAGTGCTCCTGCTCGTAGCGGCGCGCCGCCAGCGCGAGCTCCTCGAGCGCCCCGGACCAGTCCCCACGCAGGCGCATCAGCTGGCCCCGGTGCACCGCACACTGCCCGGTGAAGGCCAACAGGCCCGGCTGCCGCGCACACCACTGCTCCAGGGCCGCGGTCCACTCCGCCATGCGAGCCACGTCGCCGACCTCCTGGCAGCCCTCGATGGCGGTGCAGTAGACGTGCCCCGCGAAGACGGGTGAGGTCTCCTCGGCCACGACACGCACCATCGCCTCGTCGAGTAGTGCCAGGCCCAGCGGGACACGACCGGTGTACATGGCGATCCGGCCTCGGGCGCAGGTCGCCATGGCGAGCAGGTCCTGGTCGTGGTGCAGGCGTCCGGCAGCGGCGGCGCGGTCGGCGCAGGCTGCCGCCTCGGGAACGGCTCCGGCGCCCAGCGCTGCGAACATCCTCAGCAGGGCCACCCAGCCGCGCTCGACCGCGTCGTCGTCGAGGCCCGCGACGAGCTCCTCGGCGCGCGCTGCCCACCCGGCCGAGAGGGCCTGCTGTCCGTGGGTCGCGGTGGTCATAGCCAGGCGGAACGCCCGGCGCACGGCGTGCGGCAGGTCCCCGGCTCCTTGCGCCCGCGTGAAGGCGTGCTGGAGGGCCGCGACGCACTCGACGTGGCGCCCGAGCAGTCCGGCGGCGGTCGCCAGGTCGTCGAGCTCCTGGGACGACAGGGTCGTGGGCTCGACGGTCGACCACCCCGTGAAGGCCGTGACCCAGTCGCCGCGCGCGTAGGCGGCGCGAGCCTGCTCGAGACCGGTCACTGCCATCGGTGGCACCCCTCCTTCTCGAGGGTACGACCGGTCAGGCGGCGTCGGCGACCCCTGCGCGGCTGTGCGCCAGTGCGTCGTCGCGGGCTGCGACCCGCGAGGCGACGTAGGCGGTGTCGCGGTCGACACCGGCCAGCAGCATCGAGGTGAAGGAGAACTGGAAGGACAGGCCGCAGAAGAAGAGCCCCGGCGCGTCCGGGCAGACCCCGCGCACCTCGCGCGGCCATCCGTCCTCGCCGATCACCGGCAGGTGTATCCAGCCGAAGGCTTGCTCGAAGCCGGTCGCCCAGACGACGTTGCTGACCTCGCGAGGCGTCGCGTCGACCACGGGCAGGCCGTCGTGGACCTCCTCGACGCGCGAGGTCACCCGTTCGACGCCCCTCGCTGCGAGATCGGCTCGCTTGACCCGCAGCATCGGCCCGCCGTGGTGACGCACGTGCTCCATCGCCTTGCGGCCCATCGGCGTACGCCGGTTCAGCAGGTGGTTCCACACCCGCAGCAGCAACGGGAAGAGCACGTGCATGGCGCGAGAGTCCAGACGGGGCGGGATCTGCCCGCAGTCACGTCCGGCCAGGATCGTCGGATGGTCCTCGGCGACCTCGTACGCGATGTCGCTGCCCGAGTGGCTGGCGCCGACCACCAGCACCGGCCCCGCCCGGAGCTGGCTGGGACGCCGGTACTCGCTGGAGTGCAGCTGGAGGATCCGGGGGTCCAGCCGGTCGGCGATCGCGGGACGGAACGGCGTGCGTCCGAAGGTGCCGGTGGCCACGACCACGTTGTCGCAGTGGTGCTCGCCGGCGTCGGTGGTCACCGCGTAGCCCTCGCCGTCGGGCTCGACCGCCAGCACGCGGGTGCGCAGCCGGACGGGGAGGTCGAAGATCCGCGCGTAGGACTCCAGGTAGTCGGCCACCTGGTCCTTGGTGGGGTAGGACCACCGCGGTGCGGGGAAGGGCAGGCCGGGGAGTCCGTCGTACTGGGCGGCCGAGTAGAGCCGCAGCGAGTCCCACTGGTGTCGCCAGCCGTCGCCCACGCGCTCGGCGGCATCGAGGACGACGCAGCGGTGCCCTCGCTGCTGGAGGTGGTAGGCGGTGGCGAGGCCGGACTGGCCGGCGCCGATGATCACCGTCTCGATCTGGTTGCTGGTCATGGCTGCTCCCGATGTGTGAGGAGTCCCGACGCTACGAGTCCTCGCGGGCGTCCTGCATCGGTCGGACCACCCATCCGCCGGACGCTCGATGGGTGCATCTGTCCATCGAGCGGACGCGTCACTCGCGGAGCCCCTCGAGCACCACGTCGCTGATCGCGGTGGTGTCGCGCGCCGCCGGGCCCGAGCCGGGCTCGGTGACCGACTCGACGCGCAGGCGCACCGTGTCGGTGGTGACGGCGCCGACGTCGATGACCTGCGGCTCACGGGTCTGCGACAGCTCCTGGCGCACCGGGGGAGCGTCGCCGAGCAGCCAGGTCACGGCGGTGACCCGGCGTCCGCCGGTGTAGAGGTCGTAGGTGGTGCCGTCGGCGACCGACGTCTTCGCGTAGCCGTTGACCAGCCCGACCGAGGTCAGCGTGACCGGGGAGTCGAAGCGGAGCACCAGCTCGGTGCCGACCGCTGCGCCGGCCACCCGCCAGGCGGTGGCGGGGTCGTCGTCGAGCAGGTTCGCCGGGGCGTACGTCGTGGTCTCGCCGGTGGCGATGTCGACGCTGTCGTCGTCCTGGGCGGGTGCGAAGGCCTCGGCCAGGTCGAGCAGCGAGCGGGGCTCGGCGTCCCCGCCGGCCTCGGGCGCGGCCGCCGTGGGGCCACCGTCGCGGCCGCCCAGCCAGGCGGCGCCGCCGACGGCGAGCAGGGCCACGAGCAGCAGGACCAGCGCCAGGAGCGGACCCCGGCGCCGGGGCCGGGCTGCGGGGGCGGGTGGCGGCGGGGGAGCCGCGGGCACGGGCGGCAGAGCCGTCTCGGTCGGCTGGTGCCACGAGCCGGGCGGCGGGTGCGCGGACCGGTGCGTGGGCTCGTGCGTGGGCTCGTGCGTGGGCTCGGGCGTGGGCTCGGGGTCGACGTAGAGCGGGTAGCGCGCCGGGCCCGGCTGCTGTCCGGCAGGCGGCGGCGCCTCCACCTCGGGGGCGTCGGCCCGGCGGTGCCCGCAGCTCGTGCAGTAGCGCCCCACGTCGAGCAGGGCGGCTCCGCAGGCGGTGCAGTACGCCGTCACGTCCCTCCCCAGGGTGCCGCGGGCCCCTCCCGTGCGGCGCGACCCAGCCTAGCCAGCGACCCCAGGCCGCTCAGGTGGTGCGGATCCGCTCCGACGCGTCGATGCGGCCCAGCACCGGCGGCAGGCGGCGCACCGCCGACGCGAGCTCGCGCAGCTCGGTGCCCAGCAGCGCCTGCGGGCCGTCGCAGAGCGCGGTCTCGGGGTCGGGGTGCACGTCGACGATGACGCCGTCGGCGCCGGCCGCGATGGAGGCCCGCGACAGCGGCACCACCAGGTCCTTGCGCCCGGCGGCGTGCGAGGGGTCGGTGATCACCGGCAGGTGGCTGGTGGCCTGCACCACCGGCACCGCGGAGATGTCCAGGGTGTTGCGGGTGGCCGGCTCGAAGGTGCGGATGCCCCGCTCGCACAGCACGATGTCGAGGTTGCCGCGCTGGGCGACGTACTCGGCCGCCATCAGCCACTCCTCGATCGTCGCGGTCATGCCGCGCTTGAGCAGCACCGGCTTGCCGGCGTCGCCGACGGCCTGCAGCAGCCCGAAGTTGGCCATGTTGCGGGTGCCGACCTGCAGCATGTCGGCGTGCTCGGCGACCACGGCCACGTCGCGGGCGTCGACGACCTCGGTGACCACGGGCATCCCGGTGGCCTCGCGGACGTCGGCGAGGATCTCGAGGCCGCGCACCCCCAGGCCCTGGAAGGCGTACGGCGACGTGCGCGGCTTGAAGGCTCCGCCGCGCAGGATCGTGGCGCCCGCGGAGGCGGCCATCTGCGCCGCCTCGAGGGTCTGGGCCGGCGTCTCGACGGCGCACGGCCCGGCCAGGAACGTGAAGGTGTCGGGGCCGATCGGGACCTGGCGTCCGGGCGGGCCGACCCAGACCGTCGAGCGGTGCGGGTGGTGCTGGCGGCTGACCAGCTTGTAGGGGTCGGAGATGCGGTGCACGTCGGCGACGCCGCGCAGGGTGCGCAGGTTGAGGTGGTGGAAGGACTCGATGTCGCCGACCAGCCCGATGATCGTGCGCAGCACGCCCTTGCTGACGAACGCCTCGCCGCCGACGCCCTCGACCCTCTCGACGACCCGGGCGACGTCCTCGTCGGTGGCGTCGGGGGACATGACGACGACCATGGGAGGAGGGTAGGCGCGGGTGCGGGGCCCGGCGCCGGGCTTCCAGTCCGCGAGACCCGCGTCACGTGCCGGCTACACCGCCAGGTGGGTGACCTGGCCCTCGATCGGACCGTCGTCGGGGCTGGGACGTGGGCCGGGCGGGTGCTGGCTGCGCGGTGGGCGCAGCTCGACGACCAGCATCGCGGTGAGCACCATCAGGCCACCGCCCAGCATCCGGGCGGTCGTCGCCTCGCCGCCCAGCCACACCGCGAACGTGGCCGCGAAGACGGGCTCCATGCTCATGATCAGCGCCGTGCGGGTGGGCGGCAGGTGCGCCTGTGCCCAGGTCTGGGCCAGCATCGCCAGCGCGCCGGCGACCAGTGCCATGTAGACCACCGACGCCCAGTCGGCACGGCTGCTCGGCAGCACGATGCCGTCGGGGGCGGTGGCCAGGGTGCAGACCAGCGCGATCACCCCGATCTGCAGGATCGCCATCCCCAGCGCCTGGCGCGCGTCCGACCAGGCCCCCAGGCCCACGATGTGCAGCGCGTAGAGGAGCGCGGAGACGAAGGTGATCGCCTCGCCGTAGCCGACCGAGAACCCGTCGAGGCTCAGCACCGCCAGGCCCGCTGTGGCCAGGGCCACCGCCGCCCACGTGGTGCGCCCGATGCGGGTGCGCAGCAGCACGGCGGCCAGCAGCGGGGTGACGACGACGTACATGCCGGTGATGAAGCCCGACACGCTGGCCGGGGTGTGCGCCAGCCCGGCGGTCTGCAGGATCTGGGCCAGGCCGTAGACGAGGCCGAGCACCGCGGCGTGGCGCCGCGAGCGGGCGCTGAGCCGCGACAGGGCGCGCGGGGCCACCACCACCATCGCCACCGTCGCCACGGCGAAGCGCACCGCCAGGAAGTCGAGGGTGGGCACCCGCTCGAGCAGGTCCTTGATCAGGAAGAAGGTGCTGCCCCAGCTGGCGGTCATCGCCAGCAGCGCGAGGGTCGCCAGCACCGAGGTACGACGCCCGACGGTCGCCGTCCCGTTGCCCGTGCCGGTGCCCGTCGTGGTGCCTGTGGTCACCGTGCCACGCCGTGGGCCTCGGCGCGCAGGCGCTTGAGCAGGGGGATGTCGGCGTTGTCGTCGTCGCGCGAGCCGGGCGTCTCGAGCACGAACGGCACCCCCTCGGTCGCCGGGTGGGCGAAGAGCTCGTTGAACGCGGCGGTGCCGACGTGGCCCTCGCCGATCCGCTCGTGGCGGTCCTTGAAGGCGCCGCGCACGTCCTTGGAGTCGTTGGCGTGCACCAGCCGCAGCCGGCCCGGCCCGCCGATCTCGACGAGACGGTCGAGGGTGGCCGTGGCCCCGCCCGGCTCGTCGAGCGGGGCACCGGCCGCGAAGACGTGGCAGGTGTCGAGGCAGATCCCGGCGCGCGGGTGGTGGTCGAGCGCGTCGAGGTACGCCGCCAGGTCCTCGACGCCGGCGCACAGCGAGCGGCCCTGGCCCGCGGTCGGCTCGAGCAGCAGCCAGGGGGCGTCGTCGCCCAGGGTCTCCAGCAGCGGCAGCAGCCCCTCGCGCACCTGGCCCAGGGCTGCCGCGTGGCGCTCGGCGGCACCGGCCGGGTCGCCCTGCGGCTCGACGTACGAGCCGGTGTGCACCACGACCCCCTCGGCGCCGATCTCGGCGGCGCGGCGCAGGTTGTGGGCCACGACGGCGACGCTGTTGTCGTAGGTGCTCGGCGTCGGCGAGCCGAGGTTGACCAGGTAGGGGGAGTGGATGAACGTGCGGATGCCGCGCTCGGCCGTCGCGGTGCGGAAGGCCTCGTCGTCGGCCGGGCGGCCCGGGCTCAGCGCCCAGCCGCGCGGGTTGCCCACGAAGACCTGCAGGGTCTCGCAGCCCAGCCGCTCGGCGTCGGCCAGGGCCCCGGCCGCCAGGCCCTTGCCGACCAGGACGTGGGTGCCGACGGGGTTGCGCCGCGCGAGCGCAGCGGCGTCGAGGGTGCTCACGCGAGCACGCTAGGGAGCGCGGCGGGGGCGCTGCCAATCGGCGCCGACGTGCCGGGCCTCACACGGTGTGCAGGGGGTGGCCGTCCTCGGTGCGCTGCGGAGCGTGGTCCACGGGCCCGGCCACGGCCTTCCCTGCGGCGGGCCGGGTGGTGGGCTGGGCGGACTCGTCTCCGGCCCGCACCAGGGTGAGCACGAAGCAGCACCCCACGGGCGTCGGCTCGAGGTGCAGCTCGCCTCCCATGTCGCGCGCCAGCTCGCGCGAGATGTGCAGGCCGAGCCCGGTGCTGAGCACGTGCCCGCCGTGCACGCCCCGCTCGAAGACCGTCGGAGCCAGCGCGGGGCTGATGCCGGGGCCGTCGTCGTGGACCCGCAGCTCGAGGACGTCGCCGACCACGCTGGTGGACACCCGCACCTCGGCGCCCGGCGCGTGCCGCATGGCGTTGACCAGCAGGTTGCCCAGCACCGTCGACAGGTCGCCCGGCGAGCCGAGCGCCCGTCCGGCGACCTCGTCGGTGCGCACCCGCAGACCGGCGACCTGGCGGGTCAGGGCGACGTCGCGCACCACCTCGCGCACGTCGAAGGCGACCCAGTCGGAGCACCGGTCGGAGCCCTGGTCGGAGCCCCGCTGCCGCAGCAGCTGCTCGAGGTGGTCGACCTCGCGCAGCGCCGCCGACTGCAGCCGGTGGGCCAGGTCGCGGTCGAGCTCGTCGGCGTACCGGTCGAGGGTCGACAGCGCCGACCGCAGCGCCCCCAGCGCGCTGCGGGTGTCGTGCTCGACCTCCTCGGCCCGCGCCTCGCGCCGGGCCCCGGCGCTGGCCGTCTCGACGAGGGCCGCCTCGAGCTCGGCACGCTGCTCGTCGACCAGACGGAGCATCCGGGCGGCCGCGCCGTGCACGAGCAGACCGACGGCCAGCACCAGCAGCAGGGTGCTCCCCAGCACGAGGGGGTCGACGAGGCGCGGGTCACGGCCCAGTGCCTCGGGCAGGAGGCCCACCGACACCGCCACGGCCGCAGCCACCCCACCGACCGCGACCACCGTGTGCGTGTCGTGCCACCCCCCGGTGCCCGCTGCGGTGCTCGCTCTCCCGTGTCGACGCATCGTCGCCCCCTCGTGCTGCCCCTCCCCAGGGGTTGCGGACCCCGAGCCCGCGACATCGAGTGTGCTACCCGATCGGTCAAAGTAAAATGACCCACCGGGGCTACCTGGGCATGGTCAGAAGTGACTAGATGAGGTAGAGCGTGATCGTCGAGCCCTTGGGGACCATCTCGCCGGCCCCGGGGTCGGTGCGGAAGACGAAACCCAGGCCGAGGTAGTCGGAGATGTTCTCCACGCGCACGACGAAGCCGAGCGACTCCAGCTCGGCCCGCGCGGCATCGACGCCCTGGGCCTTCACGCCGGGCACCTCGACCAGCTCGGGGCCCTTCGAGACGGTGAGGGTGACGGTGTCGCCCTTGAACAACGTGCCGCTGCCCGGCTCCTGGGAGACCACGTCACCGGCGGGCACGCTGTCGGAGAAGACGTCCTCGTTGCGCTGGACGACCAGGCCCTTGCGCTCGAGCGTGCGCTGCGCCTCGTCGGCCGGCTCCCCGACCCAGTCGCCGACGTTGATCGGGCGCCGGCCCTTGCTGACCACGAGGTCGACGGCCGCGCCGGGACGCAGCTCCTTGCCGGCGACCGGGGTGCTGCGCACCACCTGGTCGTCGGGCACCGACTCGGAGAACTTCTCGCGCACCCGTCCGAGCTCGAGGTCCACCTCGGCCAGGGCGGCCTCGGCCTCCTCGAGGGTGCGTCCGGCCATCTCGGGCACGGGGTACAGCTCGACCCCCAGGCTCAGCACGATCGTGACCTCGTCGCCCGTCAGGGCCCGGCTGCCGGCGCCAGGGTCGGCGCTGACCACCCGGCCCTCGGGCACCCGGTTGCTGTAGACGGCCTCGCCGACGACGACGTCGAAACCGGCGTCCTCGAGCTCGGCGACCGCCGAGGCGCGGCCCTGCTCCAGGACGCTGGGCACGGTCGAGTAGCGGGCCCAGCCGTACCACCAGGCGCCCAGGCCGAGGGTCGTGGCGATCACCACGGCGAGCAGCACCAGCAGCGGTCCGCGCCAGCGCCGGCCCCGCCGGCCGGGTCGGGACGGCGGGGCCGGTGCCGCCGCGGCAGCCCGGTCCTGGCCGTTCGCCCGGGGCGCGGACGGGCCGGCCGACGCGGACGCCGCCGCCGGCACGCCGGCGCGCAGCAGCGACGTCGGCTCGTGGTCGGCACCCGCGGGCACCGGGCCCGTCGTGCCGGTGTCCTCGCGGACGGGCTCCTCGACGACGGGCACGCCGGTGTCGGGGTGCAGCAGCAGCGGCGCCAGGTCCTGGGTGAGCTCGGGGTCCTCGCGCACGCCCTCCGCGAGCGCGTGCGCCACGCGGTGTACGTGGTGCAGCAGCACGCCGGCGTCGGCGGGGCGCAGCCCGCGGTCGCGCGCGGTGGCCCGGGCGACCAGCGCGTCGACGTACCCGGGGAGGCCGGGCTCCAGCAGCGAGGGCGGGGAGACGTCCTCGTGCACGTGCTTGTAGGCGACCTGGATCGGGCTCTCGCCCTCGTGCGGCTTGGCGCCGGTGAGCAGCTCGTAGAGCAGCACGCCCACGGCGTAGACGTCGGCGCGGGCGTCGCTGATGCCCTGCGAGACCAGCTCGGGGGCCAGGTAGGAGACGGTGCCGATCAGCACGCCGCCGGTCGCGGTGTGCTGGGTGTCGGTGCCCACGGCCTTGGCCAGGCCGAAGTCGGCGACCTTGACCCGGCCGTCGTCGGCGATCAGCACGTTCTCGGGCTTCACGTCGCGGTGCACGATGCCCGAGCGGTGCGCCGCGGCCAGCGCGGAGACGACCGGCTCGACGAGCGCCAGCGCCCGGGCCGGCGACATCGGCGCCTCCTTGACGATGACGTCGCGCAGCGTGTGGCCGGCGATGAGCTCCATGGCCAGGAAGACCGTGCCGTCGTCGTCGCCCTGGTCGAAGACGGCCACCACGTTGGGGTGCGAGAGCCGGGCCGCGGCCCGCGCCTCGCGCACGAAGCGCGCGGCGAACTCCTCGTCGTCGCCGAGGCCGACGTGCATCACCTTGACGGCCACCACGCGGTCCAGGCGCAGGTCGGTGGCCTCGTAGACGCTGGCCATGCCGCCGCGCGCGATGCGCGACCCGATGCGGTAGCGGCCGTCGAGCAGCCGGCCGGTCATGGGGTCGGCGGAGCCACCGGACGTGCCCTGGCGGGCAGGCCGGACGACCTCGTGCGGCTGCCGGTCTGGCGGCACAGCGACCTCCTGCGGGGCCGGACGGGGAAGGTTCCGGCCGCTCCATCGTAGGCGTGAGGCGGGCTCTGACCGGGCACCGGCGACCCCCAGGCGGGTCGCCGGGGCCGCCCCGAGGGGCGCTCGGGGGCCGCCCTGGGGCCGCTCGGTTGGTCGGGCCTGGTGCGGGGTGGGACCATGGAGCCATGAGCGAGACTTCCCTGGCCGAGCACGACCTGGCCGCCCTGGTCGACGACTGGATCGACTGGGCTGAGGCCGCGCGCCGGCTCGAGGTCAGCGTCGGCAAGGTCCGCACGATGATCCGCACCCACGAGCTGGCTGCCGCGGTGCCGGTGCCGGGCGAGGGCCAGAAGATCCCCGCCCTGTTCATCGACGAGGAGGAGCGGCTGCCGGTCAAGGGCCTGCCCGGTCTGCTGACCGTGCTCCACGACGGCCGCTACGACGACCGCGAGTGCATCGCGTGGCTGTTCCTCGACCAGGCGCTGCCCGGCCGGCCGATCGACGCGCTGCGCGAGAACCGCGGCTCCGAGGTCAAGCGCCGCGCCCAGGCGATGGCGCTCTAGCCGGACCCACCTCGACCAACCCAGGACCGACCAGGAGCTGACGCCGTGGTCTACCGGATCTCTCCCGAGAACGTCCGGCCCCCGCGCGGGGGTCCTTCGGGCGCGCTCGCCATGGTGCTGGTGCTGGCGGTGGTCGTGGGCATCTGGCTGCTGGCCGGGCGCGACCCCGGCAGCTCGACCTTCGGCGGCCAGGATCCCGACCAGCGCACCGCGCCCGCGGGCGAGGTCGCGCCGAACGACCCGGTCAGCGGCCTGCCCTACGTCTCGCCCGTCGACCTGCCGCTGCGGGTCATCGACCTGCTGGCCGACGTCGACACCGGCGCCAACCTGCCCGGCGG
Organism: Nocardioides cremeus; assembly: GCF_030518195.1. Taxonomy (GTDB): domain Bacteria; phylum Actinomycetota; class Actinomycetes; order Propionibacteriales; family Nocardioidaceae; genus Nocardioides; species Nocardioides cremeus. Next base: position 170,387 of record NZ_JAULSC010000008.1, read on the forward strand.
GGTGACCCGGCGTCCCCTGCCCAACACCACCGGGGTCCTGCCCGTGCAGGCCAGCAGCCGCTACTACATCGAGTACGACGTCGGCGGCGGCGCGCTGCTGGTCACCGGCTCGCGCGG
>NZ_JAULSC010000341.1 GCF_030518195.1 Nocardioides cremeus
CTCTACTATTCTATATATATATAAGTAACTAAGTTTATAGCTAAGAACTAGCTAAGTCTCTATAGAATTCTATCTATCTATTTACATTCTAATACTATTTTTAATTATTCTATTACCTAAAAGAGACTACTTTTATTTATCGTGTTATTATAGTGGTTTAGAATTCCCTAAGAGGATTTTATTATGTTAAAGGATTTTAGTATAGAAAGAATAATTAACTAGATTATTTACTAGAAAATATGCTCTAATCCAACGGGTATTCCAACGTCTCTT
>NZ_JAULSC010000342.1 GCF_030518195.1 Nocardioides cremeus
CCCCCTCCTTCCGCTTCCCGAAAACATGGGAGAAGCACCTCAAGACATTTACAAAGATACCAGGCTTAAAAAGTAGATTTTTAGAAAAAAGAATAAACTCCGACCCAACACCAAACCACTCTCATGATGACCAAAAAAAAGATTTGATGACGAATTCAAAATGTTACTTTTTGTTCGGCGACAATCTGTCACCTACACACCTATTATTCCGGGTGATGTGGTTGCTGGGAGATACCCTGCTCCTTATCCTCGATGCTCTCGCTCTCCCTTGGG
>NZ_JAULSC010000343.1 GCF_030518195.1 Nocardioides cremeus
CAATCTGATTCACGGACAGGTGCTTCAACCCCGTTGCCTGCGCTAGTTGCTCTGCGTGCGTCGTCTTGCCTACGCCTGGTGTACCCGTTATTACAATGTTGGGGTTTGTGCGCCCCATTGTTGTTCCTTTCTTCCTTCGTTTCGTTTCGTTTTATTTTCTTCTGGTTCGGCGTTTTTGTGAGTTCAAGACTGTAGACACACAGAATTTGTTCTCTCTCTCTCTACTACTACTGTATGCGCCTCTGGAGCGAAGACCGGGGTGACTCTCGAATT
>NZ_JAULSC010000344.1 GCF_030518195.1 Nocardioides cremeus
GCTCGAGAAGCCGGGTAGCCATGAGTTGACGCTCTATCTGGTAAGCGATAGTTATCTTGGTGTTGATCAGGCGCCTACGTTTCAGGTTGAGGCTGCGGAGGGGATGGAAGAGGATAGTGATGAGGAGGAGGAGGATGAGTAGCGATGCCAAGAGGGGTATGAGGTTGTGCGGTAGATTATATACCTATGAGTGATTGAAAGGGAGAAAAATCAGATTATTGGGGTGTATGGGCGTTGAGAGACTGAGTTAAATTGGATGTAATTATATATAGT
>NZ_JAULSC010000345.1 GCF_030518195.1 Nocardioides cremeus
GTTGAACACCACGATGCATGAATACATCGGTTTGTCGTAAGGGAAGAAGCCGGTAAACGTCACCCGGAGTTTGTTTGTGTATCCCACGCCCGGCTCCATGATGCGTGCGGTTCCGGTTTTTCCGGCAATCTCCACGAAGTTGTTTTGCAGCCGCGGTGCCGTAGGCACACCCTTGTGGTCGCTCCACACCACAGCTCGCAGCATTGACCGCACCTCGCTTGCCGTCTTCGGGCTGAATGCCTGTTTCCGCACGTACGACACCGGGTTTGATTT
>NZ_JAULSC010000067.1 GCF_030518195.1 Nocardioides cremeus
GTGATCCAGCACCAGGTCCTCGCTGCCCTTGTGCAGCGACCGGACGTGGGTGGCGATGACCGTGCCGGCATCAAGGACGCGGATGGTGTCGGCGCCGAGTCGGACCTCGAGTCGACGGCCCGCGTAGCGGGCCGGGACCGAGTAGTAGGACTGGCGCACACAGACCCGGGCTTTGGCATCGACGCGACACGACAACGGCGCGGCGACGTCGAAGATCGTTTCCGGCAGCGGGCGCAGCAGCGGCACCTCACGGGCCGCGGCGACGCCGACGGTCTCGGCGCGGGCACCGATACGTCGGGCGTCGTCGCGGGCGTCCGCGGCGGCCAGCGCCGCGTTGAGTGCCGCGAGCGATCCGACGTGTGGGACCGGGGTGAGATGTCGTCGGCGGAACCGGCCGATCTCTCCCTCGACACCGCCCTTCTCATGGGCCCCGTCGATGCCGGGGATGCAGAAGAACGAGTCGTAGCCGTAGTGCGAGCGCATCGCGACGAACCTGGGGTTCTCCAGGCGCTCGCGGCCCAGCGCGACCCGGATCACCGCCGGGGTGAGGTTGTCGTAGCGGATCATCCCGGTCGGGACACCGCCGAGTGCTTCGAAGGCGCGGGCGTGGCCGTCGAGGAACGACTCCTGGGACTGGTTGGCGTAGGCGATGTGGACGGCCTTGCCCGAGTGGGACAGGCGTAGGCAGAACATGAACAGCTTCATCACGACCCCGGCGATC
>NZ_JAULSC010000346.1 GCF_030518195.1 Nocardioides cremeus
GCGCACGACGCGAAGTGAACTTTCCTTCAGACTTCCCAACTCTGGAGAAAACACCGCCAATCACTCAAGCACAGGCAACACGCGACTTGTCTGTACCTCTTGTTATATCAGAATATGGGGGAGTTCGTGTTTTAGTGGAGTACAAATTGTACGAAAGAAGCGATGCTCACGGCATTGCCCTCTGCGAACGGGGAATTAATCGTCTTGCTGCTGTTCTTCATACTTCCGACCCGCGAAGCTTTCACACTCCAATGTGTCTTACCGTTTCACACG
>NZ_JAULSC010000347.1 GCF_030518195.1 Nocardioides cremeus
CTTTACGGGAAAGTCTTTCTTCTTCAAGTGTTTCATCACTTTTAGCAGGAGCTTTTGCAACCGCAATATTGATACCGGTTGCAACTAATAAAAGTACAAGAGCAACAAAGTATCCCCAAGAAATTGAAGCAGAACCGGCAAAAACAGGCATATCACCAAAATTAAATGCACTTGCCTGGCTTGCAAGCGGGCCTGACATAACAAACATTACGACAGATACAACCGAAAATACGATTGATACAATATCAAGACCTACCATAGCTTTTGTCTTCG
>NZ_JAULSC010000348.1 GCF_030518195.1 Nocardioides cremeus
GTTCTGTGCTCTACGGCGGTTAGAATACGAAAAGCCGGGCGGCTTCTACAAATCAGGACAATCAGTTGCTGTTTAACTGCATGATTTCATCAAGTAACAAGTCATTCCTGTAGCGAAAGCAGCTCGTTGAGGGATTAACAACTTGCTCGGAATGCTACCTTGACACCGGATTTTACTAGTTCGCAAGCTTTTAGAAAGATACAAAGGGGCTTATAAAAGGCCTGAGGAAGTCTAAGGTGGTACACATTGATACGTAGCCTAACAGCGGCTTGT
>NZ_JAULSC010000349.1 GCF_030518195.1 Nocardioides cremeus
GCGGATTGAGTTGCGGTTGGTCGGGACTTTTAGCCGCTTATGATTATCTTCCTCGGATTCAATACAAGGACATTATTCTTTCGAGAGAACTGTGGAGAATCAAACAAGAAGAGGTCGAAGGGATGGATAAATTATCCGATTCGGAACTTTCCGTCCGCTTCAGGGAATTTTTACAGAAACGACAAATGCCGACGGAAGTCGTCATTCCCGACAGCGACAACGAACTCTATTTGAATTTGGAAGATACACAATGCCAACGACTGCTTCTGGAAG
>NZ_JAULSC010000350.1 GCF_030518195.1 Nocardioides cremeus
TGCCGACGAACTTGAAGCAATTGAATCTGAATCAGCTGCTAGAAGATTGAATCGTGCACCTTTCAGACTGCATCAAGCGTCGTTCACTGAATCATGGAATTAACATGTTGGTTTTGGAAGGGTTTGGATGTGACGGGCTAGTACACAGCTCTGCCAGGATGTGATTACAAAGAGTTACTGGAGCCAATTATAGGCAATTTGTATTCGACTCATGAGACAATACACATTCACGTCCACAATCACGACCTGATGGGCCCTATAATATATCCATAG
>NZ_JAULSC010000351.1 GCF_030518195.1 Nocardioides cremeus
CTGCCGTTGCCCCCGGGGTTCGATGTGGTTGCCGTGATCGGCAGGAAGGTCAGTCCGGGAGCAACCTCGCCGACTCCGGGTCGAGGTGGATCGCCGCATGGGACGCTGTCCGTAGAGCGGAGGCGGGACAGGAAGTTGCGATTGGGCCGGTCAGCGCATCGTGCACGGGCTGGGCCTTGCGCCCTTCAGGGACTACCGCCAGCACCCGCCCCGCCCGCAGCAGGGCGGGAATGGTCACGGTGATCGCTTCGATCGGCACGGCGTCGAGGTCGG
>NZ_JAULSC010000352.1 GCF_030518195.1 Nocardioides cremeus
GTTCCGAGTCTGTGTCCGTGTTGTTGTGTGTTGGTGTGGTGGAATATGCCGGCGCGACAACGGTACGGAGCAAATCACTCGAACGGAAGGGCCGGATTTGCAGGTGGCACGACTCGGACCATCCGGCCAGCGACGATTGTGCGCCCGTTTTGAGCGACTGAGAGACAATCGGAACTCGGTCCTGTCGGTTGCGCCGAAATGGCCGACACGGCGGTTGGGAGAAGGGAAAGGAGTGGAAGTGTCACCGGGCTGTCCTGGCTTTAGGTATAGGGG
>NZ_JAULSC010000353.1 GCF_030518195.1 Nocardioides cremeus
TTTACGGCCAAGTGGTAACAACGAATATCAATTGGATAAGGCCTGCCTTATTGGAAGAGCACTTTAACAATGCTGTCAACCTGAAGATGAAGATTATGCCGAATCACACCATTCAAACGTTTCACCCTATCAGAGCCAGCAGAGACATAGCAGCGAAAGAGGAAAAGACGAGCATGTTTTTTGCCAACAGGCCTTTCAAGACGTGTGTGTCTGGCCTCTTTGAATGCAACCCACCCACGGAAGCAACGTGGAAAGAGACACAGCACTTCTTTA
>NZ_JAULSC010000354.1 GCF_030518195.1 Nocardioides cremeus
GACAGTCTCTTCCCACGACAGGTCGGATCGTCCGCTGACCTGCCAGAGGCCCGTGACTCCCGGCTTGACCAATAGTCGCCGACGAACCTCACCGTTGTAGGTCTCGACCTCGCGTCGCAGCGGCGGCCTCGGCCCCACCACACTCATCTCACGCTTGAGAACGTTGATGAACTGCGGAAGTTCGTCGAGACTGAAACGCCGCAGAAACTTGCCAACGGGTGTCACGCGCGGATCGTCACGCATCTTGAACAGAACGCCACCGGCACTCTCGTT
>NZ_JAULSC010000355.1 GCF_030518195.1 Nocardioides cremeus
CTCCAAGTGGACGAGTCAGGGATCACATTCTCGTTCCGATGTCATGAATAAGGCGCCATACTGCATACTGTACCCTACGGGATCTTGTAACCGTCATCTACCGTGACCGCTCTGTTCAATCTTGGCTCGGATGAGGGCAGTGGGGCAAAAAAGGCAAAACGTTTCCTTGACAACTGCATTCAGGGACGGCATGCTCTCCGCCGCAACCCTTATGTTCACGCCACCGTCAGTGATGCCGTCATCGGTATAGATTTGCACTATTCAATCAACTTT
>NZ_JAULSC010000356.1 GCF_030518195.1 Nocardioides cremeus
TAAGGAACTGAAGGACCAATATAGTAGTCATTCTAGAAATACCATGGTACATGATCAGCACTAGGACTCTGTAGATACTCCGAACTCCACGCGTGTGTTAAATCCGGGGTACAACGAATTGCATTTCAACATTCTTTTTTCTAGCTCGTATTATTCTTTTCATGTCTTCCAACTTCAGAATCTTTTCCCTCCGTTCCGTTGAAGACAATAGTTCCGTCAAGTACACAATTCGTTAGCGTAACTGATGAATGAAAAAGGCTTCTGTTAGTCATC
>NZ_JAULSC010000357.1 GCF_030518195.1 Nocardioides cremeus
GCTGGGCAAAGCCAACGTTCGCAACCGGGCCCGCCGCCTCCTTCGGGAAGCGTTCCGGCTTCACCAGCACGACTTTCAGGAACCCGTGGCCATGGTTTTGATTGGCCGAGCCTCCATTGTGGGGAAGGAGTTTCAGCAAGTGGAACGCGATTTTCTTTCCGTTTTGCGGCAAGGTAAGCTACTTAAGAGGAACGAGTGAGACTCAATATCGCCCAAGCCATCCTGATCGGCGCCCTGCGCACCTACCGGTGGACACTCAGTCCGGCGAAGCAG
>NZ_JAULSC010000358.1 GCF_030518195.1 Nocardioides cremeus
AGTCACGTCCCGCAACAGCAGTATGCACAGTTGATTGCTCCGTAAGTATTTTGCTTGTCTTGCTTGAAAAAGTGAATGCGCCATACTAACCTTTTGACCTACAGCATGTTGAAGTCGTAAACGCGTCTTACACCACCCTAAATGTCCTCATGACCTGGTTTATCCCATCGCGTTCGCCATCACAGATCCTGCCGCGCAAGCGACTTAATTAATGCCATCAACAATGTATTTGTTTCTTATATTTCCTATGCAGTCTCACATCAGAACCTTCCT
>NZ_JAULSC010000359.1 GCF_030518195.1 Nocardioides cremeus
CCGTAGCGCATGCTGTAATCGGCATATTGAAACGAGAGTCCGACGAACTCCTCCAGGCCGGGTGAAACGAGATCGCGCTTGCGGCGCAGTTCGTTCCACGGCGTGATCCATTTCGGATACTCCTGGGCCATCGAAAGGGGTGCCGCGACGCCCGCCTTCATTTCAAGCGCATCCGCAATCGCCGGCCAGACATTCTCCCAGGTGAATACATCGCCATTGGTGACGTTGAACGCTTCGTTGCGCGCCGCGGCGGCTTCGCCCGACCACGCGATG
>NZ_JAULSC010000360.1 GCF_030518195.1 Nocardioides cremeus
GCGGCGTCGGTGGGGTTGTGCAGCTCGATGAAGTCGTGGGTGTAGGTGGCGCCGGAGTTGCCGCCGCCGCCGTAGACCTCGCTGATCACGAGGCCGGTGCTGGCGGCGTGGGCCGGCGCCTGGGTCACGCCGGTGGCCTGGGCCGCGAGGCCCAGCGATCCGGCGAGGTGGGGGGCCAGCCGACGGCTGGCCCGGGTGGAGATGGGCATGGAGAAGCCTTCCGAGGAGAGGGACGTCAGGCCCGCCGACCGTGGGGTCGG
>NZ_JAULSC010000361.1 GCF_030518195.1 Nocardioides cremeus
TTCTTGCCCCAGTTCGAGTCCGCGAACGCGTCCAGCTCGCGGCGCGCGGCCTCGGCGTTCGCTGCGGTGTAGACCGGCTTCAGCGCCGCCGCGACGGCCTTGCGGTCGCCGTAGCCCACGAACCGCATCGCGGCGCGGATCAGGTGCACCACGCACGTCTGAACGGTCGCATTGGGCCAGGTCGCCTCGATCGCCTCCGGCAGCCCGGTGAGGCCGTCGCAGCACACGATGAGCACGTCGCGGATGCCGCGGTT
>NZ_JAULSC010000362.1 GCF_030518195.1 Nocardioides cremeus
GCTCGACCAACGGCGCCGTTGGTCGAGGAGGTTGCGCAGCAACCGTCTCGAGACCCGGTGAGCCCATGGCGTAGGGCGAGTGGGCACCTCACGGGGTCTCGGCGTCGCGCGTCGCTGGCGCGCCTCCCAGCTCGACCAACGGAGCGGCATACGCCGTGAACAGGCGCCGGGTCGCGTGACCCCGGGTCCGTGTGCTCGTTGTGCCGGTCGTCACCATCCACCCGGGAGCACACATGCGTCGAGTCACCGCCCA
>NZ_JAULSC010000363.1 GCF_030518195.1 Nocardioides cremeus
GCCCGCGCGCGCCCCCGCCTTCCGCGCCGCGGGCGCCTCCGTCCACATGATCATCGCGGCGGGTCGCGACCTGCCACTGGTCGAGCCGCCTCCCGTGCTGCGGCAGCGGCTTCGCCAGTCCTTCCCGGACGGGCACCGCTCATCGACATCCCGCGCGAGCCGGTTGCTCGAGGTGGTCGCCGCCCTGGTGTTCGACAGCCGGCGCCAGCAGCTCGGCCTGGCCGTCCGCGGGGCGGGCGACGGGCTG
>NZ_JAULSC010000364.1 GCF_030518195.1 Nocardioides cremeus
CGTCGCGCTGCGCGGACCGCGGGTCGAGGCGCACCCCGGCAACGTCGAGCGGCCCCGCCCCGAGCTCGAGGGGCTGCGCGGCGGCTGGTCTCCCTGGGGGGCGCGCCGCCGGCGGCGCCGCTAGCCCGCCGCCCGGTCGCCCACGGCCCCAGCAGCCCCGTCCCGCCACCGCCGGACCCCCGCGGCGCCGGTGACGACGTCCTGTCGGTGCTGGGTCCGCAGCATCGACAGGGAGGGGGCGTGCTC
>NZ_JAULSC010000365.1 GCF_030518195.1 Nocardioides cremeus
CGGCGGCTGCTGGTGCCCCGCGGCGGCGGGTCGGTGGTGCTGCCCGGCGAGGTCGGGCTGGTGCTGCGCGGCGGCCGCACCACCACCGACCGCGTCGACGACGTGCCCACCCAGCCCACGGGCGAGCGCGCCGCGGCGATGGTCGACAAGGTCGCCGCCGGCGCCGCCGTCGAGGCCGGACGCCGCGTGGAGCTGCTGCTCGACCACTGGGGCACCCACCCTCCCGCGGCGCTGCGCAGCGGCG
>NZ_JAULSC010000366.1 GCF_030518195.1 Nocardioides cremeus
GTCGTCGTCGGCGTCGAGGTCGTCGGGGTGGGCGTCGGCGTCGGCGGCGCGCAGGTCGTCGGAGCGCGAGACGTCGACGCCTCCCACCGGGGTCTGCTGGATCGCGCCGCGGGCCGCGGCGCTCGACCCGGGCCCGGCCTGGGGCCGCTGGGACGCGGCAGCCGGCTGCTCGTCGGTCGGGGGCGGTCCGGGCTCGCCCGGGTCGTCGTCGGGGGGCGGCTCGTCGATCCAGGCCGGCGGTCG
>NZ_JAULSC010000367.1 GCF_030518195.1 Nocardioides cremeus
CGGCTCGGCCGCTCGGAGCTGCTCGTCGTGGTCACGTTCGCCTCATCGTTCTCAGTGGTCACAGCGGTCATCTTGGTCCTCCTTCAGGACCGACCGCTTACACAGACCATCTGACACCCCCATCGAGAGTGGAGCAGTTCGAACGTATCCGACGCGATGCGCGCGATGAAGGCATGTCGATCAGGGCACTCGCCGAGCGGCACAAGGTCCACCGCCGCACGGTCCGCGCCGCGCTCGCGGAC
>NZ_JAULSC010000368.1 GCF_030518195.1 Nocardioides cremeus
AGCGCCCCGGCCGGGACCGGCCACAGCTCGCGCAGCCGCAGGCCCAGCCCGAGACCGAACATCCCGGCCGCCAGCAGGACGGTGGTCACGTCGTCGGCCGCGTCCACCAGCTGCCCGGGCCGCAGGCCGCTGCTGCGCAAGGCAACCATCAGCACGAAGCCGACGAGGAACCAGGGGAGCAGCGGGACCCGGCCCGCGCTCGCGGGTGCGCCCACGCTGCGCACAGCGACCAGGTAGGTCGG
>NZ_JAULSC010000369.1 GCF_030518195.1 Nocardioides cremeus
CGCACCGGCTCGGGCAAGTCGACGCTCGCCTCGCTGGTCTCCCGCGCCGTCGACCCCGAGCCGGGCAGCGTGCTGCTGGGCGGTCGCGACGTGCTCGACCTCGACCTGCAGGCGCTGCGCCGCGCCGTCGGGGTGGTCACCCAGCGCACCGAGATCCTTGCCGGCACCCTCGCCGAGAACATCGCGCTCTTCGCGGCGGGCTCGCGCGAGGCCGTCGAGGGCGCGGTCACCGAGCTCGGCCT
>NZ_JAULSC010000370.1 GCF_030518195.1 Nocardioides cremeus
GACCCCGACTTCCGCGCCGAGGTCGCCTTCGTCCACATGATCATCGCGGCGGGTCGCGACCTGCCACTGGTCGAGCCGCCTCCCGTGCTGCGGCAGCGGCTTCGCCAGTCCTTCCAGGACGGGCACCGCTCATCGACATCCCGCGCGAGCCGGTTGCTCGAGGTGGTCGCCGCCCTGGTGTTCGACAGCCGGCGCCAGCAGCTCGGCCTGGCCGTCCGCGGGGCGGGCGACGGGCTGGGCGG
>NZ_JAULSC010000371.1 GCF_030518195.1 Nocardioides cremeus
CGTCGTCGCGGACCCCGGGCAGCACCACCGAGACCACCGGCACGCCGTGCACCCGCACCAGCAGGGCCACCTCGACCGACACGTCGACGACGACCGCGGCGGGGCGGGCGCGCGCCAGCCCGGCCGCGACGGTGGCGTGCCGCTCCAGCAGGCCGGGGTGGTGCCGCGGCACCCAGTGCAACCGTCCACCCGCCCGCGGGTCGGCGGTGCCGGGGTCTGGCCGGCCGGGCCCGACGGTGTCG
>NZ_JAULSC010000372.1 GCF_030518195.1 Nocardioides cremeus
AGTGGCGCCGATCTTGCGGCCCACCACGCGGGCGCCCGCCGCGACCCGGCTGGCGTTGAGGTGCCCCTGCACGAGGTAGGCCGCCGCGACGTCGGTGGCCCCGATCAGGTCGCGCACCGGGGCGCAGGGGGTGGTGGTGGCCAGCGCCCGCACGAGCCGCTCGCCCGCCGCGGCCACGGTCGCCGCGTCGACCTGCGAGCGCGGGCGCTCGACCCGGCCCGCGGGCACGTCGTACGCGTCGC
>NZ_JAULSC010000373.1 GCF_030518195.1 Nocardioides cremeus
CCCGCCCCCGCTGGCACGACCCCCGACGCAGAGAGCGAGACCCCCGCATGAGCACCCACGTCGAGCACGACCCGACCGACGTCGAGGACCTGCCCGGCGAGCTCGACAACGGGTTCGACGTGGGGTTCGAGGTGGGGGTCGACGACGGGTCGGTCTCGCTGTTCGAGGGTGACGAGGGCGGCCTCGAGCACGGCCAGCGCCACGCCCTGGTCACCCTGCTCAAGCAGCGCTTCATCAGCGCC
>NZ_JAULSC010000374.1 GCF_030518195.1 Nocardioides cremeus
CCGACTTGATGACCGACATCGACCTGCGCCTGGGCATGGTCGCCCGCGGACACTGCCCCGACACCTATGCCTGGTTCCTCGAGGCAGCTGAGCGACTTCGACTGCAGCACGCGGACGTCAGTGAGTGTGCCAGTCTGAAGTGGCCCCACTTGGAGCCGTAGTGCTGGCTTGAAGTGGCCCCACCCTCGACCTACTTGTCCCCGTACTTTCGTGCCCGTCTGCCAAGGCGAGTCACGAGAGA
>NZ_JAULSC010000375.1 GCF_030518195.1 Nocardioides cremeus
AACTGGAAGCAGGCCCTCGCCCAACTCGCGATCGCCTACCCCGACCGCATCAACCCCCACCTGTAAGCCCAACACAAAGTAAAGAGATCGGCCGCCTTACACAGAAAACTTGACACGCTCGATCGCCGGGGTCGTGATGAAGCTGTTCATGTTCTGCCTACGCCTGTCCCACTCGGGCAAGGCCGTCCACATCGCCTACGCCAACCAGTCCCAGGAGTCGTTCCTCGACGGCCACGCCCGC
>NZ_JAULSC010000376.1 GCF_030518195.1 Nocardioides cremeus
GGGCATAGGCGGTGACGATCTCGTCGCGTGCGGTGGCGAAGTCGTGATCGGTGAGCCGCTGTGGTGCGACCCCGGTGACGGCCGTGGCCTTCATCAGCGCATTCCACTGCAAGCTGACGTCTGAGAATGACAAGCCCATTTGGCCCCACTGTGCTGCTTTGATTTGGCCCCACCCTCCGGGTCAATGCATCGGTTCCGGGGTTGGCTCCCGGGGGGGTCAGGTGGTGGCGGGGTCCTTTCT
>NZ_JAULSC010000377.1 GCF_030518195.1 Nocardioides cremeus
GGGAGTCGCTGTGGTCGACCGCAACCGGCCCCCCACACCCGGTCACGACCTGACCACCCAGCCGGCGACGGCACGACCTGAGGACTCAAGTGGAAGAGCCGGATCAGACCGGCGGGTCAGCTGTCAAGGGCCAGTGAGAACTGCCCAGTGGCGGACATGAAACCTGCCCGCTGACGGCCACGAGAACTGCCCGGTGGTGGCCATGGGATCTGCCCAAGGGGGCTGCGGCCACCACCGACCA
>NZ_JAULSC010000378.1 GCF_030518195.1 Nocardioides cremeus
CGCGGATCAGGTGCACCACGCACGTCTGAACGGTCGCATTGGGCCAGGTCGCCTCGATCGCCTCCGGCAGCCCGGTGAGGCCGTCGCAGCACACGATGAGCACGTCGCGGATGCCGCGGTTTGAAGCGCCCCAGGTTCTCGGCCGTTCCTATACGGGGTGCGGCTCTCGGTTGAGAGCAGCGTAGTGGGCTTGCTCGTACTCGACGGGCGGGATGTTTCCCAGGGTCGAATGGAGCCTGCG
>NZ_JAULSC010000379.1 GCF_030518195.1 Nocardioides cremeus
CCATCACGAACCGGCTCAGGGTGGAGAGGCGACGTACGTCGACCTGCTGGCCGGACTCGTCGAGGACCTCGATGCTCATGGTCGGTTCCCCTGCACGGGCCGGGCGCGCGCGGCGCGCGCGTCGAAGTCGTCGTACGCCGCGACGATGCGGCCCACGAGCCGGTGCCGCACGACGTCGCTGCTGGTCAGGCGGTTGAAGCCGATGTCCTCGACGCCGTCGAGGATCTCCACCACCACCCGC
>NZ_JAULSC010000380.1 GCF_030518195.1 Nocardioides cremeus
CGTGATGGTGGTGACCGCGAGCACCGGGCTGATCCTGCAGCGCAACTTCCTGGCCTACCGCCGGGTCTGGTGGATCTTCGCCACCGGCTTCCTCGAGCCCGTCTTCTACCTCTTCTCCATGGGGGTGGGGGTGGGCGCCCTCATCAGCGGCTTCGAGGTCGGCGGCCGCGAGATCCCGTACGCCGAGTTCGTCGCGCCCGGGATGCTCGCGGCGTCGGCGATGAACGGCGCCGTGCTCGA
>NZ_JAULSC010000381.1 GCF_030518195.1 Nocardioides cremeus
GCAGGTGGGTCAGGCCGGTGGCCCGGAAGTCGTCGGCCACCGCTGGGTCGAGGCCCACGTCGTCGCCGTCGACCAGGGCCGGCACCAGCACCCGCTCGGGGGCGGGTCGGTGTGCGACCGTGTCGCGCAGCGACTCGCGGACCGCACCGGCACCGCGCCACCACAGGTCGGGCGGGTCGCGCACCTGCGGGGCGCCGGTGGCGTCGAGGACCGCCGCCAGGTCGTCGCCGTCGGCGGG
>NZ_JAULSC010000382.1 GCF_030518195.1 Nocardioides cremeus
TCGAGCACCGGGTGACCGAGCCGACCGACCACCTCGCGATCTTCGCCGGCTCCTCGCAGCGCCTGGCCAACGGCAACACCCTGGTCGGCTGGGCCGCCGAGCGGCGGGTCATGGCCAGCGTGGTCGGCCGCGACGGCGAGGTGCTGTGGTCGGTGCGCGACGCGAGCAACCCCACCGACCGGGCGTTCTTCAGCTACCGGGCAGCGCTGGGCGCGGTGCCCGACGCCACGCCACCCAC
>NZ_JAULSC010000383.1 GCF_030518195.1 Nocardioides cremeus
GGGGGTGTCAGATGGTCTGTGTAAGCGGTCGGTCCTGAAGGAGGACCAAGATGACCGCTGTGACCACTGAGAACGATGAGGCGAACGTGACCACGACGAGCAGCTCCGAGCGGCCGAGCCGTGCCGCTGCTCGCCGCGCCGTGCGCGCTGAGATGCCGGGCTACAAGGCTGCTGCTGAGCTGGCCGAGTCCGGTGCCCTGGACGGGCTCTTCGCCCAGATCGACGCCGGCGAGATCG
>NZ_JAULSC010000384.1 GCF_030518195.1 Nocardioides cremeus
CGCACCGGCTCGGGCAAGTCGACGCTCGCCTCGCTGGTCTCCCGCGCCGTCGACCCCGAGCCGGGCAGCGTGCTGCTGGGCGGTCGCGACGTGCTCGACCTCGACCTGCAGGCGCGGCGCCGCGCCGTCGGGGTGGTCACCCAGCGCACCGAGATCCTTGCCGGCACCCTCGCCGAGAACATCGCGCTCTTCGCGGCGGGCTCGCGCGAGGCCGTCGAGGGCGCGGTCACCGAGCTC
>NZ_JAULSC010000385.1 GCF_030518195.1 Nocardioides cremeus
AGATGACGGCGCCGGGAGGCCCGGAACCGGAATGTCGTGGGCGCCCATCGGTTGTAGCCACGTTTCCCCGTTGCTGACCCGGAAGGTCGCTCCCGTGACTGACTCCTCCCCCACCCCCACCTCCCCCGACGGCCCCGACGGCCCCGACCTCGTCGAGGCCCCGAGCCGGCGACGCTGGCCGCTCGTGCTGGGCGCCCTCGTGGCCCTCGCCGTCATCGCCGGCGTCGTGGTCGCCAC
>NZ_JAULSC010000386.1 GCF_030518195.1 Nocardioides cremeus
CCTGGTGGTCGTTGACCAGACGTACAGCCCTGGCCTTCAGCTCCTGATCGATCTTCTTCGGCATGGTGCTCATCCTCCTGGACTCAAACAGGAGCGGCATCAAACCTGGGGCGCTTCAGGTGGTGGCGGGGTCCTTTCTGGCTCGGGTGGTGGAGTTGAGTCGGTAGGAGGCGCTGCCGGTCTGGATGATGTGGGCATTGAAGGTGAGACGGTCCACCACGGCGGCGGCCAGGCGG
>NZ_JAULSC010000387.1 GCF_030518195.1 Nocardioides cremeus
TCGTCGCGGACCCCGGGCAGCACCACCGAGACCACCGGCACGCCGTGCACCCGCACCAGCAGGGCCACCTCGACCGACACGTCGACGACGCCCGCGGCGGGGCGGGCGCGCGCCCGCCCGGCCGCGACGGTGGCGTGCCGCTCCAGCAGGCCGGGGTGGTGCCGCGGCACCCAGTGCAACCGTCCACCCGCCCGCGGGTCGGCGGTGCCGGGGTCTGGCCGGCCGGGCCCGACGGT
>NZ_JAULSC010000388.1 GCF_030518195.1 Nocardioides cremeus
GGGCCCAGCGTCCGCGTCGACGACGAGCTGGTCGCGCGCACCGCGGTGGAGCACCTGCTCGAGCTGGGTCATCGCCGCATCGCCTACGTCGGGATGCTCAACGACGCGAGCCTGCGCCTGGCCCCGCCGCGCGCCCGGGCGCGCGGCTACCGCGACACGCTGCGCGACGCCGGGATCGAGCAGGACCCCGACCTCGAGCTCGAGGGTGGCTTCACGCTCGAGGGCGGGACGAGCGC
>NZ_JAULSC010000389.1 GCF_030518195.1 Nocardioides cremeus
GCTCGACCAACGGCGCCGTTGGTCGAGGAGGTTGCGCAGCAACCGTCTCGAGACCCGGTGAGCCCATGGCGTAGGGCGAGTGGGCACCTCACGGGGTCTCGGCGTCGCGCGTCGCTGGCGCTCCTCCCTGCTCGACCAACGGAGCGGCATACGCCGTGAACAGGCGCCGGGTCGCGTGACCCCGGGTCCGTGTGCTCGTTGTGCCGGTCGTCACCATCCCCCCGGGAGCCCACAA
>NZ_JAULSC010000390.1 GCF_030518195.1 Nocardioides cremeus
CCGACTTGATGACCGACATCGACCTGCGCCTGGGCATGGTCGCCCGCGGACACTGCCCCGACACCTATGCCTGGTTCCTCGAGGCAGCTGAGCGACTTCGACTGCAGCACGCGGACGTCAGCTTGCAGTGGAATGCGCTGATGAAGGCCACGGCCGTCACCGGGGTCGCACCACAGCGGCTCACCGATCACGACTTCGCCACCGCACGCGACGAGATCGTCACCGCCTATGCCC
>NZ_JAULSC010000391.1 GCF_030518195.1 Nocardioides cremeus
GCTGCGCTTCGCGGCCCGCGACGCCGCCCGGCACCGCAGCCGCACGGTCCCGGCCGTGGCGGCGGTGGCGGCGACCGTGGCCGGCGTCGTCGCGCTGGGGATCGCGATCACCCGCGACGAGGCGCAGAACCGCGAGACCTACAGCGCAGCGCTGCCGATGGAGGCGATGAGCGTCGTCGACTACGAGCGCGGCGCCGACTACGGGTTGCACGAGTCGGCAGTGACCGCGGTCGC
>NZ_JAULSC010000392.1 GCF_030518195.1 Nocardioides cremeus
ACCAGGCGACCGGCGTGATGTCGCTGCTCGAGGGCCACGCCGACGTGGTCATGGACGGCGTCGGGCCCGAGGTGATCGGCTCGGTCGAGACGATCCGCGCGAAGTTCGACGAGCGCCGCACGGGCGCCGGCGCCCTCGACCGGCTGGTGCGCCGGCTGCTGGGCCTCGACGCCAAGATGGCGCAGTACCGCGACGGTGCGGCGTTCGTGCGGGCGGTCGTCGACAAGGTCGGG
>NZ_JAULSC010000393.1 GCF_030518195.1 Nocardioides cremeus
AGCGCCGCGGGAGGGTGGGTGCCCCAGTGGTCGAGCAGCAGCTCCACGCGGCGTACGGCCTCGAAGGCGGCGCCGGCGGCGACCTTGTCGACCATCGCCGCGGAGCGCTCGACCGTGGGCTGGGTGGGCACGTCGTCGACGCGGTCGGTGGTGGTGCGGCCGCCGCGCAGCACCAGCCCGACCTCGCCGGGCAGCACCACCGACCCGCCGCCGCGGGGCACCAGCAGCCGCCG
>NZ_JAULSC010000394.1 GCF_030518195.1 Nocardioides cremeus
ACGTGCCGCCGATGCGTCACGACCGGTTGCAGGAGCGCTGGAGCGGCGGCGACCTGGCGGTGCTGGTGGCCGGCCGCGACGGCACCACCGTCGCCCACGCCGTACGCCGCCTGGTCGCCGCCGCAGCGCCCTTCGCGCGGGCGCGGTGGCGCCAGGTGGGCTCGTGGAACCCGACCGACCCCACGGGCCGTCCCCAGACCGGGCGCAACCTCTTCGGCCAGGTCGACGGCTCC
>NZ_JAULSC010000395.1 GCF_030518195.1 Nocardioides cremeus
TGCGTCGTGCGCTCGAGCTCGCCGCACGCCCCGGCGCCCCGCTGCACCCCAACCCCCGGGTCGGCTGCGTGCTCCTGCGCCCCGACGGCAGCACCCTGGCCGAGGGCCACCCCCGCGGCGTCGGCACCCCGCACGCCGAGGTCGACGCCCTGGCCCGCGCCGGGGCCGAGGCCCGCGGCGCGACGGCCGTGGTCACCCTCGAGCCCTGCGACCACACCGGCCGCACCGGCCCC
>NZ_JAULSC010000396.1 GCF_030518195.1 Nocardioides cremeus
TCGAGCTCGCCGGTGTCGCCCGAGCGGTGCCCGCGGAAGATGCCCGTGGGGCGGGAGCCCTTGGGGGCGCGGCGGCGCAGCTCGGCGGCCGCGCCGACCAGCATCGGCTGCAGGTCGTCGTGGTCGTCGGCGCGCGCGCCCGCGGCCTCCTCGTCGAGCACGTCGGCGACCACGCAGGTCACGTTGTCGGACGAGCCGGCCTCGAGGCTGGCCCGCACGAGCTCGACGGCGGC
>NZ_JAULSC010000397.1 GCF_030518195.1 Nocardioides cremeus
GCGGGAGGGTGGGTGCCCCAGTGGTCGAGCAGCAGCTCCACGCGGCGTCCGGCCTCGACGGCGGCGCCGGCGGCGACCTTGTCGACCATCGCCGCGGCGCGCTCGACGGGGGGCTGGGTGGGCACGTCGTCGACGCGGTCGGTGGTGGTGCGGCCGCCGCGCAGCACCAGCCCGACCTCGCCGGGCAGCACCACCGACCCGCCGCCGCGGGGCACCAGCAGCCGCCGGGCG
>NZ_JAULSC010000398.1 GCF_030518195.1 Nocardioides cremeus
GGTGACCGCGAGCACCGGGCTGATCCTGCAGCGCAACTTCCTGGCCTACCGCCGGGTCTGGTGGATCTTCGCCACCGGCTTCCTCGAGCCCGTCTTCTACCTCTTCTCCCTGGGGGTGGGGGTGGGCGCCCTCATCAGCGGCTTCGAGGTCGGCGGCCGCGAGATCCCGTACGCCGAGTTCGTCGCGCCCGGGATGCTCGCGGCGTCGGCGATGAACGGCGCCGTGCTCGA
>NZ_JAULSC010000399.1 GCF_030518195.1 Nocardioides cremeus
CGTCGCGCTGCGCGGACCGCGGGTCGAGGCGCACCCCGGCAACGTCGAGCGGCCCCGCCCCGAGCTCGAGGGGCTGCGCGGCGGCTGGTCTCCCTGGGGGGCGCGCCGCCGGCGGCGCCGCGAGCCCGCCGCCCGGTCGCCCTCGGCCCCAGCAGCCCCGTCCCGCCACCGCCGGACCACCGCGGCGCCGGTGACGACGTCCTGTCGGGGCGGGGGCCGCTGCATGGGGGG
>NZ_JAULSC010000400.1 GCF_030518195.1 Nocardioides cremeus
CCGTCTTCGACGCCGGCATGGTGCCGCTGGTCGTGGCCCCGCACGGCGGCGAGGTCGACGGTGTCCCGGTGCAGCGCACCTTCGCCACGGTGCGCTCCATCGAGCTCGACGTGGTGCTGCGGGCCGGCGCGCCGGCCCCCGCCCCCGACGCGCTCCCCCAGCGCGACGCGAAGGCGGGCGCCGAGGACGCGAGCCGGGTGGACCCGCGGGTGCTGCTGCTGGTCGAGGAG
>NZ_JAULSC010000401.1 GCF_030518195.1 Nocardioides cremeus
GGCGCTGATGAAGCGCTGCTTGAGCAGGGTGACCAGGGCGTGGCGCTGGCCGTGCTCGAGGCCGCCCTCGTCACCCTCGAACAGCGAGACCGACCCGTCGTCGACCCCCACCACGAACCCCACGTCGAACCCGTTGTCGAGCTCGCCGGGCAGGTCCTCGACGTCGGTCGGGTCGTGCTCGACGTGGGTGCTCATGCGGGGGTCTCGCTCTCTGCGTCGGGGGTCGTGCC
>NZ_JAULSC010000402.1 GCF_030518195.1 Nocardioides cremeus
GCGGGGTGACCCGGCGTCCCCTGCCCAACACCACCGGGGTCCTGCCCGTGCAGGCCAGCAGCCGCTACTACATCGAGTACGACGTCGGCGGCGGCGCGCTGCTGGTCACCGGCTCGCGCGGAACTGGCGCCGGCTCGCGGTCAGACGACGCGCTGGGTGGCCGCGGCGGCGAGCGTGGTGAGGACCGCGCAGGCCTCGGGGTCCAGGCCGCTGCGGTCGAGGGAGTCGG
>NZ_JAULSC010000403.1 GCF_030518195.1 Nocardioides cremeus
GGCCTCGGCGAGACCAAGGTCGACCTCGACGACGACATCACCGAGGAGCCGGTCGGATGAGCGCGCCCACCAGCAGCACCGACCGCACCGTCGCCTTCGCCTTCGCCACCGCGCGGGCCGCGGGCCGCGCGGCGCTGGTCGGCTACCTGCCCGCCGGCTTCCCCGACGTCCAGGGCGGCATCGACGCGATGCTGGTCATGGTCGAGGCGGGCTGCGACGTGATCGAGGT
>NZ_JAULSC010000404.1 GCF_030518195.1 Nocardioides cremeus
CCCGCGCCCCCGGTGACCCCGCCGGTCACCGAGACCACGCCGGCGCCGTCCGACCCGGTCACGCCGCGCTCCCGGCCCACCCGTCCCGGGCCCGGGCCAGGGCGTCGCCGTCGCCGCCGAGCCAGCCCGGGTCGCCGGGCGGGGGCGGCACGAAGCGCTCGACGAGGTCGGGCAGCCCCCCGGCCAGGGCGCCCGCCGCGTCGAGCAGCTCGCCGACCCGGCGCTGCGT
>NZ_JAULSC010000405.1 GCF_030518195.1 Nocardioides cremeus
GTCGAGCACCCGGGCCCGTGGCCGGTGACCGCGCCGTTCGGCGCCGACCTGTCCACCGCGCTGCTGCGCGAGCTCGGCCACCCCGAGCTGCGGACCCTGTTCATCCGACGCCCCGGCCGCGCCGGCGCGGCCGACCGGTTGACCGGGCCGCGGCGCTGGTACCGGAGCCACGGCGGCCGGTTGCGCACCGGCCTGTGGCAGCGGCCCGACGAGCTGCTGGCCAGCCTCG
>NZ_JAULSC010000406.1 GCF_030518195.1 Nocardioides cremeus
TCGAGCACCCGGGCCCGTGGCCGGTGACCGCGCCGTTCGGCGCCGACCTGTCCACCGCGCTGCTGCGCGAGCTCGGCCACCCCGAGCTGCGGACCCTGTTCATCCGACGCCACGGCCGCGCCGGCGCGGCCGACCGGTTGACCGGGCCGCGGCGCTGGTACCGGAGCCACGGCGGCCGGTTGCGCACCGGCCTGTGGCAGCGGCCCGACGAGCTGCTGGCCAGCCTCG
>NZ_JAULSC010000407.1 GCF_030518195.1 Nocardioides cremeus
AGCTTACCACCAACCTCATCATCGCGGCCTCGGAGTCCGAGGAGCACCTCAGCCAGCCCGAGATCGACGACATCCTCGGCATCGCGCTGCGCCGCGACGCCTCCTGCCGCCCGGTCCTGCAGGGCCGCCCCGACGCGGCCCTGCGGCGCCGGGCTCTTTTCTTGTTTGCATTCCTACCCTAGGGGGGTACCCTATGGACATGGTTGAGCACCAGCACGGGTACCTGCA
>NZ_JAULSC010000408.1 GCF_030518195.1 Nocardioides cremeus
CTCCCCCGACCCGAGGACACGTCATGGGGCACCACCTCCCGCGCCGCTCGCAGCGCGGCCTGCTCGCCGCGATCGTCGCCGTGGTGACCACCGGGCTGCTGCTGGCACCGGCCACCGCGGGGGCCGCCGAGCCGCACCCGACCCTGCAGCCCGGCCGGGCCGCGGCGGAGCAGGAGGCGCGCGACGCGGCCCGGGTCGCCCCGACCACCGCGGAACGCGCCACCAAGG
>NZ_JAULSC010000409.1 GCF_030518195.1 Nocardioides cremeus
CCGAGGACGTCACCCAGGAGACCTTCCTCAAGGCCTGGCGGCACGCCGAGCGCTACGACCCCGCGCTCGCGTCGCTGCGGGTGTGGCTCTTCGGGATCGCGCGCAACGTCGTGATCGACCCCGCGCGCGCCGCCCGGGTGCGGCCCTGGCAGTCGGCCCTCGCGGGCGACGAGGCGGTGCAGGCCGCGGTCCACGACGCCGGCGGCACCGAGGGCGACCCCTCCGAG
>NZ_JAULSC010000410.1 GCF_030518195.1 Nocardioides cremeus
ACGAGCCGGTGGTCAAGTTCGTCTGCCCGGTGCCCGGCTACGACCGGCACTTCTCCATGCTGGCCGACTTCGGCATCGAGATGCTCACCGTGCCGATGCACGACGACGGCCCCGACGTCGCGGCCGTCGCCGCGCTGGTGGCCGACGACCCGGCGGTCAAGGGCATGTGGGTGGTGCCGACGTACGCCAACCCGACCGGCTCGGTGGTCTCCCCCGACGTCGCCCAG
>NZ_JAULSC010000411.1 GCF_030518195.1 Nocardioides cremeus
CGATGCTGAAGATCAAGCACGAGCGCACCGCCGACGTGGTGCTGGCCGGCATGCGCGAGCACAAGACCTCCACGCCCGAGCGACCGCTGCTCGGCAGCCTGCTGCTGGGGCTGTGGAGCGTGGGCGACGACGGGCCGGTGCTGCAGCACATCGGCGTCAGCGCCAGCTTCACCGAGAAGCGACGCGCCGAGCTGTGGGACGAGCTCTCCGACCTGGCCTGCCCGATC
>NZ_JAULSC010000412.1 GCF_030518195.1 Nocardioides cremeus
TCGGCGAGCCGAGCGACCGTGACGGCGCGACCGGGGCGCTGCCGCCCGACCTGGCCGCGGCGCTCTTGCCAGTGGCGCGCTGCACGGTCGCGTGCGGGCGCGCCGTGGGGCACTTCGCCGCCGTCGGCGCCGCTCGGCCCGGCGCCGGGCCGGTCGAGACCCTGCTCGCGCTGGTGGGCCGGGCCTGACAGGTGGGGCCTGACTGGACCGGGCCGGGCGTTCCCGGG
>NZ_JAULSC010000413.1 GCF_030518195.1 Nocardioides cremeus
GCCGTACCCGGGCTGTCCCGGCTGTCCCTCGGGGGGCGGGGGGTAGCTGCTGCCGTACTGGTCGCTCATGGGTCTCTTCCGTCGACGGTGTCGCTGCACCCGGGCCCGGGCGGGCCCAGGCTTGGGGTGCGCGACACCGTCGGCGACGGCAGCCGGGTCAGCGCACGTGCCGCAGGGCCTCGTCGATGGGGGAGTCACCGTCGTTGAAGGGGATCTTCAGCCCGGC
>NZ_JAULSC010000414.1 GCF_030518195.1 Nocardioides cremeus
CCGGCCGATCCGCGGCAGGACCGGCTCGGGCCGGCGCCCGGTCAGCGCGGTCTCGGCGGCGTCGAGGACCACGCTGAGCCCCCGCCCGCCGGCGTCGACGACACCGGCGTCGGCCCGCGCCTGCAGCTGGCCGGGAGTGCGCGCCAGCGCCGCGCGGGCCGCCGCGGCGGCGTCCGTGAAGACGTCTCGGGTGCGCGCCCCGGGCTCCTCGGGCGTCACCGCGGGC
>NZ_JAULSC010000415.1 GCF_030518195.1 Nocardioides cremeus
ACCACCGAGCTGGCCGGTCTGGGCATCGCCGCGGTGGTGCTGCAGACCGCCGTGGGCCTGTGCGTCTTCCTCGCCTACGGCACCACCGCCAGCGTCGCGCGCCGCCGGGGCGCCGGCGACCGGCGCGGCGCGCGGGCCCAGGGCGTCGACGGCCGGTGGCTGGCGCTCGGCATCGGCGCGGTCACCACCGTGGCCGGCGTCGCGCTGACCGGCCCGCTCGGGGCGG
>NZ_JAULSC010000416.1 GCF_030518195.1 Nocardioides cremeus
TGTGGGCCACCACCGAGGTCCTGGTCGGTGCCGGGCCGGGCGAGAAGCCCGGGGGCATGGTGCGCAGCTTCCCGCTGCCGTAGCCGTCGTGTCCAGCACCACCTAGCCGCGCGGCGGCGCGGGCGGGCCCACTAGCCTGGGCCCGATGTCCAGCGACGCACGCCCCGACGCCCGCCTCCGCGACCTCGTCCGCGACGAGGTGGAGGCGGGCGCCGAGGCGCTCTCG
>NZ_JAULSC010000417.1 GCF_030518195.1 Nocardioides cremeus
CTGCCGGAAACGATCTTCGACGTCGCCGCGCCGTTGTCGTGTCGCGTCGATGCCAAAGCCCGGGTCTGTGTGCGCCAGTCCTACTACTCGGTCCCGGCCCGCTACGGGGGCCGTCGACTCGAGGTCCGACTCGGCGCCGACACCATCCGCGTCCTTGATGCCGGCACGGTCATCGCCACCCACGTCCGGTCGCTGCACAAGGGCAGCGAGGACCTGGTGCTGGAT
>NZ_JAULSC010000068.1 GCF_030518195.1 Nocardioides cremeus
GCGGGCGTGGCCGTCGAGGAACGACTCCTGGGACTGGTTGGCGTAGGCGATGTGGACGGCCTTGCCCGAGTGGGACAGGCGTAGGCAGAACATGAACAGCTTCATCACGACCCCGGCGATCACCGCTTGGAACTCGCCGAAGTCGACCTCTGCCTCCTCAGCCGGCGGGTGGGTTTGCGGGATCATCACCTGCGCCTTGCTGCCGTTGATCTCGGCCTTGAGCACGGCGACGAGGTTGCGCACGCTGGACTCGGCCACCACCGCGCCCTCCTCTTCCAGTAGTCGCTGCCAGACACGGCGAGCGGTGTGACGCTGCTTCCTCGGCGCGTCCAGGTCCTCGGTCAGCCAGCGACGGATCGTGGCCTCATACGGGCCCAGGACCGGCGCGGTCCGTGCCGGTGGCTTCCGGGTCGGTGGGACCGCGTCCGCGAGCGCGGCGCGGACCGTGCGGCGGTGGACCTTGTGCCGCTCGGCGAGTGCCCTGATCGACATGCCTTCATCGGGGGGTGTCAGATGGTCTGTGTAAGCGGTCGGTCCTGAAGGAGGACCAAGATGACCGCTGTGACCACTGAGAACGATGAGGCGAACGTGACCACGACGAGCAGCTCCGAGCGGCCGAGCC
>NZ_JAULSC010000009.1:0-32541 GCF_030518195.1 Nocardioides cremeus
GAGCGCCAGCGAGGAACGTCGACGAGACCCGGTGACTGACGCGCTCGCCGTACGCCACGGACTCACCGGGTCTCGACGACGCTCGAGCCTTCGGCCCTCGCTGCTCGACCAACGACCGCCGTTGGTCGAGCAGCGACGAGCGCCAGCGAGGAACGTCGACGAGACCCGGTGAGTGGCGTGCTCGCCGTACGCCACGGACTCACTGGGTCTCGACGACGCTCGAGCCTTCGGCCCTCGCTGCTCGACCAACGGCGTGGCCCTTCGTTGGTCGAGCAGTGACGAGCGCCAGCGAGGAACGTCGCCGAGACCGGGTGGGCGGCGTGGGCGGCGTACGCCATGGACTTGCGGGGTCTCGGCGTCGCTCGAGCCTTCGGCCCTCGCTGCTCGACCAACGGTGGTGCGCTCCGTTGGTCGAGCAGTGACGAGCGCCAGCGAGGAACGTCGCCGAGACCCGGTGACTGACGTGCTTGCTGTACGCCATGGACTTGCGGGGTCTCGGCGTCGCTCGAGCCTTCGGCCCTCGCTGCTCGACCAACGACGCGGCCCTTCGTTGGTCGAGCAGTGACGAGCGCCAGCGAGGAACGTCGACGAGACCCGGTGAGTGGCGTGCTCGCCGTACGCCATGGGCTCACTGGGTCTCGGCGTCGCTCGAGCCTTCGGCCCTCGCTGCTCGACCAACGGAGGGTGAGTGACGTGGTTGCCGTACGCCATGGACTTGTGGGGTCTCGGCGTCGCTCGAGCCTTCGGCCCTCGCTGCTCGACCAACGGCGTGGCCCTCGCTGCTCGACCTACGGCGGGTCAGGGGTGGCGCACGCGCAGGAGGGTCCAGGTGACGCTGGCGGAGAGGACGGCCGCGCCGAGGAGGTGCAGGCCGACGAGGAGCACCGGCAGGTCGGTGAAGTACTGCACGAAGCCGATGGTGCCCTGGGCCAGCTCGAGGCCGAGCAGCACCAGCGCGGCCTGCACCGCGGGGCGGGGGGCGCGCTGGACCAGCAGCGTCACGACGAGGCCGACGGTCAGGCCCAGCAGCAGGAAGACCGCGTCGGCGTGCAGCTGGCTCCACTGCGCGGGGTCGAGGCCGTTGCGCTCGGTGGCCGCGTCGCCGGCGTGCGGCCCGGCCCCGGTCACGATGGTGCCGAGGTAGAAGACCACCCAGGCGGTGGCGACCACGCCCCACGCCAGCGCCACGGCGGGGCCGCGGGCGGGCGGCACAGGGCGGTCGAGGACCTGCAGGAAGCGCACCGAGAGCGCGACCAGGCCCAGCGACAGCAGCAGGTGCAACGAGACGATCCACGAGTTCAGGTCGGTCAGCACGGTGATGCCGCCGATGACGGCCTGCATCGGGATGCCGAGGCCGAGCAGCACCGAGAGCCGCACCAGCTCGCGCCGCCTGGTGCGCAGCGCCGCCACGAAGAGCAGCACGGCCACGGCGACCAGCACGAAGGTCAGCAGCCGGTTGCCGAACTCGATCGCGGAGTGGAACTCCAGCTCGCCGTGCGGCGTGAACGACTCGTCGGTGCAGCGCGGCCAGGTCGGGCAGCCGAGCCCCGAGCCGGTCAGGCGCACGGCGCCACCGGTGACCACGATGCCGATGTTGGCGACCACCGAGGCCCAGCCGGCCCAGCGTGCCTGCCGCAGACGGGTGGTGTGCACGTCTGGCACGTTCCTCACTCCCACTTGAAGGTGCGGGCGGTCAGCACGGTGCCCAGGGCCGCCCACCCCGCGAGCACCGCCAGGGGCAGCAGCGCCACCTGGCCGTCGATCAGGGCAGTGCGCATCCCGCCGCCAAGGGCGCCGGACGGCAGCCAGCGCACCACCTCGCCGAAGCCGCCGTACGCCGTCGCGGGCAGCACGACGGCGCCGCCGGCCAGCAGCAGGAGGTAGACGAGGTTGGCGGCGGCCAGCGTCGCCTCGGCGCGCAGCACCCCGGCCACGAAGAGCCCGAGCGCCGCGAAGGCCGCGGTGCCCAGGGCCGCGGTGGCCACAGCTCCGCCCACGGCGCCCGCCGAGGCCGCGGGCGACCAGCCGAGCGCCAGCGCGACACCGCCCACGACGAGGAGCTGGAGCAGCTCGACGAGCAGCAGCGCGAGCACCTTGCCGGCGAGCAGGCCGGTGCGGGGCAGGGGGGAGGAGCCGAGGCGCTTGATGACGCCGTAGCGACGCTCGAAGCCGGTGGCGATGGCCAGCGACGTGAACGCCGTCGACATCACCGCGAGGGCCAGCACGCCCGGGGTGAAGACGTCGACGGGCCGGCCGTCGAGGTCGAGGCCGACGCGGGCGGAGCCGAGGACGGCGCCGACGAGCACGATGACCGGGATGACCACGGCGAGCAGCAGCTGCTCGCCGTTGCGCAGCATCAGCCGTGCCTCCATCCGTGCCTGGGCCAGCACCTGGCGGCGCAGCGGCGCGCCGCCGGGCCGGGGGGTGAAGGTGCCGGTCGCGGCCGCGCTCACGAGGCGTGCTCCTCGAGCTCGCGGCCGGTCAGCTGCAGGAAGACGTCCTCGAGGCTGCGGGTGCCCAGGGTCAGCGACTCAGGCAGCACGCCCTGCTCCTCGCACCAGCGCGAGACGCGGGCCAGGGTGGAGGCGTCGGCCGGGCCGGTGACCAGCAGGCTCAGCGAGTCGAGCAGGGTCACGTTGGTGCCGGGGCCCAGCGCGGCGGTCAGCGACTCGGGCGCGCCCGGCGGGAACGGACGGGTCACGACCAGCCGGATCGTCGAGACGCTGCCGCCCCGGGTGAGCTCGAGCGGCGAGCCCGACGCGATCAGCCGGCCGTGGTCGATGATGTGCACGGTGTCGGCGAGCCGCTCGGCCTCGTCCATGTAGTGCGTGGTCAGCACGACCGTCACCCCGTCGCCGCGCAGCTCCTCCAGCAGCTCCCACGTCGTACGCCGCGCCTGCGGGTCCATGCCCGCGGTCGGCTCGTCGACGAAGACGATCTCGGGGCGCCCGACCAGCGCCATCGCGAGGCCCAGGCGCTGCTGCTGGCCGCCGGAGAGCCGGCGGTAGGGGGTGCGGCCGCACTCGGCCAAGCCGAGCCGCTCGACGAGCAGGTCGTGGTCGACGGGGTGGGCGTGCAGCGCCGCGACGTGGCGCAGCATCTCCTCGGCCCGCACCCCGCTCCAGGCGCCGCCGCCCTGCAGCATCACGCCGATGCGCGGCAGCAGGTCGCGGCGCTCACGCACCGGGTCGAGGCCCAGCACCCGCACCCGCCCCTGCTGGGGGCGTCGGTAGCCCTCGCAGGTCTCCAGGGTCGTGGTCTTGCCGGCGCCGTTGGGGCCCAGCACCGCGGTGATCGATCCGCGCGCCACCTGCAGCGACAGGTCGTCGACAGCCGTCTTGGCGGCGTACCGCATCGTCAGGCCCTCGATCGCCACGGCGGGGGCGTCGGCGTGACGCGCGGGGTTCGGTGGCACCCCAGAAGTGTAGGGAGCGCGCGAGAGTCCTCAGGTGCGCCCCTAGGCTGAGCGACGTGAACGCGTGGCTCATGGCACTGGTGCTGGTGCTGACCGGGGTCGCCGTGGTGGCCACCGTCGTGATGATCGTGCGTGACGAGTCCCCGCCGGGCGACCCCTACTTCCTGCTGCTCGGGGTGCTGCTGGTGGTGCTCCTGGTGCAGGCCGTGGTGGGCCTGGTCGCGCTGGCCGGCACCGAGGCCGACGTCGACGCCCCCACGTTCGTGGCCTACCTGCTGACCGCGGTGCTGGTGGTGCCGGTGGGGGCCGCGCTGGCGCTCGTCGAGCGCAGCCGCTGGGGCAGCGTGGTGCTCCTGGTGGCCCTCCTGACGGTCGCCGCCATGCAGGTACGCCTCGACTCGCTGTGGACCGGCGCGGGTGCCTGAGCTCTCCACCGGCCCCGGGCGCGTGCTCGTGGCGCTGTACGGCGTCCTGGGCATCGCCGCGACCGGCCGCTCGGCCGTGCAGCTGCTCGGGCAGCCCGAGGAGGCTCCGCTGGCCTACTCGCTCTCGCTCCTGGCGGCCGTGCTCTACCTGGTCGCCACCGCCAGCCTGCTGCGCAGCACGCCGGCCGCGCGACGCGTCGGCCTGGTCGCCTGCTCGGTCGAGGCGGTGGGCGTGGTGGCCGTCGGTGTGCTGTCCTACGCTGCGAGCGACCTGTTCCCCGACAAGACGGTCTGGTCGCACTTCGGGCAGGGCTACGGCTACCTCCCGCTGGTGCTGCCGTTCCTCGGCCTGGCCTGGTTGAGACGCACCTCACCCTCAGCCGAGGGGTAAGGGTGGCCTTGCTTGAAGGGCCCGGAGCAATAACGGCACACTGATGTTGTGGAATTCACCCGGACGACCGACGAGCCGACGCGACTGCGCGTCGCGCGCTCGATCCTGGTCGACGGCCCCTCCACCGCCGCGGCCCTGGCCGAGCGGCTCGACCTGACCCCGGCCGCCGTGCGCCGCCACCTCGACTCGCTGGTCGAGGACGGCAGCGTGGAGGCCCGCGAGCCCCGCGCCGGCGCGGTCCGCGGTCGTGGTCGTCCGGCCAAGGAGTTCGTGCTCACCGAGCGCGGACGCGAGGGCTTCGACCAGCAGTACGACGACCTCGCCGTGCAGGCGCTGCGCTTCCTGGCCGAGACCGGGGGCGGTGCCGCCGTCCGGGAATTCGCCAACCGGCGCGTGGCGTTCATAGAAGAGCGCTTCGAGAGGACCGCGGCCGAGCACCCCGATCTCAGCAAGGCCGAGGTGCTCGCACAGCTCTTCACCGAGGAGGGGTACGCCGCCTCGGTGCGCGAGCTGCCCGGGCACGGCCCGGGGGCGTCGAGCGTGGGGGAGCAGCTGTGCCAGCAGCACTGCCCGGTCTCCCACGTGGCCCACGAGTTCCCCCAGCTGTGCGAGGCAGAGACCGAGGCGATCAGCCGCGTGCTCGACCACCACGTGCAGCGACTGGCGACCATCGCCCACGGCGACGGCGTCTGCACCACCTGCATCCCCGACCTGCCGGGCAGCACGACTCGGCGCACGAACCGTCCCACGACCCGCAACGAGAAGGAGTCGGTCACCTCATGACCTCCATCGAAGAGCTCAACCCCGAGCTGCAGGGCATCGGTCGCTACGAGTTCGGCTGGGCCGACTCCGACGACGCCGGCGCCAACGCCACCCGTGGGCTGAACGAGGCCGTGGTGCGCGACATCTCGGCCAAGAAGTCCGAGCCGCAGTGGATGCTCGACCTGCGACTGAAGGGCCTGAAGCTCTTCGACCGCAAGCCCATGCCCACGTGGGGTTCGGACCTGTCGGGCATCGACTTCGACAACATCAAGTACTTCGTTCGCTCCTCCGAGAAGCAGGCCGCCACCTGGGACGACCTGCCCGAGGACATCAAGAACACCTACGACAAGCTCGGCATCCCCGAGGCGGAGAAGCAGCGCCTGGTCTCCGGCGTCGCCGCGCAGTACGAGTCGGAGGTCGTCTACCACTCGATCCGCGAGGACCTCGAGGAGCAGGGCGTGCTCTTCCTCGACACCGACACCGCGCTCAAGGAGCAGCCCGAGCTGTTCCAGGAGTACTTCGGCACCGTCATCCCCGTCGGTGACAACAAGTTCTCCGCGCTGAACACCTCGGTGTGGTCGGGTGGCTCGTTCATCTACGTGCCGCCGGGCGTGCACGTCGACATCCCGCTGCAGGCCTACTTCCGGATCAACACCGAGAACATGGGCCAGTTCGAGCGGACCCTGATCATCGTCGACGAGGGTGCCTACGTGCACTACGTCGAGGGCTGCACCGCCCCGATCTACTCCTCCGACTCGCTGCACTCCGCGGTCGTGGAGATCATCGTGAAGAAGGGTGGGCGCTGCCGCTACACGACCATCCAGAACTGGTCGAACAACGTCTACAACCTCGTCACCAAGCGTGCGACCTGCGAGGCCGGCGCCACGATGGAGTGGGTCGACGGCAACATCGGCTCGAAGGTGACGATGAAGTACCCCGCCATCTACCTCATGGGCGAGCACGCCAAGGGCGAGACCCTGTCCATCGCCTTCGCCGGCGAGGGCCAGCACCAGGACGCGGGCGCCAAGATGGTGCACGCCGCCCCGCACACCTCCAGCTCGATCCTGAGCAAGTCGGTGGCCCGCGGCGGTGGGCGCACGTCGTACCGCGGCCTGATCCAGGTCAACGAGGGCGCGCACGGCTCGAAGTCCAACGTGCTCTGCGACGCGCTCCTGGTCGACCAGGTCAGCCGCTCCGACACCTACCCCTACGTCGACATCCGCGAGGACGACGTGTCGATGGGCCACGAGGCGAGCGTCTCGAAGGTCTCCGACGACCAGCTCTTCTACCTCATGTCGCGCGGCATGGAGGAGGACGAGGCGATGGCGATGATCGTGCGCGGCTTCGTCGAGCCGATCGCCAAGGAGCTGCCGATGGAGTACGCCCTCGAGCTCAACCGCCTCATCGAGCTGCAGATGGAGGGCGCGGTCGGCTGATCGCCGCCGTCGTCCCTGCCCACCACCGCACCAAGAAAGCAATCACTGACTGTGACCGTGACTGATGCCGCCCGCGAGAGCGTGGCCTCCGCCCTCGAGGTCGACCGGGTGAACTCCCACCTGAACCCGCCGCCCTCCTACGACCTGGCCGACCACCCCGTGCCGACCGGGCGCGAGGAGGTGTGGCGCTTCACGCCGCTCAAGCGGCTGCGGGGCCTCCTCGACGGCGAGGCCTCCTCGTCGGCGCTGACCTGGACCACCGAGATCCCCGCCGGGGTCACCCTCAGCGAGATCGACGCCGCCACGGCGCGCGAGATCGGTGAGCTGGCCCCCAACGACCGGCCCTCGGCCCTCGCGGTGGCCAACGCCGCCTCGCCGGTGCTGCTCGACGTGCCCGCCGACCTCGAGGTCGAGGAGCCCGTGGTGCTGCGGCTGCACGGCGAGTCGGTCGACGACGTCGTGTGGGGTCACCACGTGCTGCGCTTCGGCGCGCACAGCAAGGCCACCGTCGTGCTGGTGCACACCGGCTCGGCGCGCTACAGCGCGACCACCTCGGTGGTCGTCGGCGACGGCGCGCAGGTCAACGTGCTGACCCTGCAGGACTGGGACGACGACGCGGTGCACCTGGGCCGCGACGCGATCCGCGTGGGCCGCGACGCCTCGGTGCGTCACACCTCGATCAGCTTCGGCGGTGACCTGGTGCGGCTGCACGCCAACGTCGAGTACGACGGCCCCGGCGGCGAGGCCGAGCTCTTCGGTCTCTACTTCGCCGACGAGGGCCAGCACCTCGAGCACCGGCTCTTCGCCGACCACACCGCACCCAAGACCAAGTCCAACGTGCTCTACAAGGGCGCGCTGCAGGGCCAGGGTGCGCACACGGTGTGGATCGGCAACGTGCTGATCCGTCCCGTCGCCGAGGGCATCGAGACCTACGAGGAGAACCGCAACCTGGTGCTCACCGACGGCTGCCAGGCCGACTCGGTGCCCAACCTCGAGATCGAGACCGGTGAGATCGAGGGTGCCGGGCACGCCTCGGCCACCGCGCGCTTCGACGACGAGCAGCTGTTCTACCTGCGCAGCCGCGGCGTCTCCGACGAGGAGGCCCGCCGCCTGGTGCTGCACGGCTTCTTCAACGACCTGATCCGCAAGGTGGGCGTGCCCTTCCTCGAGGAGCAGATCACCGCCACCGTCGAGGACGAGCTCGCCAAGAACGTGCTCAAGGGCTACCGCCCGGCCACGGCATGAGCCTCGAGCGCGCCTGCAGCCTCGACGAGGTGCCCGCCGACGAGGGCCTCGCGGTCCAGGTCGGCGACGTCACCGTGGTCGTGGCCCGTGACGGCGACGACGTCTACGCGCTGCAGGACCTCTGCTCGCACGCCGCGGTCGCCCTCAGCGAGGGCGAGGTGGCCGGTGGCGTCATCGAGTGCTGGCTGCACGGCTCGTGCTTCGACCTGCGCAGCGGCAAGCCCACCGGGCTCCCGGCCACCGAGCCGGTCTCGACGTTCCCCGTGGAGGTCCGCGACGGCGACGTGTACGTCGACGTGGCCAGCACGCTCAACGGCGTGACCCCCTCCTGACGACTTCTTCTCCACCAGAAAGCGAGACACACATGAGCACCCTCGAGATCAAGGACCTCAAGGTCTCCGTCAGCACCGACGACGGCCCCAAGGAGATCCTCAAGGGCGTGACGCTGACCATCAAGGACGGCGAGACGCACGCGATCATGGGCCCCAACGGCTCGGGCAAGTCCACCCTGGCCTACTCGATCGCCGGGCACCCCAAGTACGACGTCACCGGCGGCACCGTGACCCTCGACGGCGAGGACGTGCTGGCCATGTCGGTCGACGAGCGCGCCCGCGCCGGGCTCTTCCTGGCCATGCAGTACCCCGTCGAGGTGCCCGGCGTCTCGGTCTCCAACTTCATGCGCACCGCGAAGACCGCGGTCGACGGCGAGGCCCCCAAGCTGCGCACCTGGGTCAAGGACGTCAACGCCGCCATGTCGCGGATGAACCTCGACGCCACCTTCACCCAGCGCTCGGTCAACGAGGGCTTCTCCGGCGGTGAGAAGAAGCGCCACGAGATCGCCCAGCTCGAGCTGCTCGACCCCAAGGTCGCGATCCTCGACGAGACCGACTCCGGCCTCGACATCGACGCGCTCAAGGTCGTCTCCGACGGCGTGAACCGCTTCCGCGAGGGCGAGGGCAAGGGTGTCCTGCTGATCACCCACTACACCCGCATCCTGCGCTACATCGAGCCCGACTACGTCCACGTCTTCGTCGACGGCAAGGTCGCCGAGCAGGGCGGCCCCGAGCTCGCCGAGCAGCTCGAGGCCGAGGGCTACGACAAGTACCTGCCCGCCAAGGTCTGAGCGACCCTGCCCAGCACGACGAGCAGCACGACCAGCACCACTACCAGCGCCGACCGACCTGAGGAGATGACCGGATGAAGGGCCTCCTGCCCGACCTCGAGGTGATCCGCAAGGACTTCCCGATCCTCGAGCGCACCCTCGCCGACGGTCGGCCGCTGGTCTACCTCGACAGCGCGAACACCTCGCAGAAGCCGCAGTGCGTGATCGACGCGATGGTCGACCACCTCGAGCACCACAACGCCAACGTGGCCCGGGCGATGCACCAGCTCGGCGCCGAGGCCTCCGAGGCGTTCGAGGCCGGACGCGACAAGGTGGCGGCCTTCATCGGCGCCCCGAGCCGCGACGAGGTGATCTTCACCAAGAACGCCTCGGAGGCGCTCAACCTGGTCGCCAACACGCTGCTGTGGGCCGGTCCTCGCCGCGTGGGCGAGGGCGACGTCGTGGTCACCACGGAGATGGAGCACCACTCCAACATCGTGCCGTGGCAGATGCTGGCCGAGCGCAGCGGCGCCGAGCTGAAGTGGTTCACCTTCACCGACGAGGGCCACCTCGACCTGTCCCAGGTCGACGAGCTGATCACCGAGCGCACCAAGGTGGTGACCCTGACCTGGGTCTCCAACATGCTCGGCACGATCAACCCGATCGCCGAGATCACGCGGCGCGCCCACGAGGTGGGTGCCCTGGTGGTCGTCGACGCCTCGCAGGCCGCGCCCCAGCTGCCGATCGACCTGGGGGCCATGCCCGAGGCCGAGCGGCCCGACCTGATCGCCTTCACCGGCCACAAGGTCGTCGGGCCCACCGGCATCGGCGTGCTGTGGGGCAGCCGTGAGGTGCTCGAGCAGCTGCCGCCGTTCCTCGGTGGCGGCGAGATGATCGAGACCGTGCGGATGGAGGGGTCGACGTACGCCGGCATCCCGCACAAGTTCGAGGCCGGCACGCCCCCGATCGTCGAGGCCGTGGGCCTCGGCGCGGCAGTCGACTACCTCGGCGCCGTGGGCATGGAGGCGATCCACGCCCACGAGCAGGCCATCACCCGCTACGCCCTCGAGGGCATGCAGAGCGTGAAGGGCCTGCGCGTGCTGGGTCCCCTCGACGCCACGCAGCGCGGGGGAGCGGTCTCGTTCGAGATCGAGGGCCTGCACCCGCACGACGTCTCGCAGGTCCTCGACGTGCGCGGGGTCGCGGTGCGGGCCGGGCACCACTGCGCCCGCCCGGCGCACGCCCGCTTCGGCGTGCAGAGCTCGACCCGGATGTCGTCGTACCTCTACACGACCCCGGCCGAGATCGACGCGTTCGTGGACGCCCTGAACTACACCCGTTCGTACTTCAAGCTCGACTGATAGGGGGGAGGAGCACCATGAGCGCCGAGCTCGACTCGCTGTACCAGGAGATCATCCTGGACCACTACAAGAACCCGCACCACAAGGGCCTGCGTGAGCCCTTCGAGGCCGAGGTCCACCACGTGAACCCGACCTGCGGTGACGAGATCACCCTGCGGGTCCACCTCGCCGACGGCGTCGTGCAGGACGTGTCCTACGACTCCCTGGGCTGCTCGATCTCCCAGGCCTCCACCTCGGTGATGGCCGACCTCGTCATCGGCAAGCCGGTCGACGAGGCGATGAGCATCCACGAGGAGTTCCTGGCCCTGATGCAGGGCAAGGGCACCGTGGAGCCCGACGAGGAGGTGCTGGAGGACGGCATCGCCTTCGCCGGCGTCGCCAAGTTCCCTGCGCGCGTGAAGTGCGCGCTACTGTCGTGGATGGCCTGGAAGGACGCCACCGCCCGATCTCTGGAGGAATCCCGTGGCTGAGACCACTGCACCTGACACCGCTGCCGACTCGACCGTCGACCACGGCGACCTCCCCGAGGTCCCGCAGGCCGGCACCGGCCCGACCGGCAGCGCCGCCCCCGGCGCCTCGGTGAGCATCGAGGACGTCGAGGAGGCGATGAAGGACGTCGTCGACCCCGAGCTCGGCATCAACGTCGTCGACCTGGGCCTGGTCTACGGCCTGCACGTCGACGAGGACACCAACCTGGTCATCGACATGACCCTGACCTCGGCGGCCTGCCCGCTGACCGACGTCATCACCGACCAGACCGAGCAGGCGCTCGAGGGCCTGGTCAACGACGTGGCCATCAACTGGGTCTGGATGCCGCCCTGGGGCCCCGACAAGATCACCCCCGACGGCCGCGAGCAGCTGCGCGCCCTGGGGTTCAACGTCTGAGCGAGGCCTGCGCGAGGAACGAGCGAAGGCTTCACGCGAAGAGGTCGAGCGAGCCCGCGGCTGAGCCTGCGAAGCCGCGCCAGGCGTGTCGAGACCTCACCAGCGTCCTGGGCCCCACCGCCCGGCGGCGTACGGTAGCGACATGACCGACCCGAGCACCGACACGACCGGCTCCGCCCACTTCGGGCGCGGGCCGGTCGAGTCGTTCTGGGACCTCGCCCGGTTCCACGCCAAGCTCAACACCGCGCCGTCGTACTTCGGCCCGACGACGCTCGAGGTGGTGCCGCCGCCGGCGTGGTCCTTCGGGGCGAGCCCGGAGGAGGCCGACGCGCTGCTGGCGCTGGTGCTGGACGGCACGAAGACAGCGACGGCGAGCGCGCACGCCGACTACGAGGCGGAGGGCGAGCCGCTGCCCGAGCCGGGCACGCTCGGCATCGTGCTCGACGGCGCGGGGCGCCCGCGCGCCCTCGTGGAGACCACCGACGTGCGCGTCGTGCCCTTCGACGAGGTCGACGCCGAGCACGCCCACCTCGAGGGCGAGGGCGACCGCAGCCTGGAGCACTGGCGCGCCGAGCACGAGCGGTTCTTCACCGAGCACGCGACCACGGGGTTCGACCCGCAGATGCTGCTGGTCCTCGAGCGCTTCCGGGTCGTGTACGCCGGCGACTGAGCGCCCCGTCTGGAGCGCCCCGACTCTTGAACGTCCCTCTCTTGACGGCCGCCGTCGGCGGGAGTGTGCTGGAGATCCGACCAGGACCCAGGGGGCCAGCATGAGCGGCAAGGTGATGCACTTCGAGATCCCGTTCGACGACGGGGACAGGGCGAGCGGTTTCTACCGGGACGCCTTCGGCTGGCAGCTGATGCCGATGCCCGAGATGGATTACACGATGGTGATGACCGGCCCCAGCGACCCGGAGACCGGGCCCACCGAGCCGGGCTTCATCAACGGCGGCATGTTCAAGCGCAGCGACGACTTCCCCGGCAAGGGACCCAACGTGGTCATCGACGTGGCGAGCGTCGACGACGCCCTGGACGCCGTCGAGGGTGCGGGTGGCAAGCGGCTGACCGACAAGCAGGCCGTCGGTGAGATGGGCTTCACCGCCTACTTCAGCGACACCGAGGGCAACGTCGTCGGTCTGTGGGAGAGCGCCTGAGTCGTCGGCGTCGACGCATACCCGGTTGTGGGGGAGAAGTTCCCGCGGCCGGGGAGGAGGGTGGAAGGCCCCCCACCGAGGAGCCATCGTGCCCGAGCGACGTACCCACCACGTGACCACGACCGACGGAGTGACGATCGGAGGCTCCGTGCACGGCCAGGGCCCGCCGCTGGTGTTCCTGCAGGGCGTCATCGGCGACGGCGACCTCGACTGGGGCCCGACCGTGGAGCACCTGGCCGACCGGTTCACCTGCCACCTGGTGAGCCTGCGGGGCCGCGGGCCCAGCGACGACCACCCCGACCTCAGCCTGTCCCGGCTCGTCGAGGACGTCGTCGAGTACGTCGACAGCCTCGGTGACAGTGCCGGGCTGACGGGCTGGTCCGGCGGAGGCAGCTGGGCACTCGCCGCGGCGTCGCGGTGCGCCTCGGTGAGCGCGGTCGCCCCGTTCGAGCCCGGCATGCTGCACCTGCTCGGCCCCGACGACCAGGCCCTGCTGGGCAGCGCGGTGACCCGCACCGGCGAGCTGGTGGCCGCGGGCGACGGTGCGGCCGCGGCGCGCGCCTTCGGTGCCTTCCCCTTCACCGAGCAGGAGGCCGTCGAGGTGGCGGCGACCGGGTACTTCGAGTCCGCGGGTCGCTACGCCCCGCACCTGATGTCCGTCCTGCAGCAGGCGATGGCGTCGGCGGACCCCACGTCCGACCCTGCGGTGCTCGGTGCGATCGACGTCCCGGCGGCGGTGCTGGTCGGCTCGCAGACCAAGCCGTTCTTCGCTGCCAGCGCCGACTACGTCAGCGAGCACGTGCCGGACGCGCGCGTGCACCGGATCCCCGGCGCAGCGCACGCGGCGCCGATCACGCACCCCCGGGCGTTGGCCGAGGCGCTCGCCGAGTTCTTCGCCGCCACCCCGCAGCCGGTCTGAGACCCCGGCCGGGGGCAGCACTCGTGAGCGGCGTCAGCGGCCCTCCGGGGTGCAGATGCAGGACCGGTTGCCGTCGCTGTCCTCGACCACCCAGTACGCCGGCGCCGCGCTGTCGCTGACCAGCCGGCCGCCGGCGTCGAGCACGGCCTGCAGGCGCGCCTCGGCCTCGTCGTGGGGGACCCAGACGTCGAGGTGCCAACGCTGCTCGAACGGCTGGGGAGGGAGCGCGTGCTCGTCGTCCCCGGCGTCGTCGGGGTCGTCGGGGTCCTGCCACCAGACCGTGGGCGTCTGGCCGCTCGGGTCGACGGCCTCACCGTCGTCGACCTTCCCGCCGAGCAGCGCGGCGTAGAACGGTGCCAGCTCGGCGCCGGCCGAGGTGTCGAGCCCCAGCTCCACCTGCGTGAGCCCTGCGACGTCGACACCGACGCCGAGGTCGGCCGCGGCCCGGCTGATCTCCCGGGCCAGCTCGACGTCGCGGCGGGTCAACCCCCCGACGTCGTGGCTCACCAGGGTCACGACCACCTCCGGATAGGTCAGCACGATGTCGGGGTGGTGGTCGGCCACCTCGGCCGCGGCGCCGATGCGGTTGACCAGGGCCAGCCCGGTCGCGAAGTCGCCGGTGCGGAACCTCGCCTTGAGCCTGCCCAGGACCTGTCGCCAGTCGGCCAGGCCGGCCTCGTGCACCTCCGCGGCGCTCCACCTCGTCCTGCTGTCGTCCATGCTCGCTCCGTCCTGCGCCTGTGCGGCTGCTGGCTTCGGGTCCTTGTCTGATCCTGCCCCCAACGCGGCCAGGGGTCACGTGTCGTCGACCGGCCACACCCACAGCCGGCTCGCAGGAGAGTGTGGAGCCCCGGACGCACCAGGCTCGTCCGGGGCTCCACACTTCGGGCGAGGCGGGCCGCTACGGTCGAGCCATGCCCGACGTCCTGGTCCCCGCAGCCCGGGTCGAGCGCTGGATCGCCAACTTCGAGACCCGCCACGGCGACACCGCCTTGTCGGTGGTCGACGGCGTCCTGGGCGGGGTCGCGGCCGACGGGTCGCGCTTCACCGCGCGCCTGCCGCTCGCAGCGGCGTACGACGGTCCCGCGGACCCGGCCGGTCTGGCGGGCGCGGCTGCGGGCGCGGCACCCGACGACTGGGGCGTGCTGCTGGTGCGCAAGGGCGGCTTCGCCGTCGCCCGGATGAGCGGGGACGCGATGGGGGAGTCCAAGACCGGGCAGCGCCACGTGCAGGGCCGCACGAAGGCGGGCGGCCAGAGCCAGCAGCGCTTCGCGCGGCGTCGCGACAACCAGGCCCGCCAGGCCTACGAGGCGGCCGCCGACCATGCCGCCCGCATCCTCGACGGGCTCGCCGGCCCCGTGGTCGTGGGCGGCGACCGCACCGCGGTCGACGAGGTCCTCGCCGACCGGCGGCTCGCCGGGTTGAGCACCGTCGAGCCGTGGCTGGCGCTGCCCGACCCGCGTCGTGGCGTGCTCGAGCAGGGCGTCGCCGATGCGCTGTCGCTGCGGGTCGAGGTGCACAACGCCTGAGGCGCCACTGAGGCGCCACTGAGGCGACTCGCAGCGCCCGGGGCCGGACGGGTCTACCGTGGAGGAGTGCCGTCCGACGTCATCGAGGTCCGCGAGCTGGTCAAGACCTTCGGGCGCGTGTGGGCCCTCGACGGGCTCGACCTGCAGGTGCGGGCGGGGGAGGTGCACGGCTTCCTGGGGCCCAACGGCTCGGGCAAGTCCACCACCATCCGGGTGCTGCTCGGGTTGCTGCGCGCCGACTCGGGCACGGTCCGGCTGCTCGGCGGCGACCCGTGGCGCCAGGCCGCCGACCTGCACCGCCGCCTGGCCTACGTGCCGGGTGACGTGAGCCTGTGGCCCACCCTCACCGGCGGCGAGTGCATCGACCTGCTCGGCCGCCTCCGCGGCGGGCTCGACGCGGCGCGGCGCGACGAGCTGGTCGAGCGGTTCGCGCTCGACCCCACCAAGAAGGGCCGCAGCTACAGCAAGGGCAACCGCCAGAAGGTCGCCCTCGTCGCCGCCCTGGCCGCCGACGTCGAGCTGCTGCTGCTCGACGAGCCGACCTCGGGGCTCGACCCGTTGATGGAGGCCGAGTTCCGCGACTGTGTCTACGCCTACCGCGAGGGCGGAGGCAGCGCGCTGCTCTCCAGCCACGTGCTCGGCGAGGTCGAGCAGATGTGCGACCGCGTCAGCATCATCAACGAGGGTCGTCTCGTCGAGAGCGGCAGCCTCGCCGAGATGCGCCACCTCAGCCGCACCGCCGTCACCGCCCAGCTGCGCGGACCGGCCACCGGCCTCGACGACCTCGCCGGCGTCCACGGCCTGCGGTCCGCCGGTGGCGAGGTCAGCTTCGAGGTCAGCTTCGAGGTCGACCCCGAGGCCGTCGAGCCCGCGCTGCGGCTCCTGCTCGAGGCCGGCGTGACCGGCCTGGTCTCCCAGCCGCCCACCCTTGAGCAGTTGTTCATGCGCCACTACGGGGAGCGGCGGTGAGCAACGAGCTCGTCGCCGGCACCCTGACCCTGTGGGCCAGGTCCCTGAGGGGCGACCGCTGGCTGGTGCTCGGCTGGGGGGTGGCGCTCGCGGTCCTCTACTGGGCCCAGGCGTGGTCGGTCGACCGGCTCTACCCCGGGGAGGGCGAGCTGGCCCGGATGGCGGCGGCCATGGAGCGCAACCAGGCGATGATCGCGCTGGCCGGCCCGGCGCGCTCGCTCGACACCATCGGGGGACAGGTCACCTGGCAGGCCAGCGCCTTCGGCGCGGTGCTCCTGGGCCTCGTCGTCATGGTCGTCGTCACCCGGCACACCCGTGCCGAGGAGGAGTCGGGACGCGACGACCTGGTCCGTTCCGGGGTGGTGGGGCGCTTCGCGCCCCCGGCTGCGGCCGTGCTCACCGCCCTCGTCGTCTCTGTCTTCTCCGGTGCGCTGGTCACCTTGTCGCTGGTCGTCTACCCGCTCGACGTGGCCGACTCGGTGGCGCTGGGGGTCGGTCTGGTGCTGTGCGGCCTCTGCTTCACCGGCACGTCGCTCGTCGCCGCCCAGCTGGTCTCCAGCACCCGCGGGGCCCGGGGGATCGCCGGCGCGGTGATCGCGGCGGCGTACGCGCTGCGCGCCGTCGGTGACGTCTCGGTGCCCGCGCTGTCCTGGCTCTCGCCCATCGGCTGGTACCAGGCCATGCAGCCCTTCTCCGGGCTGCGCTGGTGGCCGGCGCTGCTGCTCCTCGCCGCTGTGGTCGTCAACCTCGCGCTGGCGGGCGCCCTGCTCGTGCGCCGTGACATCGGGGCCGGGCTGGTGGCCAGTCGCCCCGGGCCCGCGCGGGCCGGGCCGGCGCTGTCGGGGACGGTCGGGCTCGCCTGGCGGCTCCAGCGCGGCGGCGTCGTCGGCTGGAGCGTCGGGCTGTTCCTGACCGGCCTCGCGTACGGCGCGCTCGGGACCGAGGTCGAGGACCTGGTCGGCGACTCCGACCTCGGGCTCGAGATGATGACCCAGGGCGTGCCCGACCTCGTCGACGGCTTCTTCGCCACGATGCTCCTGATGCTCGCGCTGCTGACCGCCGGGTTCGCGACCTCGTCGACGCTGCGACCACGCAGCGAGGAGGAGTCGGGCCTGGCCGAGCTCGTGCTCTCCGCGCCGCTGGGCCGCGGTCGCTGGTTGCTGTCGTGGACGCTGGTCACCGTGCTCGCCACGCTGCTGGTGCTCGTCGTGGCCGGGCTCGGCATCGGCGCGGGCTACGCGTTCGTCACCGCCGACCCGGTGCAGGCGGTGTCGTTCGTGCTGCCGCAGCTGCAGCACGCCCCCGCGGTGCTGCTGCTCGCGGCGGTCGCGCGCCTGGTGCACGCGCTGGCTCCGCGGCTCGCCGCGCTCGCCTGGGCGCCGCTGGTGGTGGCCGTGGTCGTGATGTTCTTCGGCGACCTGCTCGACCTGCCGCGGTGGGTGCGCTGGCTCTCGCCGTTCGACCACCTGCCCCTGGTGCCAGCCGAGGACCCGTCGCTGGCGGCGTCGGCGGCGGTGCTGGGCGTCGCCCTCGCCGTCGGCGCGGCGGGCCAGTTGGCCTTCCGGCGCCGCGACATCGGCTAGCGTCGGGCTCGTGGCCCCGACGTGGCAGCCCGACCCGGGCTGGCATCCGCTCCCTGGCGGGGCCGGCATGTCCACGATCGGCGTGTGGCGCACCAGCCTGGGGGCGCAACCGGTGGCCGTGAAGCGTCTCGCCGCCCCCGGCGAGCACGACCCCGCCGAGCTCAGCGACCCCCACCACTTCGCCTACTGGCGCCGCGCCGCCGACGTGGTCACCTCCGGCATCCTGGCCCGCACCCGCGGGCTGAGGCCGCCGGTCCGCTCGGTGGCCGACGAGGACGTCGAGGGCATCACCCTGACCGAGGACTGGGTCGAGGACGCCGCCGTCAACGGTCTCTTCGCCGCCCACGCCCTGGGCCGCTTCGCCGGTACGCCGGTGCCCGACGTCGCCTGGCTGGCCCGCGACCAGCTGCGCGACCGGTTGCGGCGTACGGCGCACCGGGGCGGCTGGCCGACCCTGTCGCGCACCACCGTCGCCGACGTCGCCGAGCACCTGTGGACGCGCCGCGACACCTTCCTCGACCGCTGCGACGCACTGCCCCAGGTGCTGCAGCACGGCGACCCGACACCGGGCAACCTGCCCGGTCGCGAGGGCGACGACGTGGTGGCCATCGACTGGTCGTGCCTGGGCACCGCCGCGGTGGGCGCCGACCTCGGCTACTACCTGCTGGCCGCGCGCGAGGACTTCGAGCCGCTCCTCGACGCCTACCTGCTGGGACTGCCCGACGGCGTGGCCACACCCGAGGAGGCCGCGCTGGGGGCCAGGGTCACCGCGGTCTACACCGCGCTGAGCCGCGCCGAGTGGGCGCTGTCGCGGGTGGCCGGGGGAGAGGGCGCGCTCGCGGGCAAGTTCCGCCACCCCGCCGTCGCGCCGCACCTGCGGGCCCTGCAGCGCCAGTTCCCCCTGATCGAGGCGCTCCTCGACGCCTGACCCCCCGTTGATCGAGGAGGTTGCGCAGCAACCGTCTCGAAATCCGGTGAGCCCATGGCGTACGGCGGGCGTGGTCGTCACGGGGTCTCGGCGTCGCTCGTCGCTGGCGCTCCTCGCTGCTCGACCTACGAGGTCACAGGCTGCCGGCGTTGATTGAGGAGGTTGCGCAGCAACCGTCTCGAAATCCGGTGAGTCGATGGCGTACGGGCGAGTGGTCGCGGTGGGCGGACTGCTCACGGGGTCTCGGCGTCGCTCTTCGCTGGCGCTCCTCGCTGCTCGACCAACGGTGTCGTTGGTTGAGGAAGGCGCGCAGCGCCTGTCTCGAAACCCGGTGAGTCGATGGCGTGCGACGGGCGTGGCCGTCACGGGGTCTCGGCGTCGCTCGTCGCTAGCGCTCCTCGCTGCTCGACCAACGACGCCTGCCGGCGTCGCCCTACGACGTCACAGGCTGTCGGCCGCGAAGGTGTCGCAGTCGTCCAGGCCGCCGCCGTCGAAGCCGACCCGGAACCAGCGCTGGCGCTGCTCGGCGGAGCCGTGGGTCCACGACTCCTTGTCGACCTGGCCCTGGGTCTGCTGCTGGATCCGGTCGTCGCCGACGCTGGCCGCGGCCTCGAGCGCCAGCCGGACGTCCTCGTCGGTGAGCTCGCTGAAGAGCGCCGTGCCTGAGGAGTCCTCGGTCGCGGTGGCGCCGCGCGCCCACATCCCCGCGTAGCAGTCGGCCTGCAGCTCCAGGCGCACAGCGTCGGAGGAGGCGCCCTGCTGGGTGCGGACCCGGCCCATCGTGCCCAGCACGTTCTGGACGTGGTGGCCGTACTCGTGGGCCAGCACGTAGGCCTCCACGAACCCGCCGTCGGGGCCGCCGAGCTGGCGCTCCAGCACCTCGTCGAAGAAGCCGCTGTCGAGGTAGATGGTGTCGTCGGCGGGGCAGTAGAACGGTCCGACGGCCGAGCTCGCGGCCCCGCAGCCGGTGCTGACCTGCCCGGAGAAGGTCACCAGGGAGTCGGCGGGCCGGAAGTCGGAGCCGAGGGTGTCGCCCCAGTAGTCGTAGAGGCTGTTCTCGACCGCGACCCGGGCGCAGTCGACCGACTCGTTGGCGTCCTCGCCGGTCTCGCAGGCGGCGTACCGGTCGGAGTCCTCGAACCGGCCCGCGTCGAGGCTGCCACCGGAACCCATGTCGAGGCCCGCGCCTCCGCCCATCAGCTGGGTGACGACGAAGAAGCCGACGGCGATGATGACCGCGACCACCCCGCCACCTCCGGCGACGCCGCCCGGGATCGGCAGGGACGAGCCGCCGCGACCGCCGCCCGAGGGGAGCCGGCTGCGCGACCGGCCGGCGCCGCTGCTGCGACCCACGTCACGGGTGCGCCGGGTGTCGAGGCGGGCCTTGGGGTTGAACCTCACGTCGTGCCTCCTGTGGCGGCCTGCGCCGGGTGCCGGCGAATCGGTGGCTGAGGCTACCGACTCCTACGATTGGACTCCTATGATCACCGCTCATCAGCTCGAAGTCCGTGCCGGCGCGCGTCTCCTGATGGAGGACGTGAGCTTCCGCGTGGCCGCGGGCGACAAGGTCGGCCTGGTCGGTCGCAACGGCGCCGGCAAGACCACCCTCACCAAGATCCTCTCCGGCGAGGCGCTGCCCGCCGGCGGATCGGTGACCCGCAGCGGTGACATCGGCTACCTGCCGCAGGACCCGCGCACCGGCGACCCCGAGGTCCTGGCCCGCGACCGGATCCTCTCCGCGCGCGGTCTCGACGACGTCGTACGCCGCCTGCGCGCCGCCGAGGAGCAGATGGGCTCCGACGACATGGCCGTCGCCGAGAAGGCGATGCGCCGCTACAGCCGCGCCGACGACGAGATGCACGCCGGTGGCGGGTACGCCGCGGAGTCCGAGGCGGCCACCATCGCGGCCAGCCTCGGCATCGCCGACCGGCTCCTCGGCCAGCCGCTCAAGACGCTGTCGGGTGGCCAGCGCCGCCGGGTCGAGCTGGCCCGCATCCTGTTCTCCGGCGCCGAGATCCTGATCCTGGACGAGCCGACCAACCACCTCGACGCCGACTCGATCGTGTGGCTGCGGGAGTTCCTCAAGGCCCACAAGGGCGGCTTCATCGTGATCAGCCACGACAACGAGCTCCTCGAGGCCACCGTCAACAAGGTGATGCACCTCGATGCCAACCGCACCGCCATGGACATCTACAACATGAGCTGGAAGAACTACCTCACCCAGCGCGAGACCGACGAGGTGCGTCGTCGGCGCGAGCGGATGAACGCCGAGAACAAGGCCAAGACGCTCACCGACCAGGCCAACAAGATGCGCGCCAAGGCCTCGAAGGCGCAGGCGGCGCAGTCGATGCTCAAGCGGGCCGAGAAGATGATGTCCAGCCTCGAGGGCGAGCGGGCCGTCGACAAGGTCGCCCGGATCAAGTTCCCGGCCCCCGCCGCCTGCGGCAAGACCCCGATCACCGCCCGCGAGCTGTCGAAGACCTACGGCTCCCTCGAGGTCTTCACCGGCGTCGACCTGGCCATCGACAAGGGCTCGCGCGTCGTCATCCTGGGCCTCAACGGCGCCGGCAAGACCACCATGCTGCGGATCCTGGCCGGGGTCGACCAGCCCGACACCGGCGAGGTGATCCCCGGACACGGGCTCAAGGTCGGCTACTACGCCCAGGAGCACGAGACGCTCGACACCTCGCGCACGGTGCTGGAGAACATGCAGTCGGCGGCGCCGCAGCTGACCGACGTCGAGGCCCGCTCCGTGCTCGGTTCGTTCCTCTTCTCCGGCGACGACGCCCACAAGAGCGCCGCGGTGCTCTCGGGCGGCGAGAAGACCCGCCTGGCGCTGGCCTCCCTGGTGGTCTCCAGCGCCAACGTGCTGCTGCTCGACGAGCCCACCAACAACCTCGACCCCGCCTCCCGCGAGGAGGTGCTGGCCGCGATCCGCACCTACGAGGGCGCGATCATCCTGGTCACCCACGACGAGGGCGCCGTCCTGGCCCTCGAGCCCGACCGGGTGCTGCTGCTGCCCGACGGCGACGAGGACCTCTGGAACGAGGGGTACGCCGACCTGGTCTCGCTGGCCTGAGGGCGCCGGGCCCGGCGTCGGTGCCGGTTCCTAGACTCCGGGCATGACACCCGAAGAGCTCGCTGCCGTCGGTCTGCAGGTCCACGTCGAGGGCGCGGTCGCCACCGTCACCCTCGACCGCCCCGAGGTCCGCAACGCCCAGACCCCGGCGATGTGGCGGGGCCTGGCCACGCTCGGTGAGCGCCTGGTGGCCGACGACGAGGTGCG
Source organism: Nocardioides cremeus (assembly GCF_030518195.1). Lineage (GTDB taxonomy): Bacteria > Actinomycetota > Actinomycetes > Propionibacteriales > Nocardioidaceae > Nocardioides > Nocardioides cremeus. The sequence continues at coordinate 21,391 of NZ_JAULSC010000009.1, forward strand.
GGTGGTGGTCGTGCGCGGCGCCGGCACCACCTTCTCGGCCGGCCTCGACCGGGCGATGCTCGACCCGACCGCCTCCTCCGACGACGTGGAGTCCGTGGCCGACCTGCTGAGCCGCAGCGAGGAGGAGATGTCGGCGACGATCGACGACTACCAGCGCGGCTTCACCTGGCTGCGCGACCCGTCGTTCGTCTCCATCGCCGCGGTCCAGGGCTACGCCGTGGGCGCCGGCTTCCAGCTGGCGCTGGCCTGCGACCTGCGGGTGCTGACCGACGACGCCCAGCTGTGCATGAAGGAGGCGGCCCTGGGCCTGGTCGCCGACCTGACGGGAACAAAACCGCTGGTCGAGGCGGTTGGCTACTCGAGGGCACTGGAGATCTGTGCCACGGCACGCATGGTCGGTGCCGAGGAGGCGGTGCGCATCGGCATCGCCCTGACCGCGGTCCCGACCGACCAGCTCGCTGCCACCGTCGCACACCTCGTCGAGTCCCTCACCGCCCCGATGGCCGGGGCGGTGCGTGAGACCAAGGCGCTGCTGCAGACGGCGGCGGCGCTGCCGCTGGACGAGCAGCGCCGCCTCGAGCGCGAGGCCCAGGGCCGCCGCTTCCGCGAGGTCGCGGGCGCCACCCAGCAGCAGTAGCAGGCAGTGAGGAGCACGACGTGTCGGGGATGATGGGGGCCGGGATGGCCTGGCGCCACCTGAGGTCGGACCGCAGCGTGGTGAACAACCGGCTCTCGCGCCAGACCGTGCGACGGGTGGTCGGCTTCGCGCGCCCGCACCGGCGACTGATCTCGGTGTTCCTGGTGCTCACCGTCATCGACGCCTCGCTGGTCGTGGTCACCCCGCTGCTGGTCCAGCAGATCGTCGACAAGGGCATCCTGGCCGGTGACCGCGAGCTGGTGACGCTGCTGGCCCTGGCGATGGCCGGCTTCGCGGTCTTCAACGCGCTGCTCAGCGTGCTGGCGGGCTGGCTCTCCTCACGCATCGGCGAGGGACTGATCTTCGACCTGCGCTCGCAGGTCTTCGCCCACGTGCAGCGCCAGTCGATGGCCTTCTTCACCCGCACCCAGACCGGCGCGCTGGTCAGCAGGCTCAACAACGACGTCATCGGCGCACAGCGGGCCTTCACCTCGACGCTGTCGAGCACGGTGTCCAACTCCATCGCGGTGGTCGTCGTCGGCATCACGATGCTGGCCCTGAGCTGGCAGGTGACCCTGCTCTGCGTGGCGCTCTTCCCGCTGCTCTTCCTGGCCTCCCGCTTCGTCAGCAACCGCCTCGCCGGGCTGACCCGTGAGCAGATGGACGGCAACGCCGACCTCGGCAACAACATGACCGAGCGCTTCAACGTGGGCGGCGCGATGCTGCTCAAGCTCTTCGGTCGCCGCGACGACGAGGACGTGCTCTTCGCGACCAAGGCGGCCAAGGTGCGCGACCTGGGGGTGCGGATCAGCCTGATCACCCGCATCTTCGGCGCGACCATGGTCCTGGTCCCCGCGCTGGCCACCGCGCTGGTCTACGGCGTCGGCGGCCAGCTGGTGATCAGCGACGCGCTGACGATCGGCACCCTGCTCGCCCTGGCCACGCTGCTGCTGCGGCTGCTCGGCCCCCTCCAGGGGCTCTCCAACGTGCGCATCGACGTGATGACCGCGATGGTCAGCTTCGAGCGGGTCTTCGAGGTGCTCGACCTGCCCTCGCTGATCGTCGAGCGCGACGACGCCGTCGAGCTGCCCCGCGCGGCTGCGCGCCTGGAGTTCGACCGGGTCGGCTTCGCCTACCCCAGCGCCGAGGACCTCTCGCTGCCGTCGCTGGAGGGCGTGGCACGCCCCGAGACCGGTGGCGGCGTCCCGGTGCTCCACGACGTCTCCTTCACCGCCGACGTCGGACGGATGGTGGCTCTCGTGGGCCCCTCCGGTGCCGGCAAGACCACCGTGACCCACCTGGTCGCCCGGCTCTACGACGTCACCTCCGGCAGCGTGCGCGTCGGCGGGCACGACGTGCGCGACGTCAGCCTGCAGTCGCTCGAGGACGCGGTGGGCTACGTGACCCAGGACGCGCACCTCTTCCACGACACCATCCGCGCCAACATGCACTACGCCCGGCCTGACGCCGACGACCGCGACATCTGGTCGAGCCTGGAGGCGGCCCAGATCGCCGACACGGTGCGGCGCCTGCCCGACGGCCTCGACACCGTCGTCGGCGACCGCGGCTACCGGCTCTCCGGCGGCGAGCGCCAGCGCCTCGCGATCGCACGGCTGCTGCTGAAGTCGCCGGGCATCGTGGTGCTCGACGAGGCCACCGCCCACCTCGACAGCGAGTCCGAGGCCGCCGTCCAGCGAGCCCTCGACGCCGCCCTCGAGGGCCGCACCTCCCTGGTCATCGCGCACCGGCTCAGCACGGTGCGCAACGCCGACCAGATCCTGGTGCTCGACGAGGGCCGCATCGTGCAGTCCGGCACCCACAGCGAGCTGCTCGCCGAGGGCGGTCTCTACGCCGACCTCTACCGCACCCAGTTCGTCGACGACGTCTCCGCCCGCGGCTGAGCCGGACGTCGTACGGGCGGGACGTCCGTCCCTGCCGGACGTATGACGTCCCGAGCCGGGGCTCAGACCGGCTGGTCGACCGGCGTCTCGTCGTCGATGTCCTCGCGCGACGTCGTACGCCGCCGCCGCGGGCCGCGGCGCTCGTCCCAGGCGAGGTAGAGGAAGCCGCCGACGGCCAGCAGGCCGAAGAACCACCATTGCAGGCCGTAGAAGAAGTGCGGGCCGTTGTCGAGCTCGGGCATCTCGACGGGCTCGAGGGCGGTGGCTGGCTCCGGGTCCTCGGAGCGCAGGTCGACGAAGCCGCCGTAGACCTCGCGGTCGATCGCCTCGCCGATGCGCTCGCTGCTCACCGCGCGGGTGGACAGGTCGCTGACGGTGGTGGAGTCGCCGCTGCCGTCGGCGCGCACCCACCCGGAGATCTCGACCTCGCCGGCCGGCGGCTCGGGCACGTCGTCGGGGCGCGTGGTGCCGGCGGCCCGGGTGGCCAGCCAGCCGCGGTCCACGAGCAGGGTGGTGCCGGTGTCGGTGACCAGCGGCACCACCACGTCGACGCCGGAGGCGCCCTCGCGGGTGCGGTAGCGCACGATCACGGTGTCCTCGGGGGCGTAGGTGCCGGTCGCGGTCACGACCCGCCATTCGTCGTCCTCGTCGACCTCGCCGCCGGGGGAGAGGACCTGCTCCACAGGCACGGGCGCCTGCTCCTCGTTGGCGCGCACCACCGCGTTGTCGGCCTGGCGCTGCTCGAGCCGGTCGAACTGCCACTGGCCCAGCCACCACGAGCCGGCGGCCAGCACGACGACGGCCAGCGCGAAGAGCAGCCAGCGACGCGAGAGCATGAACCTGAACGAGCGCACGACCCGAGGTTATCCGCCAGGACGTGGCGAGCCCCGTCCCGGTGCCCGCCTCGCCCGTATGCTTCCTCACATGACGCCACTTCTTCTCGAGGACCGGTACGGCCGGGTGGCGACGGACCTCCGGGTGTCGTTGACCGACCGCTGCAACCTGCGCTGCAGCTACTGCATGCCGCCCGAGGGCCTCGACTGGCTCCCCGACGACTCGGTGCTCACCGACGACGAGGTGGTGCGCCTGATCCGCATCGGCGTCGAGCGCCTGGGCATCCAGGAGGTCCGCTTCACCGGCGGCGAGCCGCTGGTGCGCCGCGGGCTGGTCGACATCGTGCGCCGCACCCGCGAGCTGGGTGAGCACCTCGACATCTCGGTGACCACCAACGCCCTGGGGCTCTCGCGCAACGCGACCGCCCTCAAGGACGCCGGGCTCGACCGGGTCAACGTCAGCCTCGACACCGCCCGCGCCGACACCTTCCACCGGATCACCCGTCGCGACCGGTTCCACGACGTGGTCGCCGGCCTCGAGGCCGCGCAGGCCGCCGGCCTGGGCCCGGTCAAGGTCAACGCCGTGCTGCTGCGCGGCGAGAACGAGGACCAGGCGCCCGAGCTGCTGGCGTGGTGCCTCGAGCGCGGCTACGAGCTGCGCTTCATCGAGCAGATGCCCCTCGACGCCCAGCACGGCTGGAGCCGCGAGGGGATGGTCACGGCCGAGGAGATCTTCGCGAGCCTCTCGACCGCGTACACGCTCACCCCCGCCGAGGAGCCCCGGGGCAGCGCCCCGGCCGAGCTCTTCACCGTCGACGGCGGCCCCGGCACGGTCGGGGTCATCGCCTCGGTGACCCGCCCGTTCTGCGGCGACTGCGACCGGGTGCGCCTGACGGCCGACGGCCAGGTGCGCAACTGCCTGTTCGCCCGCTCCGAGTCCGACCTGCGTGCGGCGCTGCGCGACGGCGTGGACGACGAGGAGCTCGCCCAGCGCTGGGTGGTGGCGATGCTCGGCAAGGCCGCGGGCCACGGCATCGACGACCCGACGTTCCTGCAGCCCGACCGCCCGATGTCGGCGATCGGCGGCTGAGCCGACCGAGGCGGGGGGTCAGGGGGAGGACCCGACTCCTACGTCGACCACCAACCGGGACGGGTCGCGCAGCGCGCGCACCCGGAACGGCACCCGATCGCCATCGATGCCGGCGAGCACCTGCGTGTAGCCCTCGAAGGTGCCGGCGACGTGCAGGCCGCTGACCCGCCCCGGATCCGCAGCAGTGACGCGACGCCCACCGCGATAGCCGTCGCCCGCGGGGACGGTGCCGGAGACATAGATGTCGAGGAAGATCTCTCCGGGGAGGTCGACGGCCTCGCCGCTGCCGTCGAGCACAGGCCGGTCGGTGTAGGCGACCGACCACCCAGGCGCGCCGCTGCCGTTCAGCCAGAGGACGATCCGCTCGCCACCCCGACGGCGGCTCAGGCTGACGTGGGAGAGCACGAGGTCCCAGGGGCCCGACGGCTCCGCCGAGCTGGCCGCAGTGCTCGTCATCGGGGACGCCCTCTGGGTCGACCGTGGGGGGACGTCACGTTCGCTGACGACTTGCCCAGGCCTTTCGTCGGCCGCGCAGCCCCCAAGGAGCAACAGAGCGCAGACAGCCGCCACCACTCGTCGCACCGACAACGTGCCCACCTCCGCTCACCGGTGGGACGCGCAGGGGCGACGAAAGGTTGTCGCCCGAGCAGAGCGGTTCAGACCGTGTGGTCGGCGCCCGGTTGGTGCTCCACGACCTCGATCAAGAAGCCGCGCGAGCCCAGGAAGGTGCCGAGCGACTCACGGTGCTCGGGGCAGGCCAGCCAGGCCTTGCGCCGCTCGGGCGTGTGGATCTTGGGGTTGCGCCACAGCAGCGCGTGCACGGCGGGGGCGGTGCAGCTCTTGGCCGAGCAGGTGTCGGGCTCGCTCATCGCCCGCCCAGCCCGGCGCGGTGGCTGCCCGCGGCCTCCAGCTCGGGGGCGCCGTAGGCGCCGCTGCGCAGCTGGAAGCCGTCGGAGCGGTTCGCCTGGGCGTTGGCGAGGACCACCGCGACGTAGGGCAGCACCAGCGCGCCGACGATGAGGATCGGCCACAGCCACGAGCTCCCGGCGAGGCCCGCGACGCCGGCACCGACGAAGCATGCCGAGCGCAGCGTCATCGAGAGCAGGTAGCGCTTCTGGCGCTTGCGGAGGTCCTCCTCGTGGCTGACGCCCGCCGTGGTGATCCGGACCGCCTCGTCGTCGCGTGCTCGCTGCCTGGCCATGCTTCGAGCGTACGTCGGCAGGTCTAGGCTCCACGTATGACTAATCGCACCTACCGCATCTCCGAGATCGTCGGCACCTCGCCCGAGGGCATCGACGCCGCCATCCGCAACGGCGTCGAGCGCGCCGCCCGCACCCTGCGCCACCTCGACTGGTTCGAGGTCACCCAGGTGCGCGGCCAGGTCAAGGACGGCTCCGTCGAGCACTTCCAGGTCGGGCTCAAGGTCGGCTTCCGCCTCGAGGACGACTGAGCCACCCACGCGGCGACGTGACGACCCGCGCGGGGTTTCGGGTACGCGCGGGTAATCACTAGCGTCGTCGAGCGTGAGCCAGAGCACGCAGACGTCCCCGTCCCAGCCGTCGTCCCCCTCGTCGGCCGAGCCCCGCTCCGTGCTGGTCACGGGCGGCAACCGCGGCATCGGCCGCGCGATCGCCGAGGCGTTCCTCGCCCAGGGCGACAAGGTCGCGGTGACCACGCGCAGCGGGGGAGCACCCGAGGGGGCGCTCGACGTGCGCTGCGACGTCACCGACGCCGCGGCCGTGGACGCCGCCTTCGCCGAGGTGGAGGCCGCCCACGGGCCGGTGGAGGTGCTGGTCGCCAACGCCGGCATCACCGCCGACACGCTGCTGCTGCGGATGAGCGAGGACGACTGGACCTCGGTCATCGACACCAACCTCACCGGCTCCTTCCGGCTGGCCAAGCGCGCCGCCAAGGGCATGCTGCGCCTGCGCCGCGGCCGGATCATCCTGATCTCCTCGGTGGTGGCCACGCTGGGCTCCCCGGGCCAGGTCAACTACGCCGCCTCGAAGGCCGGGCTGATCGGCGTCGCGCGCTCGCTGGCTCGCGAGCTCGGGTCGCGCTCGATCACCACCAACGTGGTCGCCCCCGGGTTCATCGAGACCGACATGACCGCCTCGCTGCCCGCCGAGCAGCAGGCCGAGTACGCCGCGCGGATCCCGCTCGGGCGCCTCGGTGCGGCCGAGGAGGTCGCCGGCACCGTGACCTGGCTGGCCGGGCCGGCAGCGGCGTACGTCACCGGGGCCGTGATCCCCGTCGACGGCGGCCTCGGCATGGGCCACTGACCCTCACCACCACACCAAGGAGCAGACGATGGGCATTCTCGACGGCAAGCGGATCCTGGTGGCTGGGGTGACGATGGACTCCTCCATCGGCTTCGCGACCGCGAAGGTCGCCCAGGAGCAGGGCGCCACCGTGCTGATCTCCAACTTCGGGCGCGCGCTGGGCATCACCAAGCGGATCGCCAAGCGGCTGCCGGTCGAGCCGCCGGTGATCGAGCTCGACGTGACCGACGAGGAGCACCTGGCCCGGCTGCCCGAGCTGGTCGGGGAGCACGTCGACGGGCTCGACGGGGTGGTGCACTCGATCGCGTTCGGCAACCCCGAGACGCTGCTCGGCGGCAAGTTCCTCGAGGGTCCCTGGCCCGACGTGGCGCAGGCCGTGCAGGTCTCGGCGTACTCGCTGAAGTCGCTGACCACCGCCTGCCGCCCGCTGATGGGCCAGGGCGGCTCGGTGGTCGGGATGACATTCGACGCCACCGTCGCCTGGCCGGCCTACGACTGGATGGGGGTGGCCAAGGCCGCGCTGGAGTCGACCTCGCGCTACCTGGCCCGTGATCTGGGCCCCGAGGGCATCCGGGTCAACCTCGTCTCGGCCGGGCCGCTGAAGACGCTGGCCGCCAAGGCGATCCCGGGCTTCGAGGAGCTCGACTCGATGTGGGCGACCCGGTCGCCGCTGGGCTGGGACAACACCGACCAGGGCCCGACGGCCAAGGCGGTCTGCGCGCTGCTCTCGGACTTCTTCCCCGCGACCACCGGTGAGATCGTCCACGTCGACGGCGGCTTCCACGCGATGGGCGCCTGAGCGCCCGAGCCGGTAGCGTCGCGCCGGTGAGCGCACCCGGAGCAGGTCAGGACGTCGCCCCCACCACCCACGCTCTGGTCGAGCTGCGCGTGCTGGAGGGCCCCAACCTCTACTTCCCCCGGGCGGCGGTGAAGCTGACTCTCGACACCGGGGCGCTGGCCACGGCGCCCATCGAGGTCGTGCGGGTGCTGGCCGAGCGGATCGGGCTGAGCGACGCCCGTCCCGGTGAGCCCGGCTCGGGCTTCCGCCAGCGCTTCGCCCTGCGCGCCGTGGCCCGCCTCGTGCGCGCGGTGGCCCAGGAGTCGGGCACCTCGTCGCTGGCGGTGCGGGTGCGCCCGACCAACGACCCGCACCAGGTCGTGGTCGCCTACCCCTGGGCGCACCGCGAGCGCGCCCGGTCGATGGGCCGTGCGGTGGCCTCGGTGCTCGACGTGCTGGTGCCCGGTGACGACGGCGTCAGCACCGACCGGCTCTCGGCCGCGGTCTCGGTGGCCGCCGAGACGGTGGCCACCAGCGAGCCGGGCGACGGACCGACCACCCTGGAGCCCCGGGTGCCCGTGGTCGCGGTGACCGGCACCAACGGCAAGACCACCACCTCGCGGATGGTCGCCCACATCGGCCGCGAGTGGGGCAAGGTCGTCGGCTGGTCCAACACCGACGGCGTGTACGTCGACGGCGTGCTCGTCGAGCCGGGCGACTACTCGGGGCCCAGCGGCGCCGGGCGCGTGCTGGCCCACGAGAACGTCGAGCTCGCCGTCACCGAGACCGCCCGCGGCGGGATCCTGCTCAAGGGCATCGGGCTGACCCACAACGACGTCTCCGTGGTCACCAACGTCTCGGCCGACCACCTGGGCCTGCACGGCATCGACACCCTCGACCAGCTGGCCGAGGTCAAGGCGGTCGTGCCGCGGATCACCGCCCCCGAGGGCTGGGCGGTGCTCAACGCCGACGACCCGCGGGTGCTGTCGATGCGCTGGGTGGTCAAGTCGCAGGTCTGGGTCTTCTCCCGCGACCCCGACTCCCCGGCCGTGCGCGACGTGCTCGGCGACGGCGGGCGCGCCACCACCGTCATCGACGGCTGGCTCTGTGTGCTGGAGCCCGACGCCGACCCCGACCCGCTGATCGAGCTGGTCGACGTGCCGATGACCCTGGCCGGGCTCAGCCACTACAACGTCGAGAACGCGCTCGCCGCGGCCTCCGCGGCGCTGGCCGTGGGGATCCCGCGCGACGTCGTGGTCGCCGGGCTGCGCTCGTTCCTGCCCGACGCCGAGCACAACCCGGGCCGGATGAACTGCTTCACGGTGCCGGTCTCCGACGGCGAGGTCACCGTCGTGATGGACCTGGCCCACAACGAGGCCGGGCTCGAGGCGATGTTCGAGATCATGCACGGCATCCGCCCCGAGGGCGCCCGGGTGCTGCTGGGCCTCGGGGTCGTCGGCGACCGCTCCGAGGAGCTGATCGAGAAGCTCGGCGAGATCGCCGCGCGCGACGCCGACGTCGTGGCCATCGGGCACAAGGAGAGGTACTTCCGCGGTCGCACGGCCGAGGAGCTCGAGGGCCTGATGCGCGCCGGCGCCGAGCGGGTCGGGGTCACCGCGGTGCCGGCGTACCCCACCGAGGTGGGCGTGCTGTCGGCGCTCGTGGGCCAGGCGCTGCCCGGCGAGGTCGTGGGGCTGATGTGCCACGCCGACCGCGAGGGCGTCTACGAGTGGATCGCCGAGGCCGGCGGGGTGCCCGACAGCGCCGAGGTGCTGGCCGCCAAGGTGCGGACCGCACGCGCGGGGTGAACCACGCGGGTGGCAGGATCGTGACGCACAGCACACCGCCCGCCACCCGCACCTCTCTCGGAGGCCCGCCATGCGCAGCACCATGCAGGACGACCAGCTGACCATCGACGCCATCCGCCGCCACGTCGTCGCGGTGCACCCCGACGGCGAGGTCGTGACCGCCACCGCCGACGGCAGCCGCACCCGCTCCTACGCCGAGCTCGGCGAGCGCACCTCGCGGCTGGCCTCGGCGCTGCGCGGGCTGGGGGTCGACGGCGACCAGCGGGTGGCGACCTTCCAGTGGAACAACGTCGAGCACCTCGAGGCCTACCTCGCGGTGCCCTCGATGGGCGCGGTGCTGCACACCCTGAACATCCGGCTCTTCCCCGAGCAGCTGGTCTACGTCGCCAACCACGCGGAGGACCACGTGGTGATCGTCGACGACTCGCTCGTCGGGCTGCTGGCGCCGCAGCTGGGGGAGATGACCACCGTCGAGCACGTCGTGGTCGCCGGGCCCGACGCGGCGAGCGCCGACCTCGACTCGCTGCGCTCCAGCGGCAAGCAGGTGCACCTCTACGAGGAGCTGCTCGCGGCCGCCGAGCCGACCTTCGACTGGCCCGAGATCGACGAGCGCGACGCGGCAGCCATGTGCTACACCTCGGGCACCACCGGCAACCCCAAGGGGGTCGTCTACAGCCACCGCTCGGCGTACCTGCACTCGATGGCGGTGTGCGGCGGCAACACCGGCGGTCTCTCCTTCGAGGACCGGGTGCTGCCGATCGTGCCGATGTTCCACGCCAACGCCTGGGGGCTGCCCTACTCGGCGATGATGAGCGGCGCGTCGCTGTGCATGCCCGACCGCTGGCTGCAGGCCGAGCCACTGGTGCGCTTCGTGACCGAGAGCCGCCCGACCCTGTCGGGAGGGGTGCCGACGGTGTGGAACGACGTGCTCCAGCACCTCGACGCGAACCCCGGCACCCGCCTCGACTCGCTGCGGCTCGTGCTGTGCGGGGGCTCAGCCGTGCCGGTCTCGCTGCAGCAGGCCCTGCAGGAGCGCCACGGCATCATGGTGCGCCAGGCCTGGGGGATGACCGAGACCTCGCCCGTCGCCTCGCTCGGGCTGCCGCCGCTGGGCTGCTCGGAGGAGGAGCAGTGGCGCTACCGGGGCACCCAGGGCCGGCTGCTCTGCGGGGTCTCGGCGCGCATCGTCGCCGACGACCAGTCGGTGCTGCCGGCCGACGGGGCCAGCGTCGGCGAGCTCGAGGTGCGCGGGCCGTGGGTGACCGCGTCGTACTACCGGCCCGAGGAGAGCGAGCGCGAGGAGGCGGAGGCCAAGTTCCACGACGGCTGGCTGCGCACCGGCGACGTGGGCCACCTCGACGAGCTCGGCTACATCTCGCTGACCGACCGCGCCAAGGACGTCATCAAGTCGGGCGGGGAGTGGATCTCCTCGGTCGACCTCGAGAACGCCCTGATGGCCCACGACGCGGTGCTCGAGGCAGCCGTGGTCGCCATCCCCGACGAGAAGTGGCAGGAGCGGCCGCTGGCCTCCGTGGTCGTGCGCGACGGAGCCAGTGTCACCGCCGACGAGCTGCGCGAGCACCTGGCCCGCGACTTCGCCAAGTGGCAGCTGCCCGACGCGTGGACCTTCATCGACGAGGTGCCCCGCACCTCGGTGGGCAAGTTCGACAAGAAGGTGCTGCGCCGCCGCTTCGCCGACGGCGAGCTCCGCGTCGAGCAGTAGCCCAGTCGAGGGGGGGCCCGGGCCCGGGGGCGAGGCGCGGGAACGGGGGGGGGGGTGGGGAGGAGGGCCGGGCCCCGGGGGGGGGGGGGGGCCGGAGGG
>NZ_JAULSC010000009.1:32551-145279 GCF_030518195.1 Nocardioides cremeus
GTCCCCCGCTCTCCCCCTGGCGGCGGCCCCCCCCCCCCCCCCCCCCCCCCACTGCTCAGTGGTGCGGAAGTGACTGCTCGTCAGGCCTCGGGGGTGGGGGTGGCGACGTAGTCGGGGTCGGCCAGGGAGTCGTCGGAGAAGCCGGCACCGGCCTGGGCCTGGGGCGACCAGTTCTCGAGCTCGGTCATCACCGCGGCGTGCCGGTCGACGCACAGCACCACGAGGTCGCCGCGGTTGGCGCGCGACATGGCGCGGCGCACCGCGTCGTTCTCCTCGAGGATCTGCTCGACCTGCTTGCAGCGGGCTCCGGCGGCCATCGCGGAGCGCACACCCTCCAGCACCAGCGCCGCGGTCTCGCCGCGCTCGCGCTTGCGCAGCGCCTCGTCCTCGCGCACCACGACGACGTCGAAGTGCTGCGCGGCGACCTCACCGAGCTCGCGCATGTCCTGGTCGCGCCGGTCGCCGGCGGTGGCGATGACGCCGATCCGCGAGGGGCGGGCCAGGTCGTGCGAGCCCTCCAGCGAGTCGCCGACCCGGTCGACGAAGTCGCCCAGCATCCGCATGCCCGGGGCGTTGTGGCAGTAGTCGATGATGACGTTGACCCCGTTGACCTCGATCTCGTTGAGACGACCGGGGGAGAGGTAGTAGTTCGTCGAGAACGAGCGCAGGCCCTGGCGGATGTCGTGCAGCGGGGCGCCGGTGGCGAACGCCGCGGCGGCCGCGGCGAGCGCGTTCTGCACGTTCATCCGTGCCTTGCCGCCGAAGGTGGCCGGCAGCAGGTGGGTCCAGGCCAGCTGCATCTCGCGGGGACCGTGCTTGACCACGATCATCTCGCCGCGCTCGGAGGGGTTGAGCACCAGTGCCTTGCCCCCGCGGCGGCAGTGCGCGTCGATCATCTCGCGGGTCTCGCTGCCGGGCTCGTCCATCGAGAACCACACCACCTGCCCCGAGCAGCGCCGGCGCATGTTGCGCACCAGCGGGTCGTCGGCGTTGAGCACGGCGTGGCCGTCGCGCGGCACCGCCTCGACCAGGACGGCCTTGACGTCGGCCAGCTGCTCGACGGTGTCGATACCGCGCAGGCCGAGGTGGTCGGGGGCGACGTTGAGCACCACGGCGACGTCGTTGCGCTCGTAGCCCAGGCCCTCGCGCAGGATGCCGCCGCGCGCGACCTCGAAGACGGCCGTGTCGACGCGCGGGTTCTGCAGCACCATCCTGGCCGAGCGCGGCCCCGAGGCGTCGGCGCGGATCACCAGGCGCTCGTCGATGACGACGCCGTCGGTGGAGGTCATGCCGACCTTGCGGCCCATCCCCTTGAAGATGTGGCTGATCATCCGCGAGGTGGTGGTCTTGCCGTTGGTGCCGGTCACCGCCACGATCGGGATCCGCGACTTGGCGCCGGGCGGGAAGAGCATGTCGACGACGGGCTTGGCGATGAACTGCGGCTCGCCGATCGTCGGGTGGGTGTGCATCCGGAAGCCGGGGGCGGCGTTGACCTCGCAGATCGCGCCGCCGGTCTCGCGCACCGGCTCGGTGATGTCGGGGCAGATGAAGTCGATGCCGGCGATGTCGAGGCCGACCATCCGCGCGGCCTCCTCGGCGATCTCGACGTTCTCGGGGTGCGCCTCGAAGGTGCGGTCGATGGAGATGCCGCCGGTCGACATGTTGCCGGTCAGCGCCAGGCGCACGGTGGTGCCCTCCGGCGGCACGTCGGACATCTCGAAGCCCTGCTCGCGCACCAGCTCGACGGCGGCCTCGTCGACCTTGATGCGGGTCAGCACCTTCTCGTGGCCCACGCCGCGGCGCGGGTCGGCGTTGGCGGTGTCGACGAGCTGCTCGACGCTCGAGGAGCCGTCGCCGACCACCGAGGCCGGCACCCGCTCGGCGATCGCGGCGACCTTGCCGTCGATGATCAGGCAGCGGTAGTCCTTGCCGAGCACGAACGACTCGACGATGACGTAGCCGCGCCGCGACTGCTCGCGCGCGACCTCGAAGGCCTCGCGCACCTCCTTCTCGTCCTGCAGGTCCAGGCACACGCCGCGCCCGTGGTTGCCGTCGAGCGGCTTGACCACGACCGGGTAGCCGATCCGCTCGGCCGCGCGCACGCAGCCCTCGACGGTGCGCACCGACTCCTGCTTGGGCACCGGCAGGCCGGCCGCCGAGAGCAGCGAGGTGGTGAGGTCCTTGTCGGAGGCGATGTCGACGGCGATCGAGGAGGTCTGCGAGGTCATCGTGGCCCGGATGCGCTGGGCGTGGACGCCCTGGCCGAGCTGGACCAGCGAGTGCTGGTTGAGCCGGATCCAGGGGATGTCGCGCGAGACGGCCTCGTCGATGATGGCCTGGGTCGAGGGGCCGAACGCGGTGCGTTGGGCGCGGCGGATGAACTCCTCGAGCTCGACGTCCCAGTCGAACTCGGGGTCGGCCTCGACGAGGTGGTTGACCAGGCGCACGGCCAGGCGGCCGGCGGCCAGGCCGACCTGCTCGTCGGCGTAGCCGAAGATGACGTTGTAGACGCCCTCGCGGCCCTTGACCTGGCGGGTCTTGCCGCGGCGCACGTCGTGGCCCACGACCTGCTGCAGCGCCAGCGCGCAGTGCTCGGCCACGTGGCCCAGCCAGGTGCCCTCGTGCAGACGCTCGACGAAGCCGCCGCGCTTGCCGCGCGAGCAGGAGTGCTCGCGCAGGCCCGGGAGCATCGCGACCAGGTGGTCGGTGAAGCCGGGCAGGGTGTTGGTCGGGTACTTCTCGAGGACACCGAGGTCGACGACGAGGTGGATCGCCCGGTCGTAGGACCAGATGTTGGCGCCGCGGTAGACCCGCGTCTCGATGATGCTGAGGTCGGGGGTGGGCCGTTCGGTCATCGGTTGGCTCCGTTCTCGGTGGTGCTCACTGGCGGGTCCTCGAGCGGTGACTGCTCCGCGGAGCGGAGCTTGCGCAGCCGCGCCATGCGGCGCTTGAGCACGGTGGGCGAGGCGTCGGAGGCGGCGATGTCGCGCGCCATCCGGCGCAGGTCCTTGCCGACCTCCTCCAGCTCGGCGGCGTCCTCGGGGTCGACCTCGGTCTCGCCGGGGAGCAGCTCACGCCTCGTCAGGTCGTACGTCGCACCCGCGGGCAGCACGTGCAGCACGACGCCGCTGGCCAGCAGCGGCGCGGAGCGCTTGGCCTCGAACGCGTTGGTGATCATCCGGGACCCGTCCATCACGGTGACCGCGCCACGTCCGCTGACCCGCAGCAGCTCGCGCTCATCGCCGGTCTCCTCGTCGACCTCGTGGGTGACGGTGGCCGCGGTGTCCTCGTCGACGCCGATGCCGAGCAGCTGGGGGCTCTGGGCCACGATCATCAGCAGCCGGCCGTAGCGGTTGCGCTGCTCGAAGTGCTGGTCGATGACGGAGGAGGCCAGCAGGCCCAGGCCGCCGGCGACCTGGGTCATCCGCTGCTTGGGGGTGGCGCCGCCGGAGCCGAAGGCCACCATGTGGCTGGACTGGATGCTGGCGCCCGCCGACGTGCCGGCCACGACCGCGCCCCGGTGGTGGGCGCGCACGATCGCGTCGCCGACGGGGGTGCCGTTGAGGATGCCCGAGAGCTTGAGCTGGTTGCCGCCGGTCATGAAGACGCCGGTGGCGTCGTCGAGCTGCTTGACCAGCGCCTCGTCGTGGGCCTCCTCGCGGGAGGCCGGGTCGACGCCGGAGACCTCGGTGGCCCCGAGCTTGCGAAACAGCGCGTCGTAGACCGCCATGATCTCCTCGCCGATCGAGGACGCGGTGGGGATGACGACGATGCGGGCTTCTCGATCACCGCTGGCGGTGACGAAGTCCTGCAGGACGGTACGGCGGCGCAGCTTGTCCTCCGCGCCGCCGATGATCATCAGGGGACCTCTGGGCATGGCGACACGCTAGGGCATGAGCCACCTCACCCCGCAGGTGCCGCGGGATCGCCGGTGCCGGCCGGTGCTGGATCGTCGTCGGTGCGGCTGAGAGAGTGGGCCGGTGAGCAGCGAGACCTCCCCCCGACGCCTGGTCCTGGCCCGGCACGCCCAGGCCGTGGACGCGGCCTCGACCGACGCCGTGCGCGAGCTGAGCGCCCGCGGGCGCCGTGACGCCGCTGCCGCCGGGCGCTGGCTGGCCGAGCAGGGCGTGGCCCCCGACCACGCGCTCGTCTCCTCGGCGGTGCGCACCGCGCAGACCTGGGAGCAGATGTGCGCGGGCGCCGGCTGGGAGCTGGCCGCCGACCTCGACCGGGGCCTCTACGAGGCCGGCACCGACGCGGCCCTCGACCTGGTGCGGCTGGTGCCGGCGCAGGTGCGCACCCTGGTGGTGGTGGGACACAACCCGACCATCGGCTCGCTGGCCCACGTGCTCGACGACGGCGACGGGGACCCCGAGGCGGTCACGGCGCTCCTCGGCGGCTACCCGACCAGCGCGCTGACGATCTTCGCAGTCAGCACGCCGTGGGCCGACCTGGCCGAGGAGTCGGCGACGGTGCTGGCCCACCACGTGGCCCGCGGCTGAGCCTCACAGCGGCGGCGCGGGGGTGGTGATGCCGACCGCGCGGTCGGCGGCCTCCACCTCCTCGCGGCTGATCCCCAGCAGGTAGATGATCGCGTCGAGGTAGGGCACGTTGACCGAGGTGTCGGCGGCGTCGCGCACCATCGGCTTGGCGTTGTAGGCGATGCCCAGCCCGGCGGCGGCGAGCATGTCGAGGTCGTTGGCGCCGTCGCCGATCGCGATGGTGGAGGCGACGTCGACACCGATCTCGTCGGCGAACTCGCGCAGCGCACGCGCCTTGCCGGCCCGGTCGACCACCTCGCCGACGATGCGGCCGGTCAGGCGCCCGTCGACGATCTCGAGCTCGTTGGCGCGGGCGAAGTGGATGCCGAGCTCGGTGGCCAGCCGGTCGGTGATCTGGGTGAAGCCGCCCGACACGATGGCGAAGCGGTAGCCCAGGCGGCGCAGGGTGCGCACCATCGTGCGGGCGCCGGGGGCCAGCTGGATGGCGTCGTAGACCTCGTGCAGGGCACGCGCCGGCACCCCCTCGAGCAGCGCCACCCGCGAGCGCAGCGACTCCTCGAAGTCGAGCTCGCCGCGCATCGCGCGCTCGGTGACCTCGGCGACCTCGGCCTCGCAGCCCGCGTGGGCGGCGATCATCTCGATCACCTCGCCCTGGATGAGCGTCGAGTCGACGTCCATCACGATCAGGCGCATCCCGCGACGCATCAGGTTGGCGGGCTGCACGGCCACGTCGATGCCCTGGCTGGCGGCCTCGAGGGCCAGCAGCTCGCGCAGCCGCTCGGGCTCGGCGCCCGAGACGTGCAGGTCGAAGGCGGTGACGGGGTAGCGCGCCATCCGCTCGATGCGGTCGATGTTGGCGCCGGCCTCGGCGATCCGCCCCGCCACCGCGGCCATCGCCGAGGCGGTGAGGGGCGTGCCGAGCACGGTCACGTGCGAGCCTCCCCGGGCGGGGGGCCGCGTGTCGCCGGTGCCGGCCTCGACCTCGACGCTCATGTCGAGCGAGGTCGCGGTCTCCTCCACGGCGCGCTGCAGACCGGCGGCGTCGTCGGGCACGGTGACCAGCACGCCGAGGATCAGGCGGCGCCGCAACCGGATCTGCTCGAGGTCGACGACCTCCACCCCGGCCCGCGCCAGGGTCGCGAACACCGCGGACGTCACGCCCGGGCGGTCGCGACCGGTCAGGGTGATCAGGAGCGTCTCGGGGCGTACGCCCTCGGGCGGCGGAGGTGGCTGGTTCATCGCAGGCACGAGGCTAGCGTCGCAGCGCGGGGCGGTGAGCACCCGTACCCAGACGGTTGAGCCCTTGGACCGTGGCGGCGCCGGCCCCGGCGCGGTGTGCTGGACCCATGCCCACCTACGCCCGCCCCGACCTGTGCTCCGATTGCGGGGCGGTGCTGCCGCCGGAGCCCGACACGTGCCCGCGCTGCGGGCTGCCGCTGCGCGACCCGCTGGCCGACGAGCTGCTGTCCACGCTGCGCCACGCCGACGACCTGGTCGTCCGGCTGCGCGCCCGCGCCACCGCGCCCGCCCCAGCGGCGACGCCGGCGCTGGCGGGGCGGGCCCGCCGAGGACTGGCTCGACGAGGGCTGGCCCAGGCGACGGTGCCGCAGCTGCTGCTCGCCCTGGGCGCCGCCTGCCTGCTGGTCGCCGCCGTGGTGTTCCTGGCGGTCGCCTGGTCGTGGCTCGGGGTGGCGGGTCGCACCACGGTGCTGCTGGTGCTCACCGTCTCGGCCGGCGCGGCGTCGGTGCTGCTCTCGCGGCGCGAGCTGGTCGCGGCCGCGGAGGCGCTGTGCGCGGTCACCCTCGGTCTCGTGGTGCTCGACGTGCTGGGCGCGGGGGAGTCGGGCTGGGCGCCCGAGCCCGGCACCAGCGGCTCCGGTGTCGTGCTCGGGGCGGTCCTCGTCGCAGTGTGCCTCGTGCTCTCCGGGCTGCACCTGCGGCTCGCCGGCGCACGTCCGGTCGTGGCCCAGCTTGTCACCGCCCCGGCTCTGCTCGGTCTCGCCGGCTCGCTCGCGGCGTTCGTCGAGGAGCGCACCGCCGACGGCGGTGCGGCCAGCGCCTCCGGGGTGTGGGCGGGCTGCGTCGTGGCGGCGGCGGCCCTGGTGGTGCTGGCGGTCCGCACCCGGCTGACGGTGCTGCGGGTCGCCGCGGGCGTGGTCGGCGGCGTGGCCTGGCTGGTGCTGCTGGCGATCTCGCTCGTCGACAACGCCGCAGACCTGAGCCTGCGCGGCCTGTGGGCCGAGGGCGGGGTCACCTGGCTGCTGGTGGCCGCCGCGCTGGCGCTGCTCCCGCTGCTCGACCCGGCCGTGCGCCGCAGCGCGGCGGCCGTGGTGCCCGAGGTGGTGGCGATGGCGCTGGGCAGCCTGGTGCTCGTGCTGCCGGCCCTCGACGAGGGTGCCGATGCCGTGCTGGTGGCCACGGGCGCCCTGGTGGCGGTGTGGGGCCTGGCGGCCGCGGGCACCGCCCGGGTGCTGCCTCGACGACGGGTCGTCCCGGCCGGCGTCGCCCTCGCGTTCGTGGCGCCCGTGCTGGTCGCCGTCGTGTCGCTGCACGCCGTCGCGCTGGAGGCGCTGCTCGGCGTCGCGGCGGCGTACGACGCCACGGTGGGGGTGCGCGTCGACGCGCCCGCGAGCGCCTGGGACCCCCGCCTGCTGGTGCCGGCGGTGCTCGCCCTGGGCGTGGCCGCGCTGGGTGCGGCTCCGGCCGCCCGGCTGCGCCGCACGGCGGTCGTCGTGGGCGCGGCGCTAGCCGTGGCGGGCCTGGCCACGGCGGCACTGCTCGACGCACCCCTGGCGGCGGTGGTGCTGCCGGTCGCACTGACCGCGGCTGCCCCGGTGGCGCTGGGGAGCCGGCGTGCGGTGTGGTCTGGTCTCGCGCTCGGGGCCGTCGGCGGCGTCCTCGCCCTGCCCAGCGCCGCGCTGGCGGCCCTCGCGGCCGGTGTCGTGGTGGCTGCCTGCAGCTACCGGGCCCTCGCGGGGCGTGCGGGTGCGGTGGAGGCCTGGGCGGCCCTGCCGCTCGCGGGAGCGGCCGCCCTGTGGGCGGCCGGCGACCTGGCCGGTGTCGACGTGGCCCACCGGGGGTGGGCCACGGTGCTGGTCGTGGGTGTCCTGGCGCTGCTGGCGCGACGCGCCGAGGTCGACGTCGCCGCGGTGCTGGTGGCGCCCTGGCCGGTCCTCGCCGGGGTCCTGGCCGCGGGCGACCTCTCCGTGTCGCTGGCGCTGCACCTCACGCTCCTGGGCGCGCTGCTGGTGGCCCGGGCGCTCACCGACGACCGGCGCCGCCGGGTCGCCTGGGCCGGCGGCCTGCTGCTCGCGGCGGCGACCTGGGTGCGCCTGGCCGACATCGGCGTCGAGGCGCCGGAGGCCTACACCGCGCCCACCGCACTGGCGCTGCTCGTCGTCGGGCTGCGGGCCCTGCGCCGGGCCCCCGAGCGGAGCTCCGTGGCCACCCTGCTGCCCGGTCTGGTGCTGGCCGTGCTGCCGAGCCTGCTGTGGGTGCTGGCCGAGGATCCCGTCTCGTGGCGCGCCCTGCTGCTGGGCCTGGGCTGCCTGCTGCTGGTGCTGGGCGGCGCCCGTCTGGGCTGGCAGGCGCCGCTGCTGGTCGGCACGGTCGCCGGCGGGCTGCTAGTGCTGCGTGAGCTGGCGCCGTACGCCGCCGCCACCCCGCAGTGGGTCCTGCTGGCGGCCGCCGGCGCCCTGCTGCTGGTGGCGGGCACGACCTGGGAGCGCCGGGTCCGCGACCTGCGCCACGCCGGGCACTACCTGGCCCGGCTCAGGTGAGGCTCAGATGAGCCTCAGATCACGGCGCCGCTGTCGTCGGGCGCCCGCTCGACCCGCTTGGAACGCGGCTCGCGCGGCTCGACCGGCCACACCCGGTGCATCAGCACCGCCAGCGGCGTCGCGGTGAAGACCGAGGAGTAGGTGCCGACGAGCAGGCCGATGAGCAGCGCGAGCGCGAAGTCGGTCAACGAGTCGCCACCGAGCACGAAGAGCGCGCCCAGGATGAACATCGTGCCCAGGCCGGTGTTGATCGTGCGGGGCACGGTGGCCAGCACGGCCTCGTTGCAGGACTCCGCGAAGGTGGCGCCGCCCTCGCGGGTGCCACGCCACTTCTCGCGCACCCGGTCGAAGACGACGACGGTGTCGTTGACGCTGAGGCCGATGACGGTCAGCACGGCGGCGAGGAAGACCCCGTCGACGGGGCGGCCCAGCCAGGCGAAGACGCCGATCACGATGGAGACGTCGTGCAGCATCGCGATCGCCGCCGAGGCGCCGAAGACCCAGCGGAAGCGCAGCGCCAGGTAGACCATCTGGGCGGCCAGGGCGATGCCGAGCGCGATCAGCGCCTTGTTGCGCAGCTCGTCACCGAGGGACGGCCCGATCAGCGAGTCGGACTCGAGGTCGGAGCCGGGTACCGCGGCGGTGACGGTGTCGCGGATGACCTGTGCCTGGTCGTTGTCGACGTCGCCGACCTTGACCACCAGGTCGCCGTCGCCGGACGTCTGCACGACGGCGTCGTCGAAGCCGGCGTCGTCGAGGTCGGCGCGCACGGTCTCGACGTCGCCGGCGTCAGCGGCCTGCGAGGTGGTGAAGTCGAGGACCCGGCCGCCGGTGAACTCGACGCCGAGGTTGAGCCCGTTGATCCCGATGCCGGCCAGCGCGGCCACCACGACGGCCGCGGACGTGACCAGCCAGATCTTCGAGCGGCCCATGATGTCGGGGTTGCGCTCGAGGAGCACGTCGTGGACCTTGCCGGTCTTCGCGAAGCCGGTCAGCGCCGGGCGGCGGCGCACGGCCTTGCGGGAGGCGGCGAACTCCACGAGCACCCGGCTGATGACCATCGCCGAGAACATCGAGGCGACGACACCGATCGTCAGGGTGACACCGAAGCCGCGTACCGGGCCCGTGGCCAGGAAGAAGAGCAGGCCACCGGCCAGCAGGGTCGTGACGTTGGAGTCGAGGATCGCCGACCAGGCCTTCGAGAAGCCGGTCGCGATCGCCTTCGCCGGTGGCGCCTTCTGCTCCGAGCTCTCCTCCTTGGCGCGCTCGAAGACCAGCACGTTGGCATCGATCGCCATGCCGATGGCCAGCACGAAGCCCGCCAGGCCCGGCAGCGTGAGGGTCGCACCGAGCGCGATCAGGATCGCGTACGAGATCAGCGCGTAGCAGCCCAGCGCCACGACGGCCAGGAAGCCGGAGAGGCGGTAGGCGAAGGTGATGAACAGGCCGGTGAGCAGCAGACCGATGAGGCCGGCCTGGAAGGAGGCGTCGATGGCCTCGTCGCCGAGCGTGGGGCCCACGACCTGCTGGGAGATGATCTCGACCGGCAGCGGCAGCGCGCCGCCCTCGATGAGCAGGGCCAGGTTCTGCGCGGAGGCCTCGGTGAAGCTGCCGCTGATCTGGGTGCGCCCGCCGAGCTGGCCGACGTCGCAGGTGGAGTCCTGGACCTGCGGGGAGCTGATGACCTCGCTGTCGAGGACGATCGCGACGCGGCGCTGCGGGTCACCCTGCTGGAAGCAGGCGGCGTCGCCGGTCAGGGAGGCCCAGGCGTCCTGGCCCTTGCTGGCGAACTCGACGTCGACCACCCACTGCACGCCCTGCTCCTGGATGCCGGCGGTGGCGCTGGAGACGTCGTCGCCCTCGAGCTGGGCGGGGCCGAGCACGAGCGGGGAGCCGTCCTCGTCGGTGGTCACGAAGCGGCCCTGCTGGTCGGTGTCGGGCTGCTGCGAGCCCTCCTCGGGCTCCTCGCCGGTGTTGCCCACGATGCTCGGGTCGGTGCCGAGCACCGGGTGGAAGGTCAGGCGCGCGGTCCGGCCGATCACGTCGGCGGCCTCGCGGGGGTCCTCGACGCCGGGCAGCTCGATGAGGATGCGGTTCTCCCCGGAGCGCACCAGGGTGGGCTCGGTGACACCCAGGGCGTCGACGCGCTCGCGGAGCACCTCGACCGCGCGGTCGGTGTTCTCGGCGTTGGCCTCGACGGTGTCGGTCGAGCTCGCCTCCAGGGTGATCTGGGTGCCTCCGGAGAGGTCCAGGCCCAGCTTGGGCGTCGATCCCAGGGTCAGCAGGACGGCACCGGTCAGGACCAGGACGGCGACGATGAAACGCCACCACGAGCTCTTGCGCATGCGCACATGGTCCGTCATCGGTTCTTTACGTCACACACCGGGCTCCGCGCCCCACCCCTGCGGGCCGTGTCGGCGGGGGAGCGGAGCCGGTCAGGCCGGGGGCCACACCTCCGGCGAGCAGGCCGCCACCAGCGCCCGGCGCCCGGCCCGTGCGAGCGGGCGCAGCGCCTGCGCACGCGCCTCGGCCTCGGCGGCGCTGATGGCGCCCCCGTCGTCCTCGAGCGCCAGCTCGGCGATCTCCAGGGCCTGCAGGCCCCGGGCAGCGAGCTCGACGCAGCGCGCCGGCACCCCCGGCGGGGCGTCCAGGCCGTCGCGGTGGCGCAGGTCCATCAGCCGGTCGGCGACCTCGGGGCGCCACCGGGCGACCTCGAGGCGGGCCAACAGGTCGGCCGTCTGCGGCAGGGCAGCCCGCAGCCCCCGGTCGGCCTCGCCGACGTCGGGCAGCTGCCGGCGCGCGGCCGGCTCGGCCACCCAGGTGGTCGCGGCGCCCACGACCTGCGGCACCAGCCCGACGCAGCCGGGGGCTCCGGGCAGCGTCCGCATGCCGGCGCCGGTGACCACGGCCGCCTCGCCCGCCTCCAGCGCGGCGGCGTTGAAGGACGGCGGGCCGCCCAGCCCGACCGGGTCGCCCTCGACCCCGAAGGCGGCGCCGATGGTGTCGGCGCCCTCCACGCGCAGCCGCGCGAGCCCGCCCAGCAGGGTCTCGGTGCCCTCCCCGCCCAGGCCCAGCGCCCCCAGGCCGGCGACGGCGTGCGTGGCCTGGTCGTCGATGACCGCGTCGACCACCAGGTCGGCCGCGACGTGCCCCCGCAGCCACGACGTGCCCCACCAGGCGAGACGGGCGGCGGCGGGCAGGGGTGAGGTCACGGCGGGTGAGGGTACGCCGGTGGTTAGGGTGACGCCATGGCAGCAGTCCTCGAGTTCGCCGACGTCTCCGTCCGCCGAGGCGAGGCCACCCTGCTCGACCGGGTCAGCTGGACCGTGGAGGAGGACGAGCGCTGGGTGGTGCTGGGCCCCAACGGCGCCGGCAAGACCACGCTGCTGCAGCTGGCCTCCGCGCAGATCCACCCCTCCGACGGCGTCGCGGGCGTGCTGGAGGAGGTCCTGGGCACCGTCGACGTCTTCGAGCTGCGCCCGCGCATCGGGCTGACCAGCGCCGCGCTCGCCGAGCGGATCCCCCGCGGCGAGACGGTGCGCGACCTCGTCGTGTCGGCGTCGTACGCCGTCGTGGGCCGCTGGCGCGAGGACTACGACCAGCTCGACCACGAGCGCGCCGAGTCGCTGCTGCGCGAGCTGGGCGCGCTGCACCTGGCCGACCGGACCTTCGGCACCCTGTCGGAGGGCGAGCGCAAGCGGGTGCAGATCTGCCGCTCGCTGATGAGCGACCCCGAGCTGCTGCTGCTCGACGAGCCGGCCGCCG
Organism: Nocardioides cremeus; assembly: GCF_030518195.1. GTDB lineage: Bacteria > Actinomycetota > Actinomycetes > Propionibacteriales > Nocardioidaceae > Nocardioides > Nocardioides cremeus. The sequence goes on from NZ_JAULSC010000009.1 coordinate 44,598, forward strand.
GGCTCGACCTGGGCGGGCGCGAGGACCTGGTCGCGACCCTGTCGATGCTGGCCTACGACCCCGACTCGCCGGCCACGGTGCTGGTCTCCCACCACGTCGAGGAGATCCCGCCCGGCTTCACCCACGCGCTGCTGCTGCGCGAGGGCCGGGTCGTCGAGGCCGGGCTGCTCGACCAGGTGCTCACCGAGTCGGCGCTGTCGGCGACCTTCGGCATGCCGCTGCACGTCACGCACGAGGACGAGCGCTGGACCGCTCGGCGCCGCACCCGGGCCCACTGAGCCCGCACCGGCCTCCACGGCCGCGTCAGGTAAAGACCCGCACCGACGTCTGGGTAGGGTGAGGTCATGGAGTGGTGGAGCGACAACAGCTGGGTCGCCTGGCTCGGCCTCGCGGCCGCCCTCGGCGTCGTCGAGATGTTCAGCCTCGACCTGATCTTCATGATGCTGGCGGTCGGGGCGCTGACCGGTGCCGTGGCCGGCGCGTTCGACCTGCCGCTGGCCCTGCAGCTGCTCGCCGCCGCGGGCGCCTCGCTGGCCACGCTGACGCTGCTGCGCCCGCGCCTGGTCGCTCGGCTGCACGGCGGGCCCGAGCTGACCCTGGGCCACGACCGGCTCCTGGGCACCCAGGGCCAGGTCACGGTGCGCATCAGCGCCACCGACGTGGGCCGGGTCCGCCTCGCGGGCGAGGAGTGGACGGCAGCGCCGTACGACACGATGACCACCATCGAGCCGGGTGAGACCGTCGAGGTGCTGCAGATCCGCGGCGCCACGGCCTACGTGCACCCCGTCCCGCGCCTCGAGTCCTGACCACCCGCACGACCACCCGCACGATCACCTGCTCGACCACCCAGCACGTCCCAACACCCGAGGAGAACTCATGGGTCTCGCCATCCTCATCGTGGCCGCGGTGCTGTTCCTGTTCGTCGCCGTCGTGCTCGCCAAGACGATCCGGATCGTGCCGCAGGCGCGGGCCGCGATCGTCGAGCGCTTCGGCAAGTACAAGAACACCCTCTCGCCCGGCCTCAACATCGTGGTCCCCTTCATCGACAAGGTGCGCTACGTCATCGACATGCGCGAGCAGGTCGTGAGCTTCCCGCCGCAGCCGGTGATCACCGAGGACAACCTGGTGGTCTCGATCGACACCGTCATCTACTTCCAGGTCACCGACTCGGTGGCCGCGACCTACGAGATCGCCAACTACATCCAGGCCGTCGAGCAGCTGACGATGACCACGCTGCGCAACATCGTCGGTGGCATGGACCTCGAGGAGACGCTGACCAGCCGCGACGAGATCAACACCCGGCTGCGCGGGGTGCTCGACGAGGCCACCGGCAAGTGGGGCATCCGGGTCAACCGCGTCGAGCTCAAGGGCATCGACCCGCCGCCCTCCATCAAGGACTCGATGGAGAAGCAGATGCGCGCCGACCGCGACAAGCGCGCGCTGATCCTGACCGCCGAGGGTGAGCGCCAGTCCGCGATCCTGACCGCCGAGGGCCAGAAGCAGTCGGCGATCCTGACCGCCGAGGGCGACCGCGAGTCGCAGATCCTGCGCGCCCAGGCCGACCGGGAGTCGCAGATCCTGCGCGCCCAGGGTGAGGGCCAGGCGATCCAGACCGTCTTCCAGGCCATCCACGACGGCCGCCCCGACCAGTCGCTGCTGGCCTACCAGTACCTGCAGATGATGCCCAAGATCGCCGAGGGCGACGCCAACAAGGTCTGGATCGTGCCCAGCGAGATCGGCAAGGCCCTCGAGGGGCTCGGCTCGACGATGAACGACCTCAAGGGCATCCCGCAGGAGGTCGAGGGCCCGCTCAAGCGCGTCGACATGGGCCCCAGCGAGCCGAAGGTGCCCGAGACCGCCGGCAGCAGCGGCTCAAGCAACGCCGCGGTGCAGGCCGCCATCGAGGAGGCGGCGCGAGCCGCCAACCCGGGCAGGGCCCGCGCCGAGGCGGCTGGATCCACGAAGCCCGCTCCCGACGCCGACCCCTCCACCGACCCCGCGCAGGGCGGCTCCGAGTGACCGACTGCCGGTGAGCCTGCTCGAGACGGCCGCGATCCTGCTCGCCGGGGTCGCGGCCGGTTCCATCAACGCCGTCGTGGGCTCCGGCACGCTGATCACCTTCCCGACGCTGCTGGCCTTCGGGGTCCCGCCGGTGACGGCCAACGTCTCCAACAACGTGGGGCTCTTCCCGGGCTCGCTGTCCGCGGCCTGGGGCTACCGGCGCGAGCTCGCGGGGCAGCGGCGACGGGTGCTGCGCCTGGGCGTGGCCTCCCTGCTGGGCGGCACGGTCGGCGCGGTGCTGCTGCTCGTGCTGCCCGAGGACGCCTTCGCCACCATCGTCCCGGTGCTGGTGCTGCTCGGGGTGGTGCTGGTGGTCGTGCAGCCGGCCGTCTCGCGCCGGGTCGCGGCCCGGCGCGCCTCGCGGGGCCCCGGTGCGGCGGCGCGCGACGGCGCGGCCTGGGTGTGGCCGGCCGTGCTGGCCACCGGCGTGTACGGCGGCTACTTCGGCGCCGCGCAGGGCGTGCTGCTGATGGGGGTGCTCGGCATCGGCGTCGAGGAGGGCCTGCAGCGCCTCAACGCCGTCAAGAACGTGCTGGCCGGCACCGTCAACGGGGTCGCGGCCGTGGTGTTCGTGGCCGTGGCCGACGTCGACTGGCGCATCGTCGCGGTGATCGCCGTCGGCGCCGTCGTCGGCGGCCAGCTGGGCGCCCACCTGGGGCGCCGGCTGCCGCCGCTGCTGCTGCGCGCCGTGATCGTCGCGGTCGGCACCACCGCCTTCGTGGTGCTGGTGCTCGGCTAGACGCCGGTGCCCGGCCGGGCCCCGCGGGTCCCGCTGCGCAGGCCCAGCAGGCCCGAGAGCACCGCGCCGGAGGCGACGCCGGTCATCACCCGCGCGTCGAGGACCTCGAGGCCCTGCTCGCGCGGGGCCAGGTGGCCGGCCACGGCATCCGCCAGGTCGACCCCGGCGCCCAGCAGCACCAGGACGGTGCGCCCGCGTCCCGACGCGGCCAGCGTGGCCACGCCCAGCGCCACCTCGCGCGAGCCGAAGAGCCGGGCCACGAATCCCGCCTGCGGGTTGGCCGCCACGTCGACGCCGAACATGCGGGTGACGAGGTCGGGCCGGGCCAGGGCGGCGGTGCCGATGGCGATCCGGCCGAAGGAAAGTCCGGTGACGGGGTTCATGCCCCGGACCCTAGCGGCGCTGCTCAGCCCGGGGGCGTGGCCTCGCCGACGTACGCGCGGTGCCAGCGCTCGATCTCGTCGTAGGCCCGCCGGCGCGCGTCGGGCCGGGAGAGCACCACGTCGTGCCGGGCGCCGGGCACCGCCACGTAGGTCACGTGGGCGCCCAGCGCGGTGGCCCAGCGCCGGATCTGCGGCACCTCCAGCACGATGTCGGCGCTGTGCACCTCGTCGCCCATCTCGGTGGGCACCCCCGAGCGGTCCGAGGACAGCACCAGCACCGGCGCCGGCACGTCGAGGCCGCGCTGCAGCCGGGCGTGGCCGGTGCGCACCGCGCGCAACCACCCGACGTACACCGCGAAGGACTCGAGGGGCTTCCAGGTCAGGTCGAAGTCCCACTCGCCGCCGTGGTCGCGGTGCAGGCTGCGGCCGTAGAGGCCCGAGACGTCGCGGCGGATCTCGCGCATCGGCTGGCGCGCACCCAGCTGCTTGATCACCGCGGTGCCGACCGTGCGCAGCAGCACGCTGCCCTGCAGGTCGAGCCAGGGCGAGTTGAGCACCAGCCCCACCAGCTCGGCGGGGCGCCGCCGGTCGAGCCACAAGGAGGTCACCAGCCCGCCGGTGGAGTGCGCCGCCACGACGACCTGCTCGTGGCCGTCACGCTCGGTGATGCGCTGCCAGGCCACGTCGAGCTCGGCGTCGTAGTCGGCGAGGTCGGTGACGTACGTCGGGGTCTGCCCGGGCCGGATGGAGCGGCCGTACTTGCGCAGGTCGAGGGCGTAGAAGTCGTAGCCGCGCTCGAGCCACCACTGGGCGAACCCGGTCTGGAAGAAGTAGTCGGCGAAGCCGTGCACGTAGAGCACCGCACGACCGGAGGGCCGGGGAGAGCGGTGGCTGACCAGGGTGGCGACGAGGGGGCCCTCGTGGTCCTCCCCGAGGTCGATGGTCTCGGCGAGCCAGGGCTCTCCGAGCACGTCGGTGACGGCCTCGGCGGGGTCGACGGCGTCGCTGTGCGGCATGACCGGAGTCTCTCAGCCCGTCCGGCGCCTGGTGCGCGGGGCTCGTGGGGCGCGTGGTGGGCGCGGCGGGCGGCCGCTGCGGTGGCGGGGGTAGCCGTCACGGGCGGTCAGCGCCAGCGCCGGCTCGTTGCTGGTGACCAGCCAGGCCCGGCCCGGACGCATCCAGTAGCGCAGGGAGTCCTCGGTGTCGACGGTCCACACCAGCAGCGGGAGGCCACGGCGGCGCGCGAAGGCGGCGACCCCGAAGCGGGCCAGGGTGTGCTTGGCCACCACCAGGTTGGCCCGCGACTCGGTGTAGCGCAGCCGGGGGAGCAGCTCGGAGGCCCGGATCCGCACCTGGCGGTGCCAGGGCAGCCCGCGCACGCTGCGACCCAGCGAGAGGCCCACCAGCAGGTCGTGGCCCTCGGCGTCGGACCAGTCGCGCACCGCGCGCACCGCCTTGTCCTCCAGCGTGGTGACGATGACCTGGTCGGCGCCCAGCACCTGCACCGCCCGCCGGGCGGCCTGCACCTCCCAGGTGGCCGCGGGCTCGGCGTACAGGCTGTCGGGCGAGGTGAACTTCAGGTCGATGTGGGCGCGGGTGACCCCGGCCAGCGCCGCGAGGACCTCCTCGTAGCGCAGGAAGTGCGGCGCCCGCGACGAGAACTCCTCGAAGCTCAGCGCCGCCAGCGGCACCCGTCGCTCCTCCACCCACATCCAGTCGTCGTGGTAGAGCACCAGGACGCCGTCGGCGCAGCGCTGCACGTCGAACTCGATGAAGTCGACGTCGAGGTCGAGCGCGTTCTCGAGCGCGACCCGGGTGTTCTCCAGCGCCCGGTCGCCGCCGGCCCCGCAGCGGTGGGCACTGACCAGCACCGGATCCTTGGCACGCACGGGGCGCCACTCTACGGACAGCGGCGCCCCGTGCGACCGGGACGGGTCAGACCGTCTCGAGCGCCTCGGTGGGGTGCGGCGCGGGGTCGCCGTGCTGGCCAGCGCGCACGGCGTCCTCGATGCGCTTGCCGATCTGCTCGTCGACGTTGCGCCAGTACTCGAAGGCCCGCTCGAGCACGGGCTCGCTGACGCCACCGGCCAGGTGGCCGGCCACGTTGGACACGAACCGCTCGCGGGCGGCGTCGTCCCAGACCTCGTTGACCATCGTGCGGGCCTGGCCGAAGTCGTCGTCCTCGGGACGCAGCGTGTAGGCGTCGCGCACCATGTCGCCGTCGGTCTCCCAGCCGTCCTCGGCCGGCCCGGTCAGGTCGGAGAACGGGTCGTCGTAGGAGTTGGGCGCGTACTTCGACCGGTCGCCGGTGTGGTCGTAGGCCATCGGACCGTCGAACTGGTAGGTGTAGGCGCCCTCCACGCGGTGCCGGTTGACCGGCAGCTGCTGGTAGTTCGGCCCGATCCGGTAGCGGTGGGTGTCGGAGTAGGCGAAGACCCGGCCCAGCAGCATCTTGTCGGGGGAGAAGCCGATGCCCGGGACGATCGCGGACGGCTCGAACGCGGCCTGCTCGATCTGCGCGAAGTGGTTCTCGGGGTTCGTGTGCAGGGTCATCGTGCCGACCTCGATCAGCGGGTAGTCGCCGTGCGGCCACACCTTGGTCAGGTCGAACGGGTTGAACCGGTAGGTCTTGGCGTCCTCGTAGGGCATCACCTGCACCTTGAGCGTCCAGCTGGGGTGCTCCCCGGCCTCGATGGTGTCGAAGAGGTCGCGGCGGTGGAAGTCGGAGTCCTCGCCGGCGATCCGGTTGGCGTCCTCCTGGGTCAGGCACTCGACGCCCTGGTCGGAGATGAAGTGGAACTTCACCCACGACTTCTCGCCGGCCTCGTTGTAGAGCATGTAGGTGTGGCTGCCGTAGCCGTTCATGTGCCGCCACGTCTTCGGGATGCCGCGGTCGCCCATCAGCCAGGTGACCTGGTGGGCCGACTCGGGGTTGAGGGTCCAGAAGTCCCACTGCATGTCGTTGTCGCGCAGGCCGTTGGCGCCGCGGCGCTTCTGGCTGCGGATGAAGTGCGGGAACTTCATGGTGTCGCGCACGAAGAAGACCGGGGTGTTGTTGCCGACGAGGTCCCAGTTGCCCTCGTCGGTGTAGAACTTCAGCGAGAACCCACGCGGGTCGCGCCAGGTGTCGGGCGAGCCCATCTCGCCGGCCACGGTCGAGAAGCGGGCCAGCATGTCGGTCCGGGCGCCGGGCTGGAGCACCGCGGCCTTGGTGTAGCGAGAGATGTCGCCGGTGATCTCCAGCGTGCCGAAGGCGCCGGAGCCCTTGGCGTGCACGTTGCGCTCGGGCACACGCTCACGGTTGAAGTGCGCCATCTGCTCGATGAAGTGGTGGTCGTGCAGCAGGATCGGGCCGTCAGGGCCGACGGTGAGGCTGTTGCGGTCGCTCGGGGCGGGGGCGCCGTTGCCGGCGGTGGAGCCGTGGTGCTGGGTCATCGAGGTCCCTCCTGGGGGTCGTGGATCACCGCCACCCTGCCCACTTCTCTTGAGCGGGTCAAGAAAACACCCCTTTCGGTGTGTCCGCCCCCGCCAGGGCGCCCACGGCCTAGTCTTCGGCCGGTGACCTCGAGGCCCGCGCACGTGTGGACGCGGGTCGTCCGCTACGTGCAGGACCAGGTCGACAGCTGGCGCTCGGGCAGCCCGGCCAGCCAGCGCTACGTGGCCGCGGTGCTCCTCGCGCTGGTCACCGCCACGCTGGTGGTCTCCTCGTTCGCCTACTGGCTGGCGCCCGTGGGGCCGGTCTTCGTGTGGCTGCTGGTCGGCATGCTGCTGCTGCGCTTCCGCCCGCTGGTCCTGGTCACCACCTGGGGAGTGCTGGGCACCGTCGGCGTCGCCGTGGTCGACGCCCTCGGCCCGCAGGAGCTCGACGCGGCCCGGGTCACCGCCACGATCACCCTGGTGGTCGCCGCGGCCCTGGTGCTGCTGCAGTCGAGCCGGCAGCGCAGCGGGCTGCCGACCCTGCTGGGCGAGGCGGTCCTCTCCGACCTGCGCGACCGGCTGCAGCGCCAGGGCGTGGTCCCGCCCCTGCCCGCGGGCTGGCGCAGCCAGAGCGCGATGCTGGCCGCCGACTCGGTGGGCTACGCCGGCGACTTCCTCGTCGCCCGCCTCGACGACGAGGCGCAGCGCCTGGAGATGATCCTCGTCGACGTCGTCGGCAAGGGCGTCGCCGCCGGCACCGCCGCGCTGCAGTTCGCCGGCGCCCTGGGCGGCCTGCTCGGCGCCGTGCCCCCTCGCCGGCTGGTGGGGGCGGCCAACGACTTCCTGCTGCGCCAGGAGTCCGACGAGGCGTTCGCCACCGCCGTGCACGTGGTGCTCGACCTGCGCACCGGTGACTACGAGGTGCTCAGCGCCGGCCACCCCCCGGTGCTGCGACTCGACTGCGCCGACGGTGGCTGGCGCATCGACACCGCGCGCGGCACCGCCCTCGGCGTCACCGCCGACGCGGAGGCCGAGCCGAGCCGCGGCCGCCTGGCTCCCGGCGACGCGCTGATGTTCTACACCGACGGTGTCGTCGAGCGACCCGGCGAGGACATCGACGCCGGCATCGCCTGGCTGCGCTCCACCGCCACCGAGCTGGCTGCCGGCTCCGGCCTCGACGGCCTGCCGCGCCGGGTGCTGCGCCGGGTCTCCCGCGGTGACGACGACCGCGCCGTGCTGGTGCTGCACCGCCTGCCCACCATCGACCCGGCCCTGACTTCGCGCTGACCCGGCCCGAACTTCGCGCCGAGTCGGCCTGGACTTCGCGAGGGGCCGGGTTTGGAGCCGCGGGCGCCTCGGGCAGGGTGGGGACGTGCCGCTCCTCCCGCTCGACCGTCACCCACGCCCGGTGGTCGTGGCTGCCGTCGCCGGGTTCGTCCTCGTCGTCGTGCTGTCGGCGATCGTCGCGACCCGGTCGGGCGACGAGGCGCCGCGTGCCGAGACCCCCGCTGGCACCGCCGACACCGCGGAGACCGGCGCGGCCGGTTCTGATGACGCGGCGGCCGCCGGGGTGGACACCATTGAGGAGGCGACGTACGCCGAGAGAGCCGCCGGCGACCCCGACCGCCTGCGGATCCCCGCCCTCGGGGTGGACGCGCCGGTGCTGGCCGTCGAGGCGCCCGGCCGGGTGCTCGTGCCGCCGCGCGACCCGCAGCGGCTGGGCTGGTGGTCGCAGGGGGCCCGCCCCGGTGCGGCCACCGGCAGCGCCCTGGTCGTCGGGCACACCGTGCACAGTGGCGGGGGAGCGCTCGACGACCTGGAGACCCTCGCTGCCGGCGACCGGATGACGGTGCGCGCGGCCGGCGGGGACCTTGCCTACGAGGTGCGCAGCGTGCGCGTCTACGACAAGGGCCGGATCGCCCGCGACGCCGGACGGATCTTCAGCCAGGAGGTCGACGGGCGCCTCGTGGTGCTGACCTGCGAGGACTGGGACGGGCAGGGCTACCGCAGCAACGTCGTCGTGGTGGCCGAGCCGGTCGGCGCCGGCGCCTGACGGCAGGGAACATCCGCCCACGGCCGGTGGTTGAGCGATCAGTTCGCATTTCAACCACTTCGGAGGCGTCAGCACCATGCAGCTCGGGATCTTCAGCGTCGGGGACGTGACCACCGACCCCACCACCGGCCGCACCCCCACGGAGCACGAGCGGATCCGCGCCCAGGTCGCGATCGCGCTGAAGGCCGAGGAGATCGGCCTCGACGTCGTCGCCCTCGGCCAGCACCACAACCCGCCCTTCGTGGCCTCGGCCCCGACGACCACGCTGGCCTGGATCGGTGCCCAGACCCGGCGCATCCTGCTCTCGACCGCCACGACGCTGATCACCACCACCGACCCGGTGCGCATCGCGGAGGACTACGCCACGCTGCAGCACCTCACCGGCGGCCGCGTCGACCTGATGATGGGTCGTGGCAACACCGGCCCGGTCTACCCGTGGTTCGGCAAGGACATCCGTGAGGGCATCAACCTGGCGGTGGAGAACTACGCGTTGCTGCACAGGCTCTGGCGCGAGGACGTCGTGGACTGGCAGGGACGCTTCCGCACGCCCCTGCAGGGCTTCACCGCGACCCCGCGGCCGCTCGACGGCGTGGCGCCGTTCGTGTGGCACGGCTCGATCCGCAGCCCCGAGATCGCCGAGCAGGCGGCCTACTACGGCGACGGGTTCTTCCACAACCACATCTTCTGGCCGCCCGAGCACGCGGCACAGATGGTGCGTCTCTACCGGGAGCGCTTCGAGCACTACGGCCACGGCCGCGCCGACCAGGCCTACGTCGGGCTGGGCGGGCAGTTCTTCATGCGCAAGGACAGCCAGGCCGCGGTCCGGGAGTTCCGCCCGTACTTCGACAACGCCCCGGTCTACGGCCACGGCCCGTCGCTGGAGGACTTCACCTCGCAGACGCCCCTGACCGTCGGGTCGCCGCAGCAGGTGCTGGAGCGGACGCTCGGCTTCCGCGAGCACGTCGGCGACTACCAGCGCCAGCTGTTCCTCGTCGACCACGCCGGGCTGCCGCTGAAGACCGTCCTCGAGCAGCTCGACCTGCTCGGCGAGATCCTGCCCGACCTGCGTGCCGGGTTCGCGGAGGGGCGACCCGCCCACGTGCCCGACGCCCCGACCCACGCCGCGCTCGTCGCGGCCCGTGCCGACCAGGAGGTGCCCGCATGACGCGTCTGGTGGTGCTCAGCGCCGGCCTGGGCGTCCCGTCGTCGACCACGCTGCTCGCCGACCGCCTCGCCGCCGCCGTCGTACGCCGCCTCGGCGGCGAGGCCGAGGGCCGGGTCGAGGTCGAGCGCGTGGAGCTGCGCCGGCTCGCGCACCCGCTGGCCGACCGGCTCACCACGGGCTTCGCGGGGGAGGAGCTCGCGGCGGCGCTGGAGGCCGTGCACGGCGCCGATGCGCTGGTTGCGGTCACGCCCGTCTACGCGGCGTCGTACAGCGGGCTCTTCAAGACCTTCGTCGACGTGCTCGACCGGGACGCGCTCGAGGGGACGCCCGTGGTCGTCGCGGCGACCGGCGGGACGCCTCGGCACTCGATGGTGCTCGACCACGCGCTGCGCCCGCTCTTCGCGCACCTGCGGGCGGTCGTCGCGCCGACCGGCGTGTTCGCCGCGACCGACGACTTCGGCGACGCGGGCCTGGACGACCGGGTGGAGCGCGCCGCCGGCGAGCTGGTCGCCCTCCTGAGCGGCACGGCGACCACCCGCACCCGGCCCACCGAGGACGAGCGGCTCGCCGACCCCACGCCCTTCGAGGAGCTGTTGCGCCGGGCGGGCGCGGGGCCGACGGGCTGACACCTGCTCAATGTGTGGCCCGGGATCGGCTCAGTGCTGGTAGGTGCCGTGCAGGATCGCCCGGCCGGCGGTCTTGAAGGCCAGGTTGAACGAGACCACGGCCGGGGTGGCGTCGGAGTCGACGCCCAGCGTCTCCTCGGTCACGGCGTGCACCACGAAGAAGTAGCGGTGCGGCATGTCGCCCGGGGGCGGGGCGGCGCCGGCGAAGGCCTTCGAGCCGGTGTCGTTGCGGCACATGAACGCCTGCCCGGGCAGCTCGGCGTCCTCGGCGCCGATGCCGGCGGGCAGCTCGGTGGTGTCGGCGGGCAGGTCGACCAGCACCCAGTGCCAGAAGCCGCTGGGCGTCGGTGCGTCGGGGTCGAAGCAGGTGACCGTGAAGCTCTTGGTGCCCTCCGGGGCGCGGCTCCACGACAGCTGGGGCGAGGAGTTCCCGCCGTCGCCGACCTGGGCGTCGGTCAGCGGCTGGCCGTCGCTCACGTCGGTGCTGGTCACATCGAAGGACGGCACCGGGGGCAGGAGGTCGTAGGGGTTCGGGGCAACGGGACGCTCGAGGTTGCTCATGTAGCCGAACGTAGCCCGGCCGACGCGCAGTGACCACCACCCGGTCAGCGCACCCTCGGGGACGGCTCGAGGGTCAGCATGGGGCCATGGCTGAGCACTCCGAGGACCCGACCGCCGACGGGACCCGTCGCGCCGCGACCGAGGCGCCGCCGTACCCCGTGGGGCTGCGCCTGGCCGGTCGCCGGGTGCTGGTGGTCGGCGGGGGACAGGTCGCCCAGCGCCGGGTGCCGGCCCTGATCGCCGCAGACGCCGACGTGGTCGTGGTGGCCCCCCAGGTCACGCCCGCCCTCGAGGGCCTGGGCGCCGAGCTGACCCTGGTCCCGCGCCGCTTCGAGCCCGGCGACGTCGACGGGGCGTGGTACGTCGTGGCCGCCACCGACGACGCGGAGGTCAACGCCGCGGTGCTGGCCGAGGCCGAGGCGCAACGGGTCTTCTGCACCCGCGCCGACGACGCCCGCGAGGCCAGCGCCTGGACCCCCGCGGTCGGTCGCCACGACGGCGTGACGGTGGCGGTGCTGGCCAACCGCGAGCCGCGGCGCTCCGCGGCGGTGCGCGACGAGGTGATGACGGCGCTGCGCGACGGCCGGCTGACCGTGCGCGACGCCCACCAGCGCACCGCCGGCGTGGTGCTGGTCGGCGGCGGGCCCGGCGACCCCGAGCTCGCCACGGTGGCCGCCCGGCACGCGCTGGCCAGCGCCGACGTGGTCGTCGCCGACCGGCTGGCCCCGCGCGAGCTGCTCGACGAGCTGCCCGCCCACGTCGAGCTGGTCGACGTCGCGAAGCTGCCGCGCGGGCGCCAGGCCACCCAGGAGTCCATCAACGAGGTCATCGTCGACCGCGCCCTCGAGGGCAAGCGGGTGGTGCGCTTCAAGGGCGGCGACAACTTCGTCTTCGGACGCGGGTTCGAGGAGATCCTGGCCTGCCGCGCCGCCGGCGTGCCGGTCAGCGTCGTGCCCGGGCTGACGTCGGCGATCTCGGTGCCGGCCGGCGTGGGCATCCCGGTCACCCACCGCGGCGTCGCCCACGAGTTCACCGTGGTGACCGGTCACGTGCCGCCCGGGCACCCGCAGTCGTTGGTCGACTGGGAGGCGCTCGCGCGGATGCGCGGCACGATCGTGCTGCTGATGGCGGTGCAGAACGCGCCGGTGATCGCCGAGACGCTGATGGCCGGTGGCCGACGCGCCTCCACCCCCGTGGCGGTCGTCGTGGAGGGCACGATGCCGGAGGAGCACACGGTGCTGAGCACCCTCGGCGAGCTGGCGCACGACATCGTGGCCGAGGGCGTGCGGGCACCTGCGATCATCGTCGTCGGCGACGTCGTCGCCGTCGCCCGGCCGGGGCGCTACGCCGAGCCGGTCACGGTGCGACCGGGGGACTTCGGGGAGGACTGACGTGGCCGAGCTGGTCGAGATCACCGAGGCCGACGACCCGCGGCTGCGCGACTACCGCGACCTGCGCGACGTACAGCTGCGCAAGGACCTGGAGGCCGAGCACGGCCTCTTCCTGGCCGAGGGGGAGAAGGTGGTGCGCCGGGCGGTGGAGTCCGGCTACGCGCCCCGCTCGTTCCTGATGGCCCCGCGCTGGCTCGACGGCCTCGCCGACGTGCTGGAGCGCTCGGAGGCGCCCTGCTACGTGATGAGCGAGGAGCTCGCCGAGCAGGTGACCGGCTTCCACGTGCACCGCGGGGCTCTCGCCTCGCTCGAGCGCCGCCCGTCCGTGCCGGTCGACGACGTCCTGGCCGGGGCCCGCTCGGTGCTGGTGCTCGAGGACATCGTCGACCACACCAACGTGGGCGCGATCCTGCGCAGCGGCGCCGCCCTCGGCTTCGACGCCGCGCTGCTCGCGCCGCGGTGCGCCGACCCGCTCTACCGGCGCGCCATCAAGGTGTCGATGGGCGCGGTCTTCACGCTGCCCTGGACCCGCCTGCCCGAGTGGTACGACGCCCTGCCGGCGCTGTCGGCGCGCGGGTTCACCACCGTGGCGCTCACCCTCGCCGACGACGCGGTGCCGGTCGAGGAGGCGGTCGCCGGGCTCGACCTGGTCGCCCTGGTGCTGGGCTCCGAGGGCCACGGGCTCTCCGAGCGTTGGCAGGAGAGTGCCGACCGGCGAGCGATCATCCCGATGCACGAGGGCATCGACTCGCTTAACGTCGCCGCCGCCTCGGCGGTGGCCTGCTACGTCACCGCGCGGCGCTGACCCTGCAGGAGTCCCCGGCTGACCGGGGACTCATGCGCATGTCAGGGGTTGCAACACCCCACAAGTGCTGGAGTCCCCGGCCGACCGGGGACTCCTGCAGGCGCCAGCGACCTCAGTCGGTCGGCCAGCCCTCGGGGTACGCCTCGACGAGCTTGTCGTGCTCCTTGGCGAGCTTCTTGCGCTGCTTGGTGGGCAGGCGGTCGCCGAAGACGGTGCCCCGGGTGTGGTCGGTCTCGTGCTGCAGGCAGCGGGCCAGCAGGCCGTCGCCGGTGAAGGTGACCGGCTGGCCGTCGAGGCCGGTGCCGGTCACGGTGGCGGTGTCGGGGCGCGCGCAGGGCACGAACGCGCCGGGGTAGGACAGGCAGCCCTCATCGGAGTCGTCGAGGTTGCGCTCCTTGCCCTCGGGCAGCTCGAGCTCGGGGTTGCAGACCACGCCGACGGTGCGCTCGCCCGACTCGTCGGGGCAGTCGAAGACGAAGACGGCCCTGTCGACGCCGATCTGGCAGGCGGCCAGGCCGACCCCGTCGGCGGCGTACATGGTCGCGACCATGTCGGCGACCAGCGCGCGCAGCTCGTCGTCGTACGACGTCACCTTCTCCTGCGGGCGGTGCATCACCGGGGTGCCCCACCGGGTGATCGGGCGGACCGTGCCGCCCTCGGGCAGGGGACCGTACGGCGCGTGCTCAGGCTGCTCGTGCATGCCCGCGATCCTAGGAGGGCAGCGCCCCGGCGGCCCAACCCGGCCGGCAGCTGTGACCCGGACCACCCGGAGCGTCTGTAGCGCAATGTGTAACTCCCAGTTACGTTAGCGGCATGGACCTCACCAAGAGCCTCCCGGCGCGTCTGCGCCCCGGGGGAAGGCACGGCCTGGCCGGCACCGAGGTGCGCGACCCGATCGGCTACGCCGTGGCCGCCCTCGGCAAGCTCGCCCAGAGCGACCTCCTCGACCGCGTCGGGCTGCGCAAGCAGGCCGAGCAGGCCGTCTACACCGCGACCCGCACCGGCTTCCAGGCCGCGACCCGCGCCAACCGGGCCTTCACCCGGTCCGGCAGCCGGCAGCAGCCCGGCGTCCGGGTGCCCGCGACCGCGCCGAGGGGCGTCTTCGACCTGACGCCCGGCGAGGACGAGCAGATGCTCGTCGACGTGGTCACCGAGTTCGCCGACGAGGTCGTGCGCCCCGCAGCGACCGAGGCCGACGAGACCTGCGCCGCGCCCGAGCCGGTGCTCAAGGCCAGCCTCGAGATCGGGCTGCCGATCCTGGGCGTGCCCGAGGCGCTCGGCGGCATCTCCGAGGAGCGCTCGGCCGTGGCCGGCACCCTGGTCGCCGAGGCGCTCGCCCGCGGCGACATGGGCCTGGCCGTCGCCGCCCTCGCGCCCGGCGCGGTCGCCACCGCCCTGGGCCTGTGGGGCACCGAGGCCCAGCAGCAGACCTACCTGCCCGCCTTCACCGGCGACGAGGTCCCCGCCGCCGCGCTGGCACTCAGCGAGCCGGCGGTGCTCTTCGACGCCCTGACGCCGAGCACCACCGCCCGCCGCACCGCCGACGGGTTCGTCCTCGACGGGCTCAAGAGCGCGGTCGTTCGTGGCGCCGAGGCCGAGCTGTTCGTCGTCGGCGCCGAGCTCGACGGCAACCCGGTGCTCTTCCTGGTGGAGTCCTCGACCCCCGGCCTGAGCGTCGAGTCCGACCCGGGCATGGGTGTGCGGGCCGCCTCGATGGCCCGCCTGCGCCTCGAGGGCGTCACGCTGCCGGCCGACGCGGTCCTCGGCGAGACCGACGGGTCGACGTACGCCGAGTGCGTGCGGCTCTCGCGGCTGGCCTGGTGCGCCCTCGCCGTCGGCACCGGCCAGGCCGTGCTCGACTACGTCACGCCCTACGTCAAGGAGCGCGAGGCGTTCGGCGAGCCGGTGGCCCACCGCCAGTCGGTGGCCTTCATGGTCGCCGACATCGCGATCGAGCTGCAGGCCATGCGCCTGCTCACCTACAAGGCCGCCGGCCGCGCCGCTGCCGGCAAGGACTTCTCCCGGGAGGTCGCCCTGGCGCGCCGCCTGTGCGCCGAGAAGGGCATGCGGATCGGCCTCGACGGCGTGCAGCTCCTCGGTGGCCACGGCTTCGTCAAGGAGCACCCGGTCGAGCGGTGGTACCGCGACCTGCGGGCCGTCGGCGTGATGGAAGGAGCCGTCCTCGTCTGAGGGCAACCACACCATGATCAATCTGGACGACCCCAAGAAGTTCCGCCCGCTGCGCGACCAGGCCCACCAGGTCGCCATGAACATGCTGCGCCCGATCTCGCGCAAGTACGACAAGGCCGAGCACGCCTACCCCACCGAGCTCGACATGCTCGCCGCGATGATCGACGGGCTCTCCGAGTCGGGTGCCGCGGAGGGCGCCGGCGCCGCCGGCGTACGCCGCGACGAGACGCCCGAGGAGAAGGGCGCCGGTGCGAAGAACGGCGCCAACCTGGCCTCGGTGATGTCGATCGCCGAGATGTGCTGGGGCGACGTGGGCCTGCTGCTCTCGATGCCGCGCCAGGGCCTGGGCAACTCCGCGATCGCCTCGGTCGCCGACGACGAGCAGGCCAAGCGCTTCGAGGGCGTGTGGGCCGGGATGGCGATCACCGAGCCGGGCACCGGCTCGGACTCCGCCAACATCTCGACCACCGCGGTCCTCGACGGCGACGAGTACGTCATCAACGGCGAGAAGATCTACGTCACCAGCGGTGACCGGGCCGACGCCATCGTCGTGTGGGCCACCCTCGACCGCGACCTGGGGCGGGCGGCCATCAAGTCGTTCGTGGTGCCCAAGGGCACCCCCGGCATGCGCGTCGACCGGCTCGAGCACAAGCTCGGCATCAAGGCCTCCGACACCGCCACGATCATCTTCGAGGACTGCCGGGTGCCGAAGGAGAACCTGCTCGGCTCCCCGGACGTCGACGTCAAGCAGGGCTTCGCCGGCGCGATGGCCACCTTCGACAACACCCGCCCGCTGGTCGCGGCGATGGCGATCGGCTGCGCCAAGGCCTCCCTCGACCTGACCCGCGACCTGCTCGAGCAGGCCGGCGTGGTCATCGACTACGACCGCCCGGCGCTCACGCAGTCGGCGGCCGCGGCCAAGTTCCTGCAGATGGAGGCCGACTGGGAGGCCGCGCGGCTGCTGACGCTGCAGGCCGCCTGGATGGCCGACAACCGCGAGCCCAACTCGCTCGAGGCCTCGATGGCCAAGGCGAAGGCCGGCCGGGTCGGCTCCGACATCACGCTCTCGTGCGTCGAGCTGGCCGGCACCCTGGGCTACAGCGAGACCGAGCTGTTGGAGAAGTGGTCGCGCGACTCCAAGATCCTCGACATCTTCGAGGGCACCCAGCAGATCCAGCAGCTGATCGTCGCCCGCCGCGTCCTCGGGCTCAGCAGCGCCGAGCTGAAGTAGCCCGCACCCTCACGACGTACGACGGCCCGGGACCCACGATGGTGGGTCCCGGGCCGTCGTCGTGCGGCGCTCGAGCCGCTGGGTCAGCTCTCGCTGCCCTGCTGCAGCGTCTCGGACTCCGAGGCGACCTGCTTGGCGGTCGAGGGGTCGAGCAGGGGCTCGGTGCGGTCGTCACCGAGCTGGCCGAGCTGCTCGGGGCCCTCGGGCACCGGCGGGGCGGCCGAGGCGGGCGTGGGCTCGGACTTCAGCGGCACCTCGTCGGGGCTCTTCTTGGCCGGCGTCTTCTTCGCGGGCGCCTTCGCGGCCGCGCTCTTGCTGGCCGGTGCCTTCTTGGCGGCGGTCTTCTTCGCGGGCGCCTTCTTGGCCGGAGCCTTCTTCGCCGGCTTCTTGGCCGCCGCGACGTCGGCCGGGGTGGCGTCGACCTGCACGTCGGCCGCGCCGGCGTCGATGTCGGTCACCGGCTCGCCGGTGGGAGCAGCGGGAGCAGGGGCAGGGGCCGGGGCCGGGGCCGGGGGAGCCGAGGGGGCCGCCGCCTTCGCTGCGGCGGGGGCGGCGGGGGCGCCGCGCCGGCTGACCTTCTGCACCAGGCCGCGCGCGGTGCCCTCGACGGCCAGGCGGCCCAGGCTGACGCCCGAGCGGACCTGGGTCACGGCCTTGTCCGCCGCCGCGGCGGGCAGCTTGGCGACGCCGGCGACCAGGTCGGTGGCCACGTCGGCGACGGGGCCGACCACGGGGATCTTGGAGAGCGGGGTGGGCACGGGGGTGTCCTCCTGGAGCTGGGTCGGGGAACGGGGTGCCGGCGACCGGACGGCCGCGGGCGGGACGCCCCGAGTCAACCATCCGTGGCGGCGCAGGGCCCCGCACGCAGGGGTGAGTGGGTCAGGAGTCGGCGGGGCGCACCGGCTCCGGTGCGGGGGCGGGTCGCCGTGGCGGCAGCCGGTCACCCGGCGCCGCGGGCGTCGTACGCCGCTGCTCCGACGCCGTGCTCGCACCCGGGCGCGGCGCGACCCGGGCAGCCACGTCGGCCGGTGTCACCTCGGGCACAGGTGCCGTGGGCGCGGAGTCGAGTGACCCGTCCGGCACCTCCGAGGCCCGGTCCGGGGTGTCTGGGTGGTCACTCGATCGGGATCCCCGGGTACCCGGGGAAACCGACAGCCCGCGCTCCACCACCGGCCGCAGCCGCTCCAGCGCCCCGCCGCCGACCCGCAGGCCGAGCCGCCCACCGAGGCGCAGGGTGCCCAGGACGCGGCGTCCGACCTCCCCGACGGCGGTGCTGGTGCTGGTGCTCTGCTGGCTGCTGGAGCTCATGGGCGTCCTCTCGTCGGTGTCGATCGGTTGCCGGGGCAGTCAAGCACGAGCCGGAGCTCGAGCCCAGGGTCCGTCTCAGGGCCCGTCTCAGGACACCGAGCGGAAGGGGTCGTGGTCGGCGAGGATCTTGTCGACGCGGGCCTGGTCGAGGCGGTTGACCACCGAGGAGGTCTCCTGGGCGTCCCGCACGCACTTGGCCAGGGTGAAGGCCGAGGTCGTCAGGTAGAGGGTGCCGAGGGCGAGGAAGGCGCGGACCCACGGGTCGACGGGCAGGTACAGCACGGCCACGACCATGCTGAGCAGGGCCAGGCCGAAGGAGATGCCGGCCTGGGCGTAGAAGGCGCTGGTGGTGGGGTTCTTGGTGGGTGTGCTCATGGCTCCAGCCTCGGCGCCCGCGGCCCCCGGCGGATGCGTCGGCGTACCCGTCGCGGGTGAGTCCGGGTGCTCAGAAGTCCCCTCCCACGGGTGGGCTGCCGGGCCACGGGGGACTGGCACAGTGGCGCCATGGACGACCAGGACCGCACCGAGACGATCATCGAGGTGCTGGGCGAGGCCTTCGCCGACCTGATGGAGGCCGACCCCGCCGCTTTCCGGGGCAAGTACCGCAAGATGGCCGCCGACCCGCACTCGTTCTACCGCGGCACGGCCTGCCTGTTCTACGCCGACGTGACCGGCAGCACCGGAGGCTCCGCCGGCTCGCAGGTCTGGAGCGAGGACTTCGCCGACGAGCGCAGCGGCCGGATCTGGATCCACGGAGACCTGCACGTCGAGAACTTCGGCACCTACCTCAACTCCGACGGCCGCTTCGTCTTCGACGTCAACGACTTCGACGAGGCCTACCTGGGCCGCTTCACCTGGGACCTGCAGCGCTTCGCGGCCTCCCTGGCGCTGGTGGGCTGGCAGAAGGCGCTGCCCGACGAGGACGTGCGCGGCCTGGTGGAGCGCTACCTGCGCGCCTACCTCGACCAGGTCGACCGCTACGTCGAGAGCGACGAGGACGACTACGCGCTCTACCTGCACAACACCTCCGGGCCGGTGCACGAGGTGCTGCTGCAGGCCCGCGAGCAGCGGCGCACCGACCTGCTGGCCGCCAACACCACCCGTGGCGACCAGGACCACCGCACCTTCCGCGACGACGCCAGCGTGCGGCGCCTCGACGACAAGGAGCGGGAGAAGGTCCTGCAGGCCTACCGCGACTACCTCGAGACGATCCCTGACGAGCGGCGCTCGCCGCGCGACGTCTTCTACGAGCTGCACGACGTCGTGGGCAAGTCCGGCTTCGGGATCGGCAGCGCCGGGCTGCCGGCCTACAACCTGCTCATCGAGGGCCAGAGCCAGGCGCTCGACAACGACGTCGTGCTCTCGATGAAGCAGGCCAACGTGCCGGCGGTGAGCCGCTTCGTCGACACCTCGGAGGTCGACGACTACTTCGACCACGAGGGCCACCGCACCGCGGTCAGCCAGCGCGCCCTGCAGGTGCACACCGACCCGCTGCTGGGCCACGCCGCCATCGACGGGGTGGGCTACGTGGTCTCGGAGGTCTCGCCCTACGAGCTCGACCTCGACTGGTCGGGCATCACCGAGCCCGACGAGATGGGCGAGGTCGTCGAGCTGCTGGGGCGCGCGACCGCCAAGGTGCACTGCGCCTCCGACGAGGACAGCGACCAGGACCTCGTCGACTTCCAGGTCGAGGAGGCGGTCGTGGCCAGCGTCGGCGACCGGCGCGACGAGCTGGTCTCGTGGGTCACCGACTTCGCCACGACGTACGCCGACCGGGTGCGCGCCGACCACGCGCTGTTCGTCGAGGCCTTCCGCGAGGGCCGGATCGGGATCTCCTCGACCTGACCCGACCTGACCCGGCTCGGTCAGTCGACGCGCTGGGCCGAGGCGCCGCCGGCGGGCTCGACGCGCAGGTGCGCCGGGGGAGTGGCGCCGTCGCGCACGAAGCGCAGGTCGATGGCCCGCGCGACCGCGTCGACCCGGTCCTCGGGCACCAGCGCCACGCTCGACCCGCCGAAGCCGCCCCCGGTCATCCGGGCTCCGACGGCGCCGGCCTCGACCGCGGTCTCCACGGCCGCGTCGAGCTCGGGGCAGGAGATCTCGAAGTCGTCGCGCATCGAGACGTGCGAGGCCAGGAAGAGCCGGCCCAGGGCCGGCAGGTCGCCGGCGGTGAACGCCTCCACCGTGTGTCGCACCCGCTCGATCTCGCCGACCACGTGGCGGGCCCGGCGCCGCAGCCGCTCGTCGTCGAGCGACTCCGCCTCCCGCGGCCCGACGTCGCGCAGCGAGCGCGCCCCGAGCAGCCGAGCGGCCTCCTCGCAGTCGGCGCGCCGCTGGCCGTAGCCGCCGTCGACCAGCTCGTGCGAGACCCGGGTGTCGGTGACCAGCAGCGCCAGCCCGGCAGCGCCGAGGCCCAGGTCGACCGACCTCGACGACCCGTCGGCGAAGTCGAGGAGCAGCGCGCGACCCGGCTCGGCGCCCACGGCGACGCCCTGGTCCATGCCGCCCGTGGGCGCGCCGACGACCTCGGTCTCGGCCCGCACCGTCGCCTCGACGAGGCGCTCGCGGCTGTCGTCGACGTCGTGGCCGAGCAGCGCCAGCACGGCGGCGCCCACCGCGCACTCGAGGGCGGCCGAGCTCGACAGCCCGGCGCCGACCGGCACGGTGGAGTCGATCAGCACGTCGAGCCCCGGCACGTCCAGCGGCTCGGCGCCCGGGGGAGCACCGGCACCCAGCGCCCACAGCACCCCCGCGGCGTACGCCGCCCACCCGGTCGCACCGCCGGGCGCGCAGTCCGCGAGCGTGCCCTCCCAGCCCTGCTCCTGCTGGCGGCTGCGGATCCGCACCACGCCGTCGTCGCGGCGGCGCACCGCCGCCCAGGTCGCGTGCGGCAGCGCGACCGGCAGCACCAGCCCGTCGTTGTAGTCGGTGTGCTCGCCCATCAGGTTGACCCGGCCGGGCGCGCGCCCGACCACCTCCGCCGGGGCGTCGTACGCCGTCTCGAAGGCGCCGGTCAGGCGCGTCAGCACATCAGCGGGGTCACCGGGGTCCGTCCACGTCATGCGGCTCACCCTAGGGACCCGGGACCCACCCGGGCGGGTGCCACCATGGGCCCATGAGCGAGCAACCCACGACGGGGCCGACCGACCTCACGGACCTGACCGAGCTGGCCCACCAGCTGCTCGACCTGGCCCGGCTGGGCCACGTGGAGCGGCTGCTGGCCTACGTCGACGCCGGGGTGCCGGTCGACCTGACCGACGCGCAGGGCAACACCCTGCTGATGCTGGGCGCCTACCACGGGCACGCCGCCGTGGTGGCCGGGCTGGCCGAGCGCGGCGCCGACGTCGACGCGCTCAACGACCGTGGGCAGTCGCCGCTGGCCGGCGCGGTCTTCAAGGACGAGCAGGACGTCGTGGCCGCACTGCTGGAGGCGGGGGCCGACCCGGAGGCGGGCACCCCGACCGCGCGCGAGACCGCGGCCATGTTCGGCCGCACGCTCTGAGGCGTCGGCCCGGGGTCGTAGGGTCGCGAGCGTGCGCTTCCTCAACGACGCGGCCCCGCCGCACGAGCTGACCTACGACGACGTCTTCATGGTGCCCGGGCGCTCCTCGATCGCCAGCCGCTACGACGTCGACCTCGCCACCTGCGACGGCACCGGCGCCACCATCCCGGTGGTGGTCGCCAACATGACCGCCATCGCGGGGCGCCGGATGGCCGAGACCGTCGCGCGGCGCGGCGGCATGGTCGTCATCCCGCAGGACATCCCGGTGCCGGTGGTCAGCGACGTGGTCTCCTTCGTCAAGAGCCGGCACCTCGTCTTCGACACCCCCATCGAGCTGGCCCCGCACCAGACCGTCGCCGAGGCCCTGGCACTGATGCCCAAGCGCGCGCACCGCGCGGCGGTCGTGGTCGACGACGGCCGCCCGGTCGGGGTGGTCTCGGTGCAGGACTGCACCGACGTCGACCGCTTCGCCCAGGTGCACCAGGTGATGACCCGCACCCCGGTCACCATCACCGCCGACACCGACCCGCGGGCGGCCTTCGAGGCGCTCGACGCCGCCCGGGCGCCGCTGGCCGTCGCCGTCGACCCCGACGGCACCCTGGTGGGCGTGCTGACGCGGGCCGGGGCGCTGCGTGCCACGCTCTACACCCCGGCCGTCGACGCGCGGGGCGGGCTGCGGGTCGCGGCCGCGGTGGGCGTCAACGGCGAGGTCGGCGAGAAGGCCGCCCAGCTGCTGGCCGCCGGCGTCAACACCCTCGTGGTCGACACCGCCCACGGTCACCAGGACCGGATGCTCGAGGCGCTGCGCGCCGTGCGCGCCCTCGACCCGCAGGTGCCGGTCGTGGCCGGCAACGTCGTCGACGCAGGCGGCACCCGCGCGCTGCTCGACGCCGGGGCCGACATCGTCAAGGTCGGCGTGGGCCCTGGCGCGATGTGCACCACCCGCATGATGACCGGCGTCGGCCGCCCGCAGTTCTCGGCGGTGCTGGAGTGCGCGGCCGCCGCCCGCGAGGCCGGCGGGCACGTGTGGGCCGACGGTGGCGTGCGGCACCCGCGTGACGTCGCGCTCGCCCTGGCCGCGGGGGCCTCGAGCGTGATGATCGGCTCCTGGTTCGCCGGCACCCACGAGTCGCCGGGCGACCTGGTCGAGGACGCCGGGCGCTCCTACAAGGTCTCCTTCGGCATGGCCTCCGCACGGGCGGTGGCCAACCGGACCTCCGCCGAGTCCGCCTACGACCGGGCCCGCAAGGGCCTCTACGAGGAGGGCATCTCCTCCTCGCGCATGTACCTCGACCCGCAGCGCCCCGGTGTCGAGGACCTGGTCGACGAGATCTGCTCGGGCGTGCGCTCCGCGTGCACGTACGCCGGCGCCGCGTCGCTGGAGGAGCTGCACGAGCGCGCCGTCGTCGGGGTGCAGTCGGCCGCCGGCTACACCGAGGGCCGCCCGCTGGCCACGTCCTGGTAGCCGGCCCGGCTCAGCCCCGCGAGGAGTTCGCGGTGCGCCCGCGCACGATGCCGATGAAGGTCTGCACCCGCGGGTCCTCGTTGTCGGTGCGCCACACCAGGCCCACCGTGGTGCCCTCGAGGTCGTGCACGGGCCGGTAGGTCACGTCCTTGCGCTGGTGCAGGCGGGCCACCGACATCGGCACCAGCAGCACACCGGTGCCGGCGGCGACGGTCTCGACCGCCTCGCGCACGCTCATCGCCGGCCAGTCCAGCTGCGGCGCCCGGGGGGTCCAGCCCGAGACGTGCGGCGCGACCAGCTGCTCGTCGGTCAGGTCGTCGGTGCCGACCTCGTCCACGACGGTGGCCACGTGCTCGTGGCCCATCACCGCCACCACCCGCTCGTCGTAGAGGTTGATGCAGTGCAGGCCGTCGCGGTCGACGGGCAGGCGCGCGAGCACCATGTCGACCTCGCCGTCGCGCACCACGCGCTCCTGGTCCTCCTGCTCGACCGGCACCAGGTCGAGGGGGTCGCGGGAGCGGTCGCGCCAGGTGCGCGCCCACTTGTCGGGGGTGGCTCCGGTGACGAAGCCGAGGCGGAAGGGGGTGGTGGCAGGCACCCCGCGAGCCTAGCCGTCAACCTCTTCCCCCCTCCTAGGGGTGAAACAACGGCGATGGCGTTTCACGCTGCCGTGCAACGGTTATGGGGTAGTAGTCGCGGGCTCGGCGCCCGTACGGAGCTCTCACGCAGCTGCTCCCGACGGTGCCGGGTCGGCGGCGCACATCCCCCGCGTTGAGGAGAGCACTGCATGGACCCCTGGGTGTCTCTCGACCCACCCATGCCAGCACGGCCCGGAGCACGGCCCGACGACCGGGACGACCGGTCCCGCGAGCTCGTGACCGGTGCCCTGGCGGGCGGCACCAAGCGAGGGGACCTGGCCGGCCACCTCGAGCTGGCCGCCGAGCTGGGCGCGATCCTGCCCCGCCCCGCCTCCGGCGCCACGGCCACCCTCTGGGCGGCGCTGGCCACGCTGGGCGCCCACGACCTGCAGCTGGCCCGCGCCGTCGAGCCGCACCTCGACGCGCTGGCCATCCTCGACGAGGCCGGGGTCGCGACCCCGGCCGAGCCGGGCGCCACCTGGGGGGTCTTCGCCGCGGAGGGCCCCGGGGTGCGCCTGACCGCTCGTCAGGACGGCGAGCGCTGGGTGCTGCAGGGCACCAAGCCGTGGTGCTCGCTCGCCTCCCACCTGAGCCACGCCCTGGTCACCGCCTGGGTCGACGACCGCACCCGCGGGCTCTTCGCCCTCGACCTGCGCGACCCCGCGGTGCGCACCGGCGAGCACGCCGAGCGGTGGGTGCCGCGCGGGCTGCCCGACGTGGTCAGCACCCCGATCGAGGTCGACGGCGCTCCGGCCACCCCGGTGGGGGCGCCCGGCTGGTACCTCGAGCGCGACGGCTTCGCCTGGGGCGGCATCGGCGTCGCCGCGGTCTGGTACGGCGGCGCGGTCGGCCTGGCCCGCCGCCTCGCCCAGCCGGCCGGTCGTGAGCTCGACCAGGTGGCTCACCTGCACCTGGGCGCGGTCGACCAGCACCTCACCGCGGCCCGCGCCGCGCTGGCCGAGGCCGCCACGGTCGTCGACCACGGCACCGTCCACGGCCCGGCCGCCGCCGCGCTGGCCACCCGGGTGCGCTCGGTCGTCGTGGCCGCCGCCGAGGGCGTGCTCGGCGCCTGCGAACACGCCCTGGGGCCGGGCCCGCAGGTCGGGGAGGCGTCGTACGCCGCCGCCCTCGCCGACCTGCGCCTCTACCTGCGCCAGCACCACGCCGAGCGCGACCTCGCCGCGCTCGGTCGCCACGCCGAGCAGGAGGGGCCATGGTGGACGGCGTGAGCCAGACCAGCTTCCGGCACGACGTGCCCGGCACGGCAGCCAGCACCTGGCACGACGACCGTCGCTGGTCGGGGATGCCACCGTTGGAGCTCTCCGCCCGCGACGGGCGCCGCCTGGAGCACGTCGTCGTGGTCGCCGCGCACCCCGACGACGAGTCCCTCGGAGCCGGCGGGCTGCTCTCGCGGCTGCTCCGGCTGCCCGACGACGAGCGTCCGCGCATCGAGATGGTGCTGCTCACCGCGGGGGAGGCCAGCCACCCGTCCTCGCCCACCCACACCCGCGAGGAGCTCGCGGCGCGCCGCCTGGAGGAGTCGCAGGCCGCGCTGGGCGCGCTCGGCGGCGCCGCCGACCGGGTCCCGGTCGAGTGCTGGGGCTCCGCCGACGGCCGGGTCGCTGACCACGAGGCGCGCTGGGTCGACCGCCTCAGCACCCTCGTCGGCGACGGCAGCCGCGCCCTGCTGGTGGGTCCGTGGCGCCACGACGGGCACCCCGACCACGACGCCGCGGGGCGGATCTGCGCCGCGGCCGCGCGTCGTACCGGCGCCCGGCTGCTGGAGTACCCGATCTGGTTCTGGCACCGTGCCGAGCCCCACGACGCGCCGTGGGTCGACCTGCGCCGGCTGCCGCTCGACGCGGCGACCTGCACCCACAAGCGCCAGGCCGTGCACGCCCACGCCTCCCAGGTGCGCCCGCTGTCGGAGGATCCCGGCGACGAGACGCTGCTCCAGCCCGAGCTGCTGGCGCACTTCCTCGGCGAGCAGGAGGTCTTCGTCGAGGCGCCGGCGCGCGACGAGACCCTCGACGAGCTGCACCGCTCGGTCGCGGAGCCCTGGGGCGCCGACACGCGGTGGTACGAGGAGCGCAAGCGGGCCCTGGCCCTGGCGATGCTGCCGGCCCGCCACCACGGCCAGGTGCTCGAGGTGGGGTGCTCCACCGGGGTGCTGACCCGCGCGCTCGCCGAGCGCTGCGACGACGTGCTGGCGGTCGACTCCAGCCGTGCGGCCGTGTCAGCCGCGCGTCGTCGCACCGAGGACCTCGCCAACGTCGAGGTCCAGCAACGACTGCTGCCCGAGGACTGGCCCGACGGACGCTACGACGTGATCGTGCTCAGCGAGGTCGGCTACTTCCTCAGCCCCGTCGACCTCGACGAGCTGGTGCGCCAGAGCGCCAACGGCCTCGACCGCGACGGCCTCGTGCTGCTGGCCCACTGGCGCCACCCCGTGCAGGGCTGGCCGCTCGACGGCGCCGCGGTGCACCGGGCCTTCGAGGCGCTGCCGGGCTGGTCGCGCATCGCCGAGTACCGCGACCGCGACGTCGAGCTGCTGCTGCTCGGCCCCGAGCACCGCCTGCCGGACCCCACCGCGTGAGCGGCATCGACTCGCTCGTGGTGGTCGTCCCGGTCCACGACGAGCAGGAGGTCCTGGGCGCCTGCCTCGACGCCATCGGCACCGCAGCGGCCCGCGTGCGTGCGCGGGAGGCCGCCGGACCGCGCGTGCAGGTCGTGGTCGTGCTCGACGCCTGCACCGACGCCAGCGCCGAGATCACCGCCGCCCACGGCGCCCGGGGCGTCCGCGCGGTGCACTGCGGCGCCCGCAGCGTGGGAGCCGCTCGCGCCCTGGGCGTGGACGCTGCGACCTCGCGACAGGGCTCGGAGCGGTGGGGGCGGACCTGGGTGGCCACGACCGACGCCGACAGCCGGGTGCCGGCGTCGTGGCTGGAGGACCACCTCGCCGCTGCCGAGCACGGTCACGACCTGCTGGTCGGCCCGGTGCAGCCCGACCCGGCCGGCCTCGACGCGCCCGTGCTGGCCGCCTGGCACGAGCGGCACCGCGGCGGCAGGCTGCACGTGCACGGGGCCAACCTCGGGGTGCGGCTCTCGGCGTACCGGGCCGTGGGCGGGTTCGCCGACCTCGGCACCGGCGAGGACGTCGAGCTGGTCCGGGCCCTGCTCGAGGCCGGGACACCCGCGGTGCGGCAGGGGCGTCCTGTCATCACCTCGGCGCGCGAGCACGGACGCGCCCCCGACGGCTTCGCGGGCTACCTGCGCGCGCTGCGGGTCGCCGTGGCCGAGGGCGCCACGGCCTGAGGCCTCCAGCCGGGCACCGGGCTCAGCAGCCCACGTCGGTGACGTCGCCGTCGCGCAGGATCCGGCGAGCGGCGTCGAGGCGGTAGGACGAGCAGTAGTAGAAGCTCAGGTGCTCGTCGCGACGCAGCCGCACCGGTGACCAGGTGCCGCCGCCCGTGGGCTCGAGGTAGTCGACGCGCTGGCGCAGCAGCGCCCGCGGTCCGCCGCGGCGCTTGAGGTAGCGGTCGAGCCAGCGCTGCACCGTGACGCTGGTCAAGGCCTGGCCCCAGCGGCTGGCCGGCAGCACCAGCGGGATGTCGGTGTACTCCAGGTGGGTGGAGGCGCGGGGGACCAGCATCATCGAGTCGACCCCGGCAGCGTCCCAGGCGTCCCACCCGGTCGCCCTCTCACGCCGGGGGTCGGGACCGTCCGGGCTGGGTTGGGGCGAGATCGAGCTGCCGCCGGAGAGCACCCACGGCGAGACGGCGAAGCCGTACTCCGACTGCACACCCAGGGCGGGCACGACCGGGGTCACCGCGTCGTCGCCCGAGGTGGAGCCGAGCTTGTCGAGCGCCACCACGGTGGCCACCCGCTCGTCGACGGCCTGCACCTGGGAGACGGCGGCGGCGCCCAGGGAGTGGCCGATGACCGCGATCCGGTGGCGCCTGCCCGGCGTCACCGGGCGCTTGACGCGGCGCCGGTCGAGGAGGCGGTGGAACGGGTTGGCGGCGTCGACGGTGGCCCCGGTGCTGCCCGGGTTGGCCCACGGCCGGGCCGGCGTCGCGAGCAGGAAGGACAGGGCGTCGCGGGTGCCGACCTCGAAGTTGGCCTGCTGCTGGAACGGCACCCCCGGGCAGCCGGTCATCTCGTCGGCCACCTCGGCGGGCAGGGGCTCGGCGGTCGGGTCGCAGAACGGGAACGCGGAGCCGTCGGGGTGCGGGAAGGTCTCGCTGCCGCCCTGGCCCTGAACGTCGTAGGTCAGCACGACGTAGCCGCGCTCGGCCAGGTCCTGGGCCAGCCACTCGTACATGCCCTCCGAGCCCTGCACCGAGCCCGGGGTGATCACCACGCCGGGGAACGGCCCGCGCAGCCGTCGGCCGGTGTAGGGGTCGCGGGCGCGCTCGGCGGGCGCCCACACGGTGCCGCGCAGCAGCGCGCCGTACCGGTTGGTGAAGGCCACCCGCTGCGAGCGGCCCCGGGTGCCCGACCACGAGGCACGCAGCGGGTTGCCGACGTCCCAGCCGGGCACCAGGTTGCCGGCGGTCACGGCCGGACGGGTCGGCTCGGCGACCTGGGTCAGCAGCTGGGCCACCGACACCGCGGAGCTCTGCGCGACCAGCGCCGGCAGGTAGGCGGGGTTGCGCAGCTGACCGCCCTCGCCGTGGATGCGCCCGTAGGCGGCGGCGACGTTCTCGGTGTCGCGCTGCACGTACGCCGCCGAGCCGGGCTCCGGGCCCGGCTCGCGCTCCGCGGAGGCCACCGCCCCCGGCGTGGTGCCGCCGAGCAGCAGGGCCGGCACCGCCAGCAGCGCGATCGACGTGGTCAGGCGGCGGGGCAGGGGCACCGTGGGTCCTCCGTGGTGGTGAGCGGCTCAGGTCGTCGCCCGCTCAACGAGCCACGGCGCCCGGCGACACGCTCAGGCGCTGGTGACCACGACCGTGACGCCCAGCGCGTAGAGCACGATCATCGCGACGCTCTCGAAGCCGATGCGCCCGAGCCCGCGCTCCTCGCGCCGGATCAGGCCCATCAGCAGCACGGCCGTCATCAGCGCGCCCAGGGCGGTCCAGAAGACCACCGTGCTCGACACGGCGTGGTAGATCGAGCCCTCGCCGTAGGCGACGTCGGAGAAGGCCGCGAAGAGGGTGTCGAAGGCGTTGCCGCCGATGATCCCCGACACCGCCAGGGTCAGGGCGCCGTTGCGCACGGCCGCGACCGTGGTGACCAGCTCGGGCAGCGAGGTGACCACCGCGGTGAAGAGCGTGCCGACCAGCGCGGCGCCCAGCATCGTCTCGGCCACGATGACCGAGGCGCTCTTCTCCAGCACGTAGCCGGCGCTGCCGATGGTGGCCGCGAGCAGCAGGAAGGCGACGACCTGCGCGACCAGCGACTCGCGCTGGTTGGCCTCCTCCGGCTCGTCCACCCGGGTCTCGTGGGTGCGCGCGGGGGTCCACATGGGCTGGGCCTGGGTCTGGCGCACCAGCCGCAGGCCGTAGACGTAGGAGGCGAGGAGCAGCGGGGTGACGACGTGGACGTGGCCGACGGTCCACTGCGGCATCGCGAAGGCGATCAGCAGCCACGACATCTGCGACATCAGCAGCGCGCCCTGGATCATGTTGCCGATCGAGGCGGCCGCGTGCTCGAGGTTGGCGCGCCGGTAGGCGATGTCGGCGACCGCCAGGAAGAGGGTCTGCACCGCGATCCCGCCGACGGCGTTCGACATCGCCAGCTCGGCCTTGCCCGAGACCGCGGCCGAGACCGAGAGCACGCTGCCGCTGAGCGAGGTCGTCAGGCCCATCAGCACCGCGCCGGCGACGGCCTCCCCGAGGCCGGTGCGGTCGGCGATCCGGTCGACCAGCCCGGCCAGTCGCACGCCGGCGACGCCGATGATCGCTGCGCAGATCGCGAAGACGAGCCAGGCCACGTCGAGCGGCATCGCGTCGAGCACAGGGACCTCCCGGGACGGCGGCGGTCGGTGGATCGGTGTGGCCCGACCGTACCGACCGCCTCCGGCGCACGAGACCACCCCACCAGCGCGGCCGTGGGGCGGGCCGTCCTCAGGGCAGGTGGACGGTGCCGCCCCCGTCGCGGGTGCGGGCCAGCAGGTCGCGACGCGACAGCGACCAGTGCCCGCAGTCGCACCACGCCGGCAGCTCGTCGCCCACCAGGCGGCCGGCCTCGAGGAGGTCGGTGAAGAGGTGCCCCGGCCCGCCACCGTCGTGCGCGGTGTCGACGAAGTCCTTCGAGCCGTGGGCGTGGGGTCCGGTGGCGGCCCGGTAGACCAGCCCGGCCGGGGTGTCGTAGACCGCGGCGAGGTGGTGGGCGTGGCGGCACTGGACGTTGAGCACCCGGTGGTCGGTGGTCCGGGTCAGGACGTTCGTCAGGTCGGCCATCGCCTGCTCGGCGACCGCCCGGCTGTCGGCAGGTTCGGCATGTGGGCTCATCCGTCCACGGTGCTCGTGACCGCAGCAGCCGCCCAGGGACCATCGGCCCGAAATGGAGAAAAGCCACAGAACCGGGCCTTCCAGTGTCCACGAACGCCGCGCCTGCCTGATGCCCCGGTCCTGACACGTATGGAGTGTCGCAACGTGTGCCGGAGGAAGCCGACGGTTGACGGGGCCGTTCCCCGGCGTCGGAGGCCCGCGCCGCCTACGCTCCTGGACGTGTCCCGGTCAGCTGCAGACGTCGTGCCCCTCGCGACGTTGATGCGCCCCCACCTCGAAGCGGTGTGGGCCGACCGCGACCAGGTGGTCTCCCGGGTGGCCCGTCAGGTCGTCCAGCTGCCGACCTACGCAGCGTCCCCGTCGAGCGAGGTCTGGATCGGGATGACCCGGATCCTCGAACGGGTGGTGGACGGGGATCCCTTCGCCACGCCCACGGATGCGGACCAACAGGCGGCGATGGCCACCGGGATCCAGGGCGGTCGGGCCGGGATCGCCGTGGACGACCTCGTGGCCGCGGTCCTGCTCGGGGCACGCGAGGTCGAGGAGGAGATCCTGCGCCGCGCGGCGGCCGCGGAGGTCGCGGAGGCGGTGCGGTCGGAGGCCTCGCGTCGGGCCCGGCGCTGGGCCGAGCAGGTGGTCGTGTGGGCGGTGCAGGGGCTGACCTCCACTGCCGGCGCGGAAACCGCTGACGCGCGGCACCGCCGCCTGCTCGATGCCATGCAGCGTGAGGACGCGGACGTGGCGCTGGCCGACCTGGTGAGCGACGCCGGCCTCGACCCCGGAGGACGGCACGTCGTGGTCTGCGCGGTGCCCGACGGCAGCCCTGGCTCCGACGTGGCTGCCACTGCGCTGCGCTTCGCGCACCGTGGCCGGGCCGCCTGGGCCGAGGAGCCCACGGCGGGCGAGACCCTGGGAGTCCTCACCGAGTCCCCGGACCGGGTGCCCGGGCTGGTGGTCGCGCTGGCCGGCGCAGCGCGCAGTCAGGACCTCCCGGTAGCGCTGCGTGAGGCCCGTCGGGTGAATCGGGCAGCAGCAGCACAGGTCGGCGCCGGTCTGCACACGGCCGAGTCGTTGGGGCTGCTGCTGGCGCTGCACGAGGACGCCGCCCTGCGCGAGCGGCTGTGGAGACGGTGGGTCCACCCGCTCCTGGAGGAGCCGCGACACGACCTGGTGGAGACTCTGCGCGCCTGGCAGCAGCACCATGGACGCACGGACGAGGTGGCCCGTCAGCTGGGGGTGCACACGAACACCGTGCGGAACAGGCTGGGCCGGGTCGACACCCTTCTGGGCCCTGGCTGGCGGGACCCGCAGGGACAGGCCGAGGTCTGGGCGGCCCTGCGGATCGGGCCGGGCGACTCCATGGAGGCCGTTGTGGCCGGCCACACCTGACGGGGTCCCTCGTTGGGGGTCTCCCCACCCGTGTGGTCCAGGACGCGGCGTTGACTCCTACGTGATGCCTCCCACCCGCCGTGCCTCCGCGTCCACGCGCCCTCCGGGGCTCCTCATGGGCCTGACTCTCAGCTTGTCTTCGAGTCTGCTTCTAGCAGCCTCCGTCGGGGTCCCGGCGGCAGCCGACCCCGTGCCGGGGATGCCGCCGGGTGTGCCGACGCTGCCCGGCATCATCGACGTCAGCGACCCCCGCGACGTCGAGCTCGCTGACATCGTCGCCGCGATCCCGGGGCTGGTGGAGGGGCTCGCCGCCAACCGCACCGACATGCTGCGCTGCCCCGAGCTCGCGGGGGGAACCGTCGGCTTCCCCGAGTTCGAGGGCCAGCCCGGACGGGACGAGGACGAGGGCAACCCGTTGACCGCCGGCGACCCGGGTCAGGGGCCGCGCTCCCTGCCCGAGCGCGTGGTGTTCCGGAGCCCGGACGAGACCTTCAACCGGCGCTACGAGTTCGCGGTGCGTCGCGGCGACGTCTACTACAAGTCGCGTAGCGAGGTGACGGGCATCCGCGAGCCGTGGGCACGGCTGGCGGTGCCCGACTGCTTCGCCGGGAAGGTCGTCGGAGTCTCCGTCGACGACGACGAGCTGGTGGCCGTGGACGAGGACCGCTGGGTCTACGTGATGGACGGCGCACTGCGTCAACCGACGCATTTCTCCTGGTCGATGCGCTACGGCCGTCCCTTCTGGCTGGGCGCCGGACGCACGCTGCCGGCAAACCAGGACTGGGAATGGTCGGTGCTCTCGATCCTCGAGGACGGCACCTGGGTCGACCCGGCCGGGAACGACCACAAGGTCGGTGACAACAAGGTCTCGCACATCTGGATGCTCAGCGGCCGTGGGCAGCGCCTGACCTACATGGACCCGTGGCTGCCGCCCGACGAGAGCTACGAGGCGTGCGGACCCGAGCGAGGGCGGTTCCGGTCCCAGGCGCTGTCTGCCAGCGGGTCGACCCTCTTCGTCGTGGGGCCACACGGTGACCTGTTCACCCGCCTGTACGACTTCGACATCGCGGGCGCCGACCCGCTGTTCTTCGACTACTCCTACGAGGACCAGAGCGACGTGCCCGAGCCACGCATCCAGCTGCCCTCGCCTGCCTGGGTCGAGCAGCCCAAGATCCCGGGCCGGATCACTGACCGGATCTCGATCCACAAGGTCGGGACCCGCTCCGTGCACCGTGAGCTCCGGGTCGAGGGGCTCCGAGGCCGGTCCACCGGCTACTGGCACAAGGACGTCCAGGCAGCGCGGTGGCGCTTCACCCCCACCGGTGCCGCCCTCGACGGGGACCTGTTGCGCAACCCGGCACGCGACACCTCCCGACGCCGACTCGGGCGCGGCGAGGATCGTCGCTACACCGCGGGCGTCGACGGCGCACGGCTCGTCCTGGACGACTTCAACGTCTACTGCACCCCCTCGCTCCTGCAGGTGCGGCTCGACAACGGCGAACGCTTCTCGTTGACCCTGCACAGCGTCGACAACATCCGCCAGTCCGAACGGGCGCGTGGACTCGACGACGTCCCCCGAATGGTGCGCGGCACCCTCGAGGTGCCGCCGTCGCTGCGGCGCCACGCCTCGCCGGCCGTGCGCTCCTTCCTGGATCGCATCGGGCCCGACCAGTTCACCGAGGCCCCGATGGACGTGACGCGGGAGGAGATGCAGTTCCGCGACCAGGGCTGGGTGCTGCGCCATGGCTGAGCGCCCGCACGCCCGCCTCCGCAGCGCGGCAGCCCCGGGACTGCAACGCGGCGATCGGGGTGATCGCGGACCGCGCAGTGCGACGACCGGCCGGGTGACTGGTCGCCCTGACCTGTGGGGAGACGCCGCCAGCACCGTGCTGACCTCTTGCTGCACCACTGAGACCGCCTGCGAAGGAGCACCGACATGCTGGAGACGTTGAGCGCGGTCTGGTCCACGATCCCCGCACCACTGCAGGACCCGGTCGCCCTGGCGGCCCCGTTCTTCTTGCTGGTCATCGGCCTCGAGGCCCTGGCCGCGGTCCTGCTGGAGGACGAGCGGCCGGCGGGGGAGCGGCGAACGCCGGGCGGGCGGGTGGTCCCTCGACGAGGTGGCTACGAACGCCGCGACGCGCTGACCAGCATCACGATGGGCGTCGTGTCGGCGGGCACGATGGCGGCCTGGAAGGGGCTCGGTCTGCTCGGCTACGCGGTGCTCTTCGCCTACGTGGCGCCCTGGCAGCTGCCGGTCGACGCGTGGTGGACCTGGGCGTTGGCGCTGCTCGGGGTCGACTTCCTCTTCTACTGGGCGCACCGCATCGCTCACCGGGTGCGGTTGGTGTGGGCGACCCACCAGGCCCACCACTCCAGCGAGTACTTCAACTTCTCCACGGCGCTGCGCCAGAAGTGGAACAACTCCCACGAGCTCGTGCTCTGGGCCCCGCTCCCGCTGCTGGGCGTCCCGCCGGCCCTGGTCTTCTTCGGGTTCTCGGTCAGCCTGGTCTACCAGTTCTTCGTGCACACCGAGCGGGTCGACCGCTTGTGGCGGCCCGTCGAGCTGGTCTTCAACACGCCGTCGCACCACCGCGTCCACCACGGCAGCGATCCGGAGTACCTGGACCGCAACTACGGCGGGATCCTCATCGTCTGGGACCGGTTCTTCGGCTCGTTCCAGCCCGAGCGGCACCGCCCGACGTACGGGTTGACGGTGCCGGTGGGGACCTACCACCTGCTGCGGCTGCAGACCCACGAGTACGCCGCCATCGCGCGCGACGTGCGGGCGGCCGGGACGTGGCGCGAGCGGATCGGCTACGTGCTGGGTCCGCCGGGATGGCGACCGGCCGTGGTCGCGGCCAGGCCGGAGATCGCTGCGGCCACGACTCCGAAATGAAGAAAAGGCCCCGTGGAGCCGGGGCCTTTCCAGTGTCCGAGGGGGGACTTGAACCCCCACGCCCTAATACGGGCACTAGCACCTCAAGCTAGCGCGTCTGCCTATTCCGCCACCCGGACGAGTGCGGTGGAACAGTAACAAAGCAGGGGCCGAAACCTCGCATCGGGCCCTGCCCACCAGCGTACGCCGCAGCAGCGGCGGGCCGCACCCCTCGCGCCCCACCCGTCACGGGGTGGACAGCCACCGTGGCGGTGCCATGCTGGTGCCATGTCGACCCCCGCCGAGGACCCCCAGCAGGAGCGCAGCCCAGGAGCCGACGCACCGCGCGGCTACGACCCCGCCGCCGAGGTCGTGGAGATCTGTCGCGACCTGATCCGGATGGACACCTCCAACTACGGCGACCAGGAGGGACCGGGGGAGCGCAAGGCCGCCGAGCACGTGGCCGCGCTGCTCGACGAGGTGGGGATCTCCTCGCAGCTCTTCGAGTCCGAGCCGGGCCGCACCAGCGTCGTGGCGCGCTGGGGCGGGTCCGAGGGCGACGCGCTGCTGCTGCACGGCCACCTCGACGTCGTGCCGGCCGCGGCCGAGGACTGGCAGGTGCACCCCTTCTCCGGCGAGATCCAGGACGGCTACGTCTGGGGACGCGGCGCGGTCGACATGAAGGACTTCGACGCGATGCTGCTCAGCGTGGTGCGGGCCCGGCAGCGGGCGGGCAACGTCCCGACGCGGCCGATCGTGCTGTGCTTCACCGCCGACGAGGAGGCCGGCGGCCACAAGGGTGCCGAGGTCCTGGTGCGCGACCACCCCGAGCTGTTCGAGGGCGTCACCGAGGCCGTCGGCGAGGTCGGCGGCTTCTCGGTCACCGTGCGCGGGCGCCGGATGTACCTGGTCGAGGCCGCCGAGAAGGGCATGGCCTGGATGCGGCTGACCGCCCGCGGACGCGCCGGGCACGGCTCGATGCTCAACACCGACAACGCCGTCTCGCGGCTCACCGCCGCCGTGGCGCGCATCGGCGCCCACGACTGGCCGGTGCGGCTGACCCCGACCATGGAGGTCCTGCTGGCCAGCGTCGGCGACCTGGCCGGCGTGCAGGCCACGCCCGAGAACGCGCCGGAGCTGATCGAGGAGTTCGGCGGCGCGGCCCGGATGCTGGGCGCGGTCATCTCCAACACCACCAACCCCACGATGCTGCAGGCCGGCTACAAAGTGAACGTGATCCCCACCGAGGCCACCGCCCACGTCGACGGCCGCTTCCTGCCCGGCTTCGAGGACGAGTTCTTCGCGACCCTGGCCGAGCTGGTCGGCGAGGGCGTCGAGATCGAGCACCTCTCCCACCAGCAGCCCTGGGAGACGCCGTACGACGGCGACCTGGTGCGCGCCATGCACCGCTCGATCCTCAGCGAGGACCCCGACGGCATCGTGGCGCCGTACCTGATGAGCGGCGGCACCGACGCCAAGCACTTCCGCAAGCTCGGGATGCGCAGCTACGGCTTCGCCCCGCTGCGGCTGCCGGCCGACCTCGACTTCACCGCCCTCTTCCACGGGGTCGACGAGCGGGTGCCGGTCGACGCGCTGGAGTTCGGTGCGCGGGTCTTCGACAAGTTCCTCGACGACGTCTGACGCGTCTGACGGGTCGGGTGGCCCGGGTGGCCCGGGTCAGGCGGTGAGCACCCCGGTGCCCAGGAGCACCAGCACCGTGCCGCCGAGCAGGACGCGGTAGACCACGAACGGCGTGTAGGAGTTGGTGCTGACGTAGCGCAGCAGCCACGCGATCGCGGCGTACCCGACGATGAACGAGACGATCGTGCCCACCAGCGTGGGGCCCCAGCCGTAGGCGTTGTCGCCGCCGGGGATCTCGGAGAGCTGGAAGAGCCCGGCGCCCACGACCGCGGGGATGGCCAGCAGGAAGGCGAACCGGGTCGCGGCGGCGCGCTCGAAGCCCAGGAAGCGCCCCATCGAGATGGTCGCCCCCGAGCGGGAGACGCCCGGCACGAGCGCGGCCGCCTGGGCCAGGCCCATCAGCAGCGCGTCGCGCAGCCCCATCTTCTTGATCGCCCGGTCGTTGCGGCCGAACTTGTCGGCGATCCCGAGCACCAGGCCGAGCACGATCAGCGTGCTGCCGATGATCCACAGGCTGCGGAAGTCCTGCTCGATGACGTCCTTGAGGGCGATGCCCAGCACCACGATCGGCAGCGAGCCGATGATGATGTACCAGCCCAGCCGGGCGTCGACGTGGCCGCGCCACTCGGGCTGCACCAGCGAGCGCACCCAGGTCGAGCCGATGCGCCAGATGTCGTGGCGGAAGTAGATGAGCACCGCCAGCTCGGTGCCGATCTGCACCACCGCGGTGAACGCCGCGCCCGGGTCGCCCCAGCCGAAGAGCTCGGGGAAGATCCGCAGGTGGGCGCTGCTGGAGATCGGGAGGAACTCGGTGAGCCCTTGGATGAGGCCCAGCACGACAGCCTTGAGGAGGTCCAGCACGCGGGTCAGCCTAGGAGACGTCCTCGGGCGAGCCGACGCCGACTCACGCGGGCGGCGCCGCTAGGTTGTCGCCATGCAGCAACGCTCACTGGGCGCGACCGGGCTCCGCGTCTCCCGCCTCGGCCTGGGGACGATGACATGGGGCCGTGACACCGACGAGCACGAGGCGCGCGACCAGCTGGTCTCGTTCGTCGAGGCCGGCGGCACGCTCGTCGACACGGCCGCGGCGTACGCCGACGGGCACTCCGAGGAGCTGCTCGGCTCGTTGCTCGGCGACGTCGTCGACCGCGACGACGTCGTGCTGGCCACCAAGGCCGGCCTGGGGCTGCGCAAGGGCAAGCTGCGCGTCGACACCTCGCGCGGGCGGCTGCTGAGCACCCTCGACGCCTCGCTGCGCCGCCTGGGCGTCGACCACGTCGACCTGTGGCAGGTGCACACCTGGCACGACGGCGTGCCGCTGGAAGAGACGCTGTCGGCGCTCGACCTGGCCGTGAGCAGCGGCCGCGCGTCGTACGTCGGGATCTCCAACTACGCCGGCTGGCAGACCGCGCAGGCCGCCACCTGGCAGCGCGCCGTGCCCGGGCGCACCGTGCTCGCCTCCACCCAGGTGGAGTACTCGCTGCTCAACCGCGGCATCGAGCACGAGGTGCTGCCCGCCGCCGAGGCCAACGGGCTGGGCGTGCTCGCGTGGTCGCCGCTGGGCCGTGGCGTGCTGACCGGCAAGTACCGCACCGGCACCCCGGCCGACTCGCGCGCTGCGACCTCGCAGTTCTCCTCCTTCGTGGGCGCCTACCTCGAGGACCGCTCGGCCGGCATCGTCGAGGCGGTGTGCCGCGCCGCCGAGGGCCTCGACCTCAGCCCCCTGCAGGTGGCCCTGGCCTGGGTCCGCGACCGGCCCGGCGTCACCGCCCCGGTCGTCGGCGCGCGCACCGCCGCCCAGCTGGCCAGCGCCCTGGCCACCGAGGACGTCGTGCTGCCCGGCGAGATCACCGCAGCCCTCGACGACGTCTCGGCCGACTGAGCACCCGTCCTTGAGCCGGTCCGGAAGACTGTCTGCCGCACCACCCGACCGTCTCGAGGAGGCACCATGAGCCGCACCCCGTTGCGCCCCGTGCGCCGCGGAGTGGAGTGGGAGTTCGACCGCGTGTCGTTCTCCCGCGAGTTCAGCCGCAACGTCGTGACCAAGCTGCTGGTCGAGCGCGCCGAGCACGGCGGCTGGGAGCTCGACCGCGTGCAGATCACCGCCGACGGCACCCGGCGCGTGGTCCTGCGCCGCAAGATCATCCGCGCGGTGCGCACCGCCTGACCCGCACCCGCGGGCCACGGTGCGGGCTCACCACCAGCCGGAGCGCCGGAACTGCCACCAGAGCAGCCCGGAGGCCGCGACCATGAGCAGCAGCGCGAACGGGTAGCCCAGAGCCCACCCCAGCTCGGGCATGTGCTCGAAGTTCATGCCGTAGACCCCGGCGATCAGGGTCGGCACGACGACCAGCGCGGCGCCGGCGGAGATCTTGCGCATGTCGTCGTTCTGCTGCAGCTGGATCCGCGCGACGTGCACGTCGAAGGCGGTGGAGAGCAGTGCGTCGAGGGTGTCGACGACCTCGGCGGTGCGGTTGAGGTGGTCGAGGACGTCGCGGAAGAACGGCCCGGACTCGGGATCCACTCCGCGCACCATGCCCTCGCTGAAGCGGTGCAGCGGCTCACGCAGCGGCTGCACCGCACGGCGCACCTCAGCGATCTCGCGCTTGAGCGTGTAGATGCGCACCGAGTCGTTGGTGCGGGCCGGCGAGAGCACCGACTCCTCGACCTCGTCGACGTCGACCTGCAGCTCGTCGACCACCGCCACGTAGGCGTCGACCACGCGGTCGCACACGGCGTAGACGACCGAGGACGGTCCGTGGGTCAGCACCTGCTCGCTGGACTCGAGGAAGGAACGGGCCGGGCTGAGCTCCAGGCCGTGGCCGTGGCGCACGGTGACCACGAAGTCGGAGCCGACGAACAGGTTGACCTCGCCGGTCTCGACGGCGTCCTCCTCGTCGACGTACCAGAGGGTCTTGAGCACCAGGAAGAGCCCGTGCTCGTAGCGCTCGAGCTTGGGGCGCTGGTGGGCCTTGACGGCGTCCTCGACCGCCAGCGGGTGCAGGTCGAAGGCCTCGGCGACGGCGCTGAGCTCCTCGGGCCCGGGCTCGTGCAGGCCCACCCAGACGAAGCCGCCGCGCTCGCGGGCGCGGGCTCGCAGCGACGCGTAGTCGCCGTCCTCGCAGTCCACCGGGGTCCGGACGCCGTCGTGGTAGACGGCCGCGTCGACGATCACGGGGCCACGCTAGTGGCCCCGAGCGGCTCGCGGGTGCCCGGCTACAGTCCGGGCATGGCCACGATGGTGCTGATCCGGCACGGACGCACGACCGCCAACGCCACCGGCGTCCTCGCCGGGCGCACCCCCGGCGTCGAGCTCGACGAGACCGGTCGCGCCCAGGCGCAGCGCGCGGGGGAGCGGCTCGCGGGAGTGCCGCTGGCCGCCGTGGTGACCAGCCCGATGCTGCGCTGCTGCCAGACCGCCGAGGCGGTGCTCGCCCAGCAGCCCGCGCCGCCGGTGCTCGAGACCGACGACGGCGTCACCGAGTGCGACTACGGCGACTGGCAGGGCGGCGCCCTCAAGGACCTGGCCGGTGAGCCCCTGTGGCGCACCGTGCAGACCCAGCCCTCGGCCGTCACCTTCCCCGGCGGGGAGTCGATGGCCGGCATGCAGGCCCGCGCCGTGGCCGCGGTACGCCGCCTCGACGCGCGGGTCGAGGCCGAGCACGGCCCGGGCGCGGTGTGGGCCGTGGTCAGCCACGGCGACATCATCAAGTCGGTGCTCGCCGACGCCCTGGGCCTGCACCTCGACCTCTTCCAGCGCATCGGCGTCGACCCGGCCTCGATCTCGATGGTGCGCTACACCGAGCAGCGGCCCTACGTGCTGGCCAGCAACACCCACGCCGGCGACCTGGCCTGGCTGGCACCCAAGCCCGACACCGACGCGGCCGAGGGCGCGGCGGTGGGCGGCGGCGCCGGTCCCGACGAGCCCGTCCCTGCACGACCGGGTGGGTCGCCCGGCTCCGCGGCGCCCCTAGGCTGAGTGCCATGCCAGTCGTCCACGCATTCGACCCGCCGGAGCGCTTCGTCACCGGCACCGTCGGCGAGCCCGGTTCCCGCACGTTCTTCCTCCAGGCCCGCAGCGGCACCCGCGTGGTCAGCGTGGCCCTGGAGAAGCAGCAGGTCGCCGCGCTGGCCGAGCGGGTCGACGAGCTGCTCGACGAGGTGATGGGCTCCGAGACCTCCACGGCGGTCATCCCGGCCGTCGCGCCCCTGGGCCTGCAGGACACCGACCCGCTCGAGCAGCCCATCGACGAGGAGTTCCGAGCTGGCACGATGACCCTGTCGTGGGATCCCGACGACGAGCGCATCGTGATCGAGGTCTTCCCCTACACCGAGGCCGCGGTGGTCTCCCCGGAGCAGGTCGACCAGGACTTCGAGGAGCCCGAGCCCGACGAGGTGCTCCTGGTGCGCCTCGAGGCCGGGGCCGCGCGCGCCTTCGTGCAGCGCACCGAGCAGGTCCTCGAGGCCGGGCGGCCCAGCTGCCCGTTCTGCGGCAACCCGATCGACCCCGACGGCCACCTGTGCGTGCGCGCCAACGGGTTCCGCCGCCGTGAGCCCTGAGCAGCAGGTCGACCTGGTCGAGCACGAGCTCGAGCTGCGCGGGCGGATCCTGCCCGCCTCCAACGCGACCTTCCTGGGCACCATCGGCGAGGTCCAGGTGGTCTACAAGCCGATCGCCGGTGAGCGGCCGCTGTGGGACTTCCCCGGCGCGGTGCTGGCCCACCGCGAGGTCGCGGCGTACGTCGTGGCGCAGGTCTTCGCCGGTCCCGACCAGCCGGTGCTGGTGCCGCGCACCTGGCTGCGCGAGGGGCCGCACGGCCCCGGCATGGTCCAGGAGTGGCAGGAGCCCGACCCGCAGGCCGAGGCCGTGACGCTGGTGCCCTCCGGGGCCACGCCCGAGGGCTACCTGCACGTCTTCGACGGCTACGACGCCGAGGACCGGCTGGTCTCCCTGGTGCACGAGGACACGACCGCGCTGCGCTCGATGGCGGTGCTCGACGTGCTGCTCAACAACGCCGACCGCAAGGGCGGGCACGTGCTGGCGATGAGCGACGGACGCCGCTACGGCGTCGACCACGGCATCGCCTTCCACACCGACCCCAAGCTGCGCACGGTGCTGTGGGGCTGGCTGGGCACGGCCCTGACCCGGGCCGACCGTGCCGCCGTCGAGCGGGTGCGCGACGGGGCCCGCGGCGGCGTGTGCGGGGCAGGGACGCAGCCGCTCGCCGACCGGCTGGCGCCGCTGCTCGGCGACGCCGAGATCGAGGCGCTGGCCCGCCGCTGCGAGCGGCTGCTGGCCCGCGGCACGATGCCGGCCCCCGACTCCGACGGCCCGGCCATCCCCTGGCCGCCGTTCTGAGCCCGCCGGGAGCGGTCGATCCGCGACCTGGCCGGCGCACCCTCTAGGCTCGCCCCATGCGTGCCTGGTCTGCCCCGGAGATGCCCGCCCTCCCCGTGAGCGGCCCGGCTGTCTCGCTGCACGACACCCCCAGCGGCGCGCGCCGCCCCGTGGTGCCCGAGGGCACCGCCCGGCTCTACGCCTGCGGCATCACGCCGTACGACGCCACCCACATGGGCCACGCCGCGACGTACGTCGGCGTCGACCTGCTCAACCGGGCGTGGCGCAACGCCGGCCACGACGTCGCCTTCGTGCAGAACGTCACCGACGTCGACGACCCGCTGCTGGAGCGGGCCACCAAGGTCGGGGTCGACTGGGTGGCGCTGGCCGAGCGCGAGACCGAGCTGTTCCGCCAGGACATGCAGGCGCTGCGCGTGCTGCCGCCGCGCGACTACATCGGCGCGGTCGAGTCGATCCCGCTGGTCATCGACCTCATCGAGCGGCTCCAGGCCGCCGGGTCGGTCTACCGGGTCGAGGACGACTGGTACTTCTCGGTGCACGCCGACCCCGCCTTCGGCGAGGAGTCGGGGATGGACCGAGAGACGATGCTGCGCATCTTCCCCGAGCGCGGCGGCGACCCCGACCGTCCCGGCAAGAAGGACCCGCTCGACTGCCTGGTCTGGCGCGGCGAGCGGGCCGGCGAGCCGTCGTGGCCCAGCCCCTTCGGCCCCGGGCGCCCCGGCTGGCACGTCGAGTGCACCGCGATCGCGATGGAGCACCTCGGCAGCGCCTTCGACGTGCAGGCCGGCGGCAGCGACCTGGTCTTCCCGCACCACGAGATGTGTGCCGGCCACGCCCAGGTGGCCGAGCCCGGCGCCCCCTTCGCGCAGGTCTACATCCACGCCGGGATGGTGGCCTACGACGGCGAGAAGATGTCGAAGTCGAAGGGCAACCTGGTCTTCGTCTCGTCGCTGCGCCACGCCGACGTCGACCCGATGGCCATCCGGCTGACCCTGCTGCGCCACCACTACCGCTCCGACTGGGAGTGGACCGACGCCGACCTGCTGGCCAGCGTCGACATGCTCACCGCCTGGCGCCGCGCGCTGTCGCTGGGCGCCGGGGCCCCGTCGGCCCCCGTCGTGGAGGCCGTGCTGGCCGCTTGCGCCGACGACCTCGACGCCGCCACGGCCGTGGGCGTGGTCGACGACTGGGCGCGCGCCACGCTGGGCACCGACGGGCTCGCCGACACCTCCGACGCGGAGGCCGCCCTGGGCGTGCACCGCGTCCTCGACGCGGCGCTCGGCCTGTCGCTCTGACGCGGGCGGCGCCCGCTCGGGAGTCGGTCAGTCGTCGCTCTGGCGACGCTTGAGGTAGCGCTCGAACTCGCGGGCGATGGCCTCGCCGGAGGCCTCGGGCAGGTCGGTGGTGTCGCGGGTCTCCTCGAGGGCGCGCACGTAGTCGGCGACGTCCTCGTCGTCCTCGGCCAGCTCGTCGACCCCGCGCTCCCAGGCGCGGGCCTCCTCGGGCAGCTCGCCGAGGGGGATCGAGATCTCCAGCAGGTCCTCGATCTGGCCGATCAGCGCCAGCGTGGCCTTCGGGCAGGGCGGCTGTGCGACGTAGTGCGGCACCGCGGCCCAGTAGGAGACCGCCGGCATGTCGACGCTCACGCAGGCGTCCTGGAAGACACCGACGATCCCCGTCGGCCCCTCGTACGTCGACTGCTCGAGCTTGAGCCGGTCGACCAGCTCGGGCTCGGTGGCGGTGCCGGTGACCGGGATCGGGCGGGTGTGCGGGGTGTCGGCCAGCAGCGCGCCCAGCGTGACGACGAGCTCGCCGCCCAGCTCGTCGACCGCCGCGAGCAGCTCGGCGCAGAACTGGCGCCAGCGGATGTTCGGCTCGATGCCGCGCACCAGGATGATGTCGCGGCCCAGGTCGGGCGGCGAGGCCACCGCGATCTGGGTGGTGGGCCAGGTGATCCGGCGGTGGCCGAGCTCGTCGCTGCCCACCACGGGCCGGTTGACCTGGAAGTCGTAGAAGTCCTCGGGATCGACCGCACCGACCACCCGGGCGCCCCAGGCGAGCATCAGGTGGTCGACGACCGACGAGGCCACGTCGGCCGCGTCGTTCCAGCCCTCGAAGGCCGCGATCACGATGGGGTCGACCAGGTCCGGGGCGTCCTCGATCTCGATCACCGACCCAGCGTAGTCACCCCCCAGCTCACCTCCCCGGGGATTTCACCCGCCGCGCGCGCCGGTGTCACCATCTGAGCACCCTGTCCAGCCTTCGGACACCCTCCTAGGCTGGCGGGACCCGCTCGGGGCGCCGCCGGCGCCCCACGAGAGGAGAGCCGCGTGAGCCAGCCCAGCACCGAGACCCCGATGGAGCGCGTCGGCGCGGGGGAGTGGCGCCGCGACGCGAGCGACGAGCTGCGCGCGGCCCTGGCCGAGCGGATCCTGGTCATCGACGGCGCCATGGGCACCGCGATCCAGCGCGACCGGCCCGACGAGGCCGGCTACCGCGGCGAGCGGTTCGCCGACTGGCCCAGCGACCTGGTCGGCAACAACGACCTGCTGACCCTGACCCAGCCCGCGATCATCGAGTCGATCCACCGCGAGTACCTCGAGTCCGGCGCCGACCTGATCGAGACCAACACCTTCAACGCCAACGCCGTCTCGCTGGCCGACTACGGCCTCGAGGCGCTGGCCTACGAGCTCAACCTCGAGTCGGCGCGCCTGGCCCGCCGCGCCGCCGACGTGGTCGCCACCGACGAGCGCCCTCGCTACGTCGCCGGCGCCCTGGGCCCGACCACCCGCACCGCCTCGATCTCCCCGGACGTCAACGACCCGGGCGCCCGCAACATCGACTTCGACGCCCTCGTGACGGCGTACCGCACCGCCACGCTGGGGCTGCTCGACGGCGGCAGCGACCTGCTGATCATCGAGACCATCTTCGACACCCTCAACGCCAAGGCGGCGATCTTCGCCGTCGAGACCGTCTTCGAGGAGCTGGGCCGCCGCTGGCCGCTGGTCATCTCCGGCACCATCACCGACGCCTCGGGCCGCACCCTGTCGGGCCAGACCACCGAGGCGTTCTGGAACTCGGTGCGCCACGCCCGGCCGCTGGCCATCGGGCTCAACTGCGCCCTGGGCGCCCGCGAGATGCGGCCCTACGTCGCCGAGCTGTCCCGCATCGCCGACACGTTCGTCTCGGTCTACCCCAACGCGGGGCTGCCCAACGCCTTCGGCGAGTACGACGAGGCCGCCGCCGAGACCGCCGCGGTGGTCGGGGAGTTCGCCGAGGCGGGCTTCGTCAACATCGTGGGTGGCTGCTGCGGCACCACCCCGGCACACATCTCCGCGATCGCCGAGGCGGTCGTCCAGCACCCGCCGCGCCGGCCCGCGACGGTGCCCTCCGCGATGCGCCTCTCAGGCCTCGAGCCGTTCACGATCGACGACGACAGCCTCTTCGTCAACGTCGGCGAGCGCACCAACATCACCGGCTCGGCGCGCTTCCGCAAGCTCATCAAGGACGGCGACTACGACACCGCCCTGAGCGTCGCGGCCCAGCAGGTCGAGAACGGCGCCCAGGTCATCGACGTCAACATGGACGAGGGCATGATCGACGGCGTCGCGGCGATGGACCGCTTCACCAAGCTCA
Source organism: Nocardioides cremeus (assembly GCF_030518195.1). GTDB lineage: Bacteria > Actinomycetota > Actinomycetes > Propionibacteriales > Nocardioidaceae > Nocardioides > Nocardioides cremeus. Next base: position 89,491 of record NZ_JAULSC010000009.1, read on the forward strand.
TCGCCAGCGAGCCCGACATCAGCCGGGTGCCGGTGATGGTCGACTCCTCGAAGTTCGAGGTGATCGAGGCCGGGCTCAAGAACGTGCAGGGCAAGCCGATCGTGAACTCGATCTCGCTCAAGGAGGGCAAGGAGGCGTTCGTCGCCCACGCCCGCCTGTGCCGCAAGTACGGCGCCGCCGCGGTGGTGATGGCCTTCGACGAGGACGGCCAGGCCGACAACCTGCTGCGCCGCCAGGCCATCTGCGAGCGCGCCTACCGGATCCTGGTCGACGAGGTCGGCTTCCCGGCCGAGGACATCATCTTCGACCCCAACGTCTTCGCGGTGGCGACCGGCATCGAGGAGCACGCCTCCTACGGCCAGGACTTCATCGAGGCGACCCGCTGGATCAAGGAGAACCTGCCCGGGGCCAAGGTCTCCGGCGGCATCTCCAACGTCAGCTTCTCCTTCCGCGGCAACAACCCGGTCCGCGAGGCCATCCACGCGGTCTTCCTCTTCCACGCCATCGAGGCCGGCCTCGACATGGGCATCGTCAACGCCGGCGCGCTGGTGGTCTACGACCAGGTCGAGACCGAGCTGCGCGAGCGGATCGAGGACGTCGTGCTCAACCGGCGCCCCGACGCGGCCGAGCGGCTGCTCGAGATCGCCGAGGAGCACAACCGGGTCGGCGAGGCCAAGGAGGCCGCCACCGAGGAGTGGCGCGCGCTGCCGGTCTCCGAGCGGATCACGCACGCGCTGGTCAAGGGCATCGACACCTACGCCGAGGCCGACGCCGAGGAGCTGCGCCTCGAGATCGAGGCCCGGGGCGGCCGGCCGATCGAGGTCATCGAGGGTCCGCTGATGGACGGCATGGACGTCGTCGGCGACCTCTTCGGCGCCGGCAAGATGTTCCTGCCCCAGGTGGTGAAGTCGGCGCGGGTGATGAAGAAGGCCGTGGCCCACCTCATCCCGTTCATCGAGCAGGAGAAGCTCGACAAGCCCGAGTACGCCACCGCCAAGGACACCAACGGCACCATCGTGATGGCCACCGTCAAGGGCGACGTGCACGACATCGGCAAGAACATCGTCGGCGTGGTGCTGCAGTGCAACAACTTCGAGGTCATCGACCTCGGGGTGATGGTGCCGGCGCAGAAGATCCTCGACACCGCCCGCGAGGTCGGGGCCGACATCATCGGGCTCTCCGGCCTGATCACCCCCTCGCTCGACGAGATGGTCACGATGGCCACCGAGATGCAGCGCCAGGGCCTCGAGATCCCGCTGCTCATCGGCGGCGCGACCACCTCGCGCGCCCACACCGCGGTCAAGGTCGACCCGCGCTACGACGGCCCGGTGGTCTGGGTCAAGGACGCCTCGCGCTCGGTGCCGACCGCGGCCGCGCTGCTGCACGCCGAGCGGCGCACGACGCTGCTGGCCGACGTCAAGGCCGACTACGACTCGCTGCGCGAGCGGCACTCGCACAAGACCGAGCGCCCCAAGCTGTCGTACGCCGACGCGCGGGCCAACGCCACGCCGATCGACTGGGACGGCTACGCGCCCCCGGCCCCGCGGCGGCCCGGGGTCCACGTCCTCGACGACTACGACCTGGGCGAGCTGCGCGACTACATCGACTGGCAGCCGTTCTTCAACGCCTGGGAGATGAAGGGGCGCTTCCCCGACATCCTCAACAACCCGGCCACGGGCGAGGCCGCGCGCCGGCTCTACGACGACGCCCAGGAGATGCTCGACCGGGTCGTCGCGGAGAAGTGGATCAGCGCCCGCGGCGTCTACGGCTTCTTCCCGGCCGCCGGCGAGGGGGACGACACGATCCTCTACGCCGACGACGAGCGCACCACCGAGCGCACCCGGCTGCACCACCTGCGCCAGCAGGGCCAGCACCGCGACGGGGTGCCCAACAAGTCGCTGGCCGACTTCGTGGCGCCGCGCGAGAGCGGCCTGGCCGACCACGTGGGCGGCTTCGCGGTGACCGCCGGCATCGGGCTCCCCGAGCGGGTGGAGGCGTTCAAGGCCGCCAACGACGACTACAACGCGATCCTGCTGGAGTCGCTGGCCGACCGGCTGGCCGAGGCGTTCGCCGAGCGGCTGCACGAGCGGGTGCGCACCGACTTCTGGGGCCACCAGCCCGAGGAGCAGCTGAGCAACGAGGACCTGATCGCCGAGCGCTACCAGGGCATCCGTCCCGCGCCCGGCTACCCGGCCTGCCCCGACCACACCGAGAAGCTGACACTGTGGGAGCTGCTCGACGTCGAGGCCAGCACCGGCATCTCGCTGACCGAGTCGATGGCGATGTGGCCGGGCGCCTCGGTGTCGGGCTGGTACTTCAGCCACCCGCAGTCGCAGTACTTCGTGGTCGGCCGGATCGCGCGCGACCAGGTCGAGTCGTACGCCGACCGCAAGGGCTGGAGCCTCGTCGAGGCCGAGCGCTGGCTCTCGCCGAACCTGGGCTACGACCCCGAGGACTGAGCCGTGGCCGACGACGCGACGGCGGGCCTGCCCGCAGCCCTGCTGTGGGACATGGACGGCACCCTGGTCGACACCGAGCCCTACTGGATCGAGACCGAGTTCGCCCTCGCCGATCGGTACGGCGGCACCTGGTCGCGGGCCCAGGCCCTCGACCTGGTCGGCAACGACCTGCTGACCTCGGGGCGCTACATCCGCGAGCACATGGGCATCGACCTGACGCCCGAGCGGATCGTCGAGGAGCTCCTCGACGGCGTGGTGGCCCGCGTCGAGCAGGCCGTGCCGTGGGTGCCGGGGGCGCGGGAGCTGGTTCTCGAGGCCCGTGCGGCGGGGATCGCGTGCGCGCTGGTGACGATGTCCTACGAGCGGTTCGTGGCCCCGATCCTGGCGCACCTGCCGCCCGAGACGTTCCGGGTCATCGTCACCGGCGACAAGGTCGAGCTCGGCAAGCCGCACCCCGAGCCCTACCTGACGGCGGCCGCCGCCCTCGGTGTCGCACCGGGGGACTGCGTGGCCATCGAGGACTCCAACACCGGGGCGAAGTCGGCCGAGGCCGCCGGCTGCACGGTGCTGGTGGTCGAGAACCACGTGCCGGTGCTGCCGGGCCCGCGCCGGGTGCTGCGCCCCACGCTCGAGGGCCTGTCGCCCGGGGACCTCGGCGCCCTGCTGCTGCGCTGAGCGCTGCCTCCCAAGGGGGCGAGAGGTACTAGTACCACCGGACGATGGTGACCGGCACCACACCGGGCCCAGGATGGGACCACTCGGAACGACGGGAACAGGGCACCTGACCCGCCGTACCGGCCGTGCTCGACAACGCCACCACGCCTTCCCTGGGCGAGCGGCGCCCGGCCTCGATGGCCGGGTGGTGACGATGCCGAGCGCGGCCGGGACCGAGTCCCGACCACAGAAGTGCTGGTCGCCGGGTCAGTCGCGTGCGATCCTGTGACGACCACCCGAGACCGCGTCCATGCGCGGTGAGCAGACCGTGAGGGCACCATGAGCCACCTCGAGCGCAACAGCTCCGGCAGGCCGGCCCTCGTCACGAGGCCGGTGCTGGGCCTGCTGCTCGCCGGCGTCCTGGCGACCTCCGCGCTGGCGGCGTCACCGGCCCTGGCCAAGGCCGACGTGGTGGCCTCCGGCCCCTGTCGAGGAGCCCCCGACAGCACCTGGAAGCTCAAGGTCGACCAGGAGAGCAACGGCAGCCTGACCGTCACCGCCGCCGTCTTCAGCGAGGACACCGACGAGTGGGGCTGGAAGCTCAAGCACAACGACGACGTGTCGGCCAAGGGCACCGTGACCGCCCGTGACGCCGACAGGTCCTTCCGGGTCGTCCGCTCGATGGTCGACTTCACCGGTCCCGACGAGATCGTCTTCCGCGCCGGCAACAAGGACAGCGACGAGATCTGTCGCGGCGACGTCACGTTCAACGGGTGAGCGTCCACCTCCCGGGCGAGGCGGGTGAGCCGCCCCGGGGCGGACCGTGGTTCCGCAGCCCCGTCGCCCTGTTCCTGGCCGTCAGCGCCGTGCTGGTGGTCGCGATCTTCGTGGCCACCAACGTCATCGCCGACGACGCCGCGAGCGACGCCGCCCGCGCCCAGGCCGAGTCGGTCAGCGAGCTGCTGGCCCAGACGACGGCCGCGCCGTACGTCGGTGGCGGGCTGCTCAGCGGCAAGCCCGGCGCCTACGACAAGTTCTTCCGCAAGGCCCCCAACCTGCTGCAGGCCGACGACGTCGACAGCGTCGACCTCTTCGCCCCCGACGGCACCCTGATCTACAGCCAGGACGACCCCGACGCGGTGCCCATCATCAGCCGGGAGCGCTACGAGCTGAGCAGCGCCCAGCAGCGCGTGCTGCGCGAGGGAGGCACCGGCTCCGAGCTGGCCGACCCCACCTCCCCGCGCAGCATCGACCGGGCCGGCGAGGAGCGCGGGCTGGTCAAGATCTACACCCGCATCGAGACCGAGACGGGCGAGCCGGTGCTCTTCGTGGCCTACTGGGCCCTCGACGGTCTCGAGGAGCGGCGCACCGAGATCTTCGGTGCCTTCCGTTGGATCACCCTGGGCCCCCTCGTGCTGCTCTCGCTGGTCTCCGCGGTGATGCTGGGGCTGCTCACCACGCAGGTACGCCGGGCCGGCCGCGAGCGCGAGCGCCTGCTGGAGGCGGCCATGACCGCCTCCGACGCCGAGCGGCGCCGCATCGCGCGCGACCTGCACGACGGCGTCGTGCAGGACCTCGCCGGCACCGCCTTCTCCCTCTCGGCGGTGGCCCGCGATCCCGGTGTGCCGGAGCGCGTGCGCGGCCGCCTGGAGGGCGCCGGGGACTCGCTGCGCGACGGGCTCAGGTCGCTGCGCTCGCTGCTGGCCGAGATCCACCCGCCCGACCTGCACGGCAAGGGCCTGGCCTCGGCCGTCGCCGACCTGCTGGCCCCCGTCAGCGCGGCCGGCATCACCGCCTCCGCCAGTGTCGAGGACGTCGAGGACGCACCGGCCGCCGAGGTGGCGGTGCTGTGGCGGGTCACCCAGGAGGCGGTGCGCAACACCGTCCGCCACGCCGAGGCCTCCACCCTGGCCGTCACCGTGCGGGGCACCGCCTCGGGCAGCCTGCTCGAGGTCGTCGACGACGGGATCGGCTTCGACCAGGACTGCCACCGCGGGCCCGAGCACTTCGGGCTCACGGGCCTGCGCAGCCTGGTCGCCGACGCCGGCGGACGGCTCGAGGTGCGCTCGGCGCCGGGCGAGGGGACCATCGTGCGGCTCGAGGTGCGCCGGTGAGCGCGGCGCCGATCCGGGTGGTGCTGGTCGACGACCACGCCGTCATCCGGGCCGGGCTCGCCCAGCTGCTCGCCTCGACCGACGACATCAGCGTCGTGGGCCAGGCCGGCGAGGGACAGCAGGCGGTCGACGTGGTGCGCGAGGTGCGCCCCGACGTGGTGCTGATGGACCTGCAGATGCCGGGTGTCGACGGCGTGGTCGCGACCCGCCGGGTGCGCGCGGAGGTGCCGGGCGTCGACGTGCTGGTGCTGACGAGCTTCTCCGACAGCGAGCGGATCCTCGACGCCCTCGACGCGGGAGCCGTCGGCTACCTGCTCAAGGACGCCGACCCCGACGACGTGCTGGCCGGCATCCGGGCGGTGGCGCGAGGGGAGTCGCCGATCCACCCGAAGGCCGCCCGCGCGCTGCTGGGGGCCCGCTCAGGCACCTCCAGGCCCCAGCTGACCGGGCGCGAGGTCGAGGTGCTGCGCCTGGTGCGCGCCGGCCTGGCCAACAAGCAGATCGCGCGACGCCTCGACATCAGCGAGCGCACCGTCAAGGCGCACCTGACCTCCGCGTTCGCACGCATCGGGGTGGTGGACCGCACCCAGGCGGCGGTGTGGGCCCAACGCCACGAGATCTGAGCCGCACGGCGCTGAGGGTGGCGCACATCACAGCGGAACGTTAAGTTCGCGGTCTCACCACCCGGAACTCGGAGGTTCGGAGTGACCAGATCTCGGCGCGCTCTCTCGTTGGCCGGCGCGGCCATCCTCACCCTCGGTCTCGCCGCCTGCGGCGAGGGCGAGCGCGACAACAGCGGCGGTGGCGAGGGCGGCTCCGCCTCGGGCAGCTGGACCCTGGGCACCACCGAGACCGTCACGGCGATGGACCCGGCCGGCTCCTACGACATCGGCTCCTGGAACATGCAGTACTCCCTCTTCGAGCAGCTGATGGCGATCCCGGCCGGGGAGTCCGAGCCGGTCGGCGACGCCGCCGAGTCGTGCGAGTACGACGACCCGCAGACCATCACCTGCACCCTGCGCGAGGGCCTGACCTTCTCCAACGGCAACGAGCTCACCTCCTCCGACGTGCGCTTCTCGCTGGAGCGCAACCTGCAGATCGCCGACCCCAACGGCTCGGCCGTGCTGCTGGGCGCGATCAAGGACCCCGACCGGGACGCCCTGGCCGACGGTGCCGTCGAGACCCCCGACGACCAGACGGTGGTCTTCAACCTCAACCAGCCCGACCTGACGTTCCTCAAGATCCTCTCCAGCGCGACGGCCTCCATCGTCGACGAGGAGACCTTCCCGGCCGACAGCCTGCTCGAGGACGAGCAGGTCGTCGGCTCGGGCCCGTTCATGCTGTCGGAGTACTCCGCCAGCAAGCAGGCCGTCCTCGAGGCCAACCCCGAGTACGACGGCGAGCGTGCCCCGGCGTCCGAGACGGTCTTCGTGCAGTTCTTCAACGACGCCGCACCCCTGCGCAACGCGATCGCCTCCTCCCAGCTCGACGTCGCGTGGCGCACCCTGAGCCCCACCGACCTGACCTCTCTCGAGGACGCGGGTGACGTCGAGGTGCTGCGCGGCGAGGGCTCCGAGTTCCGCTACTGGGTCTGGCAGCTCGGCACCGACGTCGGTGGCGACAAGGCGGTGCGCCAGGCCGTCGCGCAGGTCATCGACCGCGAGGCGATCGCGCAGAACGCCTACGACGGCACCGTGGAGCCGTCGTACTCGATCGTGCCGCCGGGCTTCGGCGGCCAGAAGGACTCCTTCGCCGAGGCCTACGGCGAGGGCCCCGACGTCGAGGCGGCCCGTCAGACGCTGCGGGAGGCAGGGGTCAAGACCCCGGTCAGGCTGACGCTCGGCTACACCCCGACCCACTACGGCCCCAACACCGTCGACGAGGCCCGCGAGCTGGCGGGCCAGCTCGAGGACAGCGGGCTCTTCGATGTCAGCACCGAGGACGCGGAGTGGGAGGAGTACCAGACGCTCTACAAGCAGAACGCCTACGACCTGTTCGTCCTCGGCTGGTACCCCGACTTCCTCGACGCCGACAACTACCTGTCGCCGTTCCTGCGCGACGGGGGCTTCTACCAGAACAACTACTCCAGCCAGGAGGTCAACTCGCTGCTCGACGAGGAGCTCGGCGAGACCGACGAGGCGACCCGCGAGGAGCAGATCGGCGAGCTGCAGGACATCGTGGCCGAGGACGTGCCGCTGATCCCGTCGTGGAACGGGCAGAACGTCGCGGTCGCGGTGCCCGAGATGGAGGGCGTCGAGGGCTCGCTCGACCCGACCTACATCTTCCGGCTCTGGGAGATCAGCAAGGGCTGAGCGCACATGGCCTCCGCCGCAGCGGGCTCGCTGCCCCGCTACGTCCTGATCCGGGTCCTGCTGGTCGTGCCGATGATGTGGGTGCTGCTCACGATCGTCTTCCTGCTGCTGCGGGTCGCGCCCGGCGACCCGGTGACCGCAGCTGTTGGCGACAAGCTCAGCCCCGAGGCGCTCGAGAGCCGGCGCGCTGCCCTCGGGCTGGACCGTCCGCTCGTCGTGCAGTACCTCGAGTACCTGGGGCGGGTCGCCCAGCTCGACTTCGGCCGCACCATCAGCGACAACCGCCCCGTCCTGGAGATCATCAAGAACCAGGGCGGGGCGACGCTGACGCTGACGCTGGGTGCGTTCCTCTTCGCGCTGCTGATCGCGCTCCCGCTGGGCCGGCTGGCCGGGCGCCACCGCGACACCGCCCTCGACGCGGTCATCCGCATCTTCGGCGTGGTCAGCTATGCCGCGCCCATCTTCTGGGTCGGGATCCTGCTGGTGCTCTTCGTGATCACCTTCGTGCCGAGCTGGCCGACCTTCGGCATCGCCTCGGCCGAGACGGAGTTCTACGTGCCCGACCGCACCGGGATCATCCTGGTCGACGCGATCCTGGCCAACGACTCCGCCTCGGTGGTCGACGTGCTGCAGCACCACGTGCTGCCCTGCTTCACCCTCGGCCTGCTGCTCTCGGGCGTGATCATCCGGCTGGTGCGGGTCAACGTGATCCAGAGCCTCAAGGACGACTACGTCGAGGCGGCCCGGGCGAGGGGCATCCCCGAGCGCCGGGTGGTGCGCAAGCACGCCTTCCGCAACGCCCTGGTGCCGGTGATCACCGTGATCGGGCTGCAGTTCGCGCTCACGCTCTCGGGAGCGATCCTGACCGAGCGCACCTTCAACTGGCCCGGTCTCGGCAACGAGCTGGTCGCCTACGTCACCGCCCGCGACTACGTGGCCGTGCAGGGGCTGGTGACCTTCTTCGCGGTGGCCGTCGTGGTGGTCAGCGTGGCCGTCGACGTCCTCAACGCACTCGTCGACCCCCGGGTGAGGTACTGATGCGCAGGAGCCTGCGGACCATCTGGCAGACCCGGGGACTGGCGCGCTACCTGCTGGTCGCCGGGGTGGTGATGACGGCCGCCTTCGTCGTCCTGGCGGTCTTCGCGCCGTGGATCGCGCCCTACGACTTCGCCCAGAACACCACCGACGCGGGGGAGCGGCTGCCCAAGCTCGCCCCACCGTCGGGCGAGCACTGGCTGGGCACCAACGACCAGTTCTACGACATCTGGTCGCGGGTGGTGTGGGGGGCCCGCACCGCTCTGCAGGTGGTCCTGCTCTCGGTCTTCCTCTCCGCGCTGGTCGGGGTGCCGCTGGGGCTGCTCTCCGGGTTCACCGGCGGCTGGCCCGACCGGGTCATGGTCTTCCTGATGGACGCGCTGTACTCGTTCCCCTCGCTGCTGCTGGCCATCGTCTTCTCGTTCCTGCTGCGCAGCGCGGTCGGTGGCGGCGTGCTGGCCGCGGCGCTGGCCCTCACGGCGGTCTACATCCCGCAGTACTTCCGGGTCGTGCGCAACACGACCGTCTCGGCCCGCGAGGCGACGTACGTCGAGGCGGCGCGCGCGCTCGGTGCCCGGCCGTTCACGATCATGCGCAAGTACCTCTTCGGGAACGTGGTGCAGTCCGTGCCCGTCATCGGCACCCTCAACGCCGCCGACGCGCTGGGCACCCTGGCCGCGCTCGGCTTCCTGGGCCTGGGCATCCAGCCCACCGAGGCCGCCGAGTGGGGCTACGACCTGAGCCGCGCGCTCGACGACACCTCGGCCGGCGTCTGGTGGCCGGCGCTCTTCCCCGGCCTCGCGATCATCCTGCTGATCACCGCCCTGACCCTGGTCGGCGAGGGGCTCAACGAGACCCTCAACCCGGCGCTGCGCCGCCGCCGGCTGCAGCCGGTCCGCTTCACCGCCCTGGCCCGCGAAGGAGGTGCCCGATGAGCCCGCGTGCCGACGACCAGGCCGTGGAGGTCGTGATCGAGGCCGAGGACCTGCGGGTCTGGTACGGCACCGAGCGGGGGCCCGTGCGCGCCGTCGACGAGGTCGACTTCACCCTGCGCCGCGGGGAGATCCTCGGGCTGGTGGGGGAGTCGGGGTGCGGCAAGTCGACCTTGGGCCGCGGGCTGCTCGGCCTGCTGCCCGAGGGGGCTGCTCGCGACGGGGCCCTGCGCTTCCTCGGCACCGACATGCTCACGCTGTCGCGCCGCGAGCAGAACCGGCTGCGCGGTCGCGAGCTGGGGATGATCTTCCAGGAGCCCCTGACCCGCCTCAACCCGCTGATGCGCATCTCCGAGCACTTCGCCGAGACGCTGCGGGTGCACGAGAAGGGGATCTCCAAGGACGAGGTGAAGCGGCGCTCGCTCCAGGCGCTGCGCGTGATGGGGATCCCCCCGACGCGGTTCCGGGCCTATCCGCACGAGTTCTCCGGCGGGATGCGCCAACGGCTGATGATCGCGCTCACCCTGGTGCTGCGGCCCTCGTTCGTGGTGGCCGACGAGCCGACCACCGCGCTCGACGTGCTGGTGGAGGCCCAGATCATCCGGATCCTGCACGACCTGCGCGACACCTTCGACACCTCGCTGCTGCTGATCACCCACAACCTGGGCATCGTGGCCGAGGCCTGCGACCGGGTGGCGGTCATGTACGCCGGCAAGATCGTGGAGATCGGCCCGGCCGCCGAGGTGTTCCGCCACCCCCAGCACCCCTACACCCGCGAGCTGCTGCGCTCCACCATCTCGCTGTCCACCACCGGGCTGAACTTCATCGAGGGGGCACCGCCCGACCTCACGACGCCGCCGCCGGCGTGCCGGTTCCACCCCCGGTGCCCCGACGCGATGTCGGTGTGCGCGACCCGCGAACCGCCGGCGCTCGACCTGCCCGGTGGCAGCCGCGCCGCCTGCTGGGCGGCCGCGGCCCGCCACGACCTGGTCACCCTGGACGCCGAGGAGTCGGCGCCCCTCGAGCGCGAGGAGCTCTCCGTTGCCGACGAAGCCTGATCCGGGCCTGGTGGCCGAGGCCCGCGACCTGTCCGTGCACTTCCAGCTGCAGGGGGGCGCCCTGTCGCGGCTGCTGGGCATCGGGGCCCGGCGGGTCAAGGCCGTCGACGGCGTCGACGTCCAGCTGCGCCGCGGCGAGGTGCTCGGGGTGGTGGGGGAGTCCGGCAGCGGGAAGACGACGCTCGGGCGAGCGCTCCTCGGGCTGGCTCCGGCCACGGGCGGGACGCTGACCTACCACCCCACCAGCGGCGGCACCCAGGAGATCACGCGGCTCAAGGGCGCCGAGCTGCGCCGCCTGCGCACCGACGTGCAGATGGTCTTCCAGGACCCCAGCGCGGCCCTGAACCCCTCCATGACCATCGAGGAGGGCGTCGGGCACCCGCTGGTCATCCACGGCATCGCCTCCGGTGAGGACCTGCACCGGCGGGTGGTCGCCGCACTCGAGCGGGTCGGGCTCGCGCCGGTCGAGCGCTTCTTGTCGAAGTACCCCTCCGACCTGTCGGGGGGCCAGAAGCAGCGCGCGGTGATCGCGCGCGCCATCATCCTGGAGCCCGAGGTCCTCGTCGCCGACGAACCGGTGTCGATGCTCGACATGAGCGTGCGCGCCAAGATCCTCCAGCTGATGCTCGACCTCAAGAACGACCTCGGCCTGACCTACCTCTACATCACCCACGACCTGGCCTCGGCGAAGTACTTCTGCGACCGGGTGGCGATCATGTACCTGGGCCGGATCGTGGAGATCGGGCCCACCAAGGAGATCTTCGCCCACCCGCGCCACCCCTACACCCAGGCACTGCTCAAGGCGATCCCGGAGCCCGACCCCGACCGGATGGTGCCGCGCGACCTGCCCCGGGGCGAGATCCCGGACGCTGCCGAGCCGCCGCTGGGCTGCTCCTTCCACCCCCGCTGCCCGGTCGCGACCCCCGTCTGCGGCTGGGAGCAGCGCGACCTCAAGGCGCTGCTGGAGGAGCACTGGGTGCGCGACGAGACGGCCGACTACGAGGCCGAGCGCGCCACCGTCGGCGACCTCAACGGCCTGGACCGGCCGCGCACCACCGCCCGGCTGGCCGGCAAGGACCCGGCGGCCGTGCGCGCCGTGCTGGACCGCGTGCGCGCCGCCGACCCGGAGGAGCCGCTGTGGGGAGGCGTGCGGGCGGTCGAGGAGCGCCACGGTCACCTCGAGGTCGACTTCGTCGACGGCGTCGACCCACCCCTACGAGCCAGCCACGGGGTCGAGGTGGCCTGCGTGCACTACGGCGCGGATCCGGAGTGGCCGGCCGAGCCAGGGGAGCCGGGCGAGCCGGGGGAGCCCGGTTCCTGATCGGGCAGCGGCGGGGGCGTGCCGCCCCAGGCCGGGCAGATGGCCCGGTGGGCGCACCAGTCGCAGGCGCGGCTGCGCCGGGGCAGCCACTCGCCGCTCTCGCGGGCCGAGCTGATGGCCTCCCAGATGGCCTGGACCCGACGCTCGGTGGCCAGCAGGTCGGCCTCGTCGGGCTCGTAGCGCACGATCTCGCCGTTGCCCAGGTAGACCAGCTGCAGCAGCGCCGGCACCACGCCGCGGGTGCGCCAGAGCACCAGGGCGTAGAAGCGCATCTGGAACAGCGCGCGCTGCTCGAACCCCACCGCCGGTGAGCGCCCGGTCTTGTAGTCCACCACCCGCAGCGCGCCGTCGTCGGGCGCCACGTCGAGCCGGTCGACGAACCCGCGCAGCAGCAGCTTCGACTCCAGCACCGTCTCGACGTAGAGCTCGCGCTCGGCCGGCTCGAGACGGGTCGGGTCCTCGAGGGTGAACCAGCGCTCGAGCACCGTGCGACAGGAGGCGAGCCAGTGGGTGAAGTCGAGTGGTGGCCCGCCGTCGGCCCGCCCCGCCGGGTCGGGGTCGAAGAGCGCCACCAGCTCGGGCTCGGCCTCCGCGAGGGCCTCCCAGCTCGGCGCCAGCATCTCGCCCGCCCGGGCAGGGGTGCGCTCGGCGGCCGGGAGGTCGAACAGGTCCTCGAGCACCTTGTGCACCAGCGTGCCGCGCACGGCGTCGGCCGAGGGCGGCTCGGGGAGCCGGTCGATCGTGCGGAAGCGGTAGAGCAGCGGGCAGGTGACGAAGTCACCGGCCCGGCTCGGCGAGAGCGTGCCCACGACGTGCACCCCGTCGACGGGCGTCGAGACGCGCTCGGCCGGCGAGGGGAGCGGGTCGGGGGCTGCCTGGCTCATGCCGCGAACCCTAGGCGTCCGTGCCGACAGTCCCGGGACAGTGGGCGAGCGCGGGCACCCGCACGGGGGTCGACTAGCCTCGAGGGATGTCCGCGACCCCGCCCGAGCCCAGGGCGTCCTCGCGACCGCCGGGCACCCTCAAGGTCGGCACGATCGCCGGCAGCGACGTGCTCGTCTCCTCGTCCTGGTTCCTGGTCGCCGGCCTGATCGCGGTGCTCGTCGCACCGCTCGTCGACGACGTGCAGCCGGGGCTGGGGAGCCTGAAGTACCTCGCCGGTGCCGCGTTCGCGGTGCTGCTCTACGGCTCGGTGCTGCTGCACGAGGCCTCCCACGCGGTGGTGGCGCGCCGCTTCGGCTTCACCATCAGCTCGATCACCCTGCACTTCCTCGGTGGGATGACCTCGATCGAGGGGGAGGCCCGGCGCCCCCGCGAGGAGTTCTTCATCGCCGTGGTCGGCCCGCTCACCTCGATCGCAGTCGGGCTGGTCGCGCTGGCCGCCCACCCCTTCACCCCCGACGGGCTGCTGCTGCTCGCGGTGGAGGGCCTTATCTTCGCCAACCTCCTGGTGGGCGTGCTCAACCTCGTGCCCGGCCTGCCGCTCGACGGGGGCCGGGTGCTGAAGGCGGCGGTGTGGGGCCTGACCGGCAACATGCACCGGGGCACCGTCGTGGCCGGCTGGGGCGGCCGGGCCACCGCCGTGGCCGTGCTGGTCTGGCCCCTGGTCCAGGAGCCGCTCACCGGCGCGCAGCCCGACGTGCTCGACTTCGCGCTCGTGCTGGTGATCGCGATCTTCCTCTGGTCGGGCGCCACGGCCGCGATGACCTCGGCGCGGCTGCGCGCGCGCCTGCCCCGCCTCGTCGCGCGCGACCTGGCCCGTCGCACCATCAGCGTGCCGGCCGACCTGCCCCTCGCCGAGGCGGTGCGCCGGGCCAACGAGGCGCACGCCGGCGGCATCGTCACCCTCGACCCCGGCGGCCGGCCCGTCGGCCTGGTGAGCGAGGCGGCCCTCGTCGCCACGCCGCAGGAGCGCCGTCCCTGGGTCCCCGCCTCGAGCGTGGCCCGCACCCTTGAGGCGGGGCTGCGGCTGCCGCTGGGGATCACCGGGGAGGACCTGGTGCGCGCCATCACCTCCACCCCGTCGGCGGAGTACCTGCTGGTGCACCCCGACGACTCCATCTACGGGGTGCTGGCCACCGACGACGTGGACCGCGTCTTTCGCGAATCGCGCTGACCCCGAGGCGCCGCCTAGGGTTCGCCCGTGCCCGAGCAGCCGAACCCGACCGAGATCGACCAGCCGACCCCGAGCGAGCAGCAGCCGGGGGCGGCGTACCCCGACGTGCCCGCCGAGGCGTGGTCGGGCGTGCACCGCGGCCCGCTGCGCGAGGGCGAGTGGGTGCGCCTGACCGACAGCAAGGGACGCAAGCACAACTTCGAGCTGCAGGCCGGCAAGCGCTTCTTCTCCAACAAGGGCCACCTCGACCACGACGACCTGATCGGCCGCGAGGAGGGCTTCACCCTCGCCAGCTCCGCGGGCGGCGAGTACCTGGTCTTCCGGCCGCTGCTCTCGGAGTTCGTGGTCTCGATGCCGCGCGGCGCGGCCGTGGTCTACCCCAAGGACGCCGCCCAGATCGTGGCGATGGCCGACATCTTCCCGGGCGCACGCGTCGTGGAGGCCGGCGTCGGCTCGGGCGCCCTGACCTGCTCGCTGCTGCGGGCGGTGGGGCCCTGGGGGCGGGTGTCCTCCTTCGAGCGCCGCGAGGAGTTCGCCGACGTCGCGCGCCGCAACGTCAACCAGTTCTTCGGTGCTCCCGCCGACCAGACCCACCCCGCCTGGGAGCTCACCCTCGGCGACCTCGCCGAGGCGCTGCCGGCCTCGGGCGAGCGCTGCGACCGGATCATCCTCGACATGCTCGCGCCCTGGGAGTGCCTCGACGCCGCTGCCGGCGCGCTCGTGCCCGGCGGGATCGTGTGCGCCTACGTCGCCACCACCACGCAGCTCTCGCGCTTCGTCGAGACGGTGCGCGCCCATGGCGGCTTCACCGAGCCGCAGCCCTGGGAGAGCCTGGTGCGCGACTGGCACGTCGAGGGCCTGGCGGTGCGCCCCGGCCACAAGATGATCGGGCACACCGCGTTCCTGGTCACCGCCCGCCGGCTGGCCCCGGGCCAGAAGCCGCTGCGCAAGACCCGGCGCCCGGCGCCCGGCGCCTACGGCCCCGACTACTCGGGGCCCCGTCCGCCGGGGCTGCCCGTGGAGCCCGCCCCCGAGGACTGAGCCGCCAGGACGCCGCCGCCGGCAAATCTCGCGCGCACCTCGGCGAGCCTCTTCCTTGACGAGGTGTCGCGGGTAGGGTCGAGTTCCACACAGGAGGTGCGCTGATGTCGACATCCGATGGCAACTCGAACACCGGTCAGTCCCGCTCGTCCGGCCGCAGCCCGGAAGAGCTGCTCGGCCAGGTCCGCTTCCTGGAGGCCGAGGTCTCCGACCTGCGCCGGCGTCTCAGCGAGAGCCCCGGGTCCTCCCGCGGGCTGGAGATGCGCCTCAGCGACGCCCAGCGCTCGTTGGCCGCGGTCACCTCGCAGAACGAGCGCCTGGCCCAGACCCTGCGCGAGGCGCGCGACCAGATCACCAAGCTCAAGGAGGAGGTCGACCGGCTCGCCCAGCCGCCGGCCGGCTTCGGCACCTTCCTGGCCCGCAACGACGACGACTCGGTCGACGTCTTCACCGGCGGGCGCAAGCTGCGTGTCAACGTCAGCCCCGGCGTCGAGCTCGACGAGCTGACCCGCGGCCAGGAGGTGATGCTCAACGAGGCGATGAACGTCGTGGCCGCCCTCGACTTCGAGGAGGTCGGAGAGGTCGTGATGTTCAAGGAGCTGCTCGCCGACGGCGAGCGCGCGCTGGTCATCGCCAACGCCGACGAGGAGCGGGTGGTGCGGCTCGCCGAGCCGCTGCGCGGTGACACGATCCGGGCCGGCGACTCGCTGCTGCTCGACGCCCGCGCCGGCTACGTCTACGAGAAGGTGCCCAAGTCCGAGGTCGAGGAGCTGGTGCTCGAGGAGGTCCCCGACATCGCCTACGAGTCGATCGGTGGCCTCAGCGGCCAGATCGAGGCGATCCAGGACGCCGTCGAGCTGCCCTACCTCTACCCCGAGCTGTTCAAGGAGCACGAGCTCAAGCCGCCCAAGGGCGTGCTGCTCTACGGCCCCCCGGGCTGCGGCAAGACGCTGATCGCCAAGGCGGTGGCCAACTCGCTGGCCAAGAAGGTCGCGGCGCGCAACGCGGAGTCGGGCCAGGGCACCGAGGTCAAGTCCTACTTCCTCAACATCAAGGGCCCCGAGCTGCTCAACAAGTACGTCGGCGAGACCGAGCGCCACATCCGGCTGGTCTTCCAGCGGGCCCGCGAGAAGGCCAGCAGCGGCACCCCGGTGATCGTGTTCTTCGACGAGATGGACTCGCTCTTCCGCACCCGCGGCAGCGGCGTCTCCTCCGACGTCGAGAACACCATCGTCCCGCAGCTGCTCAGCGAGATCGACGGCGTCGAGCTGCTCGAGAACGTGCTGGTCATCGGCGCCTCCAACCGCGAGGACATGATCGACCCGGCGATCCTGCGCCCCGGACGCCTCGACGTGAAGATCAAGATCGAGCGCCCCGACGCCGAGTCGGCCCGCGACATCTTCAGCAAGTACCTGACCCCCGGCCTGCCGCTGCACAGCGACGACCTGGGCGAGTTCGGCGGCGACCGCTCGGCGTGCGTCGAGGCGATGATCCGGGCCACGGTCGAGCGGATGTACGCCGAGACCGAGGAGAACCGCTTCCTCGAGGTCACCTACGCCAACGGCGACAAGGAGGTCCTCTACTTCAAGGACTTCAACTCCGGGGCGATGCTGCAGAACATCGTGGACCGCGCCAAGAAGATGGCCATCAAGGACTTCATCGACCACGACCAGCACGGGCTGCGCGTCAGCCACCTGCTGCAGGCGTGCGTCGACGAGTTCAAGGAGAACGAGGACCTGCCCAACACCACCAACCCCGACGACTGGGCACGGATCTCGGGCAAGAAGGGCGAGCGCATCGTCTTCATCCGCACCCTGGTCACCGGCAAGCAGGGCACCGAGCCGGGCCGCTCCATCGACACCGTCGCCAACACCGGCCAGTACCTCTAGGCCGCACGCACGAGCTCGGCTCAGGCGGGGCGGGTGGCCACGGCGCGGTAGCCGTAGGACCACGGGCGCCCGACCGCGGGGCCGGGCAGGTAGCGCTGCTCGCTGTCCTCGACCCGCAGCCCGGCGTCGGTCACCAGCCGCAGCGGGTCGCGGGTCAGGTGGCAGCCGCCGGCGACCCGGCGCTGCACCGGCTCGAGCCGGTGCTGCCAGGCGCGCACCCGGTCGTCGGGGGAGACGCCGTGCTCGAGCAGGTGCATCCGGCCACCGGGCCGCAGCACCCGGTGCACCTCGCGCGCCGCGAGCTCGGCGTCGGGGATGGTGCACAGGCTGAAGGTGCACAGCACGGCGTCGTACGCCGCGTCGGGCGCGTCGAGGCGCTGGCCGTCGAGGCCGACCCGCCGCACCGGCACCGGACTCTCGCGGCGCCGGGCCTCGGAGAGCGACCAGCCGAGGTCGGAGGGCTCGACCGCGTCGAGCGAGACCACCTCGGCGGGCAGGTGCTCGAGGTTGAGCCCCGACCCGAACCCGATCTCCAGGACCCGGCCGGCCAGGCCCTCGCAGGTGGCCGCCCGCAGCCGCTGCACCGGTGCCGTGGCCAGGGCCCGGTCGACCAGGTGCGGCAGCACCCGCTCCTCCCACATGCTCATGGCCCAGAGCCTACGGCCGGGCCGCGCGACGGCACCCGCGTAGGCTCGGGGCATGAGTGTGAGACGGGTGATGGGGACCGAGGTCGAGTACGGCATCTCGGTGCCCGGCCAGCCCAGCGCCAACCCGATGGTGGCCTCGTCGCAGGTGGTCAACGCCTACGCGACGGCGACCGTGAAGGCGCGCCGGGCCCGCTGGGACTTCGAGGAGGAGTCGCCGCTGCGCGACGCCCGCGGCTTCGACATGTCGCGACAGGTGGCCGACCAGTCCCAGCTCACCGACGAGGACCTGGGGCTGGCCAACGTCATCCTGACCAACGGCGCCCGTCTCTACGTCGACCACGCGCACCCGGAGTTCTCCACCCCCGAGGTCACCACCCCGCTCGACATCGTGCGCTGGGACAAGGCCGGCGAGCTGGTGATGCTCGACGCCGCCCGGCGCGCCGGGCAGATGCCCGGCGGGGCACCGATCGTGCTCTACAAGAACAACACCGACGGCAAGGGCGCCTCCTACGGCGCGCACGAGAACTACCTGATGCGCCGCTCCACCCCGTTCGCCGACATCGTGCACCACCTGACGCCCTTCTTCGTCAGCCGTCAGGTCGTGTGCGGCGCCGGGCGCGTCGGCATCGGCCCCGACGGGCGCGAGCACGGCTACCAGGTCAGCCAGCGCGCCGACTTCTTCGAGGTCGAGGTCGGTCTCGAGACCACCCTGAAGCGGCCGATCATCAACACCCGCGACGAGCCGCACGCCGACCCCGAGAAGTACCGCCGCCTGCACGTCATCATCGGCGACGCGAACCTCGCGGAGGTCTCGACGTACCTCAAGGTCGGCACCACCGCACTGGTGCTGGCGATGATCGAGGACCGGTTCATCGACGCGGACCTGAGCGTGGAGAGCCCCGTCTCCGCGCTGCGCGCGGTCTCGCACGACCCGGGTCTCACGCACCTGCTCACCCTGCGCGACGGGCGCCGGCTCACCGCGGTGCAGCTGCAGATGGAGTACCTCGACCTGGCCCGCAAGTACGTCGAGGACCGGCTCGGCAGCGACGCCGACCCCCAGACCGTCGACGTGCTGGCCCGCTGGGAGTCGGTGCTCGACCGGCTCGAGCGCGACCCGATGTCGCTGGCCGGCGAGCTCGACTGGGTAGCCAAGCTCAAGCTGCTCGAGCAGTACCGCGATCGCGACGGCCTGGCCTGGGACGACGCCAAGCTGCAGCTCATCGACTACCAGTACTCCGACATCCGCCCCGACAAGGGCCTCTACCAGCGCCTGGTCCGGGCCGGGCGCATCGAGCGACTGCTCGACGACGCCTCGGTCGAGGACGCCATGCACGACCCGCCGCACGACACGCGGGCCTACTTCCGGGGCCGCTGCCTGGAGAAGTTCCCCGACGCGGTGGCCGCGGCGTCGTGGGACTCCGTCATCTTCGACCTGCCTGGGCGCGAGTCGCTGCAGCGGGTGCCGACCATCGACCCGCTGCGCGGCAGCCGGGCCCACGTCGGCGACCTCATCGACCGCTGCTCAACGGCCTCCGAGCTCTTCGCGGCCCTCACGAGCTGAGGCGGTGCCGTCGGCTAGGGTCGGAGCATGGCCCAGGAGCAGAAGCAGCCGCGCAAGTCGACGGAGACCGAGGAGTCGGTCGAGACCGCCCCGGAGACCGATGTCGCCGAGCGCAAGGAGGCGCTCGACAGCGACGTCGACGACATCCTCGACGAGATCGACGACGTGCTGGAGTCCAACGCCGAGGACTTCGTGAAGTCGTTCATCCAGAAGGGCGGCCAGTGAGCGGGGGCGACCCGCGCCTGCCGGCCGGCTACCTGCAGCCCGGCACGTCGTCCTTCGCCGACTTCCTGGCCTCCCAGTCGCCCGAGCTGCTGCCGGGGCGCCGCACGCTCCCGGCGGGGCAGGCCCACGACCTGGCGCCGCACGGCACCACGATCGTGGCCGCGACGTACCCCGGCGGCGTGCTGCTGGCCGGTGACCGGCGCGCCACGATGGGCAACATCATCGCCTCGCGCGACATCGAGAAGGTCTTCGCCACCGACGAGTTCTCCGCCGCCGGCATCGCCGGCACGGCCGGGCTGGCCGTCGAGCTGGTGCGGCTCTTCCAGACCGAGCTGGAGCACTACGAGAAGATCGAGGGCACCAGGCTCTCGCTCGACGGCAAGGCCAACCGGCTCTCCGCGCTGATCCGCGGCAACCTCGGGATGGCCATGCAGGGCCTCGCGGTGGTGCCCCTCTTCGTCGGGTACGACGTCGACGCGGCGGCCGGACGGATCTTCAGCTACGACGTGACCGGCGGGCGCTACGAGGAGACCGGCTACCACGCGGTGGGCTCGGGCTCGCTCTTCGCCCGGGGCGCGCTGAAGAAGCTCTACCGCCCCGACCTGGGCGAGGACGACGTGATCACCCTGGCCGTCCAGGCGCTCTACGACGCCGCCGACGACGACTCCGCCACCGGCGGGCCCGACGTCGCGCGACGGATCTTCCCGATGGTGCACCTGATCAGCGCCGAGGGCGGGCGCACGATCGAGGAGGACCGCGTCGCGGAGGTCTCCGAGCGCGTCATCGCCGGCCGGATGGGCCGGCCCGACGGACCCCACGCCCCGCTGACCGGAGGTGCCTGAGCCGATGAGCGCTCCTTTCTACGTCTCGCCCGAGCAGCTGATGAAGGACCGGGCCGACTTCGCCCGCAAGGGCATCGCCCGGGGCCGCTCGGTGGTGGCCGTGCAGTACGCCGACGGCATCCTCTTCGCCTCCGAGAACCCCTCGCAGGCGCTGCACAAGGTCTCGGAGATCTACGACCGGATCGCCTTCGCGGCCGTCGGTCGCTACAACGAGTTCGAGAACCTGCGCATCGCCGGGGTCCGGCTGGCCGACATGCGCGGCTACGCCTACGACCGTCGTGACGTGACCGGCCGTGGGCTGGCCAACGCCTACGCCCAGACCCTGGGCACGATCTTCTCCAGCGGTGGGGAGAAGCCCTACGAGGTGGAGCTCTTCGTCGCCGAGATCGGTCGCAGCAGCACCGAGGACCAGCTCTACCGGCTGACCTACGACGGCCAGGTCGCCGACGAGCACCAGTACGCCGTGATGGGCGGCGCGGCCGAGTCGGTCGCCGGCTACCTCGAGGAGCACTACCGCCCCGACGCCGACCTCGACAGCGCCCTGGCGCTGGCGGTGGCCGCGCTGGGCCACAACGAGACCGAGGACCGCCGGATCCCGGCCCAGGACCTCGAGGTCGCCGTCCTCGACCGCACCCGCACCCAGCCGCGCAAGTTCCGCAGGCTCAGCCCGGCGCGCATCGAGCAGGTGCTCGCACAGCTGTCCCCGGAGCCCGCGGCGGCTTCCGGATCGGCTGGGCCCGCTGCGTCGTCGGCGAGCGACGACGAGCCGCCGATCGCTCCCTGAGCCGAGGTCCCCCCACGACGACCACCCTGGTCGTAGTGTTCACCCATGGACCGCCGGATCTTCGGGATCGAGAACGAGTACGGCGTCACGTGCACGTTCAAGGGGCAGCGACGGCTCAGCCCCGACGAGGTGGCGCGCTACCTGTTCCGCAAGGTCGTCAGCTGGGGACGCAGCAGCAACGTCTTCCTGCGCAACGGCGCCCGGCTCTACCTCGACGTGGGCAGCCACCCCGAGTACGCGACGCCGGAGTGCGACGACATCGCCGAGCTGGTCACCCACGACAAGGCCGGTGAGCGGGTCCTCGAGGGCCTGCTGCTCGACGCCGAGCAGCGCCTGCACGACGAGGGCATCGCCGGCGAGATCTACCTGTTCAAGAACAACACCGACTCCGCCGGCAACTCCTACGGCTGCCACGAGAACTACCTGGTGGGCCGGGCGGGGGAGTTCTCCCGGCTGGCCGACATCCTGATCCCGTTCCTGGTCACCCGCCAGATCATCGTGGGGGCCGGCAAGGTCACCCAGACCCCGCGCGGCGCGTCGTACTCGGTCTCGCAGCGCGCCGAGCACATCTGGGAGGGCGTCAGCAGCGCCACCACCCGCTCGCGCCCGATCATCAACACCCGCGACGAGCCGCACGCCGACGCCGAGAAGTACCGGCGCCTGCACGTCATCGTGGGCGACTCGAACATGTCGGAGACGACCACCCTGCTCAAGGTCGCCAGCTGCGACCTGGTGCTGCGGATGATCGAGGAGGGCGTGGTGATGCGCGACCTCACGATGGAGAACCCGATCCGGGCGATCCGCGAGATCGCGCACGACACCACCGGGCGCCGCAAGGTGCGCCTGGCCAACGGCCGCGAGGCCAGCGCCCTGGAGATCCAGGCGGAGTACCTGTCGAGGGCGCGCGACTTCGTCGACCGGCGCGAGATCAGCACCCCGGTCATCGAGCAGGCCCTCGACCTGTGGGAGCGCACCCTCAAGGCGGTGGAGTCCGACGACCTGGGCCTGGTCGACCGCGAGATCGATTGGGTCATCAAGTGGAAGCTGATGGAGGCCTACCGGGCCAAGCACGGCCTCCCGCTCGGGCACGCCCGGGTCGCCCAGCTCGACCTGGCCTACCACGACATCCACCGCGGGCGCGGCCTCTACTACCTGCTCGAGAAGCGCGGCCAGGTCGCCAGGGTGAGCACCGACCTGAAGATCTTCGAGGCCAAGTCGGTGCCGCCGCAGACGACCCGAGCACGCCTGCGGGGCGAGTTCATCCGCCGCGCCCAGGAGCGTCGCCGCGACTTCACCGTCGACTGGGTGCACCTCAAGCTCAACGACCAGGCCCAGCGCACGGTGCTGTGCAAGGACCCCTTCAAGGCCTACGACGACCGGGTCCAGCGCCTCATCGAGGGCATGTAGCCCCGGGCCCGGCGGCTGGTGCCGGGCGGATAGGGTGCCCGTGGTCACCGGCGCGAGCGCGGTGGCGCCCCCGAGTCCTGCGACGTGAAGGATGTTCCCGGTGTTGCGACGCCCCGGTCGGCCGATGGCCCTCCTCGTACCTGCCCTGCTGATCCCGGCCCTGGCGGCGTGCGGCTCGGACGGCTCCGACGACGTGCGCAGCGTGGTGTCCTCCGTCGAGGTCACCGGCGAGGTCGGCGAGGAGCCCGAGGTCGAGTGGACCGAGGACGTCGAGCAGACCGGCGACGTCGAGGTCGAGGTGCTCGAGGAGGGCGACGGTCCCGAGCTCGAGGACGACTCGGCGGTGCTGGTGCAGTACCTGCTCAGCAACGGCTTCGACGAGTCCACGGCGATCAGCACCTACGCCGAGGCCACCCCCGAGGTGCTCGACCTGGGCTCGGGCGAGCTGCCGGAGGTCTTCACCGAGGCGCTGTCCGGGCGCCAGGTCGGCGACCGCGTGGTGGTGGGCTTCGAGTCCTCCGAGCTCTTCGGCGAGGTCGGCAACGCCGCGCTGGGCGTCAACAACAAGGACCCGCTGCTGCTGGTGATGGACGTGCTGGGCCCGACCCCGGTCGACGTGCCCTACGCCGAGGAGGGCGAGGGCATCGCGCCCGACCTGGTGCTCGACGAGGACGGGCTGCCGGAGGCGATGCGCTTCATGGGCATCCCCAAGCCGACCGGCGAGCTGCAGGTCGAGACGGTCGTCGAGGGTGGCGGCCCGGTGGTGCGCAAGGGCGACTCGGTGATGGTCGACTACCTCGGCTCGGTCTACGCCAAGCCCAAGCCGTTCGACACGAGCTTCGGTGCCACCCCGCTCGTCGGCACGCTCGGGCCCGGCGGGTTCGTGGAGGGCTGGAACCGCGGCCTGGCCGGCCAGCGGGTCGGCAGCCGCGTGTGGCTGGTGGTCCCGCCCGAGCTGGGCTACGGCCCGAAGGGCAACGAGGACGCCAAGATCAAGGGCACCGACACCATCTACTTCCTCGTCGACCTCCTCGGCGTGGCCCCGCGTCCCGCGGCGGCCGACACCGCCGACGAGGCGGCCGACGAGGAGCTGCCCGAGCTCAGCGAGGAGGAGCCGGAGGCGCCCAGCCCCGCGGTCTCCGGGTCGCCGAGCGAGCAGGAGAGCCCTGCGGCCGAGTAGCCGGCACCAGAACGACGCGCACGACGTAGCACGACGAGACGAGCAGGGGAGGGGCAGCATGGCGGCGGTACGCAAGAGCGAGCGGCTGATGAACCTGCTCATCATGCTGCTCGTCCAGCGCCACTTCGTGCCCAAGCAGCGGATCCGCTCGATCCTCTACCCCGGCTCCACCGACGACGCCTTCGAGAAGATGTTCGAGCGCGACAAGGAGGAGCTGCGCAGCCTCGGGGTGCCGATCGAGGTGGGCCACATGGACGCCTACTTCGACGACGAGCCCGGCTACCGCATCCAGCCCGAGCAGCTCGGGCTGCCCGCCATCGAGCTCGAGGCCGACGAGGCGGCGGTGATCGGCCTGGCGACCCGGGTGTGGCAGCACGCGCGCCTGGCCGAGGCCACGACCGACGCGGTGCGCAAGCTGAGCGCCGCCGGCATCGACGTCGACGTCAGCGCCCTCGACATCGTCGAGCCGCGCCTGAGCGCCGACGAGCCGTCCTTCGACGTCTTCTGGGAGGCCACCCAGGAGCGCTGCGAGGTCGAGTTCGACTACCGCACCGCCGGCTCCGCCGAGACCACCACCCGGCACCTGCAGCCCTGGGGCGTCGCCCGGCACTCGGGCCGCTGGTACGTCGTGGGCCACGACACCGACCGTGGCGAGGAGCGGGTCTTCCGGCTCTCGCGGGTGCAGGGGCAGGCGCGGCGCCGCGGGCCCGCGGCGGCGTACGACGTGCCTCCGGGCACCGACCTGCAGGCCCTGACCCGGCGGCTGGCCCCGACTCCCGCGCCGGAGCAGGCGGTGCTGCTGGTGCGCCGCGGCGCCGGCCACCTGCTGCGGCGCGGCGCCGACAGCATCGAGACCGACGTGGTGGGCCCCGACGACGCCACGACGTGGGACCGCCTGGTGCTCACGCGCAGCTCGCTCGGCCTGGCCGACGAGGTGCTGGGCCACGGCAGCGCCGTGGTCGTCGAGGAGCCCCTCGACCTGCGGGCCGAGGTCGTGGCGCGACTGCGCACCACGCTGGAGATCATCGCGGGGGAGGGTCGATGAGCGAGCCGACGCCGCGCCCGGCTGCCTCGGGCGCCAAGGACCAGGTCGCCCGGCTGCTGACCCTGGTGCCCTACCTGCACGCCCGCGACTCGGTGCGCCTCGACGAGGCCGCCGTCGCGCTGGGCGTCAGCCCCCACCAGCTGCTCAAGGACCTCAAGGTCCTGCTGATGTGCGGGCTGCCCGGCGGCTACCCCGACGACCTCATCGACGTCGACCTCGACGCCCTCGAGGATCCGGGCGGCGACGGCGTCATCCGGATCTCGAACGCCGACTACCTCGCCCGCCCGCTGCGCCTGACCCCGACCGAGGCCAGCGCTGTGATCGTGGCGCTGCGCGCGCTGCGCAACGGCGCGAGCCAGGACACCCGCCAGGTCGTCGACCGTGCCCTGGCCAAGCTCGAGGCGGCCGCGGCGGAGGCCGGCTCGGCGCGCATCGACCCCGGCCGCGACGGCGCCGACGTCGACACGGCGCTGCTGGCGCGGCGGCTGCAGGAGGCCGCCACCCAGCGCCGCCAGGTCCGCCTGACCTACTTCGTGCCGGCGCGCGACGAGGAGTCGGTGCGCGTCGTCGACCCGCGCGGCGTGGTGACCGGGCAGGGGTGGAGCTACCTCGACGCCTACTGCCACAGCGCCGACGCACCGCGTCTCTTCCGGCTCGACCGCGTCAGCGCCGCCGACGTGCTCGATTCCCGCACCACCACGGAGCCCGAGCCGCCGCGCGACCTGTCCGAGGGCCTCTTCGCCCGTTCCAGCGCCACGACGGTGGCCACCCTGCGCCTGGCGCCGCCTGCGCGCTGGGTCGTGGACTACTACCCGGTCGAGGAGGTGCGGGCGCTCGGCGAGGGCCCCGACGCACCCTGGGAGATCGACCTGCTGGTCGCCGACCGGCGCTGGCTCACCCGGCTGCTGCTGCGCCTGGCGCCCCACGCGCGGGTGGTGCGACCCGAAGAGTTCACCGACACGTTCCTCGACGAGGCAAGCCGGACGCTCGGTCTCTACGAACACCTCACGTAGCATGGACATGTTCGTGCCGCCGGCCGAGCCGTTCGCGTGCGACCCCCACACGACAGAAGGTAGTGAAGCTCCATGACCCCCATGATCGGAATGCCCCAGGGTGCTGAGTGGCTGGTCATCCTGGCCATCGTCATCATCGTGTTCGGTGCCGCCAAGCTGCCCGAGCTCGCCCGCGGCACGGGTCAGGCACTGCGGATCTTCAAGTCCGAGACCAAGGGCCTGCGCGACGACGACAAGGACGACCAGGACGACGTGGCGCAGGCCAAGGTCACGCCCGACCCGGCGCCCAGCGAGCTGCCGCCGGCGCGCACCGACGAGGCCGGTCCCCAGACGGGCACCGCGACCACGCCGAACTCCGCCGACAAGCACCACGGCTGAGCCGCCGGGTCCGCCCAGCGCTCTCGCCTGATACAGCCCTGCCCTCGTGTCGACTCTCTCCGGGATCGCCAAGCTCTTCCTCGGCAAGCCGATGCACCCTGTCGGCTCCGACGGCCGGATGGCGCTCTCGGACCACCTGCGTGAGCTGCGTGCCCGGGTCCTCAAGGTCGCCCTGACCCTGGTCCTGGCCGTCGCGGTCTCCCTGTTCTTCTTCGACCAGCTCTTCGACCTGGTCCTGGGGCCCTACAACAGCGCCCGGGAGAAGCTCGGCGACGAGGTCACCTTCCCCTCGACCAGCGGCGCGGGCGGTGGCCTGCTGCTCTACCTGAAGCTGTGCGGCTTCGCCGCGCTGGTGGCCACCAGCCCGGTCTGGCTCTACCAGATCTGGGCCTTCATCCTGCCCGGCCTGCACGCCCACGAGCGCAAGTGGACCCGGGTCTTCGCCGCGATCGCCGGGCCGCTCTTCCTGGGCGGGATCATGCTCGGCTACCTGACCCTGCCCAAGGGCCTGGAGATCCTGATCGGGTTCAACCCCGAGGGCATCGTCAACATCGTCGAGTTCTCCGAGTACCTGCAGTTCTTCACCCGCACCCTGCTGGTCTTCGGCATCGCCTTCGAGATCCCGGTCTTCGTGGTGCTGCTCAACCTGGCCGGCGTGGTCTCCGGGGCGAGCCTGGGCAAGCACCGGCCCTGGGTGGTCATCGGCATCTTCATCTTCGCCGCGATCGCGACCCCCTCGGCCGACCCGTTCACGATGACGTTCATGGCGGTGCCGATGGTGGTGCTGTTCTTCATCGCCGAGATCATCGCCCGCTTCAACGACCGCCGGCGCGCCAAGCGCAAGATCAACGCCGGGCTCTCGCCCGACGAGGCCTCGCCCCTGTGAGCCGGCCCGCCGACGACGCCGGACCGGTCACCGAGGTCGACCCCTTCGACCTGCCCGAGTGGCTGGGCGAGCAGGACGTGACGTGGCGGGCGGGCTCGGGGCTGCGCACGGGCCACCGGGTCACCGGGCGGCTCGAGGGCCCGGGGGAGCAGGACCACCACGCCTGTGACCTGCTCGCCGTCGACGAGGCCTACCCGCGACCGGTGCTCGACGACCAGACCCGTTCGCGAGCCCACCTCGCGTGGCGGCACGGCCAGGTGCTGCTGCTGGCCACCGAGGGCTCGCCGCTGACCCTCGCCGTGCCCGGCACCGCGTTCAACGCCGACCTGGCGCTCGACGCGCTGAGCCGGTTGGCCAAGGCCGTCGGCGCGTCCCCGGAGCACTACGCGGTGCTGCTGCGCATCGGCCACGACGCCGGGCCGGGCCGGGGCTGAGCGCTAGGGTCGGCGGATGCCGCCCCCGCGCGAGATCGCGCTGCTGACCAACCCGACCGCCGGCAAGGGGCGTGGCGCCGCGGCGCGCAGCGCCGCCCTGCCCCGGCTGCGTGCGGCCGGCCTCGCGGTGCGCGACCTGCAGGGCGCCGACGCGGCCGAGGCGGCCGACCTCGCCGCCGACGCGGTCGCGTCCGGGGTCCAGGCCCTGGTCGTCGTCGGCGGGGACGGCCTGGTGCACCTGGCCGCGCAGGTGCTCGCGGGCTCCGCGACCCCGCTCGGCGTGGTCCCCGCCGGCACCGGCAACGACGTGGCTCGCTACCTCGACCTGCCCCGTCGCGACCCGGCCGCGGCCGCAGACCAGGTCGCCGCCGCGGTGCTGGCGGGCCGCAGCCGGGCGATCGACCTGGCCCGCGACAGCGGGGGGCGCTGCTTCGTGACGGTGCTCTGCGCGGGCTTCGACGCGGTCGTCAACGAGCGGGCCAACCGGATGACCTGGCCGCACGGCCAGATGCGCTACAACATTGCCACCCTGGCCGAGCTGCGCACCTTCGCACCGCTGCCCTACGTCCTCGAGCTCGACGGCGCGACGCGCGAGCTGGAGGCGATGATGGTCTCGGTGGGCAACGGCCCGTCCTTCGGCGGCGGGCTGCGGATCACCGAGGGGGCGCTGCTCGACGACGGCCTCCTCGACGTGGTGGTGATCAAGCCGATGAGCAAGCCGGCGCTGGTGCGCACCTACCCCCGGCTGTTCACCGGCAGCGTCAGGTCCCACCCCGCCTACGAGCACCACCGCGTGCGGCGGGTGCGGGTCTCGGCGCCCGGGATCGTCGGGTACGCCGACGGCGAGCGGTTCGGCGCGCTGCCGCTGGAGATCGAGGCGGTGCCGGGCGCGCTGCGCGTGCTGGGCTGAGCGCGCCGGCGGCGTACGACGCGTGCTTCGGGGCCTCGCGTAGGTTGGGACCATGACGACCGACGAGCTGTCCCCGTCGGAGCGGTACGCGCAGTTCCGGCGTACCCGCGAGCACCCGGTGCTCAAGGACTTCCGAGCCCTCTACGCCTTCCCGCTCGACGAGTTCCAGGTGCAGGCGTGCCGCGAGATCGAGGAGGGCCGCGGCGTGCTGGTCGCGGCGCCCACCGGATCCGGCAAGACCATCGTGGGCGAGTTCGCGATCCACCTGGCGCTGGCGACCGGGCGCAAGGCGTTCTACACCACGCCGATCAAGGCGCTGTCGAACCAGAAGTACCACGACCTGGTGGACCGCTACGGCGCCGACCAGGTCGGCCTGCTGACCGGTGACAACACCGTCAACGGCGAGGCGCCGATCGTGGTGATGACCACCGAGGTGCTGCGCAACATGCTCTACGCCAGCTCCTCGACGCTGATGGGCCTGGGGTTCGTGGTGATGGACGAGGTGCACTACCTGGCCGACCGCTCCCGGGGCGCGGTGTGGGAGGAGGTCATCATCCACCTGCCCGAGTCGGTGGCGCTGGTCTCGCTCTCGGCGACCGTCTCGAACGCCGAGGAGTTCGGCGAGTGGCTCGAGACGGTGCGCGGCGAGACCACCACGATCGTGGAGGAGAAGCGGCCGGTGCCGCTCTTCCAGCACGTGATGGTCGGGCGCCGCCTGCTCGACCTCTTCGCCTCCTCCGACGTCGACGCCGCGGCCGGCTTCGTCAAGGAGGGTGCCCCGGTCAACGACGACCTGCTCAAGGTGGCGCGCGACGACTGGGCGGCCTCGCGCATCAAGGACCGCCGCTCGCCGCGGGGGCGCTCGCAGCCGGGCCGCTCGTCGCCGGCCAAGCAGGTCGGCAACGGACGCCGGGTGTGGATCCCCAGCCGGGCCGACGTGATCGACCGGCTCGACCGCGAGGGCCTGCTGCCGGCGATCGTCTTCATCTTCAGCCGGGTCGGCTGCGACGCAGCGGTGACCCAGTGCCTCAACGCGGGCGTGCGGCTGACCAGCCCTCGCGAGCGCGACGAGATCTTCGCCTACGTCGAGAACGCCTGCTCGCACCTCTCGGCCGACGACCTGCACGTGCTGGGCTACCACGACTTCCTCGACGGGCTGACCCGCGGCGTGGCCGCGCACCACGCCGGCATGCTGCCGGCCTTCAAGCAGTGCGTGGAGGAGCTCTACGAGCGCGGCCTGTGCAAGGTCGTCTTCGCCACCGAGACCCTCGCGCTGGGCATCAACATGCCGGCGCGCACCGTGGTCATCGAGAAGCTCTCGAAGTGGAACGGCGAGACCCACGCCGACATCACGCCGGGGGAGTACACCCAGCTCACCGGACGCGCGGGACGCCGCGGCCTCGACACCGAGGGCCACGGGGTCGTGCTCTGGCAGCCGGGGATGAACCCGCGCGAGCTGGCGGGGCTGGCCTCCACGCGCACCTACCCGTTGCGCTCGTCGTTCCGCCCGTCCTACAACATGGCCGTCAACCTGGTGCACCAGTTCGGCCGGCACACCGCCCGCGAGCTGCTCGAGCAGTCCTTCGCGCAGTTCCAGGCCGACAAGGCCGTCGTGGGCCTGGCTCGTCAGCTGCGCAAGAGCGAGGACGCGCTGGAGGGCTACGCCGAGGCCGCGCAGTGCCACCTGGGCGACTTCATGGAGTACGCCGCGCTGCGCCGCCAGATCAGCGACGTCGAGAAGGGCGCCAACAAGGCTCGGCGCGCCGATCGCCGCGCCGAGGCCATCGAGTCGCTGCGCCTCCTCAAGCCCGGTGACGTGATCGAGGTGCCCACCGGCAAGTTCGCCGGGTACGCCGTCGTGGTCGACCCCGGCTGGTCGCCCGAGGGCCCGCGCCCGCTGGTGGTCACCCTCGAGAAGCAGTCACGCCGCCTGGCGATGATCGACTTCCCCGAGCCGGTCGAGGCCCTGACGCGGCTGAAGATCTCGCGCTCCTTCACCGCGCGCAACCCGCAGATGCGTCGCGACCTGGCCGCCCAGCTGCGGATGCGCACCCGCGACCTGCCGCCGCGCCACCTGCGCCAGGGCCCCAAGGGCGCCAAGGCTGCGGGGCGTGCCCACGGGGGCGAGCCGAGCGCATGGGAGAGCGAGGTCGCCGAGCTGCGCCGCCGGCTCAAGACGCACCCGTGCCACGAGTGCACCGATCGCGAGGACCACTCCCGGTGGGCCGAGCGCTACTTCAAGCTCGAGCGAGACGCCGCCACCCTGGCCCGCCGGGTGGAGAGCCGCACCAACACCGTGGCCCGCCAGTTCGACCGGGTCTGCGAGGTGCTGACCGCGCTGGGCTACCTGACCGACGAGGGCACCGACGCCTCGGTGACCGAGCAGGGCATGCACCTGCGCCGGCTCTACTCCGACATGGACCTGGTGGCCGCTGAGTCGTTGCGCCTGGGCGTGTGGGACGACCTGTCGCCCTCCGGGCTGGCCGCGGCCCTGTCGACGCTGGTCTTCGAGGCTCGGCGCCCCGACGACGCCTCGTCGCCGCGGGTGCCGGGCGGGCCCACGAAGGACGCCATCGGCGCGATGGTGCGCCTGTGGGGCGACCTGGACCGGCTCGAGAAGGACCACAAGCTCGACTACCTGCGCCAGCCCGACCTCGGCTTCGCCTGGATCGCCTACCGCTGGTGCGAGGGCGACGACCTCGACGACGTGCTGGGCGAGAGCGAGCTGGCCGCCGGCGACTTCGTGCGGTGGATGAAGCAGCTGCTCGACCTGGCCGGCCAGGTCGCCGACGCCGCCGGCGACTCGCCGGTGCGGCGCACAGCGCGCCAGGCCATCGCCTCGATGCGGCGTGGCGTCGTGGCCTACTCGGGGGTCACCGAGGAGGAGTAGGTGCCGATGCCGGGGACGACGACGAGTCGTTGGTCCTGTGGTCCGGTCCAGGTGTAGTGGCCGTGGTCCATGCGTCGGTAGCGCCACTGCTTGGTGGGGTCGGTGGTGGTCTTGGCCCGGTGATGTCGTCGGCAGAGTGGGGCGAGGTTGCCTGGGTGTGTCTGACCCGGTGGACCTCCGTGGGCGGGGTCGATCCAGGTGCTGATGTGGTCGAGGTCGCAGCGCCGTGCCGGGCGGCGGCAGTCGGGGAAGACGCAGTGCTGGTCGCGTTGGATGACCAGCTCGCGCATCCACTCCGGCGGGTCGTGGGCATCGATCGGGTCGCCGCGGTCGGGATCGAGCACCGGCGTCACCGTCACCCGCGCTCCGGCGAGCCAGTCACGGATCATCGCGCTGGTAGCCGGCCCGAGGTCCTCCACCCGCCCCAACGGCGCGATGTCACCCTCAGGGGTCGCGGTCAGGTGCACGTAGGCCTTGTACGGCCGCCCCGGTGCCGGGGTGTCGCCGTGGGCGCGGGCCCGGTCGACGATGACCTGCAGCGCCAGCACCCGACGCCGGGGCAGGGGCAGGTCGGGGTGGGTGGCCAGCAGGTCGTGGGCAATGCGACCCACGAGGTCCTGCAGGTCGGCCAGGGTGGCGGTGTCGCCGGTGATCTGCATCCACGAGGTCCCCAGCCAGCGTCCGTCACGCGCCCCGGCATGGGTCAGGGTCAAGTCCCACGACTCCCGCGCGGTCTCTTCGGCCTCTTCGTGGGCGTCGGTGTCGTAGCGGGCCCGGGCGGTCTCGACGAGCCGGGCCAGCACCACCGACCCGACCCGGTGCGCGCGGCCTGCGATCACGGCGTCGACGTAGGCGGCTGCGTCGGGTGAGAGGCCGCTGGTGGCTTGGGCGATGCTGCGGGCGCGCCACACGGGTACCTCGAGGGCCTCCACACGTGCCATCACCCGCGGCAGCCGGTGCGCCAGCTCGAGAGCGTCAGCCATCAGGGTCAGGGCGGCGGTGGTGGAGATCTCCATCGCCGCGGCGAGGGGTTCGGCGGAGAACGCCGCGATCATCGGGCGCCCGTCGCCGCCGATCTTCTCCGGGCAGTCCAGGTCGCCACCGACCTCCCCGAACCCCGCCGCCGACTTGGGGTCGTCGACGGTGTTGGTCTCGCACCAGCGGATCGTGGCGTGCAGCACCGCCAGCGCCGCCGCGGCCTCGCGTGCCTTGGCCTGCTCGGCGAACCACAGCACCGAGTCCCGGTCCAGGTCATCGACCCGCACCGGACCACCCGCGAGGTCCGTCTCGATCAGCATGCCGATACTCAAGCACCAGCCACCGACAGCCCCGCTGCGCCGCGGCTGTCACTGCTCGCGCAGGTGGTCCAGACCTGGCCGGCGCCCGTCGTGACCTGGCAATTCACCTGGACGTTGTAGGCAACGAACGCGTCACCGGTCACCTGGGCACGAGGGAGCATGCTGATGCTGGACACCTGTGGTCGGACCGCCCCCAGCATCCGGTTCGTGGTGGGCGTCCTCCTGCTGGGTGTGGTTGCCAGCGTCCTGCTGGTCGTCGCGTTGAGTCCGAGGAACCGTTCTGCAGACGGTCCGGTTCCCGCTGGACCGGAGCACGGATTCTCAGTGACGCGACCGACCGGCACCGTCCTCACCGACGGCTTCGAGGTGCTGTACGTCGAGGGCGAGGCCCCCGCTGTCATCTCCGACGTGGAGCTGGTCAACGCCGAGGGGTTCCGGCTCCTCGGCGCCATGGTCGCCGGTGCGGACCGGAAGTTCGACGCGGTCCAGCTGGTCGACCGGTGGCCGCCTGTCGCGGATGAGCTCGACGGTGTGGAGCTCATCGATGCCATCGGGGCGACACTCAGCCCGACCAGCGAGAACGAGAGGGGATGGGAGCTGTTCCTCGGCATCGAAGGTGACGGGTGAAGGCCTGCTGATCCGCGATGGAGTCCGCGTCGACTACGAGGTGGACGGCCATCTGTTCACTGTCGAGCTGCCCGCACAGCTGGTGGTGTGCACAGACGCCTCCCTCGAGGTCAGGAAGCAGTGCCCTCTGCACCCCACGCGCTCCTGAGCGCTGGCGCTTCCTGTTCGCGGCCCGGGACTACGGGCGTCCAGGCCCCTGGAAGACCTGGAGAGTCCGGGCGCGTCTAATCAGGTGGACTCCGCGACCGTTCGCCCGGATCCCGACTGACCCTGTCGGCGCGCTGGGAAGACGAGCGCCGTGCCGGTCAGCACCAGGGTGACCACGGCGGCTGCCAGCCATGCCAAGTGGGTGTTGAGGGCGTGGGGGACGAACATCGTGTATCCCACTCCGACGAGGGTCACGACCAAGACGAGCAGCGCCGGCGGCCACACCCGACGCAGGGCGACCACCAGTGCCGCGGCAGGCACCCAGTAGGACACCTCGCTGGCGAGGCTGTCGAGGTCGCGCACGGCGGCCGCCGGGGCCTCCGCGAACGGCACCGCGTCCACCCAGTCGGCGAAGAACATCGCCATGCAATGGAACACCAGGACCGCAACCGCCGCCGCAGCCACCACGAGGTCGCCCCTCGAGACCGCGCGGGATCGGCTTCGCCAGAGTGGACGCCGAGCGACCAGCCTTGCTCCGGCCAAGACGATGGCCGTCGCCGCCAGCACTCCCCAGTAGATCGGTTGGTCCACCGTCAAACCACCTTACGATTTGTGTGGCGCGACTCGTTCGACGACGAGCAGATGGCCTCGGACCTCTCCACACTAGCGCCGGAACAAGCCGCGTTCTGGCAGCCGATTCGGGCTCACGCGCCGCGAGTCATGGCTGTGGGTGCCGCTGCCCACGGCTAGCCTCCCTGGGTGACCACGACACTCCGCGAGACACCGCGCCGGGCCTTCGCCGTGCCGGCTTTCTCGGGCGTCCTGGTCGGCATCGCCGCCGTAGCCGTTGCCTGCTTCGTGCTGGTGCCCCGCCATGGAGACCTGTCGCCACTGGTCGAGGCCGTCGTCGCCGTGAGCGGTTCGGTCGCCCTGGGCGGACTCGCGCTGTGTGTGTCCTCGAGGACTCGTGCCCTGGGGGCAGGCGTGGCCGCGGGAGCGGTCCTGGGGCTGTTCCTGGCCTGGAGCGCGCTCATCATCTTCGTGTTCGTCTTCATCGGGCACTGAAGGGGACGACGACTCGTCCTCCGTTGCGGGTGCTCGCTCCGGCCGCGGCGGAGATCCCCGATCAGCGAGCGACGCTGTTGCCCAGCTGCAGGGTGAAGGTGTCGAGGAGCGTGGTGCCGTCCTCGGCGTAGACGTTGTGTATCGGCCCGTGGCCCAGCGCTGCCCAGCGATTCTGCCACTCGATGGCTTGCTCGGGAGTAGCCGGAGACTGCTCGCCGTTCAGCGTGTAGCCCAGCAGGCCGTGGTCCCCGGCCGTGGCCGCCAGGTCGGGCGCCCGGGAGCCGAGTGGTTCACCGGGTCGGTAGACGACGCCGCGGGTCAGTACCCCGACGCGGGTGCCGTCGGCGTCGTCGACGGGAACGGTCAGGGCACCGGTCGATGACAGGTAGCCGGCCGCGGTGAGGTCGTCGACCAGGCGGTCGCATCGAGGCCGGGTCGAGCAGCGGTAGACGCTGTCGCTCATGTCGGCGACGGACACGTACCCCCGGGTGCCGTCGTCGGCGACGACGGGGAACGTGCCGGCCGGCGACGTCTGCCCGTCCCACCCCTCGCTCATCCACCCACGGTTGCCCGGCGGCTCCGCGTCGAGGCTCGGGTCCGAGCGCTTCGTGACCTCCGGCGCGACGGGGGTGGCGGGGTCGAGTGCCGCCTCCCTGACGCCGACACCGAGGAGGAACGCGGCCGCGACCGTGGCCACGCCGAGCCCGGCGGCGGCTGCTCCCAGACAGGCGCGCGCCCGGCGTCGGCGGCGACGGGACGCGGCCAGGACTCGGCCGACCGGTGGGGCCGCGACGGGGATGTCATCGGCTGCGCGGGCGACCAGCTCGCCGAGGTCGTTGCTCATCGCTCTGCGTCCGTTCGTAGGGGGCTGAGGAGGGGGTCGGTGGCCAGGGCTGCCATGGCTCTCGACAGCCGGCTCTTGACCGTGCCCGCGGCGATGTCGAGGACCTCCGCCGTCTGCTGCTCCGAGAGGTCGCAGAAGTGGCGCAGCACGACCACCTGCCGCTGGACGAGCGGCAACCGAGCCAGCGCCTCGCGGACCCCGTGGGACACGGACACGGACTCTGCGACGTCACCGCCCGCGCACGGCACGCCGTGACGGCCGTGCTGGGCTGCCAGGTCGGTCGGCACCTCACCGCGCCACCGGCGACGTCGGCTCGCACGCATCCGGTTGACCAGGATGCGGTGCACGTAGGCCGCAGGGTCCCGAGCGCCCTGCACGCGGCCCCAACGGCGGTGACTGTCCACCAACGCCGCCTGGGCGAGGTCCTCAGCGGCGTGCAGGTCCGCCCCCATCAAGACCGCTGCGCGCACCAGTCCCGCCCAGCGAGCAGTCATGAACGCCTCGAAGTCGGCGGTCTCCTCAGGTGTCACAGAGGTAAAGATGCCCCAGCGGTGCCGTTCGGTTCCATCGGCTCTCCCGCCGCCACGTCCGGCGTACCGTGGAGACCATGGACACCGTCGAGGTGGACGGCCTGCGCCTCGCCTACCGACGACGCGGTCACGGTCGGAGAGTGATGTTCGTGCACGGTGGCGCCGAGGACAGCCGTACCTGGACGCCACAGCTCGAGGCGCTCGCCGACGAGTTCACGGTGATCGCCTGGGACGAGCCCGGCGCGGGAGGATCCGACGACGTGCCCGACGGCTTCGGCCTCTCCGACTACGCCGACTGCCTCGCCGGGATGATCCGCGCGCTCGGCGTCTCCCCAGTGGCGGTGGTCGGGCTCTCGTGGGGCACCACCGTGGTCCTCGAGCTGTACCGACGCCACCCCACGTCGATCCGTCGCATGGTCCTGGCCGACGGGTACGCCGGGTGGCGCGGGTCGCTGGGCGCCCGGGAGGCCGATGCCAGGCTGGCCGGCGTGCGCGCGGCGATGGCCGAGCCGGGGGAGCGGTTCGACCCGACCCTGCCCGGCCTCTTCGCGGGTGACCCACCTGCACGGTTCGTGCCCCTGCTGGAGGCGATGGCGGCGAACGTCAGGCCCAGGAGCATGGTGACCGCCCTGACCGCGATGGCGCAGGCCGACCTCACCGACGTGCTGCCGACGATCCGGGTGCCCACCCAGCTGGTCTGGGGTGAGCTCGACGTGCGCTCACCGCTGGCGGTCGCCCACGAGCTCGAGCGCCGGATCCCCGGGGCGACCCTGGCAGTCATCCCCGACTGTGGACACGTCAGCAACCTCGAGGCACCACACATGTTCAACGAGGTCGTGCGGGACTTCCTGGGCCGCCCTGACTGACGTCACCGCCCGGCGAGCACCGCGTTCAACCGCTCCACCGGGCTGTCGAGGCCCCACCGCTCGGTGAGCTCGGCGAGACGCTCGGGGTCGGCGGGGGAGTGCGGCAGCGCGAAGCCGGTGCGGTCGAGGTCGAGCGAGCGGCGTACGGCGACGACCTCGGGCGCCACGGCCAGGTAGTCGGCCGCGGCCTTGATCTTGGCCCGCGGTCCGGGACCCATCCCCGAGTCGGGATCCTCGGCGGCGGCGATGATGCCGGCCATGTCGCCGTGGCGGGCCAGCAGCGTCGCGGCGGTCTTCTCGCCGACGCCCTTGACCCCGGGGAGCCCGTCGGAGGCGTCGCCACGCATGGTGGAGAAGTCGGCGTACTGCGCGGCCTCGACGTCGTACTTGGCGCGCACCCACGCGTTGTCGACCCGCTCGTGCCTGCCCACCCCGCGGGCGATGTAGAGCACACGCACGTCGGCCTCGTCGTCGACGAGCTGGAAGAGGTCGCGGTCGCCGGTGACGATGTCGACCGGCTGGCCGGCACCGGTCGCCAGGGTGCCGATCACGTCGTCGGCCTCCGCCTCGGGGGCACCCACGACCTTGATGCCGTAGGCGGCCAGCACGTCGCGGATGATCGGGACCTGCACCTGCAGCGGGTCGGGGACCTCCTCGACGTCGGGGGCGGTCTCGACCTCCTCCTCGACACGGTGCGCCTTGTAGGTCGGCACCAGGTCGACGCGCCACTGCGGGCGCCAGTCGTCGTCCCAGCAGCAGACCAGGTCGGTGGGGCGGTACTCGTCGACGAGCCGGGTGATGAAGTCGAGCAGGCCCCGCACGGCGTTGACCGGGGTGGTCCCGTCGGGCGCCAGGATCTCCGGCACCCCGAAGAAGGCCCGGAAGTACATCGAGGCGGTGTCGAGGAGCATCAGACGGCCGGGCTGCTGGGTCACCGGCGCAGTCTTGCAGGGGTCGTGACGGTGCCGCGACCCCGCCGGGCACTAGGGTGAAGGCGTGAGCCATCCCGGAGTCGAGGCGACCGACCGCAAGATCTTGGCCCTGCTGGCCCACGACGGCCGGATGTCCTTCACCGACCTCGGCAAGGCGACCGGTCTGTCCACCTCCGCGGTGCACCAGCGGGTCAAGCGGCTCGAGCAGCGCGACCTGATCCAGGGCTACGGCGCCACCATCAACCACGCCGAGATCGGGGTGCCGCTCGCGGCCTTCATCTCGATCCGCCCGATCGACCCCTCGCAGCCCGACGACTGCGCGGCCCGCCTCGAGCACATCGAGGAGATCGAGTCGTGCTGGTCGGTGGCGGGGGAGGAGTCCTACGTGCTGCTGGTGCGCTGCACCTCGCCGGCCGCCCTGGAGGACCTGCTCGCCCGGGTCCGGGCCGCGGCCAACGTCTCGACCCGCACCACGATCGTGCTCACCACCTACTACGAGAACCGGCCGGTCGCCGGCCCCGCGGCGGACCCGGAGGCCTGAGCCCCCGGGCCGCCCCGCCCGCCGGGCCGGCTACCAGGCCTGCAGCGCCGCGGTACGCCGCGAGGCCTCGGCCACCTCGGCTGCCTTGAGCGCCGACTCGTCGAGGCGGCCGTGCTCGGCCCACCAGCGCTGCCCGGCCTCGGGCAGGGTGTGGATCGGGTCGTAGTACTCGTAGGTGCGCTCGAGGGCCTGGGCGTCGTCGGCCTCGATGGAGGTGCGGTAGTTCTTGGTCCAGTAGGAGATGCCGCGCTCGGTGTCGTAGTCGGCGAGCTGGTGCACCCAGCGCTTGCCCACGAACGGCACGTCGCAGACGATCCGCGGCGTCGCGAAGCCCGGCAGGTAGCCCATGATGTGGTGCTGCAGGCGCTGGGCGTCGGCGACCGAGACCCGCCAGTGCTCCGAGTACGGGATCATGTCGCACATGTAGAAGTAGTAGGGCATGATCTGCGCGCCGTCGAGCAGCGAGAAGCACAGGTCGAGCAGCGCGTGCGGGTCGGCGTTGACACCGTTGAGCAGCACGCCCTGGTTGCGCACGTCGCGTACGCCGGCATCCAGCATCGCCCGCGATGCCTCGGCGACCAGCGGGGTGATCGACTGGGCGTGGTTGGCGTGGGTGTGGATCGCCAGCGAGACGCCGCGTGATCGGGCGGTCCCGGCCACGCGCGACATGCCCTCGACGACCTCTGGCTGCAGCCAGTGCTGGGGCAGCCCGACCAGGGCCTTGGTGGCCAGGCGGATGTCGCGCACGTTCTCGATCTCGAGCACCGAGGTCAGGAACGCCTCGAGGCGGGGCCACGGCATGTTGGCCACGTCGCCGCCGGAGACCACCACGTCGCGCACCGACGGGGTGCGACGCAGGTAGTCGAGCATGTCGCCGATGCGGTCGTTGGGCTTGCCGGCGAACTTGAGCTTCTCGACGACCGGCGTCGAGTTGCCGACCAGGTCCATGCGCGTGCAGTGCCCGCAGTACTGCGGGCAGGTCGGCAGCAGCTCGGCGAGCACCTTGGTGGGGTAGCGGTGGGTCAGACCCTCGGTGGCCCACATGTCGTGCTCGTGCAGCGAGTCGCGGGTGGCGTGCGGGTGGGAGGCCCAGTCGGTGCGGCGGTCGGAGAAGACCGGCAGCATGTAGTGGCGCACCGGGTCGGCGTAGAACGCCTCGGTGAACGAGCCCGGCCCGGTCGGCTCGGCGAACGGCACCATCGTGTTGAGCATCTGCGGCGGCACCAGCATCGACATGGTGGCCCGCTCGGCCTGGTCGCGCTCGAGGTCGGCGTAGAAGCGCTCGTCGAGCAGGTCGCCCATCAGCTCGCGCAGCTGGCGCACGTTCTTGACGCAGTGCGCGCGCTGCCACTGCACCGAGGCCCAGTCGGCGGCGGTGACGTCGCGCCACCCCGGGAAGCGGGTCCAGTCGGGCTCGACCAGCTCGGGTCGCCGGTACGGGTAGGGCTGCCCGGTGGCGTCCTCGACCAGGGACGCGATGGAGGTCTCGATGCTCATGAGAGCAACGATGCCAGAAGGATCTGCGGGATGTCGAACGAACCGCCGCAAGATCTTTCGTCCTGGGGGTGGATGGGCGTCAGGCCAGGGCGCTGGCCTCCAGCGTGCGGCGTACGACGGGGTCGTCGCCGGCCAGCCCGTAGCGGTGCTGGTAGGCGCCGCGGACGATGTCGGCCACCGGCGGTCGCACCCAGGCGCCCAGGGTGCGGCACATCAGCCGCATCGGCGGCGCGTGGCCCTCGAGGCCACCGTCGTGCGGCGGGCGGTACTCCGCGACCGGCAGCAGCTCGCCGGCGTTGCGCTCGTAGAAGCGGATGCGGCGCTGGTGCTCGAGGACGTGGTCGGGGCCCAGGCCC
Source organism: Nocardioides cremeus (assembly GCF_030518195.1). Taxonomy (GTDB): domain Bacteria; phylum Actinomycetota; class Actinomycetes; order Propionibacteriales; family Nocardioidaceae; genus Nocardioides; species Nocardioides cremeus. The sequence continues at coordinate 129,327 of NZ_JAULSC010000009.1, forward strand.
GGCTCGTCGGGGTCCTCGACGTCCCAGACCAGCAGCGAGCCGCCCTCGCGCGACAGCTGCGCGGCGAGCTGCTCGAGCATCGCCGAGCCGGTGCCGCCGCCGCGCGCGCCCACGGCGTAGTAGCGCAGGAACGTCCAGCCGGTGCTGCCGAGCTCGCGCACCACCGCGAGCCCCTCGGGCCGGTCGTGGGTGTCGAGGCGCACCAGCACCCGATCGACGAGCAGGTCGTCGAAGGGGACCCGCAGGTCCTCGGGGAACGCCGCGTCGTAGATCTCCTGCACCAGCGCCAGCTGGTCGGCCGTCAGTGTCGCGGCCTCCACCAGCGGGTGGTCGTCCTGGGGCTGCACGATCATGCTTCCCACACCACCTCTCCTCCCAGGAAGGTACGCAGCACGCTGATGTCGCGGATCACCCGAGGGGAGACGGTGGCCGGGTCGTCGTCGAGCACGACGAGGTCGGCGAGCCTGCCGGGCGCGATGGTGCCCTTGTCGTGCTCCTGGTGCGAGGCGTGCGCCGAGCCGAGCGTGTACGCCGTCAGCGCCTCGAGGCCGCTGATCGCCTCCTCGGGCCCGCACTCCTGGCCGGAGTCGGTGCGCCGGTTGACCATGTCGTGGATGCCCTTCAGCGGGGTGCCGTCGACCACCGGGCGGTCGGAGCTGCCGGGCGCGACGATGCCGGCGTCGAGCAGCGAGCGGTAGCGGTAGATCCACGAGGCCCGCTGCGGCCCGAGCGCGCGCAGCATCCCGTCGCCGATCTCGCCGACGAAGCGCCCCTGCGGCACCGGCACCACGCCCAGGGCCGCGGCCCGGGCGACCTGGTCGGGTCGCGAGACCCCGAAGTGCTCGATGCGGTGGCGCACGTCGTCGCGCGGCCAGCGCCGCTGGGCCTCGTCGTAGGCGTCGAGCACCAGGTCGATGGCCGCGTCGCCGATCGCGTGCGCCGCGACCCGCCACCCCGACCGGTGCGCTCCGAGGATCCGCTCACGCAGCGCGTCGGCGTCGTCCTGGAGGTAGCCCTTCTCGCCGGGGGTGTCGGCGAACTCGTCGGTGAGCGCGCAGGTGTGCCCGATCAGCGAGCCGTCGGAGAAGATCTTCACCGGCCCGAGGCGCAGGCGGTCGTCGCCGAGGCCGGTGCGGATGCCGAGGTCGAGCCCGAGCCCCAGGTCGTCGTCGGCGTGGCCCTGCAGGGGGCGCAGCGCGTCGGCGGCCACCATCAGCTCCACCCGCAGCGGCAGCCGGCCCTGCGCCCGCGCCTCCTGGTACGCCGCGACCTCGACCGGGCTGCGTCCGATCCACCCGCCGCCGACGCCGGCCTCGACCACCGAGGTCAGGCCCTGGCTCAGGTAGACCTGCCCGGCCCGCTCGATCGCGTCGACCAGCCCGGCCACGGGGTAGGGGAGCACCAGCTCGTTGACCAGGTGCTGGGCCTGCTCCTGCAGCAGGCCGGTGGGCCGCCCGACGGCGTCGACGACGACGCGCCCGCCGGGCACCTCCACCGCCGAGCCGCCCAGCCCCAGGTCGTCGAGCAGGGCGCTGCTGACCACGCACATGTGCCCCGAGGTGTGCCGCAGCCAGACCCGCCGGCCACCGGCGGCCCGGTCGAGCCCGTCGCGGTCGGGGTGCGCCCCGAGCTTGTTCTCGTCGTAGCCGGCGCCGACCACCCACGCGTCGGGCGGCAGGTCGCGGGCCCGGGCGGCCACGGCGTCGTACACCGCCTGGAGGCTGGGCAGGCGCAGGTCGAGCTCGTCGAGGGACTGGCCGAACCAGGCCATGTGGTTGTGGGCGTCGTGGAAGCCGGGGGCGACCACGGCGCCGTCGAGGTCGAGCACCCGGTGGGCGGCCACGTCGTCGTCGACGGCCACCACCCTGTCGCGCCAGATCGCCACGCTGCGGGCGACGTGGTCGCGTCCCGGGCCCTCGAGCGTGCGGACCCGGGCGTTGGTGAGCAGCAGGTCGGCCTTCACCGGGTTCCTCCCGTCGTGCCGGGCACCGCGACCCGGGCGGCCTCGGCGCGAAGCCTTGCCTTCTCGACGCGGTGCGAGGCGGTCAGCGGCAGCTCCTCGCGCAGCGCCCAGCGGCTGGGCACCTTGAACGGCGCGAGCCGCTGCGCGCACCACTGCGCCAGCTCGTGCTCGTCGGCCCCGGGGGCCACCACGAAGGCCATCACCTCCTCGCCGCGCACGTCGTCGGGCACCCCGACGACGGCCGCGAGGCGCACGGCCGGGTGGGCGAGCAGGACCTCCTCGACCTCGACCGCCGCGATGTTCTCGCCGCTGCGGCGGATCATGTCCTTGAGCCGCCCGGTCAGGTAGACCCGACCGGCGTCGTCGAGGCGGGCCAGGTCGCCGGTGGGGAACCAGCCGTCGGCGTCGAAGGGCGGCTCGAGCCCCAGGTAGCCCAGCATCATGCCGGGCCCGCGCAGCCACAGCTGGCCCTGGTCGTCGAGCCGGACCTCGCGGTGCGCCGCCGGGCGGCCCAGGCACCCGGTGCCGACCAGGGCGGCGTGCTCCTCGGCGCCCACCCGGATGTCGGCGCCGGTCTCGGTCATCCCGAACGCCTCGTACCAGCCCACGCCCCACCGGGCCTCGAGCTCGGCGTGCAGCGCCGGCGGGATGGCCGAGCACTGCACGGCGCGCACGGCGTGCTCGCGGTCGAGCGGGTCGGGCGGCATCCGCAGCAGCAGGGTCGGCATCGAGGCCAGGCAGTAGAAGTAGGTGACCCGGTGCTCGCGCACCTTGGCCCAGAAGGACGAGGGGTGGAAGCCGTCGAGGGCGACCAGGTGGGCGCCGGCCATCAGCGCGGCCGCGACGTTCCACTGCGGGTCGACGTAGTGGAACGGCTGCGCGGTCAGCATCACGTCGTCGGCGCCCAGGTGGGGGAACTCTTCGACCATCGAGCCGCCCAGGGTCGTCCAGTAGCGGTGGGTGAGCAGGCAGCCCTTTGGCCGTCCGGTGGTGCCGGAGGTGTACTGCACGTTGACGACCGCGTCGGGGTCGTCGGCCGCCGGCGCCGGCTCGGCCGGCGCCTGCAGGTCGGCGGGGGAGAGCACCTCGAGACCACCGGTCAGGTCGGCGGCGCTGCGCACCAGCTCGTGGTGCTCGGGCGCGGCCACCACCAGCCGCGCTCCGGAGTCGGCCAGCACGTGGCCCAGGTCGTCGTGGCGGTAGCGCACGTTGAGCGGCACCGTGGCGGCGCCCAGCCGCTGCAGCGCCAGCCACACCAGCGGCGAGTCGGCGGTGTTGCCGAGCATCACCCCGACGCGGTCGCCGGCGCCGACACCGCGCGCGGCGAGGGCGGCGGCGTACGCCGCGCTGGTGGCGGCGACCTCACCGAAGCTCCAGGTGGTGCAGGCACCCGGGCCCAGGTCGAAGGTCCAGGCCGGCCGGTCGGGCCAGCGCCGGGCGGCCTCCTCGAGGTGGCCGACGAGGGTCTCAGCCACGACCGAACCCCTCCCGCGGCGCCTCGCCCTCGTCGGAGAGCGAGGTCAGCACGGCGTGCTCGACCTCGCGGCCCATCGCCTCCTCGAGCGTGGAGTCGAGCCCGCCGTCGAGCACCCGCTTGGCCAGCGAGAGCGCCAGGGCCGGGCGCCGGGCCATCCGGGTGGCCAGCTCGAGGGCGACCTCCTCGTGGGTGCCGCTCGGCACGGCGCGCGCGACCAGCCCCATCGCGGCCGCCTCGCTGCCCGAGACCCGCTCGCCCAGCAGCAGCAGCTCCTTGGCGCGCGCCCAGCCCACCAGCACCGGCAGCAGCCGCGAGACCCCACCGGTCACCGAGAGGCCGACCGAGACCTCGGGGAAGCCGAACGCGGCGTCCTCGGCGGCCACGACGACGTCGCAGGCCAGCGCGAACTCGCAGCCGGCGCCGAGGGCGTAGCCGTGCACGGCGGCCACGACCGGGCCGGGGAAGCGGCGTACCAGCCGGGTGACGTCCTGGATCTCCTCGAGCCGCCCGCGGGTCTGCAGCGGCGTCTCGACCGGCGGCTGGGCCTTGAGGTCGTGGCCCGCGCAGAAGGCCCGACCGCGACCGGCCAGCACCACGGCGCGCGCGTCCTCGGCGACGGCGCGCTCGAGCGCGGCCACCAGGCCCCGGGTCAGCGCCTCGTCGACGGCGTTGAGCCGCTCGGGCCGGTTGAGGTGGACCAGCGCCACCCCGGGGCCCGCGGACCTGTCGTGGCTGTACTCGACCGGCTGCACCGGCGTCCTCCCTGTGTCAGGGCCCGGCACCGCCGTGGCCTCTCGATCGATCGATCGATAGCATAGGCCCATGACCACCTCCGGCGAACGTGTGCGTCGCGCGGCGCTCGAGCTCTTCGCCGAGCGGGGCTTCCACGGCACCGGCATCCGCCAGCTCGCCGAGCGGGCCGGGCTCTCGAGCGCGTCGCTCTACCACTACATGGGCACCAAGGAGGACCTGCTCGTCGAGCTGATGCGCACGAGCCTCGACCGGCTGGTGGCCGCGGCCGACGCCGTGCTGCTCGCCCACGACGACCCCACGTCGCGCCTGGTCGCGCTCGTGCGGCTGCACGTCACCAGCCACGCCGAGCGCCCGCTCGAGACGCGCGTGGTCGACGACGAGGTGCACGCCCTGTCGCCGCAGCGGCGAGCCGAGGTGGTCGCGCTGCGCGACCGCTACGAGGCCGCCTGGCGCGAGGTCATCGACGACGGCCTGGCCCAGGGCGCGTTCGCCGTGGAGTCCGCGGCCGTGGCCCGACGGGCGCTGCTGGAGATGTGCAGCGGCGTCGCGCGGTGGTTCGACCCGGCCGGTCCGACCGCCCTGCCGGCCCTGGCCGAGCAGTACGCGGGGCTCGCGCTGCGCCTGCTCGGGGCCGAGACCGCCACCGACGCGTCGGGGCCACGGCGTGTCGACGCCGACACGCCGTCACCTGTCTAGATTTCCTGGACCTCGAGAGGTCGGAGCACACCCGTCCTGACCTGCGGTTTTACACGTCTGCGCAGGTCAGCGACTCCTTGACACCCCTCGACGGACCGCGCCAAGGTGGGCCGTCCGCTCGAGCAGATCGTGGTGAGCGGACCGACGTCCGAGTGGCCGTGTCGGAGGGTGGGGTGCCAAACACCTGTCCGACACTGTTCGCGGAGGTCGGTCCGCCCCGCGGGAGCGGTCGCGGGAGGATTCCCGAGCCCCCTAGACAACAGCCCGCCCCGGCAGCCGGTCGTGCACCGGGCTGGACCGAAGGCGCCCGGGATCCTCCCGCACCTCTGCGCACCGCAGGTGGCCCCGTAGCCTGGGACCGTGCTCCAGCGCTCGGTCCTCGCCCTGCTCGCCGGCGTCGCCCTGGCGATGGCCTACGAGCCGTTCGCCGTGCCCGTCCTCGTGCCCCTGCTGGTGCCGCTGGCCGTGGCCGCCCACACGCTGCTGACCCGCGACCTGGGCCTGCGTCGGGCGTTCGTGGTCGGCCTGGCGTTCGGAGTGGGCTTCTACTACGTCCACATCTACTGGATGACCACCGTCGCCGTCGCCGCCTGGGTCGGCCTCTCGGCCGTGCAGGCCGTCTTCTACGGCCTGCTGGGCAGCGCGGTGGCACTGGTCTCGCGGCTCCCGCTGTGGCCGCTGTGGGTGGCCACGTCATGGGTCACCGTCGAGATCTGGCGCAGCGGCTGGCCCTTCAGCGGGATGCCCTGGGGCCGGCTGGGATTCGCTGTCGTCGACACGCCGGTCGCCGCCACGCTGCCGTACGTCGGCATGGCCGGGGTCACCTTCCTGCTCGCGCTCGCCGGGGCCGCGCTCGCGGCGCTCGTGGTCGACGCCGGCCGGGAACGGCTGGTCGCGCTCGGCGCCCTGAGCGCGGTCGTCGCCGGCGTGGCCGCGTCGGTGGCGCTGCCGTGGACCAGCCCGAGCACCGGCACCGCGACCGTGGCCGTGGTGCAGGGCGACGTGCCGGGCCCGGGCAACGACATCCTCTACGACTTCCGCCAGGTCACCGAGAACCACGTGCAGGCCACGGTCGACCTCGCCGCTGACGTCGCAGCCGGCCGCGAGCCGGCCCCGGACTTCGTGGTGTGGCCCGAGAACTCCACGGCCACCGACCCCTGGCGCGACCCGCAGACCAACGCCGGCATCCTGCGTGCCACCGAGGCCATCGGCGTGCCGGTGCTCGTCGGGGCCCTGGTCGACGGCCCGCCCGGGGCGGTGCTCAACCAGGGCATCGTGTGGGACCCGGTGACCGGGGCGGGGGAGCGCTACACCAAGCGCCACCCGGTCGCCTACGGGGAGTTCATCCCCTTCCGCGGCACCGCGCTCGAGCTGAGCTTCGGCGACCTGGCACGGATCCAGCGCGACATGCTGGTCGGCACCGGCAAGGAGCCGCTGGGCATCGCCGGCACCCAGGTCGCCGACGCGATCTGCTTCGACGTCGCCTACGAGGACGCGATCTACGACCAGGTCTCGCGTGGCGCGGAGCTGCTGAGCGTGCAGACCTCCAACGCGACCTTCATCTTCTCCCACCAGGTGCAGCAGCAGTTCGCGATGACGCGGCTGCGCGCCCTGGAGACCGGCCGGGCCACCGTGGTGGCCTCGACCAACGGCGTCAGCGGCATCATCGGCGCCGACGGCGAGGTGGTCGCGACCGCGGGGCTGCAGGAGACCGCGGTGCTGGTCGAGGAGCTCGACCTGCACGAGGCGCTGACCCCGGCGGTGCGGATGGGCCGCCTGCCCTGGCAGGTCGCGGTCGCCGCGACCCTCCTGGCCCTGGCCGCCTCCCTTCTTCCGTATCGTCGCGCGCGCCGGGCCCGCCGCAGCACGCCCGCACCGCGACCCGACGGCGCCCAGGGGCCGTCACGACGAGGAGACGACGCGATGGTCGAGCAGCCGTGAGCCGGGCCGAGACCGGCGCCCGGGTCGTGATGGTGGTGCCGACCTACGACGAGGCCGAGAACCTGGCCTGGGTGGTGGAGCGGCTGCACGCCGCCCAGCCCGGCGTCGACGTCCTCGTCGTCGACGACAACTCGCCCGACGGCACCGGCCGGGTCGCCGACGAGCTGGCCGCCGCCGACCCGCGCGTCAACGTGCTGCACCGCACGGCGAAGGGAGGGCTGGGCGCGGCCTACGTGGCCGGCTTCGACGTCGCGCTCGCGGCGGGCTACGAGGTCGTCGGCGAGATGGACGCCGACGGCTCCCACCAGCCCGAGCAGCTGCAGCGGCTCCTCGACGCGCTCGACGACCCCCGCGCGCCCGCCGACCTGGTGATCGGCTCGCGCTGGGTGCCGGGCGGCTCAGTGGTCAACTGGCCGCGGCGGCGCGAGGCGCTCTCGCGCGGCGGCAACCTCTACGTGCGCCTGCTGCTGGGGGTGCGGGTGCGCGACGCCACAGCCGGCTACCGGCTCTTCCGCCGCTCCACCCTCGAGCGGATCGACCTCGCCTCGGTGCGCTCGACCGGCTACGTCTTCCAGACCGACCTGGTGGTGCGCACCCTGCGCGCCGGGCTGGTCGTGCGAGAGGTGCCGATCGAGTTCGTCGAGCGGGTGCGCGGGGACTCCAAGATGAGCGGCGCGGTCGCGGTGGAGTCGCTCAAGCGGATCACCACGTGGGGCCTGACCGAGCGCCGCGAGCAGGCCGTCCGGCTGCTGCGAGGTGGGCGATGAGCCAGCGTCGGGGCCGGCTGGGCTGGGTGCTGCTGCTGCTGTTCGTGGGCATGCCGCTGCTCGAGCTCTACATGGTCATCCAGGTCGGCCAGGTCATCGGCGCGGGCTGGACCATCCTGCTGCTGGTGCTCGACAGCGTGGTCGGCGCGATCGTCGTACGCCGCGAGGGCGCCCGGGCCTGGCGGGCCCTGCGCGACACGCTGGCGCGCGGGGGAGTGCCGGCCAAGGAGCTCGCCGACGGTGCCCTGGTGCTGGTCGGCGGCACCCTGCTGCTCACCCCCGGCTTCGTCACCGACGCCCTCGGGCTGCTGCTGGTGCTGCCGTTCTCGCGCCCGCTCTTCCGCGGCCTGCTGACCAGGGCGCTGGCGAGCCGGCTGGTGCCGGTGACCTTCGGGTCCTGGCCCGGCGCCCCGGGTCAGGCGAGCAGCCCCGGAGACGCAGGACGCCCCGGACCTGGCTCGGGGCCAGTGGTCCGGGGCGACGTGGTGGAGGATCCTGAGGACCCCTCCGACCAGCGGGGCGACTAGCCGCTGCGGCTCAGGCCTTGGCCTGGCGACGCTTGGCGTTCGCCTTGTGCAGGTGGGCGGGGCCGATCTGGCCACCGCGCAGCAGGTCGAGGCGCTCCTTGAGGATCTCCTCGAGCTCCTTCTCCGAGCGACGCTCCAGCAGCATGTCCCAGTGGGTGCGGACCGGCTTCTCGGCCTTCACCTGGCGCTCGATGCCCGAGGTGCTCTCGGCCTCGGCGCCGCAGCGCGGGCACTCCCACACCGCGGGGACCTCGGCCTCCACCGACATGGTGATCTCGAACTCGTGCGCCTGCGGGCAGCGGTAGCCCACCTGCTGGCGCGCGGCGAACTCGATGCCCCGCTCGTCCTCGAAGCTCTGGCCTCCGAGCCGTGCCCCTCGTAGCGTGCGCTCTGCCATGGGACGCTCCCGTCCTCTCGTGTGCCTGGTGGGGTTCGACTGCGTTCGACTGCACTCGCAGTCGCGCTATCGAAGTGTTCAACGGTAGCGAGGACGCAAAGATTCCGGCAATCGCCGCCGGGGGTGAGACCCGCGCCGAGACCTGGCTTACGCGTGCGTGACCAGGGCCGAGTCCTCGCGCACCCCCGAGCGCACCGGCAGCAGCAAAAGCAGGCCGACGAGCAGCACCAGCAGCACGCCCAGGATGCCCCAGTACTGCGCGTCGTCCTTGTCGGCGACACCGGTGACCGCGGCGCCGATCGCGATCGAGATCGACCACGCGGCCGGCGCCAGGAAGCTCACCGCCCGCCCGGTCGTGGCGTAGAGCCCGAAGACCTGGCCCTCGTGGCCCTCGGGGATCAGCCGGGCCAGGAAGGTGCGCGAGGCGCTCTGGGCCGGGCCCACGAAGACGGCCAGCAGCAGCCCGAAGGTCCAGAAGACCGTGCTGCCGCCGGCGTTGAGCGCGAAGACCGCCAGCCCGGCGCCGAGCATGCACACCAGCGAGAAGACGATGACCCGCTTGGGACCGATCCGGTCGTCGAGCACGCCGAAGCCGATGGTCGCCAGGCCGGCCACCACGTTGGCCGCGACGCCGAAGATGATCACCCCGCCGGCGCTGAAGCCGAAGGTGCCCGCGGCGAGCACCCCGCCGAAGGTGAAGACGCCGGCCAGGCCGTCGCGGAAGACCGCCGAGGCCAGCAGGAAGCGCACGGTGTTGCGGTCGGTGCGCCACAGGTCGGCCACCATGGCGATGAGGTGGCGGTAGGAGTCGACGATGCCCACGCGCGGGCCACGCGGGGTGCGCTGCGCCTTGTCGTCGCGCAGGGTCACCAGCACGGGCAGCGAGAAGGCCAGCGTCCAGACCGCGCAGACGAGCATCGTGACGCGCACGTCCATGCCGTTCTCGCCGGTGATCCCGAAGACCCCGACGTCGGGGCTGATCAGCCCGAAGTAGACGACCAGCAGCAGCACGATGCCGCCGATGTAGCCCAGGCCCCAGCCGAGCCCCGAGACGCGCCCGATGGTGGTCGGCGTGGAGATCTCGTTGAGCATCGCGTTGTAGTTCACCGAGGCGAACTCGAAGAAGATGTTGCCGCTGGCCAGCAGCACCAGGCCGAGCCAGAGGTACTCCTCGGACGGCTGGACCAGGAAGAGCGCGGCCGAGACCGCCACGACCAGCATCGTGTTGACCGCCAGCCAGAAGCCGCGGCGACCGGAGCGGTCGGCGCGCTGGCCGGTGATCGGCGCGAAGAGCGCGACCAGCAGCCCGGCCCCGGCCAGGGCCCACCCCAGGTTGGTGTCGGCGTTGGGGCCGAAGTCGTCGGAGGTGATGTAGACGCTGAACACGAAGGTGGTGATGACGGCGTTGAAGGCGGCCGATCCCCAGTCCCACAGCCCCCACGCGTAGACCGGCCAGCCGAAGCGGCCGCGTCCGCCGGGCCGGCTGCCCGGGCCGGCCTGGTCAGTGCTCGTTGCGGGGCTCATCGCGTGCTTCCTCCCATTGGCCGCGCGTGCGGAGCACGTCGCGGAGTACGTCGGTGCGGTCGGTGAAGAGACCGTCCACACCGAGCCCGAGCAGGTGGTGCATCTCCTCGGGCTCGTCGATCGTCCAGACGTGCACGTGCGCGCCGGCGGCGTGCGCGCGGCGTACGAGCCCGGGCGTGACGACCCGCACCGAGCACCCGCCCGCCAGCGGCACCCGGCGCCGGTGCGGCACCTGCAGCGCCGCGACCCGGCCCCCGGTCAGCGCCCGGACCAGCCGGGCGCTGGGCAGCAGCCGGAAGGCCAGCACCTCCCAGGGGTGCGCGGAGGTCGGGACCCGGCCGCCCGTCAGCCGCCGGAACGTCGCCAGCCGGCGCGGTGAGAAGGAGCCGACCAGCACCCGCTCCCAGGCGTCGTGGGCCGAGACGAAGTCGGCCAGCGCCGCCACGGCACCCTCCGACTTGATGTCGATGTTGAAGCGCGCGTGCGGGAACCGCTCGAAGAGCTCGGCCAGCGTCGGCACCTGCTCGCGCCCCCCGACACTGGCCTCGCGCACCTGGGCCAGGGTCAGGTCGAGGATCGCGCCGCTGCGGTCGGTGACCCGGTCGAGCACGCTGTCGTGGAAGGCCAGCAGCACCCCGTCACGGGTGACGTGGACGTCGGTCTCGAGGTAGCTGTAGCCCAGCGCGACGGCGTGCTCGAAGGCCGCGACCGTGTTCTCCAGCCCCTCGAGCTCGGGGTGGAAGGCACCCCCGCGGTGCGCCAGCGCCAGCACCGTGCCCGGCCGGTCGAGCAACCGGTCGAGGTAGGGGTGGCCGGTGGCCGGGGGAGTCGCCGGGGAGGTCACCGGAGCAGTATCGCCTCCCCGGTGCCTCAGATGTCGCGGAAGGTCTCGATGTTGGCCCCGAGCTCGTTGAGCCGCTCGGCGAGGTCCTCGTAGCCGCGGTGGATGACGTACGTCGAGCGCAGCACGCTGGTGCCCTTCGAGGCCAGCATCGCCAGCAGGATCACCACGGCCGGGCGCAGCGCCGGCGGGCAGACGATCTCGGTGCCGGAGAAGTGCGTGGGGCCCTCGATCATCACCCGGTGCGGGTCGAGCAGCTTGACCTGGGCGCCGAGCTTGGTCAGCTCGGTGAGGTAGATGGCGCGGTTCTCGTAGACCCAGTCGTGCAGCAGCGTCTGGCCGGTGGCCACCGCCGCGATCACGGCGAAGAACGGCAGGTTGTCGATGTTGAGGCCCGGGAAGGGCATCGGGTGGATCTTGTCGAGCGGGGCCTTGAGCGCCGAGGGCCGCGTGGTGATGTCGACCAGGCGGGTCTGGCCGTTGCGCGCGACGTACTCCTCGGAGCGGTCGTAGCCGAAGCCCATCTCCTCGAGCGTGGCCAGCTCGATCTCGAGGAACTCGATCGGGACCCGCTGGATGGTGATGGTCGAGCCGGTCACGATGCCGGCCGCGAGCAGCGACATCGCCTCGATCGGGTCCTCGGAGGGCGCGTAGTCGATGTCGACGTCGATCTCGGTGCGCCCGGTGACGGTCAGGGTGGTCGAGCCCACGCCCTCGACCCGCACGCCGAGGCGCTGCAGGTAGAAGCAGAGGTCCTGGACCATGTAGTTGGACGAGGCGTTGCGGATCACCGTGGTGCCCGGGTGCAGCGCAGCGGCCATCAGGGCGTTCTCGGTCACGGTGTCGCCGCGCTCGGTGAGCACGATCGGGCGGACCGGCTCGACGGTGCGGTCGACGACGGCGTGGTAGCTGCCCTCGGTGGCCTTGACCTCGAGGCCGAAGGGGCGCAGCGCCGACATGTGCGGCTCGACGGTGCGCTCGCCGAGGTTGCAGCCGCCGGCGTAGGGCAGGTCGAAGGTCTCGGCACGGTGCAGCAGCGGGCCCAGGAACATGATCACCGAGCGGGTGCGCCGGGCGGCGGCCTCGTCGATGGCGTCGAGGCGCAGGGTCTTGGGCGGGATGATCTCGAGGTCGTTGTCCTCGTTGAGCCAGCGGGTCTGGACCCCGAGGCTGCCGAGCACCTCGAGCAGGCGGTTGACCTCCTCGATGCGCGCGACCTTGCGCAGGGTGGTGCGACCGCGGTTGAGCAGCGAGGCGCACAGCAGCGCCACGCCGGCGTTCTTGGAGGTCTTGACCTCGATGGAGCCCGACAGCGTGGTCGGGCCCTGGATCCGCAGGTGCGTCGGGCCGGCGCCGAGGGCCACGATCTCGGAGTCGAGGGCCGCGCCGATGCGGGCGAGCATCTCGAGGGAGAGGTTCTGGTGGCCCTTCTCGATCCGGTTGATCGCGCTCTGGCTGGTCGCGAGGAGCTCGGCGAGCTGGTGCTGGGTCAGGCCGCGGTGCTTGCGGGCGTCGCGGATGAGGTTGCCGATGCGGCCCTTGTAGCCGTCGCTGCTGCGTACGTCGTCACTCATGCAGACGACGGTAACTCACATGTGAGATAGCGGCACATCGCCCGAGGGTGTGACGCGCCGGTGAGGCGGGGTGGGGGTGACGGATGCCATGCTCGGAGCATGCGAGCCACCACCATCCACGCCGCCCGTGACATCCGCTTCTCGAACGACGTCCCCGACCCCACGATCCAGCTGCCGACCGACGCGGTCGTGCGGGTGACCAGCGCCTGCATCTGCGGCTCCGACCTGTGGCCCTACCGCGGCGAGAACGACATCACCGCCGGCGACACGATCGGCCACGAGTGCATCGGCGTCGTCGAGGCCGTCGGCGCCGACGTGCGCGAGGTCAAGGTCGGCGACTTCGTCGTCGTGCCCTTCGACCACTGCGACAACACCTGCGCCCACTGCCGCGCCGGCATGCAGTCGGCCTGCGTCAACCTCGGCATGACCAGCAGCGGCCAGGGCGAGCTCGCCCGCGTCGCGCAGGCCGACGGCAGCCTGGTCGTGGTGCCCGACGTCGGCGAGCAGGGCCCCGACAAGGCGCTCGTGCCGCACCTGATGGCCCTCTCCGACGTGATGCCGACCGGGTGGCACGCCGCCGTGGCCGCCCAGGTGCGTGCCGGCGGCACGACCGTGGTCGTCGGCGACGGTGCCGTGGGCCTGTGCGGCGTGCTCGCCGCCGCCCAGATGGGCTCGGAGAAGGTCGTGCTGATGTCGCGCCACGAGCCGCGCCAGGAGATCGGCCGCGCCTTCGGCGCCACCCACGTGGTCGCCGAGCGCGGCAAGGAGGGCGCCGCGGCCATCAAGGAGATCACCGCCGGCATCGGCGCCGACGCCGTGCTCGAGTGCGTGGGCACCGACCAGGCCATGGGCACCGCGTTCGCCGTCGCCCGCCCCGGAGCGACCGTCGGCTTCGTCGGGGTGCCGCACGGGGTCGAGCTGCCCGTGCGCCGGATGTTCCAGAAGAACGTCGGCCTGGCCGGCGGCATGGCCCCGGTGCGCGAGTACCTCCCCCACCTGCTGGGCCTGGTGCTCGACGGCACCATCGAGCCGGGCAAGGTCTTCGACGCCACGCTGCCGATGGACCAGGTCGCCGAGGGCTACAAGATGATGGACGAGCGCCGCGCGATCAAGGTGCTCCTCGAGCCGTGAGCCTCGTGCTCGGCCCGCTGCTGCGGCACGTCGACGCCGACTCGGCCACCGTGTGGGTCGAGACGGCGTCGGCGGCTGCGGTGGTGGTCCGGGCCGGCGCCGCCTCGGGCCACGCACGCACCTTCGCGGTGCACGGGCACCACTACGCGCTGGTCGAGGTCACCGGGCTCGAGCCCGGCAGCGCCACGGCGTACACCGTCGAGGTCGAGGGTGAGCAGGTGTGGCCCGAGACCGGGTCGTCGTACCCGCCCCCGCGGATCCACACCCTGCAGCCCGGGCGCCCGCTGCGGCTGGCCTACGGCTCGTGCCGGGTCAGCGCGCCGCACGACGAGGAGTCCCACGCCCGCTTCGGGGTCGACGCGCTGCGCACCTACGGGCTGCACCTGGCCGACGAGCACGAGGTGGTGCCCGACCTGCTGCTGCTGCTCGGCGACCAGGTCTACGCCGACGAGACCAGCGAGGCGATGCGCGCCTTCATCAGCTCGCGCCGCGACCCCGACCGGCCACCGGGCTGGGAGCTGCGCGACTACGAGGAGTACGCCGAGATCTACCGGCTGGCCTGGAGCGACCCGGCGACGCGCTGGCTGCTCTCGACGGTGCCCAGCGCGATGATCTTCGACGACCACGACATCCGCGACGACTGGAACATCAGCGCCAGCTGGCGCCGCGACATGTGGGCCACCGACTGGTGGCGCGACCGGATCGTGGGTGGGCTCGGTGCCTACTGGGTGCACCAGCACCTGGGCAACCTCGACGCGGCCTCCCGCGCCCAGGATCCGCTGTGGCGCCAGGTCGCTGACCACGAGGGTCCCGACGAGCTCGACCTCAGCGCGGCCCTCGACGAGCTGGTCGAGCGTGCCGACAAGCAGCCCACGACCTTCCGGTGGAGCTTCGCGCGCCAGCTCGACGACCAGGCCCGGCTGGTGGTCGTCGACTCGCGCGCCGCGCGGGTCTTCGAGGAGCAGCGCCGCTCGATGGTCGACGACGAGGAGATGGACTGGCTCGACCGGCAGCTGCGCGGCGACGTCGACCACCTGCTCATCGGCACCTCGCTGCCCTTCCTGCTCTCCCCGGGGCTGCACCACGTCGAGGCGGCCGTCGAGGTGGTCAACGGCGGCCTGCTCGGCCGGCACGGCCGACGTGCGGGGGAGTGGCTGCGCCGCGCGCTCGACATCGAGCACTGGGCGGCCTTCCAGGAGGGCTTCGCCCAGGTCGGGTCGATGGTGCGCGAGGTGGCGGCCGGGCGGCGCGGGCGGGCGCCGGTGACGATCACGTTCCTCTCCGGCGACGTGCACCACAGCTACCTCGTCGAGGCCGAGCCCGCGCCGGGTGGGCCGGACCTCGAGGGGCCCGGGACGGCCAGCCGGATCCTGCAGGCGGTCTGCTCACCGATGCGCAACCCGTTGCCGCGCGCGGTGCGCGCCGGGGTGCGGGTGGCGGCCCGGGGCCGGGCCCGACCGACGGGACGGATGCTCGGTCGCCGGGTGCCGCCCTCGCCGCTGCACTGGCGGATGACCCACGGGCCGTGGTTCGAGAACCTGTTGGCCACCCTCGAGGCCAGCCCCGACGGGCTGCGCCTGACCTGGTCGACCGGGGTCGTCGTCGACGACGACCACCAGCGGCCGCGGTGGCAGCAGGTGGCGCGCGTCGACGTCTAGCTCAGGCGTGCGCCAGCCGTTGCTGCTGGTGCTGCTGCGACACCGCAGGGCGGCAGTCGCAACCGTTGTCGCACGCCAGGAAGACGTGCATGGCGTGCCCGCAACGGGGGCAGGGCCGGTCGTGCGACAGGTGCTCCCCGGGCGGACCGGGCTCTCTGGAGCGGTCGGGCTGGTCGTCGACGGTGTCCCACATGGTGCTTCTCCTGGTGCCGGACCTGCGAAGGGCCCCCCTGGCCCCGGTCCACGTCTCGACGGTAGGCCTCGACAGCGGCACCGGTGGGACGAACGACCGCGTGTCGCCGATGCGGGGTACGCAGATCCCCCAGACGGGGTACGCCGGATGGCCCGGACGGGCCACCCGGGCAGCAGCAGCACCTGGGGTCGGCGTGGCCTCAGTAGAGCGCCACCACCAGCGCGAGCGAGGTGCCCGCGGCGACCAGCGTCGAGCAGGTGGCGAGCACGAGCGCCCCGGCCGGGACCGGCCACAGCTCGCGCAGCCGCAGGCCCAGCCCGAGACCGAACATCCCGGCCGCCAGCAGGACGGTGGTCACGTCGTCGGCCGCGTCCACCAGCTGCCCGGGCAGCAGGCCGCTGCTGCGCAAGGCAACCATCAGCACGAAGCCGACGAGGAACCAGGGGAGCAGCGGGACCCGGCCCGCGCTCGCGGGTGCGCCCACGCTGCGCACAGCGACCAGGTAGGTCGG